>FR903539.1 GCA_000438075.1 Clostridium sp. CAG:609 | reverse complement strand
GATACATTAGATATACCGGTGGAAGAAGTTCAAAAAAGATTAACTCTTAAGAAAAAATAAAAATTATAAGTAGGGTCGGCCGGATCCGAAATTGGTCTGTGGAGGGAGAAATCCCGTTGAAGCAGAAAAGAACTGCCGTGAGGTAGTTCAAATTTAATTTGGTATTTGTATAAACTGAATATTTAGTTTTAACTTAGCTTGTTCATTCATAAAAGATGCGTTTGTATCTTCTTCATTTGTCATCTTGCTATTGTTAGAATCATCCCATTTTACATAAAGTCGGATGGTTGTTAAGTTAACATTATCTATTTTATATATATTATCTGTAATACTTTGACCATTGTTAATAGCAATTTTTTCGCCGCTATTAACGGTGTAGCCAGTTACGATTAAATCAGTAACTGAACTTGTTGCATCAACATCTGGTGTTATTGTATAACTAAATGATACATCGACTTGTGAAGAGTCAATTATTAAATCAACATATCCTTCACTAGTAGGTGCTATTACATCCGGTGCAATATGTTCAGTTCCAAGAAATGTGGGTGCGAGTTCAGCACTCGTGCTTGAGTTGTTTCTGACATCTTGATTATTAACTAAAATGTGCCATCTCGCAACTGACATATTTGTTTTTCCTTCTAAACTTGTGTTGTATTTAGCATAAGTTTCATTAATCGTCGAAAAACAGAATAACAAAGAAATAATGGCCACTAACAAAGTCATTTTTCGAACCACATTCACATTTCATCACCTTATCTTTTAAAAATTATACCATAAAAAAGTGTCTAGTACAATGTCTAATGGTTAAAATTCATTGAACACTTAAATTCATTTGTGATAAACTAAAGATGAGGAGTAATATTATGGCTAAAGAAGTAATTGTAACCGCTGATACAATAAAGAAAAGAAAAAAAGCTTTTTTAAAAACTAAAGTAGTAATAGGTTTATTAATCTTAGTATTTTTACTTATTTTCACAATCTTAGGTATTGTATTTAATGTAAATAAGTTCACAATTACTTTGGATAATAAACTCCAAGATGAAAAAGGAATAATTTTATATTCTAATCCAAATGAAAAAGCTCATCAAAGAAAATTATTTGCTAGTGCTTTAAATGATATGGATAATATTTCATATGATTGGATACCTAAAGATGTTCATACTTCATCAAATGGCGGAAGTCATAATGGTGATAATTACATTGCTTACACATTTTATATTGAAAATGAAGGCGAAGTTAGTGTTAATTATTGGTATTCAATTATTATTGATGATGTTATAAAGAGAGTAGATGAAGCAGTTAGAGTTATTGTATTTTTAAATGATGAAGAGACAGTTTATGCAAAAATAAATAATGAGACCGGTGAAGCTGAGAAAAACACTGAACCTTTTTATAAAGATGATGTGGTAGTTTTAAAATCGCGAAATGATTTTAAAGTAGGAGATGTAGATAAATTTACAATTGTTATCTATTTAGAAGGTGATGATCCAGATTGTTTAAATGACATAATCGGTGGAGAAATAAAAATGCACATGGAAATTAGGGAGGAACATTTAGATGAATAAGAAAAGTAAGAAACGTAAAAAACAAGAAAAAGAAATAAAAAAAATATTCTTATTATTACTTATTCTTTTTACCGGAGTTTTTTTAGCAAGTTCTACTTATGCATGGTTTACGGTAAATAGAATAGTTTATGTTGATTCCCTAAAGGTTCGTGTTGAAGCTCAAGGTGGAATCGAAATATCAGCAGATGCCAAAACATTTAAATCATATGTCTCAAGCGAAGATTTAATTCAAGCTCCAACAACATATAAAACAAGCATAAATCAACTTCCAGTAAAATTAGAACCAGTTTCTACTGCTGGGGGGCTTGAAAATGGTAAATTAATGTTGTATTATGGTAGTGTTACTAATAATATTAATGGTGATTATGTATTAAATGCATCACGTGAAATTGAAAGTAGTAATAATGCTGATGGAATGTTCATAGCTTTTGACATATTCTTAAAAAGTAATAAAGATACTAAGTTATATTTAACTCCAGAATCCGGAGCTAGATATGTCGGTGATAAACTACCAGGTATAGAAAATGCAACTAGAATTGCCTTCGTAGTTTTAGGAAACACAGTATCAAATGCAAATCCTGATTTTGTTCAAAATCTAAATAATGCCACATTAAATGATGTATACATCTGGGAGCCAAATTATGATGTTCACAATGAATATGGTATCAAACATGCTCAAGATGTTTATGGAATTACTGTTGGAAAAGAAAATAATCAACCTGTTTCTTATGATGGAATAGCAAGTGAGGTTAAAAATGTTTACGTAAATCAAGCAAATCAAGTTAATTATCCAAATCTATTTAGAAAAGTAAACGTTAGTTATTTGACTCCAGCTAATTTTATCAATAACAAAGAAATATTTTCCATTAATAGTGGTATTACTAAAATAAGATTATACGCATGGCTAGAAGGTCAAGATGTTGATTGTGAAAATAATTCAGCTGTTGGTAACTTAGACTTCAAATTTCAATTTAGTACAAATCCATCATAATTAAGGAGTTTTAATATGAAAGCAAAAATATTTCAAAATAAGAATATCAAAATACATTTTATTTTAATAAGTATATGTATTATATATTTAGGTTTTAATATTTTTACTTTCTTTTTTACTTTCGGCGAAAATATAACAAGAATTAATTCAAATACTATTTCCTCAGGAAGAAGTGGAATAACTGATAATGTTGTAACAGTTGATAATGAAGAGGCAGATTATTATTACTACATGGGGCAAAACTATACTGATTCAGATGGAACGATGCCAACAAAAGTAAATAAAAACATATATAATGATTCAAATTTAATCAAAGTTAAGATTACTTATTCGAGCGTTGATAGGAATTCAAATTTTAAAGGCTATGTTTCAAATACAGAATTACAAGATACTTATGTTTATTATAGTGTTTATCCCATAGTGGATGGCTATGTAACTATTGAACTTATTGATAACCCATTTGTAAATAGACCAAATGACAAAGGCTTCAATGGATGGACAACAAATTATCCCGGAGCAAAAATATCTTATGATGATACATATTATACAAGGTATGTAAAGGTGCCTGTTAGTGATACAACAACTGATATTGATATAACGATGCATGCTAGTTGGCTAGATGCTAATGTTGAAGTAATTACAAATTCATGGAGTAACTTAAGTAATTTTGATTCTAAGACAATGAAAAAGGTAAGTGCTGTTTATACTGAAATAACGTATGGAGATTTTGATATGAGCGGTTATTATAAAGCTGTTACAATTAATTATTGGGGCAGCTGTCGTGGCTATTATAATCAAAATGGTAATTATCAAAATGGATGGTGTACCTGTTTTAATAGTGATGGTTGTACTTACTATTCTTATATAACAAATGAAAATTATAAAGATGGTCAAGATTATTATGAACTGGTAAATAATAATATGACTTTAGTTGATCCATCTACTTTAGATAGACCAATCATTTCAACTGAAGAAAAAGAAAATCCTAATCTAGGAATGGATGCAAACATGTCTGCTTATTATAAAAAGGTAACAATTTCACGTTACGCAAGCATCGAAGGATTATATGACATAAATGGAGTTTTACAAACAGGTACTTGTAATACAAACGGGGGTTGTACTCTTTATGAGTTAGTTCAATATTATGATGATGTTGGCAACGAAAATAAATATCAAGAAGAAAATGAATATTATTATTTGCCAACTCGAGATACCAACATTGCAGTTTTAACTAATTCTATATCTAGTCGTTGGTCAAATGTTAATAAACCTTTTACTCTAACAAGTTTACACAATGGAATAGATTATCGTAATAATGCTACATGGAATTTAAGAACTGATGCTTGGAATGGTATAAGTGTCTATGCTTATAATGATTTAACACTAGAAAATGTTAAAGTAAATTATGGGAGTTCTTTAACTAATTCTAAATCAGATACAACAGGTGATACAAATTCTATCGGTAGCTTTTATGGTAATTGGCACAATGTAAAATTAGGTCGTGGTATACTTCAAAGCGGAACAAATGCATCATTTGATTCAGTTCTTGGTGGATCTAATTCTGCGACAGGTTCTAGAAATAAAGAAACAAAATATAAATTAATTATTGAATCTGGTTTTTATAATAGTATTTCATTATCTAATGGCGGTATAAATCAAAATTCATCTAGTTATATCAAGGCTAAAGGTTTATATGGTAATGATTATGATAAAGTATTAAAAAATAATGATAATTTAGTAATTGCTTATGCATCAAGTGGTTCATGGGGTGGAATCTATTACACAATTGATCCGGTTGATATTGGTTTTGATTTAATAGTTCGCAGTGGCTCTTTTGGAAAAAACAAATATGACGCTTATGCTGGAATTTACATAGGTGGACGTGGTTGGGGAACTCATTATACATCAAGACGAGTAAAATATGAAGGAGGTTACACTTATAATTTAATCGGGGGACCAATCACTGGAACAAACAGGAGTAACTATAATGATTCTTATATGTATATAACTGGTGGCGAAATTGATATGGTCATTGGTGGAGCTGGTCAAACTGCAACATATGGAAATCGTATTGTTCAAATGACTGGTGGAACAATTAACTATAGCGTTTTCGGCGGTTCTAATGGATATGAATCTGGTAATGGAGAAGGTACCGTTAATGGAAGTGCATATATTTATGTCGGTGGAAAAGCTATAATTGGTAAAAGTGAATATGTTAATAATAAGAATGAATTATATGGAGCAACTGCTGGTAACATATTTGGTATAGGTAATGGAAATAGTTCGTATGACACAATTGGTTCAAGTGATGCATCAGTTATTATAATTAATGATGAAGCTCAGATAAATAATGATGTTTATGGTGGAGGTAATTTTTCATCAGTTGGTGTAAGTAGTACAAAATCAAGCACAACAACAGATATTGAAATCCTTGGAGGAACAATTTATGGTTCTTTATATGGTGGAGGAAATAAAAACGGAAGTGGTTCATCAAGAAAAAGTGCCACTGTTACAATTAATATGTATGATGGAGACATCTATGGTGGTTTATATGGTGGTGCCAATCAAAAGGGAACAATTTATGGAGATATAAATATTAATATTTATGGAGGAACAATTCATTCATCAGTTTATGGTGGAGGTCTAGGTGGATATCAAAGTTCATCAAGTCCTGGTACTTTCGTTGGTAATAATGTCAATATAGTTATAGGTAGTGATGATTATGATACATTACCAGTTATTAATT
Source organism: Clostridium sp. CAG:609 (assembly GCA_000438075.1). GTDB lineage: Bacteria > Bacillota_I > Bacilli_A > RF39 > UBA660 > Onthocola_B. The sequence goes on along the minus strand of FR903539.1, from coordinate 40,558 downwards.
CAGTTTATGGCGGAAGTTCATTTGGTTCAGTAAATGGAACTTCGAATAATGGAAGTGCTTCAGATTACAATACAAAAGTCACGGTAAACAAAGGAAAAATTACTAATGTCTTCGGTGGTGGTCAAGGAAATGATACATATACTCCAAAGGTTTATGGTGATATTCTTGTTACAGTAAATAATGGAGAAATAACTAATGTCTTTGGTGCAAATGATGTATCAGGTATGCCAAGTAAATCAGTTAAAGTCGTTGCAAATAATGGGGTAATCCAAAATGTTTATGGCGGAGGTAATAAAACAAATCTTACAACTAGTGATGTAACAATAAATGATGGAAACATAACTAATACGTTTGGTGGATCAAATGAAACTGGTGATGTTACAACATCTAATATTATAGTAAATGGAGGAATACTTTCTAATATTTATGGTGGAAATAATATCGGAGGAAGTACTATAACAAGTAATGTTACAATAAAGGGCGGAAATACCACTAATGCATATGGTGGAGGTAAGCTTGCAACAACAGATACAACAAATATTACTGTAACAGATAACGCTATTATAACTAATACTTATGGTGGTGGTGAAAGTGCTGATGTTACAACTGTATCTAATGTTTCCATAAATAATGGCGTAGTTACAAATACATATGGTGGATCAAATGTCACTGGTACTGTTACAGAATCAATAGTTAATGCAACTGATGGAAAATCATCATATATCTATGGTGGTAACAATGCCGGAGGAACTACTTCAATAACTAATGTAACAATTGATGGAGTAAATGTAAAAGAAGTTTATGGCGGAGGTAACAAAGCAAATACTAATACAAGTAACATCACAGTTAATAATGCATCAAAAACTATAGATTATTGTTTTGGCGGAGGCCGTGAAGCAAGCGTAGATACAACCAATGTCTTAGTAAATGGAGGAAGTATCAAAGAAGTATATGGTGGGTCAAATGTCACTGGTACTGTAACAAACTCAAATGTAAATGTTGCATCCAAGTTACAAGATACACCACAAGTTTTAGCAAATGTAACCTATACTCTAGAAGCAACAACTTGGCAAAGTACTGAATATCCAACCTTAGCAAAAATAAAAGTTGAACTTGTAAATAACACAAATTCATCAATAACTCATTATAATGGTTCATTATATATTCCTGATTCTAAATTATTTACAAATTATTCATCAACTGCAATTACTGAAGAAGATTTTACATATTCATTTAATGAAAATAACATCTATTATGGAACAAATCCAATACCAGCTAACTCATCAATTTCTTTTGAAATCGAAGTCTTATCGAAAGCATCAGCATCTGAATTTACATTATCTCATAAATTTGAAGGAAGAAATGGAACAAATTCATATGTTGATAAAACTGGTGAAAAGATTATTTATGTTTACGGTGGTAATAATGTTGGTGGTAAAACCGTAAATTCAAGTGTTTTAATTGATGATGGAAACATAACAAATGTTTATGGTGGAGGAAATGAAGCTGTAACTGATAACCCAGTAGTTAAAATAAATGGAGGTAATATTTCTAAAAATATATATGGTGGAGGTAATCAAGCAATTGTTACCAACAGCACTAATGTTTCTGTTATAGGTGGATCTATTGGTGGTTCTGTTTATGGCGGAGGTAATGGTCAAACTGCGATTGTAAATAAAAATACTTTAGTAAATATATCTGATAAAGCAAATATTACAAAACATGTTTTTGGTGGAGGTAATGCTGCAGCGACTGGAAAATCTGAGAATGATAATTCAACATCAACTGTAAATATAGCAGGTGGTACTATCAAAGGTTCTGTTTATGGCGGAGCAAATACATCAGTTGTTTATGGTGAGGCTTTTGTAAATATTGGTGAAAATGTAATAAGTGATAAAACATTAACTAAATCTGATATAGATATTGCTGGTACAATATTTGGTGGTGGTGAAGCTAATGAATCAGGTAGTGAAATATACGATTACTCATTTATTAGTGTAACTGTTGGAATAAATATTAAGATTGATGGAAAAGGTTATGATAATTTTGCAATGCATGGTTCAATATTTGGTTCAGGAAATGCATCAAGTACCACAGGTTATAGTTATATAAATATTGATAACTATGGAACATTTGATAATTATCAAAAAAATATATCAATTCAAAGAGCGGATATTGTAACAATTAGCAATAGTGCGATTGAATTATACGGAGCAACGGATAGAACTAATGAATATTCAGATGTTTTATTTACAATAAGTCGTGTTAAAAATTTAAAACTTAAAAATAATTCAACATTGTTCTTACAAACTGGTTCAAACTTACTTGAACACTTCAGTAGTTTAGTAGATGTAGATGGAAATGAAATTTTAGCAAGTGTAGATATTTCTGATGACGGAACCGTTACTAAAAATGTTAATAATAGATTATATATGCTTGAAGGAAAGAATTTAAATGTTGCTATTAATGAACAAGTTACTCAATATGGTGAAGTATCTGGTATGACTTTCTTTGGTATGTATAAACTTAATGCAAGTAAAAATGCTATTACTGCTTTATATAATCCAAAATATGAACAAGGTAGTAATGTTTCAAATAGTGATGCCTATGCGTTCATGAGTGGTTCTTATGTTCTTGGTCTTCATCAAACAAATCATGATATCAAAATAAATGGGTTCTATAGTAACTTTATTCCTGAAGATAATTCGGAAGTTATAAAAGTTGATTATATAAATCCAATACCAGAAGATTCAAACTATTACATGTGGGTTATCGGAGAACAAGTTGCATCATATGAAATAACCTTAACAGCATCAAAATATTTAACCCTTGGTACTGTTGAACTTCCACTTAGAAATAATTACAATGCAAATAGTGTATTTTCAATAGTTGGTTTTAACTATGATGGGTTAGATTCATCAGTATCTTTCATAGATGAAGCAGATGTTCCAAGAATTGCAAGTAATCCCGAAGATGCTGATAAAATAATGGGCTTAAGTGTTAAAAATGGATCTGGTTTTATTACAAAAGGAACATTATCTTTCTTAACAGGAACTAATGATAATTTAAAAGGCACTAAAGATTTTGAAAGAGAAAATACAACTAGTGTTCCAAGTTTAGTATTTTATTTGTATCACTCAAAGAACTTACAAACATCTGGTAACATGGGTTCAGTAATTGTATCAATGTTAGTTACAACAAAGGTGGATGATTTAAATAGTAAAGTAGAAAGAGTAAATGTTATAATTAATTTAACCAGAGCTTTATATAATACTAATGAATATGAAGCAACTATTGCTCCATCAAAGCACTATGAAATGTTTGCAACTAGTGATGTTCGTATTACTAATAATAGTTCATTTTCAACATATTATTCATTATATATGCCAAGTGATACTACTCCATATAAAGAAGGATATCATCGTAGTTTAGTTTCAACATATCTTTTTCCTGAGGGAACAAAGATAACAATGATTGATATTGTTACAAGAACAGTTCCTGAATATTACTATCATGTTGTAACTAGAGATGATGTTATAAATGGGGAAGAGGAATATCGAAAATATAAGGAAGTCTCGTATGATTTTTCTAAATTTACTAAAATGGGAAGTACTAGTTTAGATAATTTGTATAGTGATGAGAGAAGTAATAATATATATTATAATGATACAGATAAATATACTCATGAAGAATTTATATTTATTGTTGATTTTAGTGGTGCCAATATAACTGATAATCAAATAAATAAAAGTTTACTTATTGAGCTTAGAAATAAAGAAAATAGAACAGTTACATCAGTTCTTGGTGCTAGTCAATCTTCAATGTTTTATAGTGTTTATGCTGGTGTATCTGCTAAAATTGAACTTGATGCATCATTTAAATCAAAAGAATTATATCCAGGTAATATAGCATATTTAAATATTAAAACTAATTTTGTTAAACCAATATTTAATAATGTTGAAGTTGCAGATACTACTTTTGATGATGAAAAACTTGGTATTAAATTATCAATATTTGATGCCAATGGAAATATAGTTACTGGTGCATCACTACTCGGTTTATCATTTAATTTAAATGGTAAAACATATTATCCAAGAACTGATGGAACAACGCGTATTAATATAGCATTTAGTGTTGCTAATGTATCTAGTGATATAAAGATTAATACCCCAGTTTCATTTGCACCAGGTTCATATAAATTATTAATTGAATCTTTTGGTTCGCCGGATGGTATTTATTATGGATTGTATTCATCAGCATCAACAGAGATAGATTTTAAAGTTTTAAATAATAGTTATGGTTTATCAATTGATATGAGAGATGAAATGATGATTGTTGATAAAACAAGTGGATTTACTTTACTTGGTAATAATAGTTTGGTTTATATATTAAAACACTCATCTGTATTAGAAAATCCAAGTATTAGAGTTAGTTTATATCGAAGAAATTATGATACACCATACTCTCTTAATTATGATTTAGTAGACATAAAGGATTTTATCAATTATAATTATATTGATACAACAGTGGATAAGGAATATATTATGTTAGAAAAAGCCTTGAGTGAGAATAATATATTTATGTCTTTTAAAGATAATTTAAAATCTGGTACATATCGATTAACTTTTTCGATATATGATAATAATGAATATATAGGTAATATTTATAAGTATTTGCTTATTAAGTAAGGACGTGATAAAATGGATGTAGAAAGTGTAAAAAAGATAAGTCATAAAGAATTACTCGAAGCTATTAAAATAATTAATAGCTTCCTTGAGTATTTAGAAAATGCTTTAAATGAAGGTGAAGAATAATGATCGAAGAATTAAATCAAAAAATAGATAAAGAAAAAGAAGTCTTAGATACATTACCTAAAAATAATAAAAAAAATATTAAAGCTTATAAAGAAGAAGTATTAAATATTTATAACAATTATAAAGAGTATAAGAGTGTTTTAGATAAAGAATTAAAAAAAAGAAAGAAGAAAGTAAATAATATTAGTATTAATCTTGAATTAGAAAATAGTAAAAAGAAATTAAAAGATATCGAAGATAAATTATATTTATTTACTAACACTAATACTTCTTATGAAAAATCTAATTTAGATAAAAATATATATTATGTAAGTAAATATTATAAATATAGTTTAGATAAAGTAAATGAAGATATATTAGAAATAATTAAAACATTTTCTAGCCTTGGTATTAATTTAACAAGTAAAGATTTTTATTATAGCAAGTATTTAAAAATATATATTGATGCTCTTTTAAATAATTTGGATATTTTAGATACATTTGAAAACATTTATTGGAAATGTAGTGATATCTTAACTCATGCTGAATTAAATTTTAAGTCTTTATATTTAAAAAATAAGAATGTATTTGATAAACATTATTTAGTAAAGAAAAATAATTTACTTAAGGATACTACATGTAAAGAGATATTTGATGATTATAAAATAAAGCGTATGGAATTAGATAAAGATATATTTAAAGATGAAGAAACAATATATAATTTATTTAAAGATAGAGTATTAAATGTAAATGATTTTAAAATGGATACAATAAAGAAAAGTTATCAAAATATATTTAATAAAGATTATAATGATATAGATATAGATGATGTTATAAAATATTATTATGCTTTAGGTGAATATATGGATTATTTAAATATAACATATATTATTGATGATGCTAAGAAGTTATTAAATGAAAAAAATAATTATAAGAGTAATATAAAAGCTATTCTTAAAGATATAAAAAAATATGAATCTAAGTTAGTAAAAATAAATAGGGTAATAGAAAAGTTAGATAATAAAAATAAAGATAGTGGTAAATATATAATTCTACAAAATAGTATTATAAATAAATTAAAAGAGTTATATGATAACTTAAGTAATAGTAATTTACTTGATAGGTTATATGAATTTTTAAATAATGATACAACTTATAATGAGGTTATAGAAATATATTATAATAATTATTTATATTTAGCTAGATTAATTAAGTCATTAAATGAAGAAGTAACTATGGATGAGATAAATAATAGTATAAATAATTTAAGAAATATATATTATAGTCCATATAAAACTTTTTTAGAATCATCTTTGTTGGGTGAAGAAAAAGATATAAAACTAGTATTTAGTGATTGTTATAGCTTAGTTAGCTATAATATAAATACAGATTTATTAGATAATTATGATGATATAAGTGCATTGAGAGATTCAATTTATAAGATAATTATTTATTACTATATAAATATGTTAGGTATTAATATTGAAGATATAGAATTTTTTAGCATAATTGATTGAAAAAGATATTTGATTTATGTTATAATAATTTTAGCAAGGTGGTAGAAATGAAGGTAATTAAAATAATATTTAGTATACTTATTATTCCTTATATAGCGGTTGCAATATTTACAACAGCATGTTTAATGAATTATAATAAGTATGGTATAACAGAATTTGGTAATAAGTCTTTGATAATAGTTGAAGATGAAAGCTTAGAACCAACATTTAAAAGGGGTAATTTATTAATTGTTAAGAGAAATAGTGATTTAGAAAGTGTTAAACCAGGAGATTTAATATTCTTTTATAACAATTATAATGATGAAGTAAGTGTTAGTTTAAGTAATGTATTAAAAAGAACTAAGGTAACTGATACAGAATATACTTATACAATTGATGGTAATTATGATGTATCTAGTGAATATTATATTGGTAGTGTAAATGATACAGTTGTTTATAAATTCTTTGGAACACTTTTAGATGTATTTACATCAAAAATAGGTTATTTATTAATATTTGTATTACCAATTTTATGTTTCTTCTTATATGAAATATATGCAGTTGTAAAAGAAGTTAAAGAATATAAGGAAGAAAAATAATGAAAAGAGGATTCATCGTTATAGGGTGTTTACTCTTTTTACTTATGTTTAGTTTTGGTATTACTTATGGTTTATTTGAAAGTAATAAAGATTTTACTTCGAATATGAACGTTGCTAAGTTTAATTTGTTTGTAAATGATTCTAATATTGTAGATACTAAAAATTTTAATATAAATAATATAATTGTCCTTGATAATGAAAATGTATTAAATGGGAAGATTGCTCCTGGAGTAAGTGGTTATTTTGAACTTTTGTTAAGTCCAAAGGGTAGTGATGTTGCTATATATTATGAAGTGTCACTTGATTTAAATAATATTGATAATAATGGTATTGTTTTAGAAAAAATAGAAAGTGATGATGGGAATTTAATAAGGGTAGATAAATATACTTATGCTGGTATTTTTTCATTAGATGATGCCAAAAAAAATATAACTAAAAGTGTTAAAATATATTTTTCTTGGAAAAATAATGATGAAGTTTTAGATGATATTAAATATGCAGATGGTGTTAAATGTGATATTAGTGCAAGTGTTAAAGCTAGTCAATATTTTGGTGAAGATATACCTGTGTATAGCGAGGGTGTATGAAATATATAAAAAGAATAATAGATGTTTTAATAGTTATCACTTTAATAATTTTTGTTTTAGTTATTTATGGGTATGTAGAAAAATATGTATTAAAAAAAGATTATATTAATTATTTTGGATATACAATATTTGAAGTTGCAAGTGGAAGTATGGTTCCAACTATTAATGTAGGAGATATTGTAGTTGTTAAATTAACTAAAGATATAAAAAAAGATGATATTATTACTTATAAAGAAAATAATTATTTTATAACTCATAGAGTGATAAAAATAGATGGTGATAAGATAGTTGCTAAAGGGGATTATAATGATTCTATAGATAAAGATGTTAATTTATGTGATGTTTTAGGTAAAGTAATTAAGGTTGTGCCTGGAGTTGGTATTTGGAAAAATGTTTTAAAAAATCCAAAAGTTATGGTTTCTTTGATGGTTACATTTATTCTTTTTGCATTATACTTTTATTTACTTGAAAGGAAAACGTATGAAAAAGAAGATAGAGATAATTAAAAAAAATTTAGTTTTATTAATTAGTTTTATTTTATTAATTAGTGTAGGTATAGTAAGTATAACTTATGCTAAATATGAAATACATGCAAAAAGTGTAGCACCTTTAGAATATGCACTTTATATAATTAATTTAGAACCTGTTAGTGATACAGTAAAACTAAGTGAAATAAAACCAAGTAATGATGAATATGTTTATGCATTTAGTGTAAGTAATTTTAAAGATAAAAAAAGATTAGAGGTTAATTTAGAATATAGTTTAGTTATTAGATCAACTACGAATTTACCTTTGGAATATAGGTTAGTTGTAAATGATGATTATAAAACAAATACTAGTAATGCTTTTGTTAGTGATGAAGTAGTTGCAGATAGTGATGGAACATATTTTAGGGTAATGAAGGCACCAGATAGTAATTTCTCATACAGGGAAGATGAAACAAATTATTACTACTTAATTGTTAAATTTCCTCTTAATTACGTGGATAGTAAGTATCAAGATATAACGGAATTTTTAAGTATAGAAATTAATTCAAAACAAGTGATATAAAATTGTGAAAATTTTGTTGCATTATGTCGAATTGTGTGTTAGAATAGATTTATATGATAGAGAGATATTTCTCTAGTAAGGAGTGTAGTCATGGAAAATGAAATGAATGAAAATCTTGATGTAAAAAAGCAAAAAGATGAAAACAAAAAGGGTGCGGTTTTAGTCTCTGATAGACAAAAGAAACATAAAAAAAGAATTGGGTTATTAATTTTATTATTACTATTTACTGGTGTTATGCTAGGTACATCAACTTATGCATGGTTCACTGCTAATAAGACTGTTAATGTTAATAAAATTACAGTTAATGTTGCAGCACAAAATGGTATTCAAATTTCCGTAGATGGTACAACTTGGAAGTCAATCATTCAAACTGCTGATATTCAAGGTGCTATTGCAAAATATACTGCTGCTAAGAATCAAGTTCCTGCTGCTGTAGAACCTGTTTCAACAGTTGGTGAAATGGATACTGATGGTTTAATGAAAATGTATTATGGTGTTGTTGATACTAATGCAGATGGGGATTATATCTTAACAGCTACAAAGAGTACTGAAACTAATGGTACTGAAGGTAAATTTATTGCATTTGATTTATTCTTTAAAGTAGATCAAGATACTGAAACTTATTTAACTAGTACTTCAGGTGTAGTTGCTGAAGGTGATGATTCAGGTATTAAAAATGCTTCAAGAATGGCATTTATAGTTTTAGGAAATACTACTGCTGGTGATACTGTTGCTAATATTCAAGCTTTAAATGCTGGTACAGCTGCTCCAGTTAATATTTGGGAACCTAATATTGATGTTCATAAAGCTGCAGCTGTTGCTCATGCAAGAGATACATATAATATTACTACACAAGAAACTGGTGCAACACAAATTGCTTATGATGGAATTAAAGCTGATATAACAAAAGAAAATAATGTTTTAGTTGGAAAAGCTAATGCTACTGATAATGCTACATACTTTGGTAATACTACAATGAAGTATTCAACTAATGAAACTTTTGCTGATAGATTTGCATTCTTATCATTAACAAGTGGTATTACAAAGGTAAGAATTTATATGTGGATTGAAGGACAAGATGTTGACTGTGAAAACAATGCATCTGGTGGAAGTATTACTTATAATCTTCAAATTACTACTGAAGCTGCATAAATTTTAAAAAACAAGCAAAATTTGCTTGTTTTTTTTGTTCGCATAATATATAATTAAATAAAGATGTTAAAGGATGTGACATTAATTTGAGAATGCGTTTTAAATCATTATTGTTTATTATCTTTGTTGCAATCATTTTAACTTCATCTGTTGGAGTTGGTTATCTTTTTTATCACAAAATTACAGATGATTCTGATATTGTGGTTGATGGAGAAATAACTATTAATTATTTAAGTGGTAAAACATTTAAACTAAGTGGTAATCAGAAGATAGCTTTTTCTGTAACAAACAATGATAATGAACAAAAATATTATTATATTCAGCTTAAAGATGTTTATGCAGAAGATGTGTCTTATGAACTAAGTTCATCTGACAATTTAGAAATAAGTGATAATTTAAAATCAGATATTATATCAAATCAAGTTTCTATAAATGGAAATGAAACTGTTAATTATACAATAACTTTTAAAGCAAATGATAAAGAAACTTATTCTGGTACAATACAAGTTGGTTTAAAGAATAATGAAAATGATACATTTATAGATGTATTACTTGCAAATAATAAAGTTGGAGATGCTGGTATTACATTAAATGGAGAAGTTGCAACACTTGATGAAGGATTATTAAAAAAAGATGATGATTTAGGAGTTGCATATTATTTTAGAGGCAATACTTTAAATAATAATTTTTCTTTTGCAGGGTTAAATTGGAAGATTGTTAAAATAAATGGAGATGGATCAGTAAAGGTAGTACTTGATGGATTAATCGAAGAAATAGGTAAGTATTATGATACAGATTATAGTTTTTCTAATTCATTAATAAAACAAAGACTTGATAATTGGTATAATAGTTATTTGAGTCTTTACGCAGATTATATAGCTTATTATAAATATTGTAATGATTATATATTAGATAGTGATGGAATAAATATGGTTGGTTATAATAGAATTATAAAAGATAAAATACCAAATTATGTGTGTTTAGGAGATTTAGTTAATTCTAAAGTTGGACTTCTTACAGTAGATGAAGTAATGCTTGCAGGTGGGTCTAATAAAGATAATAAAAGTTATTACTTATATAATGAAAATATTAAATTATCATATTATACGATGAGCGGAGCAAGCATTAATAATGGTTTATATTATCCATTTATGGTTACAAGTAATGGTGCGATAGATTATAGTGTTAGTGGTAATTTGCTAAGGGGTATTAGACCAGTTATAAATATAATAAGAAATGTTAAAGTAAATGGAACTGGTACAAGTAGTGATCCATATAAGATAATAAGTTAGAGATAGTTTTAATTAAGAATGAAATATTTTTATTAGATTTTTTGTCAATAGTTTTTGAAAATGTCTCAAAAAAATGTAAACATTAACGGGAAAATAATTCTCGTTTTTGTTTGAATTGAAATTGTATTATAGTATTGAATATCAGTAAAGGGTAAAGTGAACTCGCTATGCTCGCCCTTGACAGATATCCAATACTATTATTTTAAATGTTTATCAAACAAAAGCAAAAATTAAGTATATTTATGATAATTATGACTTCTTTGCATTTGTTTTTTCTACCTTTTCAACAACATTATCAAAATTGTTTGAAAACATTTCATTCCTAGATAATTTTCTTAATTCTAAAACTTGATCATCAATTGCTACTAATAAATCTCCATTAAAAGCCTTTATAACAAGACGTTCTGTTTTGGATGAAAAACATTTTAATTCATTATTGATATATGGTTGATAGTATTTATTTTTGTAATTAATAGAATTACCATTATCAATTTTTCTAGGACTTAAAACGGCTAGAGTGTAATTGATCTTTTCTTCAGAAGGACGCGTTTTAAATACTGTAGGAAACTTTTTATAATCTAGTGCAAATTCTTTGTTAAATTCAGGTACAAAAACTTCTGTTAAATACTTGTTTGCTTCTTCAATAGTAGTAATATTTTCAAGTTTTTATTTCTGTACTAATCTACCTTGAAAAGTTCCATTTGTTCTTTCTATTAATCCTTTGGCTTGAGAAACAGAAGATGTTTCTAAATCAATTTTTATGATTAACAATTGTATTAATTTGTTCTTCTGACATAGCAAGGTTTATTTTCTTTTCCTCTAATAACTTGTTCTTTGCATATCCCCGTTTTGTTTTTTTTCTTGCCTTAGGTGATAAAATATCTTCTTTAGTTAAAGTATTATAAATAAATTTATAAGAAACAAATATGTTTTCTTTAGTTTCTAAAAACTTTTTAAAATTATTGAAGTTAAAATCATAGTATTTATTCTTATAAAGTAGGATAATATTTTGGAGATTGACTTATCTAGTGCTTTTTGGGGCTTATGTCCTCGGTTTCCGTGGACAAAACCAGATTTGCCTTTTTCCTTATATATAATAATTAGACGGTCAATCTGTCTTCTTGATATACCGAGTTTTTGTACAGCTCGATTTTTGTTACCATTGTGGTCAATTAATTCTGCCTTTCTCATTTTGGCCACCTCAAGTGACATATGTTACTACATATTTCTAACACTTAAGACATTATCATAAACTAATCATAGCTTGTTTTTTTATATTCGTTTTTATATTTACATATTACTTTTTTTGTAGTACAATATTTATGAGAATAAAATATTTGCAAAGGCTGGTTATATATGAAGAAGCATATTAAATTATTAGTAGTACTAGGTATTATATTAGTGGGAAGTTTTAGTTTTTATTTATTTAAATGTTATAAAAAGGATGCTTTAGTTTATGAAAATAATAAAATAATGCCATCATCTAGTGGTATAGCAATGATGCTTGAAACAAGTGCAGGTTCAGGTAATTATGAAATTACTACAAGAAGTGAATGGCCAACAGAAGGTTATGTATTTAATGTAAATTTATCTAAATGTGAAAACGGTAGTGAGTTGTCATGGGATAATGAAAATAAAAAAGTACTTATGAGTGGTAATAAATCAGATAAATGTTATGTTTATTTTGATGTTTATGTTAAACAAAGATTTGATCAATCATGCAATGATAATACGTTAGCATGTCATACAGCAAAATTATACACAGGTACTCAAGGGGCTAACAATATTTATTATCATGATGCAAACCTAACAAATGGAGCAGGAGATAATTCATACAGATATGCTGGAGCAAGTGGAGAGGTAAATAACTATGTATGTTTCGGGTCAAACGTAACACCATGCCCAGCAGATAATCTATATAGAATAATCGGAGTATTTGGAGATAAAGTAAAACTAATTAAATCAGATTATGCAACAAGCACTTTATTAGGTGCAGATGGAGATTACAGCAAGATGTATACTGCAAATGGTTGGGATAATTCAGCTTATAAAGGAAATAATTTAGCTAATATAGCAGGATATACATGGAATTACAAAAATAATACAACTATAAATAGTGGATGGGGTTCAAATACATGGAGTACAAGTTTGTTAAATAAAACAAATTTAAATAAAAACTTCATAACAAATATAGGAGCAGAATGGGCAAATAAAATTGATATGACAACATGGAAGGTTGGAGGGAATACATGGTTAAATATAGGAGCACAACCAGCCAAAACAGCATATCAAAATGAAATAGTGAATCCAGTAACAAAATATAGTACAGATAATAAAACAGAATATAGTGCAAAAATAGGATTAATGTATGTAACTGATTATGGATTTGCAGCAGCACCAAGTGCATGGACAGCAAAACTTGAAAATTATGAAGACGCAGCCATTAAAAATGTTAATTGGATGTATATGGGGCTGTATGAATGGACTATTTCCCGTAATGCGGACCGTGCCTATTATGTGTTCGGTGTGCTTAGCACTGGCATCGTGAGCTACGACCGTGCGGATAATGCGTACGGGGTGCGCCCAGTCTTCTATCTCTCATCTTCCGTGAACTATGCATCGGGAAGCGGCTCTGCCGCTGATCCGATTTTGGTAAACTGATTGACGGACAGTTTTGAAAAAACATCGGTAAAACCTAAGAAAAAAGAGGTAAAAAGTTCGACCAGTGTTGAACGATTTATCTCTTTTTTGATATGCTATGTTGCTAATTAGATGTTTAAAAGAATGAAAAACCACATATTTACACTTATGGTTATGCAATTGCTAAATTTACTGCATTCGAAAAAGATTTTACTGATGTAAATGTCAATATAAAATGTCATAAAAATTTTATTATTAAATATCATAGAGAATAAATCTTATTGGCAATCGAATATATTTTGTCGAATTAATGGCTCGATGAAAAAGTGTTAAACCAATTTTAAATAATGACATAATTCTAACTTTACCTTTTTCTTTATATACTTTGTGAGTAACTATTTTCTCATTTTTATAGCATCTAGTATTTTTGGAATAATCAGCTCCAAGAATAGTTAGAAAAAGTACAACAGTACAAGCTAAAGTATACATAGTATTATAGGCTTTTTCACTTGCATTGTTGATAGCTTCTAAATATAATCCATTACTTTTTTGATTTTTAAAAACACATTCAATAGAACCAAATCTATGAGAATAATTTTGAATAGCATGTTCAACATCTTTATTAGTTACAATTATCCAAGGATCTTTAGTATTTAAATATTTACTAATTACAATATTTGTTTTATATTTTGAATCATATAGTTCAATATCTTTATGAACAATAGCATGATATTTGTGTGATGGTAAGTCATAAAGCCATTTCCAGATTTTATGTCCTTCCTTTTTGTCATAAGAAAAAATCTTAATGTTTTTCTTAAGTCTTATGCAGTAAGTATGGCCTAAAGATGCAATTGTCTTTAATATATTTTCAGAATTAAACCATCGGTCAGCTAGGAAAATTAAGTCAAATTTTCCACCAAATAAGGCAGAAACATGCTTAATTCCTTCAATAATTAAAGTTTCATTAAAGGCAATGGTACCACCTTTTTCAAGTGAAACTTCTTTATTAATGTATTCTTGTTTAAAAGATTTAAACCAAATTGGAATACCTTGTTTACCAATTCTCATGGTAAACATGAGAGTAACATAATTATCATGAGAAAACATATGGTCAAAAGTAATATGAATTCTATTGTCTTTATGTTTTTTACTATATTTAGAAATAACATAAGTAATTAAAGCGTTAAAAAAGGCTTCTGAATCAAATAAATCATTATTAAAAAATCTACGAATTCTTCTTTGAACAGATTCCAACTGAACATAAGAAAATTCATTTTTTAGACATTTTGCAATATCTGTAGATACAACAGATTCAGAAGCAATCATTCCAAATAAAATTTCTGGAATGATATTTAATTGAGTTTTTCGCAAGTTTTGAATGTTATTTTTTAAAAATTTACGAATTTCATTTGTAATTTTCTCTTGAGTGTTATATAATTTATTCATGGCAACTCCTTTTTATTTTTTTTGATATTATTATTTTAACATTAGAGTTGCCATTTTTAAAGAGTTTTAGAAGAATTTGGTATAACATGATAGTTATATCAAATTTTTAATTTATAAAAACTGTCCGTAGCTAAGTTTGGTAAACTAGGATTGGACATGCCTGTCTAGTGCGTTCGCGTGCTAGGTCAGGCCGAGTGAAAAATAAGTACGAAGTGAAGAAATTGGCGTGATGGAAGACACAAACTGCCGTATCTCGCGGTTTGTGCGAGGTGAGGCAGCGGTGTCGAGTTATCAACATAAAAAGGAGGAGTATGAAAATAAAATAATAATTATTTTACTTGTAATTGGGGTAATTATAATATCTATGATACTTGGTATGAGTGCTGCTGGATATTTTACTAAACCTAAAGCTGTAGCTCAAGGTATTGTAGTATCTAAATCTAAAAATGAAAGTAAACTACTTACTAGTTATGATGATTATACTAAACTTATGAATGAATATGGTACTAGTGAATTTACATTACTTACTAATAATAGTTTTGAAAAGAATGATTATATCGTAGATTTTGTTAAATATAAAGATAATCTAGAAATTAAGAATATTAATTTAGAAATAAATGATGATGGTGTTAAAATAATATATGATGTAAATAAAGAAATTAAAAATAGTAGTAAATATTTAATGTATTTTATACCAATAGAAAAAAGTACGTTAAACGACTTGAAAGTAACTAGTCAAGTATTTAATGAAAAATAAATGCGAAACAAAATAGAAATAATTAGCTAAAAATTTTGACAAATGTCTTTTGTAGTGCTATAATAGGTGTCAATGTTTGACATGTGGGTGTGTCAAATTGATGTGAAAGACTTAACATAAATTTTGATAAGTGATAAAATATTATTGTGGTGGTAATAATGAAAATATTTAGTGATATATGGAGTTTATTAATGGCTTTAAGACTTGTTGATGTAGTGTTCTTCTTTGCAGTGTTAATACTCATGATTCTTGTGGTTATGCTCATATACTTTATTATGGCTAATAAAGATGAGGATGAGAAGAGCCTGGGGGAGACACAAGAAATGAAAATAGCGAAGGAACTGAAGAAGAATATGAAAAATAAAGAAGAAGCTAATATTAATTTTACAAATTATGAACAAGAACAAGAAGATAAAGCAATAATAAGTTACGATGAATTATTAAAAAAGGGAAGTAACTATGAACTAAATTATGAAACTGAAGAAATGCATGATGATTTATCAGTTAAAAAAGTTAATTTAGATAATTTAATAAAAGAAAAAAATGATTCAACACCTAACTTAGAAGTTAGAGTCATTAGTTTTCAAAAAGAAGAAGCTTTCTTAGAAGCTTTAAAAAGATTACAACAAGAATTGGGGTAGAGGTATATGAAGTTTAATATTATTACTTTTGGTTGCAAGGTAAATCAATATGAATCTAATATGATGAAAGAAAGTATGCTTTCATCTAATTTTTTCTATACAGAAGATTTGAGTGATGCAAATATTATTATTGTTAATACTTGTTCTGTTACAAATGTTGCTGATAAGAAATGTTTAAAAATGATTAGAAGGTTAAAAAGAGAATATAGTAATGCAATATTAGTTGTTGCAGGTTGTAGTTCTCAGAATAAACAGAGTGTTTATGAGTCTTTAGATATTGATATATTAATTGGTAATAGAGATAAATCTATTATTAATAAGTTAATTAAAGAATATATTGAAACAGAAAAAAAATATGTTAAGTTTTATAATGATCGAAATTTAGATTTTGAAGATATGTATATAAGCGATTATAATCATACCAGAGCATTTATTAAGATTGAAGATGGTTGTGATAATTTTTGTTCATATTGTATTATTCCTTATGTACGTGGTTCTGTTCGAAGTAAAGATTTTGATAAAGTTATAAAGGAAGCAAAAGAACTTGCTAAGCATGGACATAAAGAAATTGTTTTAACTGGTATACATACTGGTCACTATCTAAATAATGGATATGATTTAACTGATTTAATTAATGAGTTATCTAAAATAGATGATATTAAAAGAATTAGAATATCTAGTATTGAAGTAACTGAGTTAAATGATAAATTCTTGGATATGTTAAAAAATAATGATAAAGTATGTGACCACTTGCATATACCTTTGCAAGCAGGTAGTGATGAAATATTAAAAAGAATGAATCGTAAATATGATTTAGCATATTATGAAGAAAAAATAAAAAAAATTAGAAGTATTAGACCTGATATAAGTATATCAACTGATATTATTGTAGGTTTTCCTTACGAAACAGAAGAATTGTTTTTAAATACTTTAGAGTTTAGTAAAAAAATTAATTTTAGTAAAATACATGTATTTCCATACTCTGTTAGAGTAGGGACTGCTGCAGCTAATATGAAAGAACAAGTTGATGAAGTAGTAAAAAAGATGCGGGTTAAAAGACTTATGGCTGTAAGCCATATGTTAGAGGTTGATTATTATAATAAGTTTAAAGATAAAGAACTTGATATTTTAATTGAGACGTGTGATAATAATGTAAGTGAAGGACATACAAGTAATTATTTACTTGTTAGTGTACCAGAAAATATAAAAGTGGGAGAAATAGTTAGAAGAAAGATATGAATTACATTAAGGGTAAAATAAAAAAGACAATATTCTATAATCAAGAAAGTGGCTTTGTAGTCGCTTTATTTCGGGTTAAAGAAACTAATGTAAAAAAACTTGAAGTTAATAAAACTATTACTGTGACTGGTACGATGTTAGATTTAAATTTGGATATACCAATGACTATTTATGGTGATTATGTTAAAAATGATAAATGGGGTATGCAGTTTGTAATAGATAAAGTTGAAGTAGAGATGCCTACTTCCAAGGAAGCGATTGAAGATTTTTTAGCTAGTTCATTTATAGCTGGTTGTGGGGAAGTAACTGCTAAAAGAATTGTGGAAGAATTTGGTGATAAAGCATTAGAGATAATTAAAGAGAATAAAAATAATCTATTAAAAATAGAAGGTATGACTGAAGTTAGAGCAACAAAGATATATGCATCTTTAGTTAACTTTAATAAAAGTGAAGAAGTTATATTAAAACTTCAAAAACTAGGTTTTTCTATTGAAGAATGTAGTAAGATATATAATCATTTTAAAGAAAGAATAGATGATGTGTTAGAAAATAACTTTTATGACTTAAAAGAAGTAGTAGATTTTAAAAAGGTAGATAGTATATATATAAATACTTATGGTGTTGATACACCGGATAGAATATATGCTTGCTTGCAAGAGTCTATGGAAAATTTATCTAATAATACTGGGGATACATATTATTATGAAGAAGAAGTAGTTAGTGAATTAATTAAAAGTTTTAATATAGAGTTATCTAAAGAAGCATTTGATGAGTGTTTAGAATACTTAGAAAATGAAAAAAGGGTAGTTAAAGAAGATAAAAGAATATATTTAGAAAAATATTATAAAGAAGAAGTTAGTATTGCAGCTTCTTTAAGAAAGATAGATAGAATACCATCTAAGATGATGTATAATATAGATGAAAAGTTAAAAGAATTAGAAAAGAAGTTAAATATAGATTATAATGAAACACAAGAAAAAGCTATAAAGAGTGCTTTAAATAATAATATAACTATTATATCTGGTGGACCAGGGACTGGTAAAACAACTATTATAAATGCTATAGTTAAATTATATATAGATAAATATAAATTAGGTAGTGCTGATATAATGGAGACAATAGCATTACTTGCTCCAACGGGTAGAGCTGCTAAAAAGATTAATTCATCTACTGGATTACCAGCATATACTATACATAGATATTTAAAATGGTTTAAAGAAAGTAATGAGTTTTTATATAATGAATATAATAGAACACATCATAAATTAATTATAGTAGATGAAGTAAGTATGATAGATGTATCACTATTTAATGCTTTACTTAATGGTATTAGTTCTAGTGTTAAGCTTATACTTGTAGGGGATACTTTTCAACTTCCAAGTGTTGGTCCAGGGTTAGTACTTAATGATTTAATTGAAAGCGATTATTTTAATTATATACCCTTAAACCAAATATATCGTCAGAGTGATAACTCATATATACCTTTTTTAGCAAAAGAAATAAAAAATAATGATTTAAGTGAAGATTTTTTAAATAAGAAAGATGATTATAATTTTGTAAGTTGTGATAAATCAAAGATAAATGAAGCAATTGAACAAATTATAAAATATTCATTAAGTAAGAATATTGATGAGAGAAATTTACAAGTTTTAGCACCGATGTATAAGGGTGAAAATGGAATTGATGCATTAAATGTATTACTTCAAAATATTTATAATCCTAGAAGTAAAACGCGGGAAGAAATTACTTATGGAGATATTATATATCGTGAAAATGATAAAGTAATTCAACTGGTAAATGATTTAGATAATAATGTATTTAATGGTGATGTTGGTTTTATAAAAAGTATTTATAATAATAAAATTATTATAGATTTTGATGGTAATAAAGTAGAATATTCTAAGAAAGATTTAAAAGAAATTAAGCATGCTTATGCTATAACTATTCATAAGAGTCAAGGTAGTGAATTTATGCATGTTTTAATGCCAATTTCTTCATCATATTATAGAATGCTTTATAATAAATTAATTTATACGGGAGTGTCACGTGCTAAAAAGAGTTTAACATTAATAGGGGATCCAAAAACATTTATGCAAGCAGTTAATAATAATTATTCTTCATATCGTAAAACAAGTTTAAAAGAAAAGATTATTATGGTATATAATAATAAATAAAGTTAATACTATATTTAGAGGTGAATATGAAAAATATGGTTAAAGCTGCAGCACTTCTTGGTACCATGGGTTTAATTGGAGCTAGTGTATATCTTTATCAAGATAAAAATTTGAGAAAGAAAACTGGTAAAAAAGTATTAAATGCAATGGATAATGCTGAAGCGATGATTGCAAAGAAGATTAATTAACTTCGATAAAGATTATTACTTATGTAATAATCTTTTTTAGATTGATAAAATTAATTATTTATGGTATCATTAGATAGTAAGGTAGTGATAATATGGATAAGAAAAAAAGATTAATTACAATGGTGGTAACTTTATTAGTTTTAACAATTGGAGTTACGTTTGCATACTTTATGGCTAGAACAGGTGAAGGAAAACAAGCAGGAACAACAATAACAACAGGTACTGTGGATGATTTAAAATTTAATGTAAGTAAAGAAAACTTATCACTAAACATAAATCAATTTAATTTTGTATCTGGATCTGGAAATATTACAGATACAGTTACTGCAACAGCTAGTTTAAAAGCTAACAGTACTAAAAATACAGCTACATACAACTATTATGTCTACTTTCAAATTGAAAGTAATGATTATGTTTATACAACAACTGACAAAAAGCCAGAAATAGTACTTTCTATTACTGGACCAAATGGAGAAATAACTAATGTTGATGGATTAAAATATGTCTCTGCAACAAATGCAGATGGCACTGTAGTAAAAGGATTTGATATTACAGAATCAAAACCATCTGTTGTAAAAATAGCAAATGCTTATGAAATAAGTAGTTCATCAAGTACAAATTATACTAATCAAGAATGGACATTTACTGTTACATTTATTAACTTAGATACAAATCAAGCTGGTAATCAAAATAAGAATTTAACTAGTAAGGTATTGATACAACAAGAAGAAATTAAAACAACTTTAGCTGAATATATAATATCACAATATACTGGAACCCAAGGAGAAAATGGTATTTATTATCACGATTCTAACCTAACAAATGGAGCAGGAGATAATTCATATAGATATGCAGGTGCAAGTGAATACACAAGGAGAAAATGGTATTTATTATCATGATGCAAACTTAACAAATGGAGCAGGAGATAATTCATACAGATTTGCTGGAGCAAGTGATGCAGTAAATAACTATGTATGTTTTGGATCAAACGTAACACCATGCCCAGCAGATAATCTATATGGAATAATCGGAGTATTTGGTGATAAAGTAAAACTAATTAAGTGAAGCAGTAAATAACTATGTATGTTTTGGATCAAATGTAACACCATGCCCAACAGATAATCTATATAGAATAATCGGAGTATTTGGTGATAGAGTAAAACTAATCAAATCAGATTATGCAACAAGTGCATTATTAGGTACAGATGGAGATTATAAACAAGCATATACACCTACGGGGAATGCTTCTTCAAATTATAAAGGAAATAACTTAGCTAATGTTGCAGCATATAATTGGAATAAGTCTAATGAAAATACATGAGTATTGTATACTTTACACAGAAAATGTAAATCTATTTTTGAAACTTTTGTCGACAATTGTCGAAGTGCTTGCATCTTGTAAAAATCTCTATATAATAAAGTCCTCGAAAGGAGGAAAATCTCATGAATGCAGTAAAAGTCGATAATACTAGAGACGTTATTGTCAAGAAGATTTTTACATCAACTGATGCTGGACTTAAATATTTAGCATTAATTGTTTGTAAGTTATTAAAAATACCTTTTGAAAATTTTGAATTTACATTAGGTTATCCGGAAGTTAGTGTAAATGAAAATGTAGTTGATAGTAAGACTGATCTATTTATTCAGAATGATACAATAGTTGTTAATGTTGAAATAAACAATCAGAAAAAAAGAACGAATAGAAATAAGAATTATATGTACATCTGTCAATTGATTTTAAGACAGATAAAAGATCAGGAAAACTATTCAAAGCCACTTAAAAAGGTATATCAAATCAACTTGAATTCATTTGATGTTTCTAGAGATGGCAGATTCATAGTACGAAGCAAACTATTAGATGAAGAAACTCATGAAGAAATCCATAAGTTATTAGAAATTATTGATGTAAATCTTGCAAAATTGTCAAATCTAGATTATACTATAGTTAAAGAAGACAAAGGGTCTTTGGAAAATTTACTTTATCTTTTTGCAAGTAACGATAAAGAAAAGATTAAAGAAGTATATGATGGAGATGATTTAATGAATAAAATTATTGATGAAATTAAGAGCCAAGGAGATGATTTCGATAAGTTGTTATTCTATAATAGTGAATCAATTGAAAAAGGCGACTCTGAAGCTGAAGCATTTGAAGACGGTGAAGAGTCTGGTAAAAAGTCTATGATTTTGGAAATGCTTAGAAGAAATTATGATATTGATGAAATAGCTAGTATTTCTAAACTGCCAAGAGAGAAAATTGAAGAGTTTAGGTATAAACTATAATAATTCTTTTCAATTTTCTAATTAAAAAATCTCTCAGTAATAGAGGGATTTTTTAATGTTTTATTCATCAAACTTTGCATCAACGTAATATATTGGTCTTCCTTCTTTTTCATATTGTTTTTCAAAGTCTGTCATGATGTTACTTATTTTTCTTTCATCATGATGTAAATCTAAGCTTACTTTATTAAATGTATACCAATACCCAGATAAAGTTTCTAGGGAATAAGCAAATAAACCTTTGTTATCGGTCTTTAAAATAATATGCTTATTCTTTTTAAATATCTTATCATATAATTTTAAATAACTTATGTGAGTAAATCTTTTTGATTCATCAATACCTTTTGGCCATGGTTCTGAGAATGTTAAATAAATTGTTGTTATTTCTTTTCCAAACATTTTATCTATGTTTCTTGCATCATCATTTATTAATTTTAAGTTTGGTAAGTTTTGACTTTTTAACTTTTCTGTTGCACTTACCATTTGAGATGGATAAAGTTCAAGTCCAATAAAGTTTGTATTCGGATACTTCTTTGCCATATTAATTATAAAATCTCCGCGACCCATTCCAAGTTCTAGGCTTATTGGATTTTTATTTCCAAATAAATCATGCCATTTATTCTTATACTTATATGGGTCTTTCACAAAGTATTTACTTTCACTGATTATTTTGTCTGCATTTTTAATATTTATATATTCCATATTGTCTCCTTCTTTCCTTAATAGTATAACATGATAATTTTATTTAGTAAATTGCAAAAAAGACTTAATTTAAAATAATATACATGCTATAATGGTTATAGGGGAGTAGTTTATAATGATACCACTTAGAGTTATAACAGATTATTCATTATTACATAGTTTAATTAAGGTACCTGACTTAATTAATTTTTTAGTGGAAAAAGATATTAAGGTATGTGGGATATGTGATGAAAATTTAAGTGGTTCAATTTATTTTTATGATTTATGTATAAGTAGTGGTATTAAGCCTTTGATTGGGTTATCTATAAAAATAGGTGAGTTTGAAGTACTTATTTATGCTAAAAATTATGATGGGTATAAAAATTTAATAAAGATAAATAGTTTAAAACAAGAAAAGTTAATAGAACTTGATGATTTAGAAGAATATCTAGATAATGTTTTAGTAATTCTTCCAAGTGCAAGTGTGGGATTATATACTTGGTTTAAAGATAGATGTAAAGTATATTTTGGTTATATTAATCAAATAGAAAAAATAAATGTATATAAGTATAGTAGTGATTGTTTATATATAAAGGAAATAAAAACTTTAAAACAAGAAAGTGTTGATTATTTAAAATATTTGGATATGTTAAGAAAAGAAGTTGTACAAGAACATGATGAATATTTTGATATGAATATAGATAATACAAATTATGATAAGTTTATAAATGAGATAAATATAGAAATACCTAAAAATAATAGATATATACCAAAGTATAGAGATAATTCAAAAGAGTTTTTAAGGCTTCTTGCAAGCAAGGGACTTATGAAAAGATTAAATGGAAAAATTTCTAAAATTTATCAAGATAGACTTAATTATGAACTTAGTGTTATTGAAAAAATGGGTTTTGTTGATTATTTTTTGATTGTTTATGATTATGTTTTGTATGCTAAAAAAAATAATATATTAGTGGGTCCTGGAAGAGGTAGTGCAGCTGGTTCTTTAGTTAGTTTTGTCTTGGGTATAACAGAGATTGATCCGATTAAATATAATTTGATGTTTGAAAGATTTTTAAATCCAGAAAGAGTTACTATGCCTGATATTGATATAGATTTTGATGCATTAAAAAGAGAAGAAGTTATAAATTATGTAAAAAGAAAATATGGAGAAAAGAATGTAGCATTGGGTCTTACTTATACAACGTTAAAAGCTAGGCTTGTTTTAAGGGAAGTGGGCAAACTTCTTAATATTAGGGATGATTTAGTTGATAAATTTACTAAAGCTATAAAATATGATAAATTAAAAGATAATTTGAGGGATGAAGTAGTTAAAAAATATTTAACTAATTATAAAGAGTTAAAAGAGATGTTTAGAATATCTTTGGAGCTAGAAGGACTTAAGAAAAATACTTCGGTGCATGCTAGTGGTGTTGTTATATCAAGTGTAGAGCTAGATAAAATTATACCTGTTTTAAAAGATGGAGATAATTTAATTACTGGAATAACAGTAGATGAACATCTAGAGTCTATGGGGCTACTTAAAATGGACTTCTTAGCTTTAAAGAATTTAACTACGATATCTAATATAATAAATAATATTGGTAAAAATGTTTTAAAAGATATAAAGTTTAATGAAAGAGGTGTTTATAAATTATTTAGTGATGGAGATACTGATGGGATTTTTCAATTTGAAACTAGTTTAATGAGAAATTTAGTAAGTAAGATTAAACCAACTTGTTTTAATGATTTGGTTGCATCAGTTGCCTTGGGTAGACCTGGACCAATTAATGAAGCTAATAGTTATGTTTTAAGAAAAAATGGTAAAGAGAATGTAACTTATATAGATAATAGATTAAAAGGTATCTTAGAAGATACTTATGGAATTTTAATTTATCAAGAACAAATTATTGAAATACTTGGGTTAGTTGGTGGTTTTAAGTATTCTGAGGCAGACATAATAAGAAGAGCTATATCAAAGAAAAAGATGAGCATTATGAATGAATATTTTGAAAAGTTTATAAATGGAGCTATAAGTAATGGTTATAGCAAGGAAGATGCAACGAAGATATATGAATTAATTGTTAGATTTGCAAGTTATGGATTTAATAAGTCTCACAGTGTTGCTTATGCAATGGTTGCTTATCAAATGGCTTATTTGAAAGTGTTTTATCCAGAGTATTTCTTAATTGAGATGCTAAATAATAATACTGATAAACAAAGTAGTTATTTTGCATTTTTGAAAAGTCGTGGTATGATACTTATTAAACCTGATATAAATATAAGTAAGATTGAGTTTTATGTTAAGGGTAAAAATGTAATTATGCCAATGTGGCAGATTAAAGGGATAAACCGTGAGATTACTAGAAAAATAATTGATGCAAGAGGTAATGGTTTTATTGATTATTTTGATTTTGTTAGTAAGACACATGAATTTTTAGATAGCTCTTTGATAGAAGTATTAATAAAAGCAAATGCTTTGAGGTCTTTAAAATTAAATCAAAATACTTTACTTAATAATTTAGAGAGTGCTACAAATTATGGAGCTTTAAATGATGAGAGTGGTTTAATAAAAAAACCAGTGATTATTGAATATCCAGAGTTTAGTGATAGTATTTTAAGAAGTAATGAATTAGATGCTTATGGATATTATTTATCGAATCATCCATCAAGTAATTTTAAGTGTTTTAAGATTAGTGATATAAATAAATATTTGTTTAAGAATGTAAAATGTGTTGTTTTGGTTGAAAGAATAAATAAAATAAAGACTAAAAAAGGTGATGATATGGCTTTTATTAGGGCATCTGATGAATCAGGGGCTTGTGATTTTACTGTGTTTCCTGAAAAAATTGGGCTCTTAGATTCCTTAAAAGAAAATGATTTAATTGAAATTAGTGGTTCTGTATCAAAAAGGTTTGACAAAGTTAGCATAATAGTAAATAATATAATGAAGGAGGGTACTCATGAATAACGAATTAGTTAGATTTTTTAAAAGTATTAATTTTAGTGATGAGGTATTTAGTGATGCAATACTTGAACGAGTTGTATTAAAGAAAAATGATAAAAAGTTTATAGTTTATATTAAAAATAAAGAAGTATTACCAATAAAAAGTGTTAATAATTTGTTTTTATGTGCTATGAATGGTATTAATGGTGATAAAAAATGTGATTGTTATTTAACTTATGATATGGTAAAAGAAGAGGATATTGTATCTTACTTAGATTATTTATTAGATGAAATAATTATAAGAAGGCCATCACTTGTAAGTATTAAGAAAAGTAGAGTGGAAGTATTAAATGATACGATATATTTTCATGTGTTAAATGAATTTGAAAGAAATGATTTGTTGCATGAAGCTGAAGGGTTGGTTAAACAACTTGAAAGATATGGGCTTGGTCACAAAAGTATTGAAATTAATATTTCTTTAGATGAAAGAAAGAGTTTACAAGAAGAAATTGAGTTAGAAAAGGTTAGTGTGGCAAGTGAAAAAAAGGAAGAAAGCCCTATTATACTTGGGGTTCATAAAGATGGTGATGTAATAAAACTTAATAATATATTAGGTGAAGTTAAAAATATTATTGTGGAAGTATATATATTTAGCAAAGAAGTAACGGAAAGACAAGGTAAAAAGGGACCGATATTTATTATGAACTTGAAAGTTAGTGATAAAACTGATAGTTATTTAATGAAGATTGTTAGATTTAATGAAGAAGAATTTAGTGTTTTAAATAAAAGGCTAAATGTTGGTTCGTGGTATAGAGTTCATGGTCATATGGAAATGGATGATTATTTACATCAAATGGTTATCAATGCAAGAAATATTGAGGCTATACCAAGTAAGGATATAAGTGTTAAAGATGATTATCCCGAAAAGAGAGTTGAACTTCATGCTCACACGATGATGAGTATGATGGATAGTGTTGTTCCAACTGCTGGTCTTGCTAAGTTTGCTATGAGTTTAGGACATAAGGCAGTAGCTGTAACTGATCATAATTCTCTTCAAGCTTATCCAGATATATATAATGCATTACAAAAAGCTAATAAGGGTAAAGAAGAAAAAGATAAGTTTAAGGCTTTGTATGGTGCAGAGTTAAATGTTGTTGATGTTGAATCAAATATTGTATTTAAAAATAAAGAGTTTCCTTTGTTTGATCAAGAATATGTTGTGTATGATACAGAAACTACTGGGTTAAATCCTGGGGTTGATCAAATGATAGAAATTGGGGCAGTAAAGGTTAAAAATGATGAAATAATTGATAGATTTGATGAACTTATTGCTTGTGATAGACCTCTTCCAAAGATAATTACGGAACTTACTAATATAACTGATGAAATGTTAGTGGGTTGCGATTTGGAAGAAAATGTTACAAAGAGGTTCTTAGAGTTCTGTGGAGATTTACCTCTTGTTGCACATAACGCTGGTTTTGATATATCGTTTGTAAGTAAAGCTTGTAAAAAATATAATTTAGGTGATTTTAATAATACTGTTGTTGATACAATGGGACTTGCAAGAAATATGTATCCAGATTGGAGAAATCATAAGCTTTCAACATTGGTAAGAAATTTAGATGTTGAATGGGATGAAGATAAACACCATAGAGCAGATTATGACTGTGAAGGAACAAGTAAATGTTTTTATAAAATGTTATATGAATTAAAAAGACAAGGTTATAAAACTACATTGGATTTAGAAAAATTAGCTGATAAGGAAAATGCAATTAAGTTTGCAAGACCATTTCATTTAACTGTTATTGCTAAAAATCCAGTTGGGTTAAAGAATCTATTTAAAATAATTAGTCTTGCTAATACTAAATATTTATATAAAGGTAAAGATGGTAAGATACCTAGAACCGATTTAATGGAATTAAGGGAAGGTTTAATTATTGGTTCTGGTTGTGTAAATGGTGAAGTTTTTGATAAAGGCTATGGTTTGTCTGATGATGACTTAAAAGACTTAATGAATTTTTATGATTATATTGAGGTTCAACCATATTCTGCATGTACTCATTTAATTGGGGAAGATAAAAAGTTTCATAATATTATGGAATATAATGGTTATGTTTCAAGACTTGTTAAGACCGCTAAGAGTATGGGAAAACTTGTTTGTGCAACTGGAGATGTTCATAATTTAAGACCAGATGATTTGATTTATCGTAAAGTTATAGTTCATCAAAAAACTAATGGTAAGATTCATCCTTTAAATAGAGAAGGATTAGAAATACCAAATATGTATTTTTTAACAACACAAGAAATGTTAGATGCTTTTTCATTTTTAGGTGAAGATTTAGCTAAAGAAATTGTTATTACAAACACTAATAAGATTGCTGATATGGTTTCCCATTTACAAATTATCAGGGATAAGTTGTATACACCAGTTTTAGAAAATAGTGCCGAAGTTACTAAAGAAATGGTTTATAATAAAGCTCATGAAATATATGGAGATCCACTTCCTAAGAATATTGAAGAAAGATTGGAAGCTGAACTTGCAGGTATTATTGGGGGTGGTTATGATGTTATTTATTTGATTGCGGAAAAACTTGTTAAAAAATCAAATGAAGATGGATATTTTGTTGGTTCACGTGGTTCAGTTGGTTCAAGTTTAGTTGCAACAATGATGGGTATTACTGAGGTTAATGGACTTCCTCCGCATTATGTGTGTCCAAAGTGTAAAAAGTCATATTTTGAAGATGAGAATGGTGAGAGTCTAGCTAGTATTTATCCATCTGGTTATGATATGCCTGATAGAACTTGTGAATGTGGAACTAAGTTAAAAAAAGAAGGACAAGATATGCCATTTGCAACATTCCTTGGATTTAAGGCTGAAAAAGTACCTGATATTGACCTTAATTTCTCTGGGGATAATCAAGCTGATGCTCACAATCATGTTAAGGTATTATTCGGTGAAGATCATGCTTATCGAGCTGGTACTATTTCGACAGTTGCTGATAAAACAGCGATTGGTTATGTTAGAGGTTATTGTGAAGATAAAGGAATTATTTTAAATAATACAGAGATTGAGAGAATTGCTATTGGATGTACTGGAGTTAAGAGAACTACTGGGCAACATCCGGGGGGTATAATAGTTATTCCTCAGTATATGGATGTATTTGATTTTACACCATATCAATATCCTGCTGATGAACCAGATAGTACTTGGTATACAACACATTTTGATTTCCATGCGATTCATGATAATGTTTTAAAACTTGATATACTTGGTCACGATGATCCGACGATGCTTAGATATTTAGGGGATACAACAGGAATTGATATAAAAGAAGAAATTCCTTTTGATGATCATAATATTATTAGTTTGTTTACTTCACCGAAGGCTTTGGGTGTTACGGAAGAACAAATTTTATGTAAAACTGGAACTCTTGGTATTCCTGAGTTTGGTACAAATTTTGCAATTAATATGTTACTTGAAATAAAACCAACTCATTTTGCAGATTTAGTTAAGATTGCAGGGCTTTCTCACGGTACCAATGTATGGCAAGGTAATGTGCGTGATTTAATTGTTAATAATGTTGCATCATTTGATCAAGTTGTTGGTTGTCGTGATGATATCATGGTTAGTTTAATTAATTATGGGTTGGATCCATCTCGAGCTTTTAAAATATCTGAGTTTGTTCGTAAAGGAAAAGCTAAGAAAGAACCTGATACATGGCTTGAACATGTAGCTTATATGAGAGAATTTAGTGTACCTGAGTGGTTTATTGAGTGTTGTAGAAAAATTGAGTATATGTTCCCGAAGGCTCATGCTTGTGCATATGTAATGATGGCTTATAGGGTTGCTTGGTTTAAAGTTTATTATCCACTTTATTATTATTCTGCATTCTTTAGTATAAGAAGAAGTGATTTTGATGTTAATGCAATGCTTAAAGGTTATGATGGAATAAAACGTAGACTTATTGAAATAAAAGAAAAAGGTTTTGGGGCAAGTGCAAAAGAACAAGCAGTTGGAGATACTTTAGCTGTTGCACTTGAAATGCTTGCACGAGGATTTACTTTTAAAAATATTGATATTACGAAGTCACTTGCTAAAACATTTTATATAGATGAAGAAAATAAGTGCTTGTATTTACCATTTATGGCTGTTGATGGTTTAGGTGAAAATGTTGCAAATAAAATTGTTGAAGAAAGAGATAAGAAACCATTTTATTGTGTAGAAGATTTTCAAAATAGAGGTAAAGTTAATCAAACAACAGTTAATGCATTAAGAGAACTTGGAGTATTTAAGGGTATGCCTGAGTCTGCTCAACTTAGTTTGTTTTAAGATGGTTATTATAAATTTTTAATTATATATTTAATTTTGGGTTTTATAAAGATAATAAGTTGGAATCATTAAAGAGTAAAATGTAGGATTAATTTCTTACATTTTTTTCTTTTGTTTACGGGGGAAATATGTCGCTAG
This sequence comes from Clostridium sp. CAG:609, assembly GCA_000438075.1. Lineage (GTDB taxonomy): Bacteria > Bacillota_I > Bacilli_A > RF39 > UBA660 > Onthocola_B. The sequence continues at coordinate 10,134 of FR903539.1, read as the reverse complement.
AAAATGTCGCTTTTTTGGCGACCTTTTTTAATATATTATATGTTATTATATTAGTGTTGAAAGAAAGAAGTTTAACAAAAATAAATTGTATTGAGTTGACAAAGTGCGAAATATATGATAACATGAATATGTACTTAGGAAATATAAGTATACAGATGATTATATCTGTCTGAGAATGTCTTTCGCATTGGTGAGGTTGCGTGTAATAAAATTAACTCACATTGACTCAATATACAAAATATTGGGTTTTTTGTTGTGTTTTTTGAAGGGAGTAGGTTATTTATGAAAATAGAAACGGGATATTTGTATCATATAAAGGATGAGTATTTTAAAATTGTTAATGATAAACATTTGATGTTAAATCATAAGAATAATAGAACAAGACCGTCATATTTTGTGCTGAATGACGAAAATATATTTTGGCTTATTCCTTTTAGTTCTAAAATAGAAAAATATAAAAAAATAATTCATGATAGTTATAAGAAATATGGTAAATGTGATTTTATTTTAATAAAGAAGATTTTCAATAAAGATTCAGCAATATTAATTCAGAATGCTTTTCCTATTATAGAAAAGTATATTGATCATGTTCATAAGGAGGGAGATGAAGTATTGTGTTTAGATAAAAAGTTACAAAATTTAATTTTTAAAAAGTTTAAGTTACTTATGAATTTAAAAAATAATGGTATAAATCTATTTGTAGTTGATATAGATAAAATAAAGAAAAAAATGTTGATGGAATTACAAAAAAACAAAATAAAGTGTTGACAAAATGAAAATGAAATGTTATTATTGAGTTGTCCTTGAAATACTAAGGATGTAGATATTATTATCTACCTGATAAATGTATCTCGCTAAGTGAGAGTCGCGTGTAATAAATTATCTCACATACAACTCAATATTTAACATATTGGGTTTTTTTGTATAGTTTTAAAGTTTGATGTAAATAATACTTGAAGAAAATAACAATTTATTTTATAATTAATATAGAGTAAAAGGAGAAGTTATATGAAAAAAAGTACGAAAATAATGATAATAAGTTTGGTGTCTGTAATATTTGTATTGTTACTAGTGCTAGGAATTACTAAAGCTTTTATGAAACCAATTGAACAAGGAGGTAACATAACTGAAGTAAGTTTAAATAGTTGTGCCAAAATAAAACTTACTAGTACAAGTAATGTTAATTTATCAAGTAGTTATCCAATGTCAAGAAACAAAGGATTACAAACAACACCATATAAATTTACAGTAACTAGTTATTGTGATTCATATGTAGGTTTTAATTTGTATGTAGCTACTTTAAGTACAAATACAATAGATGCAAAATATGTAAGATATATATTAACTCAAACAGGTACAAAGAATGTAATACAAGAAGGAATATTGTCATCTGCAACAAATGGAGTAAGTGATTTTACTGATACTGAAATAACAGAATTAAATACTGGTTTAAAAGGAACCTATGGTAGTATTTATAAAATACATAGTGAAAATATTCCTTTAAAAGGAAGTAAAAGTTTTGATATTTACTTATTTTTAGATGGAGATGTTGCTGATAATAGTACTATGGGTAAAACATTTAAAGCAGGAGTAGCTGTTAAGTCTTATGAAAGAGAAAAAGATATATTGTTAGCAGATTATGTAAAGTCACTATATACAGGAACCCAAGGAGAAAATGGTATTTATTATCATGATGCAAACTTAACAAATGGAGCTGGAGATAACTCATATAGATATGCAGGAGCAAGTGATGCAGTGAATAACTATGTATGTTTTGGAAGTACACAAAGCCCATGTCCAGCTGATAATCTATATAGAATTATCGGAGTGTTTGGAGATAGAGTAAAACTAATTAAATCAGATTATGCAACGACAGCATTATTAGGTACAGATGGAGATTATAGCAAGATGTATACTGCAAATAATTGGGATAATTCAAGTTATAAAGGAAATAATTTAGCTAATATAGCAGCATATAACTGGAATAAGTCTAATCAAAATACATGGAGTTTATCAAATTTAAATAAAACAAATTTAAATACAAATTTCATAACAAATATAGGAGCAGACTGGGCAGCTAAAATAGCAGAAACAACATGGAAGGTTGGAGGAAATACATATGCTAAAATACGTGATGCAGTACCTTCAGTGGCATATCAAAATGAAATAGTGAATCCAGTAACAACAAATAGTCAAGATAATAAGACAGAATACAGTGCAAAAATAGGATTAATGTATGCAAGTGATTATGGATTTGCAGCAGCCCCAAGTTCATGGACCACAAATCTTTATAGTTATGATGGCACAGCCATCAAAAGTGTCAATTGGATGTATATGGGGCTATATGAATGGACTATTTCCCGTGATGCGGACGATTCGAGCAATGCGTTCAATGTGAATAACACTGGTTACGTGGACAGCAACAATGTTGGCAACGATGCGTACGGGGTTCGGCCAGTCTTCAATCTCTCATCTTCCGTGAACTATGCATCGGGAAGCGGCACTGCCGCTGATCCGATTTTGGTAAGCTGATTGACGGACAGTTTTAATAAAACCCTTATAAAACCTAGGAAAAAGAGGTAAAAAAGCACTACCAATATTGTACGATTTTACCTCTTTTTGAGTACTGTAAGACATCATATTTGTTGTAAAATTTAAATTTTCAAAAAAATATATAAATGTTATTATAGAAACTGATAGAAATGTCAATGTTAAAAGTTGATAATATAAAAACTCCTTAATGGAGTTTTCTTTTTAATGTTAGTTCTTCTTCACATGTTTTGTATAGTTTTTGTCTTTCTTTTCTTTTTAATCTCTTTTCTACATCTTTTTTTATTTGTTCATAATGGTTTCTTAAATTGAAACTATCTACACAATAAGCTTTATTTATTTCCGGAGCATAAAGTGTTTCATCTATTAAGAATCCATCTCTAGTAAGTGTACCAAATAAAGTTATGTCTCCGTATTTTGTATTTATGTAGTTTTCTACATGGAATATATCTTTTTCTTCATCATATTTTATATAATCATATGAAGATGATATAATCATGCCTAAGTCATATGAATAAAGATAGTAATAATATTTACCTGGTATTATTATTGTTTTTATTTTTGATAAAGCTATAGAGTATATGACATCTTCATTTTCACGAAGGGGATATTCTTCGATTTGATAGTTTTTATCCTTTATATATAGGAATGTTACATCATTACATTCTTTTTCTTTATTACCTATTAATTTACTTTTTTTTTGAATCATAAAATTATTTTGATCTAGTCTTGTTATATAGGCATTCCCTAGGTATGAATAGATTTTTTTATTATCTTTATTATAAAACTCTACCTTGGTTATTCCTTTTTCAGATGTATCAAATATTACTTTTAAATTAATATCATCATATGTTTTAATATTCATTTTTATCCCTCTTTTGGTAAGTAGAAAATATTATAGCATATTCGTCATGCTTTGACAATAAATTTGATAATTTTGTGATATTATTGTGTTGGTGATAATGTGAAAAAATATTTAAAAGTAATTGGTGTATGTATATTTATTGGTGGTATTATTGCTTACTTTTTTTATAAGGATATTAATAATGAGGTAAGAGCAGTTGTTAAAAAGGAAGAGATTGTAATTCTTTTTCAAACTGGTGTATTTGAAAATGAATCTAATGCAGAAAAGTTTGCTAAGACATTTGCTAGTGCAAGGACTATATATAGTGATGGATATTATAGAGTTATAATAGCTGCATGCTATAGCAAGGAAGTAATGGGAAAACTCGAATCTATTTTTAATGAAGATGGTATTAGTTATTATATAAAAGAAGTTAGAGTAACAAAGACTGTAGTTGATTCTTTTAAAGAGTTTGAACCAATTATTTTAAAATCAAATAAAAAAGAAGTAATATATAGTGTAATAAATAGTATGTTAAAATTAATTTAAGACATACTATAGGTATGAAAAAAAGTTATTTAATATTATTAATTGGATTTTTATTAGTTATTATTTATAATGAGGTAAATAATAAAGTATTAGATAATACAAATATTGTAGTTAATTATAATAAGTATTTAGAAGATGAATTAAATACTTTAAGAAACTTTAAAGTAAATGATAACTTGGATTTAGTATTAACTAAGGTTAAGTATAGAAATATGTATGGAAGTGATTTAGTTATATATCGTGGGTTTAATGATTTAATAAAAAAGAATGATGCAATTCTTACTAATGATGGATTAGTTGGTATAGTTAAAAAAACTTATAGTGATAGTAGTATTGTCGACTTGATTACTTCAAGGGATAGTGCTATTAGTGTGTCTATAGGTGATTATTTTGGAATACTTAAGTGTATAAATAATGAATTAGTTATAACTGATATAAATAATTATAGTAATATAAATGTAGGGGATAAAATATATACATCTGGGTTAGGTAATATAAATAAAGGTATATATGTAGGTGTTGTTAAAAGTATTAATTTAACTGATACAGGAATTGAAAAAATTATATATGTTGATATAGGTAATAGGTTAAATAATTTAAATTATTTATATATATGGAGAAGTTTATGATATATTTAATACTTGATATATTTTTTTATAATTATACTTGTTTTAAAACTTGCTTATTTTTATTAAATGTGAATAATAAAAATATTTTATATAACATTATACTTGGTTTATTTATAGATATATTTATAACTCATACATATGGTGTTGTAACACTTTATATGTTAGGTATAAGTATAGTTATAAAATATATTAATATGTATAATGTGCTGGTGTATTACTTAGTTAATTTAGGCATAATTTATTTGTTTTATAATAAGACTATGTTTGTGGTGAGTTCTTTATTTATATTAATTAGTTATATAAATAAGTATAAGTACATAAAATTAATCGGGTGATATTAAGTGGAAGAGTATGTAAATAATTTTAAAAAGAGGAAATGTAGTAATAATAACAAATCAAAATTATTTATAACTAAGTTTTTACTTGCTATTATTTTTTTATTATGTAGTGTAATATACACTAATTTAAGTAGTGATAATAAAGAAAGGTATAAAAATTATGTCTTAAATGAAAGTATTCATTTTACTAAAATAGAGAGTATGTATGAAAAGTTATTTGGAAGAGTACTTCCAAAGGATACTGGTGCATTACCAGTGTCTGGGGGTAAGCTGGTATATAAAAGTATTAATAAGTATAATGATGGTGAAGTATTAGAAGTAAATAATAAAAGTATTATTAATACATTAATGAATGGAATAGTTGTATATATTGGGGATAAAGATACTTATGGTAATACAGTTATAATACAAGGGGTAGATGGTGTTGATATATGGTATGGTAATTTAGAAAATGTATCTGTTAAGTTATATGATTATATAGAAAAAGATATGGTTATAGGTAATACTTTAGATGATAAATTATATTTAGTAATGAAAAAGGATGATAAGTATTTAACTTATGAAGATTATAAGAGTTAGTAATACAACTTTATATTTACTTTTTATATTGTTTTTATGTGGTTATATAAGAGTGGGTATAACTATTTTTTTAATTGTGTTAATTCATGAAGTTGGACATGTTTTAGTTTGCTTATTATTTGGATATAAAATAAAAAGTGTTACATTGTATCCTTTTGGAGGGTTAACCCGCGTAGAAAAAGATATTAATACAAGTCCATATAAAGAATTAATATTAGCTAGTGCAGGTTTATTTATGCAGATTATTTTATATGTTGTTGCATTAAGTTTTGGTTATAAGAATTCATTATTTTATAAGTATAACAAAAGTATTTTTTTATTTAATTTGTTACCAATCATACCATTAGATGGAAGTGTAATAGTTTATTCATTATTAAATAGATTTACAACTTTTAAGAATTCTTATAAGGTGTATATAGTGGTTAGTATTATATCACTCGTGATATATATTATTATTAATTATAAGTATAGCTTAAATAATTATTTAATTATATCAATATTTATATATAAAATATATGAGGGTATTAAAAATTATAAATATGTTTATAATAGGTTTTTGGTGGAAAGGTATTTAAAAAAGTATCATTTTAAATATATAAGTACGAGGGAAGGTAATTTGGATATATTAAAGATAGATACGTATCAATACTTTAAAAATGGAGGAAAAATAACGAGTGAGAGGGAAAAACTAGCAGAAATGTTTGACAAAACCTAAAGTTTTTGGTAAAATTAAGATGTTTTTAAGTAGTTTCTTAAAAAACCGCACAGAAAAGGCGATAAATTTCAAAGGGAAATACCTTAATGGCGCGACTTCAAAAAATATATAAGGAGGTATGAAATGAAAGCTATATTTGAAACTGGTGGAAAACAATATTATGTATCTGTTGGTGATACCATTTATGTTGAAAAGTTAGATGCTGAAGTTGGAAGCGATGTTACTTTTGATAAAGTTTTATTTGCTGATGGTAAGGCAGGAAATCCATATGTAGATGTAACTGTTGTATGTACTGTAGAAAAACATGGAAAAAATAAGAAGATTAAAGTGTTTAAATACAGACCAAAGAAAAAATATCGTAAGACTCAAGGTCATAGACAACCATATACTAAATTAGTTGTTAAGAAAATTGGTTAATGATTAAGGTTGTAAGTAAAAAAGATTCAATTGTTGTTATTGGACATGCTGATTATGCTGATTATGGTAAAGATATTGTATGTGCATCTGCATCGGCAATAGTAATTACTAGTATTAATGCATGTTTAAGAATTAATAAAGAATCTATTAAGTATAAGGAAGAAAAAGATAAACTTACAATAGATATTATTAGTAAAGATAAAGATGTTTTATTAATAATAGAAAATATGATGTCTATGTTAGAGGAACTTGCAAAAACGTATCAGAAAAATATTAAAATAATTAAGGAGGAAAAGTAATGAATTTCATGAAGTTAAATATCCAATTATTTGCACACGTTAAAGCTCAAGGTTCTACAAAAAATGGTAGAGATTCTGCTGGTCGTAGACTTGGTGCTAAAGCTAGTGATGGACAAACTGTAACAGCTGGTTCTATTCTTTATCGTCAAAGAGGAACCAAAATCTATCCAGGTACAAATGTTGGAATTGGAAAAGATGACACACTATTTGCTAAAGTAGCTGGTGTAGTTAAATATGAAAGATTCGGAAAAAATAAAAAGAAAGTTAGCGTTTACGAAGCATAGTAAACGCTTTTTAAATCGGAGGGTGTATGGAATTTAATAAAGATTTATATGAGTTAAGTAAAATGAATTATGCTTTTAGTAAAAAGAATGGTCTAGATGAAGAAATACTATTAAAGCAAAAAAGGTTACTTAAATTAATGATAGATAAATTAAGAGTAACAAGACCAAATAATAATTTAATAAAGATAAGTTTTAAGTCATCTTCTTTTGAAGGGGCAGATGAAGGTTATACTTTAATTAAAGAACTTGTGCAACTAAATAAGTTTAATACATTTTTTAGTGAATATTTTATTTATATAACTAAAATTGATGTTGCAAATGAAGTAAGAAGATTATCATCTTTTGAAATAACTTGGGATTATTTAAATTATTATGAAGCAATTTGTAATAGGGGTATTGGTAGAACTAGAACAATGTTTGAAGTAGTCAAGTAAAAATAGACACTTTATAAAAAGAACGTTCTTTTAAAACCCTAATTCAATTTTATATTGAATTGGGGTTTTATATTTTAAAGAATAACTTGGTCTTTCATTGTTATAATAGTAAATATATTCTTCAATAAGTTTAGGAACATCTTTGCAATGTTTTAAATCAAAATCAACAATTAATTCTTCTTTAATCCAACCATTTAATGATTCATTAACTGGATTATCAGTTGGTGTTCCTGCTCGACTCATTGAACGAGATATGTTATAATTTTCTAGAAGCTTATTATAAGCTTTAGACGAATAAACTGAACCTTGATCTGTGTGAAGAATAATCAAATCATCAGTTTGTTCTTTTTTTATGCGGTTTAATACTTGATTTAATCCATCATAATATGACCTTGTATCTCCTTTTCTAGATACTAAACCATATCCAACTATTTCTTTATTCCAAGCATCAAAATACATTGTTAATTCATAATATGTTCCGCCAACCCAAAATGCAGTCATATCTGAAACTATTACTTCAAATGGTCTTGATAAATATTTCCATCCATTCCATACTAAATTATTAAATTTTTCATGTTCTTCATCAGGTTTCTTCCATTGATAATGTTTCCCTTTTGACTTAATACCTTCATATTTACAACATAAATGAACATGGTTATCAGACCAAACTATACCATAATGTAATCTTGCATAAGCATTAATCCATCTATATCCATGTGATGGATGCTTTTCGTGTATCTCTTTTATTAATTTTATATTGGATTGTCTTGATATCATTTTTTCTGTTGGGTGCTCCTGTCTGTATTTCCATTTATAATATCCAGACCTACTAATAGACATATATTCACATAATAATTTAACTCCATATTTATCTTTATATTCATCTATTATTTTGTATTCTTGTCGAATGTAGTAACGAATTCCTTTTCGGCACCAACTCCTTTCACCATGTAACCTTTTTTTAATCGAGCAATCTCAATATCTTTCTTCATCAACTCTAATTCAAGTTCTTCTATTTTATTTTTTGGCTTTTTTAAATGCAATCCAGTACTTAAACTCTTATGTTTTCCAGTATTTGATTTTAATCCTTCAATACCTTTTTCTTTATAAGAATAATACCATTTTGATAATACACTCTTAGAAATATCATGTTTTTTACTCATAGTATGAAATCCATATCCATTATTAATCATTTCTAAAACTAGTTTTTCTTTTTCTTCTGGTGTTCTCATTATATTTTTACTCATATATTATCCCTCCTATATATATTGTAACAAATTAAAAAAGTAAACAGTTCTTTTTTTATCTGTCTACTTTTATTGTATCACTTCAGTTTTAGTTCTATTTTTCTTGCATTATTTTAATAAATAGTGTAGTATTAAAATGGTGATAGAAATGAATATAGAAAATTTAGAACATATAAAAAAATATAAGGAAGTACTTACTTTATATAAAGATGTAATGGAAGATATGAGTGAGTACTTTAAAAATAATAAGAAGTTATCTGGTAAAATGCTAGAAGAAATGCAAGATTTAGCGAGTAAGGAAACATTATTTGATCATGATTTGTATTTTGATGATGCTGTTAAAAGCGATGTTTTAATGGATGCATTGTTTTTTAGAAATTATAAGAAATTTACTTCTTTGGTGGATATATTTCTTAAAGAAAATAAATATAAGAATGAACCAGATAAGAAATCTATGCTTGAAGCACTAGCTAATTCAAAAACAGAATTATTTAGAATAGTTAAAACTGATAAAGACAATGGTTATGTTTATTTAGAAAATGTTAATACTAAAAAAATTATTACAATTATTGATATTACTATATCTAATTCTTTAAGTTGGCTTAATACTACGAATAAAAAGTTATTCTTATTTTCTAGAGTATTTTATTTTAATGATACTCCATATTTAACTGATATGAAGTTAACTTTTAGTAGTGATAACAGAATGTTAAAAGGTTTCTTAGATAAAATTAAAAAGAAGAAGATTAGTAACTTGGGTATATTATTTAATTTGTGTATTATATATGATAAGAGTGATGATGTTGAAGCAACTATTAGTAATGTCTAATGAGTAATACTCAGATGACTATAAATTTTGCAAAATGACAATTTATACTTGCTTAGCAAGAGAGAATAAGTTATAATATAATTAATAAATAAATTATATTGTGAGATGTAAAATATATGGATAATAGTGATTTTAATATTGATAGATTATTATTTTATAATACAGAGACGATTGAACAAGGAGATTCTAGAACTCAAGCATATGAAGAGGGCAAAGAATCTATAATATTGGAAATGCTTAGGATAAATTATGATGTTAATGAAATAGCTGAATTATCACATAAAACTATTTCAGAAATTTATGCATTGAAGTTGCACTATGGAATTTATAATGATGAAAAATAATCAAAAAAGGGGTTGCCTAGTGCAACCCAATATGATAAAATTTTAATAGAATAGAGGCTTCGGAATAGAGGCTTCG
>FR903538.1 GCA_000438075.1 Clostridium sp. CAG:609 | reverse complement strand
TTCGGGTCAAGTACAACACCATGCCCAGCAGATAATCTATATAGAATTATCGGAGTGTTTGGTGATAGAGTAAAACTAATCAAAGCAGATTATGCAACGACAGCATTATTAGGTACAGATGGAGATTATAGCAAGATGTATACTGCAAATAATTGGGATAATTCAGTTTATAAAGGTAATAATTTAGCCAATATAGCATCATATACATGGAATTATAAAAATAATACAACAATAAATAGTGGATTTGGTTCAAATACATGGAGTACAAGTTTGTTAAATAAGACAAATTTAAATAAAAACTTCATAACAAATATAGGAGATGACTGGGCAAATAAAATAGATACAACAACATGGAAGGTTGGAGGAAATACATGGGCAAATATAGGAACTCAACCAGCTAAAACAGCATATCAAAATGAAATAGTGAATCCTGTAACAACAAATACAACTGATAATGTAACAACATATAGTGCAAAAGTTGGATTAATGTATGCAAGTGATTATGGGTTTGCAGCAGCACCAAGTGCATGGACAGCAAATTTAAACACTTATAATGGCGAAGCCATTAAAAATGTTAATTGGATGTATATGGGGCTTTATGAATGGACTATTTCCCGTTATGCGGACAATGCCTATGATGTGTTCTATGTGTATTACACTGGCTACGTGAACTACTACATTGCGAATAATGCGTACGGGGTACGCCCAGTCTTCTATCTCACATCTTCCGTGAACTATGCATCGGGAAGTGGCTCTGCTACTGATCCGATTTTGGTAAACTGATTGACGGACAGTTTTGAAAAAGTATCGGTAAAACCTAGCAAAAATGAGGTAAATAGTTCGACCTATGTTGAACGATTTGCCTCATTTTTTGAGCTATAAAGATACTAAAATTATATTAAAAAGTTATAAAAATAACATTTTTACTTATTGTTTCTAATAAAATAGAAATTATTTCACGCAAAAAAAGTTGAAATGTCAATATAAAAAGTTATATATAAATTGTATAATAGAAAGTCATAAATATTTTATAGTAAAATTGTTATATAAATGTTATTATAGAAACTGATAGAAATGTCAAAGTTAAAAACTGATAATTTTTGATATACTTGTATTTTTTTATAATAGTTATTATATTAATTCTTAGATGTTTTTAGAATGTGTAATTATATGTTGCACATTTTCTTTTTTTGTGGTAAGATATTCTACCAGAAACGGGGGAATTAGTATGTTTTATGATGAAACATTAATGAATTTAGATAATATAGTAGTAGATGAAGAAGAAGTTTTAAGTGAACATGTTAATAAAATAGCTAGAGTAACTATTGAATATAATCATTTAAGAAGAATTGCAGAAAAGTATAGAAATCCTAGAAACGAAGTTGAAAAATATGATTTACTTGTTGCTTTAAATAGACTACCAATATTACAACATGATTTAGATACTTTAAGAAAGATGAATAATGATGAAATTGTTGTACAAGCAAAAGTTAAGAAATATGCTTTTTTAGAAGCTAAAAAAAGATATGAAGCACTTTCTAGTGTTGAAAAACTAAAAGCAAAAGTAAATGGTAGAAAATTAAATTGGCAATCTATTAAAAATGATCCATCAGTTACTGTTGATTATTTAAATCAAATGTATAATGGAAAATCAAGATAAGTTAATAATTAAAAATAGTTATTTGCTTTTTATATTGTAAAAGGATTAGTTTATTTTGCTAATCCTTTTACAGTAATTTTGAATGTTGTCTTTGTCATAATTGTTGTTTTTTATTATTTCATAATATTCATTATCAGTGTCTTTATTGCATCTAACCACATCATAAAATATTGTATCGTAGTATATTGCATTTTCACTAGTTACTTTAACAATTGAAAATCTTGGTGCTTGTTTAATATTTTTAACACTTATATAATCTATTAAAAATAATAATAGAATAAATAATATGAAGTAAGTTATACATATAAATATTTTATGTTTTTTAGTAATAATAAAAATACCAATAAGTGAAATAAGGCCTCCGAATATAGAATAGATAGAACCCCATGAACTTTCACTTGGAAATATAGTCATTGCTGTAATTGCAATAATTATTCCAAATGTTATAAAAGTAATTCCAATTATATTGTTTTTGTTAGTTACTTTTTTGTTGGTGTAATCAATTGTGTTGAGAATATTTTCTTCGAATTTTTCTTGGTAATTATCTTTGTTTAGTTTTTCACCGCTGATTAAGTCATTTATTGTTATACCTAATATTTCGCATAATGGTTTAAATAAAGATAAGTCTGGCATGTTTTTACCATTTTCCCAATTACTTATTGATTTATCTGTTACTTCGAGTTTTGTTGCTAATTCACTTTGTGTTAGTTTTTTTTCTTTTCTTAATGTTTTTATAAACTTTCCAATTTTTTCTTGATTCATAAATTTTTCCTTCTTTCTAAATAAATTATACTTCATTATGTTTTAAATTAACAGGAAATGTTACTAGAGTTTTGTTAAAATGAAAAATATCAACTTTTTTTAGTTGATATTTTTAAGTAATTCTTGGGTGTATTTATCAAAGTCACTAAAATTGTTGTTTGTGCTTGCTAGATATTTTTTGTAATTTTTTAAGTAGTCTGGAGCACTTTCAAAGTCATAGACGAAGTCAGTATTTATTTTTAAACAAAGTAGTGCTTCGATATAACTTTTTAATCCATTTCCTGCATCAGTATTTATTAAATCTTTGATAGCATATTCAAAAGTTTCTTTTGGATTTGCTAGTAATTCATTGAAAGTATCTTTGCTAGATTCAATGTAATCATATGGATTTGATGAAGTAGGTGGTCCATTATTTATTATTTCATCAAGCTTTTCACTTACATCAATTTTATTTGGTGTATTTGTGTTTTTATCTTTACTTTTACATGAAGTTATACAAAGTAGGATAGTAATACATAATGTAATTTTTATTATTTTTTTAATATTCAATGATGCCATTGTTATCATCTTCACCTGTTTCTATTTCTTCACCACAATTAGTGCAATACCAAGTTTCATCCCAGTACATTATTCCACCACAATTTGGACAATCTTTGTAGTATCTTTCCCCGTGTTCTTCTTCTAGTTGACCTGTGCAATATGGACAATAACCCCATTCAGTTGGATCATAAACTCTATCACAGTCTGGACACATTTGCATATTTTTTCATCTCCTTTTTTATTTTAATTATAGCATATGTTAAATTATTTTTACAATATTTTAAATTAATTTGCTAGACAATTTTGTGTAATTTGATATACTTGTAAGTAAAGGAAAGTTAAATGAAAAGATTTTATTGATACATGGATTATTTTAGAAAATGATAAAGAATTAAATTATTATAGAATTAATAGTATAAAAGGTATGTTAGAAATTAAATGATTATGTTATAATAATGAAGAAAGAAGGTTAATTATTTATGAAAAAAAGTGTGATTGTTGTATTAGTTGTTGTTTTGGTTGTAGTTATTGGTTTTGTTGGTGTTAAAATATATCTTGATAAGGATATAGATAAACAAAAAGAACATTTGGAAGATACAATAAACAAGTATCGAGTTGTAACTGAAGTAACTGTAGAAGAAAGCGTTGCTAAGTTTAATACTTTTGTGATGGATAAAAATATTGGTAATGTTGCAAGTGATGAGTATTTTACTGTAGATAATAACTTATATTGGTATGGGTTAATTGATGATGTTTATATGTATGTAAAACCAGTAGATTTTAGTGGTAATAAAGATAAAGATATAACTAATATTATGACTATTCAATATTCTAAGGATAGTAAAAATAGTGATGTTGCAATTAATTATGTTAAAGCACTATTAAAAGCAAATAATGATAAATTAACAGAATCTGATATTGATTATTTAATGAGTGAAGCTAAGAATAATAAAAAGAATTCTAATAATGGAATTGGGATATCTGTTAATTTTGCATAAAATGATGAAAGAGAAGAATATCAAATAATTAGATTGTATAAATAGTGCTTGATTTATCTTGAAAAAGTTTTAAATGTTTGATATAATACATATCGAATTAGGGAGTGGTTTTGATGGAAACAGAAACAAATTATAAAGAAGAATATGAGTATGGGTTATTACGTTTAAAAGATTCTTTGGAGGAATTATGTGTTGGTCCATATAGAGTAATATCACCATATTTTGATTATCCATTATCTGTGATTGAAAAGAAAGTTGATTTAGCTCGTTTAAAGAATAAAGATAGTAATGAGTTTTATAAGGAAAAGTGTGATGAATTGCTTAAAATGTATGAAAGACTAATATATACTTTTTTAGTATGTAAGTCTGAAACTGGTACAAGGAGTGAAAAAAGAGCAGTAAATAAAATTTATAAAAACAATAAAAAAAAGGAAAGTAATAGTCTTGTTAGAAAGATTTTTCTTGGGAAAAAATAGATACTAAGTATATGTTACTTGGTATTTTTTAAAAGGTGTGTTATGTGTGTTATAGTAAGTGGTTTTTCAAATATTAGGAAAAGTTATATAAGAAATAATTAAGTTGTTAATTGTATTGATTTAGATAGTCATTATTTTAATAAAGTTGAAGGATGGATTTGTCTTCTTTCGTTGCAAGAGACTTATGATTATGTGTTTATTACTACACATGGTGATATATTAAATAAATTAAATATGATTTATCCAGAAAAATGATTAAGAGAAGAGAATAGGAAAAGAGCTATAAATAGAGTTAAGTGATGTTATAGAATATATCTAGAGGTAAGTTATGAATGATTTAAAAAAATATAGTAGTGATGAAGTAATTAAATTAATTAAAAAAACTGTGAGAAATTATTCATTTAACGACAGCTTCCAATTAATTATATATTAGATTTTTTTTAATGTTTTAATAAGCCTTTAATTTTTTTCTCTAACATAAACTCAAAAGCATAAAATTCATTGCTGATATGATCGGTTAAATCAGAAAAATAATTATTTAAATTTAATTGATAAATTATTTTTGCTGTTGTGTCAACCTTTGTTAAATCAATGCTGTTAATTAACGTGTTTTTTAGTTCAATAATATTCTTTTCTAAAAAATCAATATTAATTTGTTTTAAATTATAGTTACCAGCTTTTTTTATTAAATTAATATCATTTATTATATTATCTAAATGTTCCACTATAGTACAAAAAATATAAATATAGTGGCATTTACAGTGACATTTGTGATTATCTAAGTTTTGTCAAATTTAAAAAAATGTGATAT
>FR903537.1 GCA_000438075.1 Clostridium sp. CAG:609 | reverse complement strand
TTTACGAAGAGACAAAGTCATTTTGTTATGCATCTAGAGTATATGGCAGTCAGCTTTTGGAAAAAGAGTTTTATGATTCTACGAAGAAAGTACTTTGTATCAATATTGTAAATGGGAAACCTAAGACAAGTAAAACCAAGCTAGTAGAAACATATCGTATGAGTGATGGAGTAGAGATACTAGATTGTGACCCGATAATATTTGTTACAATATATCTTGACAATATTCGTAATAAGCTGTATACTCAAAGCGAACAGAAATTTATTAAGTATTTAAGAGTGCTTTCTTCAACAACTCTAGAGGAAGTAAAAAAAATAGTGAAAGGAGATAAGATAATGAACAAAACAGTGGATTTTATTAATAAGTTTTTTACAACGCCAGGGAATACTAGAAAGGATAGAATAGAAAGTGATTTAGAAACAGCACGTCATCATGGAATGAGTGAGGGTGTTGCCATTGGTGAGAAAAAAGGTTTGGAACGTGGTAAAAAAGAAGGAATAGCTATCGGAGAAAAAAATGGCGAAATAAATAAAGAAAATCAGATAATTTATCACTTATATTCCAAAAACTATAGTATTCAAAGTATATCTGATACATTAGATATACCGGTGGAAGAAGTTCAAAAAAGATTAAC
>FR903536.1:27868-103200 GCA_000438075.1 Clostridium sp. CAG:609 | reverse complement strand
CTTATTCCGAAAAAATAAATTTTTTTAAAGTTTTCGGAATAAGAAATATTTAATTTCTTATTTGATTTGTATTAAAAATTTTAAATATTAAAGAACAAGTACGCAATTTTTTGTTTTGCAAAATTTCCCGTAAACACTGGGCTTAAGAGCTATTTTTGGGATACAACTGTCAAAGGTTTTGATTTTGTTCTATTCCGAGAAAATAAAAAAAATTGATTTTTTCGGAATAGAATGATATAATTATTATGGATATGGAGTGACGAATATGAAACTAATTGAAAGAAATAATTATTTAGATGAACTTATTAATGTTATAGGTATACCAGATATTAAAGTTATTACTGGGATACGAAGATGTGGTAAGTCTAAGTTGTTGGAAGAATTTAAAGAATATGTAACTAAAACAGATAAAGATGCAAATATAATTCATATTAATTATAATTTACATAAGTTTAATGGTTTAAAGAAATGTGATTTGTTGATAGATTATGTTGAAAAAAAATATGTTAAAAATAAGAATAATTTTATTATGATAGATGAAGTTCAAATGTGTGAGGATTTTGAAGTTGCTATAAATAATTTTCATGCTGAAGAAAAATATGATATATATATTACTGGTTCAAATGCATTTTTAATGAGTAGTGATTTGGCAACTTTGTTTACAGGTAGAACTTTTAAAATTGAAGTTTATCCATTTTCTTTTAAAGAATATGTTGAATATTATAAGATAAAAGATATTAATGATGGTTTTGATAAATATGTTAAAGAAGGCGGTATGTCCGGAGCTTATCTTTATAAAAATGATGAGGAAAAGTATCAATATATAAAGGAAGTTTTTAATACATTAATAATTAGAGATATTAAGGATAAATATAAGATAAGAAATACTAATATTATTGAAAATCTAGCTAATTATTTGATAGACAATATTTCTAATCTTACTTCTGCAAATAATATAGCAAGTGCTTTAAATGCAAATAATGTTAGTATAACGGATAAAACTATAACAAAATATATTAGTTATTTATGTAGTGCATATTTATTTTATAAAATAGAAAGATATGATATTAAGGGTAAAAAACTGTTGAGTACTCACAATAAATATTATTTAGCAGATCCATCTTTTAAGTATGCAGTTTTAGGTACTAGAAATATGGATTATGGTAGAGTCTATGAAAATATTGTTGCGATAGAACTTTTAAGAAGAGGTTATGAAGTTTATGTTGGAACTCTTTATCAAAAGGAAATTGATTTTGTTATTAAAAAACAAAATGAAAAAATATATATTCAAGTATCTGATGATATTTCTATTGAATCTACTTTTGAAAGGGAAGTATCTCCGCTTTTGAAAATTCAAGATGCTTATCCAAAAGTATTAGTTGCTCGAACAAAACATGATACTTATCAATATGAAGGTATTTATGTTGTTGATATAGCTAATTTTTTAAGTAGTGATAAGGCAATATAAAAAAAATCTATTCCGAAAAAATAAATTTTTTTAAAGTTTTCGGAATAGAATTTTTATTTTGTTCTCTTTAAATGATGGTAGCTTGAGTTTATTGTTGTTTGTAAGTCTTGTTCACTTTTTGGAGTTACTTTCATTATTATTTCTTTTAGAACTTTTTCATCAATTACTCTGTTGCCTAGAGATTGGAGAGTAAATATTGTAAATAAGTCACTTGATAAGTTTAGATTAAATGTTTCTTTTAGACGCCTTAGTCTTTGAATAATGAATTTTTTGTAAAATATTGATTCAGTGTCATCTTTAAGTAAGTGTTTAAAGTTACTTAATATAAAGAAATAAGGACTTAGTTCTGGTACTAGGTTGTTTTTTTCTTTTATATATTTATCTATGATTGGTGGAACTAAAAAGTTGGTGATACTGTTTTGATGTAGGGTATCTAAATCATTTGATAGAGAATCCCAGCAAATATCAATATCATAAATTCCATCAATTTTATATTTTTCGTCTTTAAGATAAATCATGATTGATGAGTGGCCTGCTTCTTCAATTTTTGAAGCCCAATTTATTCGATCAACTTTTAGATTTAGGGCATCTGCATACATTAAAAATAGGTTAGTATATCCCGCACAAACTATTTTTTCTCCCTTTAGTATTTGAGAAACACTTCTACTTTTGTTGATATCTTCATTTATATCTTCTTCATTGTATGGTTTTTGTTTTAATAAATTATAGATATAGTATGTTGCTTCAGCGGGTGAATAATTCTTATCTTGTATTTCTTTTAAATCACTACATATTGTTTGATACATCATTAACATATCTTTAAGATTTATTGTTTCAGTGTGAGTATATTTATCTTGGAAACACACGTTATCTTGTATTAATGGATTAGTAATTAATGTTAATTTATCTTGAAAAGATAACTTTGATACTTGTAAAATAATATTTCTTTTTTGCTTAAGTAATAATTTTGGTACATCATTTAGTGACATAATTGGGATGTGTATTGGTGCATCATCAAGACTATTAAGTAAGTCTTTTCTTCTTAATAATTTCTTTATTTCATCTTCTGAATTAAATATAGAATCAAAATCATCTTTTGTTAATTCACGACGTTTTAAAAATGCAAGATATTCCTTGGTATTTTTAAATATTAATTGTAGTTCATTTTTATCTTCGTAATACGTAGCTATTTTTTCTACGCTTTGTTTTTTGTTAATAATAATTTGTAATTTCATAATACCCCCGTTTTGTAGTATATATTCTAACATAGGTTTGTGTATATGTCAAATTAATATTTACAAAGTTTTTAGTTTTTGATAAAATAATTATGGAGGATAAAAAATGAAGACGATTGAAGAAATGGATTTAAAAAATAAATGTGTGGTATTAAGAAGTGATTTTAATGTTCCAGTGGAAAATGGAGTTATCAAAGATAATTCGAAGATTTCTAAGGAATTACCTACGATTAAGTATTTGCTTGATAATAATTGTAAGGTTGTAATACTTAGTCATTTTGGAAGAATTAAAAAAGAAGAAGATAAGAAAAAAAATAGTTTAAAAATTGTTGCTATGGAACTTGCTAATTTACTAAAAAAGGAAGTTAAGTTTATTGACAATTGTTATGGTGAAAAGGTTAGGGAAATGGTTTTATCATGTAATTTAGGTGATGTTATTTTACTTGAAAATACCAGATTTATGGATGTTTTTGAAAAACGTGAAAGTGGAAATGACTTAGAACTAGCTAAATACTTTGCTTCTTTAGGTGATATATATATTAATGATGCTTTTGGTTCAATGCACAGAGCTCATGCATCAACTGCTGGTATTTGTAAGTACTTACCTCATGCTATTGGTTTTTTAGTAATGGATGAACTTAAACATTTAGAAATACTAGTTAAAGATACACCTCATCCTTTTGGTGTTTTTATGGGGGGAGCTAAAGTTGATGATAAATTACCAATTATTAAATCTTTATTAGAAAGATGTGATTATTTATTGGTAGGTGGTGGTATTGCCAATTCATTTTTGAAAGCAAAGGGTGCTGATGTTGGAAACAGTATCGCAACTGATGATAAAGATATATTAAATGAACTTGCTGATTTAATGGAAGCATATAAGAAAAAAATAGTTTTGCCGATAGATTTTACAATAGATGATGGAATTATATATGACTTAGGCAATAAAAGTATAGACATGTTTAAAAAGTATATTGATATGTGTGAAGTAATATTTGTAAATGGAACATGTGGTAAGTTTGAAGATGAAAGATTCGTCGAAGGAACTCAGAATTTATTTAACGTGTTACTTGAAAGTGGTAAAAAAGTTATCATTGGTGGTGGAGATACAGCAAGTGCTGTTAAAAAGTTGGGATTTAATAATAAATTTTATTATGTATCAAGTGGAGGCGGAGCTACTTTAGAATATATCGCAGATGAAAATCTTAAAGCATTAGAATGGATGGAATAAAATGAAATATTTAGTTTGTAATTTTAAAAATAAATTACTTAAAGAAGATATTATAAAATATAATAATAGACTTGGAGACATTGAAACAAAAGTAAAGTTAGTTTTAATCCCTCCGGTATGTTATTTATCAATGTTTGATAAAACTAGTTATGAACTTGGGGTTCAGGATATAAGTTCATTTATGGATAAAACTATAACTGGAGAAATTGAAGCTTTTCAAGTAAAGAGCCTTGGAGTAACATATGTTATTATAGGTCATAGTGAAAGAAGAAACTATAAACATGAAATAAATATTGATTTTATAAACAAGATTAATAACGCTCATGAAGCTGGTTTAAAAGTAATATATTGTATTGGTGAATCATTATCTGATAGAGAAAATGGCAATACTTATATGGTACTTGAAAAACAAATAAGTGAAGTACTTAATAATGTTAGTCTCAAAAATATTATGATTGCATATGAACCTGTTTGGGCAATAGGTACCGGAGTAACTCCGGAAATTGATGAAATAAATGAAACAATTAATTTTATAAAAACAACGATAATGGAAAAATATGAATATAAGGTGGATTGTTTATATGGTGGTAGTGTTAATAACGAAAATATAGAGTCTTTATGCAAAATTAAAAATATTAATGGCTTTTTAGTAGGTGGAGCATCATTGGACGTAACAATAGTTAAAGACATATTGGTAGAAATGGAGAAGTAAAACACTTCTTCTTTTAAAATATAACTTTTTCGACATAATTTTACATAGATATACAGAACTAGACATAGTTCGACAAAAGTTTTTGTAGCTTTTTAGGTATTAGTGTCTTATAATGAGGTTGTAGGGATGAAAATAAGTTTTTTATACGAAAGGGAAAAATATGAAAAAACAATTTAGGGTAGTAGTTGTAGATGACAATGAAACACTTATTAAGAGTGTAAAAGATTACTTTAAGAATAGTGAGGCAGTAAGTGTTGTTGGAGGATTTACTGATGGAAGATGTGCTGTTGATTATTTACTTAACAATAAAAATTCATATGATTTAGTTATGTTAGATTTGATTCTTACGCATTATGATGGACTTAAAATACTTGAGGAAATGAAAAATCACAATATTGAAAAGAAAATTATGGTTTTATCAAGTTTTAAAGATGATTTTACAATTAAGAGAGCTCAAGTACTCGGAGCAAGTTATTTTATGCTAAAACCAATCGACATGGATGTGGTAAATAATAGAATTAGTGATTTAATAGCACATAAAGATGAAGTTTTAGATTTAAAAAGTGAAAAGTTAGAATTAGGTGTAAGTAGCATGCTTCATGATTTAGGAATACCCAGCCATGTTCGAGGTTATCAATATATCAGAGAAGGAGTACTCTTATTATATAGGGATGAAGAAGCATCAGTCTTGGTTACTAAAGAAATATACCCGAAGATTGCCGATAAATACCAAACCACATCTAGCAGAGTTGAAAGAGCAATACGACATGCAATAGAGATAAGTTGGACCAGAGGTGACATCAAACTTATGGAAGACTTGTTTGGTAATAGTATCGATTTTGACCGTAGCAGACCTACAAATTCGGAATTTTTAACAACGTTAGCAGATAGATTTAAGCTAGATAATAAAGAAATGGTATTTTAGCTTCCTGTTTACACAGGGGCTTTTTTGTTGTATTTTTTGGGGTCATGTATTATAATAAGGTTATGAAGGTGATTATAAATGAAGAAAATATTAACTATTATATTAGATGGTTTTGGTTATCGTGAAGAAGAAAAAGGTAATGCAATACTTGCTGCTCATATGAAAACTTTCACTGAATTATGGAATAAGTATCCCCATGCTTTGCTTGAAGCTAGTGAAGAGGCTGTTGGTTTATCAAAAGGTCAAGCTGGTAATAGTGAAGTAGGTCACATGACAATTGGTGCAGGTAGATTATTAAAACAAAGTGAAATGTTAGTTAATGATTTTTTGAAAGAACCTGATATGGAAAATGCTAATGTTATCAAACTTTTAGAAAACAAAGATAAAGATATTCATATCATGGGATTATGTAGTGATGGAAATATTCATGCTGGTGTAGATGATTTTTTAAGTATGTATAAATTCTTAATTGATAATGGATTTACTAAGATACATTTTCATTTAATAACAGATGGCAGAGATACTGGTGTCCATGATGCAATGAAATATATTAATATGATAAAAGATATTATTATAGAATATGGTGTTGGTGATGTTGTTAGTATTTGCGGAAGATATTATGCAATGGATAGAGATGAAAATTGGGATAGAACAAAAGCTTATTATGATTTGGTAGTAGGTGGTAAAGGATTAAGTTCAATCAATATTGAAAAAAGTATCAATAGTAGTTACGAAAAAGGCATCACTGATGAATTCATTAAACCAATTATATGTAGTAAAAATACAATAAAAAATGGTGATATAATTATGTGGATGAATTATAGAGCAGATCGTGCTAAACAAATTTTATCATCAATAGTTAATTGGAGTACTTTTGATGGATTTAGTACAGAAAATATGAAAGATACTTTAGTATTTAGTTTCTTACCAGTTGATAAAAAAATTAAAACATATAATTTAATTGAGCCAGTTGTAGTTAAAAATTCATTAGGTCTATATTTAAGTGAACTTGATTTTACTCAAGCTAGAATTGCTGAAAGTGAAAAATTTCCACACGTTACATACTTCTTTGATGGTGGTGTTGATGGCAAGATAAAAGGCTGTGATAAATTTCATATTCCATCACCAAGTGTTGCAACATATGATTTAAAACCTGAAATGAGTTGTGTTGAAGTTACAAAAAGAGTGATTCTTTCAATGAATAATGATTATGATTTCATTTTAGTTAATTTTGCTAACCCAGATATGGTTGGTCACACTGGTAATATGGATGCTGCAACTAAGGCTTGTATGGCGGTTGATATGTGTTTAAATAAAATAATGGAAAAGGCAGAAGATAATTTTTATAAAGTAGTTATTCTTGCGGATCATGGTAACGCTGATATAATGATTAATGATGATGGTAGTATTTGTACAACTCATACTACTAGTGTTATTCCTTTTATATTATGTGATGAAAAGGTTAAGTTACAAAAAACTGGTTCACTAGTTAATGTTGCACCGACGATTCTTGATTATATGGATATTGCTATTCCAAAGGAAATGGAAGGAACAGAATCATTAATTGTTGAATAATTATAAGGAGGTTTTATGTTTTATTATAAAGTAGATGGCAATAAAATATTTAAATATGAAGTTAGTTATGATTTAGAAATTGTAAAAAAATTACAAAATGAATTAGCTAATGATTGTAGTATAGAAAAAGAATATACTTATTCTTCGGTTGGGATACCTCGTAGAGATAAGAATGTAAAATATAAAAAATTTGAATATAAATTTGTGGATACTCGATATGATTTTTATGGTGATGATGATATTTATGAAGTAAATACAATTGAGTTAATAACACCTCCACTTTATAATTTGATTGAAGAAATTTTAAAGGGAAATGTTTTAGCTTTAGAAAAACTATTTGCAAAAAAAATTGATTTGAAAGAAAAGAATGTTAAAGATGTCGATTATTACCAAGTATCTTTCCAACATTTAT
The DNA here is from genome assembly GCA_000438075.1 of Clostridium sp. CAG:609. Classification (GTDB taxonomy): domain Bacteria; phylum Bacillota_I; class Bacilli_A; order RF39; family UBA660; genus Onthocola_B. Next base: position 95,642 of record FR903536.1, on the reverse strand, counting down.
TTAAAGTTACTTTAGTTGATGCAATGGATTTAGAAATGTATGAAAAGTTATTAGAATTTGTTAATTCACCAATACTTAAAAATAAAAATGACTATAGCTTAGTTCTTAATAGAGGTAAGAAAAAATAGGTGAGGTTTTATGTATTATTTTAAAGTAATTGATAATGATGTATATAAATTTAAGGTTAATTATGATTTAGCAAGTGTTCAAAAATATCTTTATTTTTTAGCAATTGATTTAGGTAAAACTGTGCATAGCAATTATGTTACAGAAAAACCACATAAAAATGCTGATAAAATTTATAAGACATATAATGTTAAATATTTTGGTAAAAGTAAAGATTTTAAACCATTATTTGAAGTGGATTGTGAAGAAGTAGTTAGACCTAGTCTATATAAATTAATTGAAAAAATAATTAATGGTGATAATAAAGCTTTAGAAGAACTATATGATTATAAGGTTGAAAAGAATGGTAATAAAAGAGACGTTAATTTTTACTATAGTATATTTAGGGATTTATTTAGTTTTGAATTTATTGATAAGATGAATTTAGAAATGTATAATGAAGCAAGAAAATTTATGGAACTTGAACAAATAGAATACAATAGGGGAAAAGAAAGGTAAGGTAAAAATGTATTATTACTCTGTTGGTGAAGATGTAATAAAGAAATATAGGGTTATTTTTAGTGTTGATAGTTTAAGAAATATAGAAAAAGATTTAATAAAGGATTGTAATATAGAAAGATGTAATTGTTATATGACATATGGGTTACCCCATAGAAGTGTTGGAATAAGCTATAAAAAATTTGAATATAAAAAAATTGGAGTTAAAGAAGATTTTTATGGTGATTTAGACATATATGAAGTAAATACTATTGAATTAATTAATCCTTATTTATATGAAGTAATTGAAAAAATAATTGGAGGTAATACTAATTCTTTAGAAGAACTTTTTAGTTATAAAGTAGAATGTGTTAATGAAAAAGAAAAAAATATAGCTTATTACGTAGACTTATTTCAACGTGAATTTAGTTTTGAATTAATTGATACATTAGATTTAGATATATATAATAAGGTTAGTGAATTTTTGGGACTTAATAAATTTAAAAATAAAGAAATAAATTTAGTATGTAATTTAGTGAAAAGTTGATATAAAATATATTGACTTTTTTTGTGTTTTAGTCTATCCTTATTATAGGAGGATAGAAATGAAAGCGAAGAAAAAAGGGTTCACATTAATTGAATTAATTGCTGTAGTTGTGGTTCTTAGTTTAGTAGTTGCTTTATCTAGTGCGATATTTATAAGTGTTAGAAAAAATATACTTAAAAAAGATTATGATAATTTAGTAACATACTTAGAAGCTAAGGCTCAAGAATATGCTAATAAAACTAATATTACAACAATTAGTGTTGAAGACCTAATCAAAGAAGGGGTAATTAAGCCTGATGATCAAAGTGATATATATAACCCTCAGAATAATGAAAGTATGAATTGTTATATTATTAAAAGTACTTTTGAGGATGGACAATATGTATCAAAACTTAGTGAAGATTTAGGTAAGAGTGATGGTAAATGTAATACATATGAAAAAACTAGTGCTTTTCAAATGTGTGTATTAGATAGCAATGGTAATTGTGATGCTTTATCAAGTGATGCGTGGTTTAAAGATGATGTTACACTAGCTATTAAATATAGTAATGGTAAGGTTGTAGAAAATGCATCATTTAATTGGACAAGTACAAGTGGTTTATCAAGTACTGAAAGTAAGATATTAACAAACACTGAAGATGCTTTAGTAAATATGAGTACTTATCGTTGTGAAGTTACAATTGATCAAGAAGATGGTAAAAAATTACAAGGGGAAGTTAGTAATGTAGTTGGTATTGATAAACAATTCCCAGTTATTGAAGAAGCTAAATATGATACAAATTGGGCTCTATCAAAAGAAGTTGTAATTAGTGCAACTGATATGACTGGTTCAGGAATTAAAGGTTATTCATTTGTAGGTGAAAATGAAGATTGTGGTAAGTACCAAAGTGATAATAAAAATACTTATACATCTACAGGAACTTATAAATATTGTGTAAGTGATAATGTTGGTAATGTAACTACTGAAACATTTACAATTGAAAGAATTGATAGTGCTACACCAAAGAATCCAGAAATTAGTGCTAGTGATGGAATTAGATCTGGTAAGTGGCATACAGGTAACCCATTTACTTTAACATTTAGTAAAGGCATGGGTGATGAAAGTAAGAGTGAAGTTAAGTTCTATTATGGAACTAATGCTAATAATTTAAATAATATTGGTAATAGTTTAGGTAACATATCAACTAATTATAATAGACAAACAATTTATGTTAAAGCATGTAATGAAGCTGGTAAATGTAGTGGAATAAGTTCTTATAAAGTATATTATGATAATACTCCACCTCATTATGTTAGTGGTGGTTCTATAGGAGCTGGTTCAATTAGTAAACCAAGGTATGAAGATAATAATGGAGGTTCTGGTAATGTAACTGTTTATGTTTGTGCAACAACTGGAGGAACTCCTTCTAAAAATAGTAGTTGTTTCTCATCAGTATCAACATCATTTAGTTATTCTTGTGGTACAACTTATACATTATATAGTTATGCTAAGGATGCTGCTGGTAATACTTCAAGTGTAAAATCACATAATACTTATTATGAAGCTTGTTATGTTCCTGATCCAGATCCTGATCCAACTCCAAGTCGTCCTTCAGGTGGAGGGTCTAGTCGTCCATCAGGAGGAGGTTCTAATTGTGATGCTACTTGTCAAATGAAACAAAATTCTGAAAAATGGTGGGATATTGAAAATAATAATTCAATGTCTGAAGCTGAAAAGAAAGCTAAACAAGATGAGTTGCATCAAAAAAATCAAGATCTAGCAAAAGGAAATAGTGATTGTAAGGGTTCTTGTGGTTATACACAAAATAATGGTAAATGGAATGACTCAAATGGTAAACCATTATATGATACAAGTAATGGTAGAAAACCATAATAGAATAAGGAGGAAACGTGAAAAAAATTATTATTACAGCATGTGTTAGTATTTTATTAACACTTGGTTGTGTATTTTTAACTAATAAGTTAGAAAGTAATAAACATAACAACTTAATAGCTGAAAGAGGTATTAAAGATGTTAAAGAAGTTGATTATACATTACCTAAATTTGTTGTTTCAATTAGTGGTATATATGATAGTACTTTAACAAATGAAGATATCAAAGATTTAAAAACTTATGAAATAGCTGCTGTTATGGATGAATCTTATGAAAATGAATACCATACTTATAAAGGTGTTAAAATGTTAGATATTTTAAATTACTATGGTATTGATGACTTTAATAAAGTTTATTTCAAGGCTAGTGGTAAACTTCAAGTTGAATTTAGTAAAGAAGAAATAACTGACGATATGTATTTTGTGTTTACAAAGGATGGAAAGAGTATTAAAAGTGGTGAATCAGGTGGTTTATTAATTCCATCAATAAATGCAAGATATAGTATTACAGATGTTGTTACATTCTCATTTGAATAAAAAATTGAGCTATTGATAATCAATAGTTCTTTTTGTTTGGTATAATATTTTTAACAAAATGTAAGTTTTTACTTGATTTTTCATATATTTTAATGATATAATTATAGTCGTATGACTGCGGAGATGTGCGAGGTTACCGATACACTAGGATGAGTTGGTAGTTATAACTAGTGAAAAGGATAACTTGTACGGAGTATGTCTATACTAGATATAGGCGAAAGGAGGACATGAAAAAATGTCAAAAGATAAAGTTAGAATTAATTTGAAAGCATATGATCATCAATTGCTTGATGTTGCTGCTGGAAAAATAGTTGAAACTGTTAAAAGAACTGGCGGCGAAATTTCTGGACCTGTTCCACTACCAACAGAAATTGAAAAAGTTACAGTGTTAAGAGCAGTTCACAAATATAAAGATGCGAGGGAACAATTCGAAAGAAGGACTCATAAGAGACTTATCGATATTAAAAAACCAAGCAAAGAAACTATCGATGCATTACAACACTTAGATATACCAAGTGGTGTTGATGTAAATATCAAATTATAAGAGAAGGAAGGAAGAAAATTATGAAAGGAATCTTAGGACGCAAAGTTGGAATGACTCAAGTATTTACTAAGGAAGGTAAACTTATTCCTGTTACAGTTATTGAAGTTGAACCTAATGTAGTAATGCAAGTTAAGACTGTTGAAAATAATGGTTATAATGCTATTCAACTTGGTGTATTCGAAAAGAAAGAAAAACAAGCAAACAGACCAGAAATGGGAAATGCTAAAAAAGCAAATACTACTCCTAAGCGCTACTTAAAAGAAATAAGAGATGTAGAATCAACTTATAATATTGGTGATACAATTAGCGCTGATGTATTTAATGTTGGAGAAATCGTTGATGTAACAGGTACAAGTAAAGGTAAAGGTTTCCAAGGGGTTATTAAACGTCATAACCAATCTCGTGGACCAATGACTCATGGTTCTCATTATCATAGAAGACCAGGATCACTTGGTACTATGTTACCAAAAAGAGTTTTGAAAGGTAAAAAGTTAGCTGGACACATGGGTGTTGATACAGTGACTATTCAAAACTTAGAAATCGTTGAAGTAAATGTAAATGAAAACTATATTTTAGTTAGTGGAAATGTTCCAGGTGCAAAAAATTCTTTAGTATTAATTAAGACTGCTGTTAAAAATAGCAGAAAGGAAGAACCAAAAGAAATTCTTAAATATGTAGAAGAGTCTGTTGTTGATGAAGTAGTTGATACTCCAGAAGTTACAGAAGAAGCTGCAGAAGTAGTTACAGATGCTAAAGAAGATGCTAAGGAAGAAGAAAGTAAGTAATACTTGCTTAGAAAGGATTTAAAATGACAAAGATAAGTGTTAAGAACCTAAATGGTGAAAAAGTAAAAGATTTAACATTAAATGATAGCATCTTTAAGATTGAAGTAAATGATGATGCATTAAAGAAAATGATCCGTTTACAATTAGATGCTACTCGTCAAGGAACAAGAAAAACTAAAAATAGAAGCGAAGTTTCTGGTGGTGGAAGAAAACCTTGGAAACAAAAAGGAACTGGTAGAGCTCGTCAAGGTAGTATAAGAGCTACTCAATGGGTTGGCGGTGGAGTACCATTTGGTGTTGGTAACCGTGACTATAGTTTCAAAATTAATAAAAAAGAAAGAGTACTTGCATTAAAGAGTGCTTTATCTCTAAAAGTGTTAGAAAAAGCTTTAGTAGTTGTTGATAATTTCAATATGGAAAGTACTAAAACTAAAGATGCATTAAAAATGTTAGATGCATTAAAACTTGAAGATAAAGTATTATTTGTTACAAGTGATGATGCTGCTAATCTTTATTTAGCAACTAGAAATTTACCAAATTGCTTAGTTATATATGCTGATGAAATTAATGTATATGACTTAGTAAATGCTGATGTAGTTGTTATGGATGAAGAAGCAGTTAATAAAATAAAGGAGGTGCTTAAATAATGAGACATTATTCTGATGTTATCATTGCACCAGTTATTACTGAAAAGTCTATGGCTAATAGACAAGCTAATGTTTATACATTTAAAGTAGCTAAAGATGCTACAAAGAATGAAATTAAAAATGCAGTTGAAGAAGCTTTTAAAGTTAGTGTTAAAAATGTTAATACATTAAATACTAAATCAAAAAGAAGAAGAGTTGGAAAATATGCTGGAAGAACTAAGACTTATAAAAAAGCAATAGTTACTTTAGCTGAAGGCTCTTCAATAGAAATATAAGTTGGGAGGAAAAGAATTATGGCTATAAAACATTATAAACCAACGACTAATGGTCGTCGTGGAATGAGTACACTAAAAAATGAAGAAATAACTAGTTCTACTCCTACTAAATCATTATTAGTTAAGAAAAGTAAAACTGGTGGAAGAAATAATCAAGGTAAAATGACAGTTCGTCACATTGGTGGTGGAGAAAAAAGAAAATACCGTATAATTGATTATAAAAGAAATAAACTTGGTGTTACTGGTCGTGTTGCTACTATTGAATACGATCCAAATAGAAATGCAAACATTGCATTAATAAATTATAAAGATGGGGAAAAGAAATACATTATTGCTCCTAATGGATTAAAAGTTGGAGCTATCATTGAAAATGGTGAAACAGCTGATATTAAAGTAGGTAATGCATTACCACTTAAAAATATTCCAGTTGGTACAATGGTTCATTGTATTGAATTACAACCAGGTAAGGGTGCTGAAATTTGTAGAAGTGCTGGAGCTGGAGCTCAAATTCTTGGTAGAGAAGGAAAATATGTAATGCTTCGTTTACAATCAGGTGAAACAAGACTTGTGCTTGGAACTTGTGTTGCAACAGTAGGTATTGTTGGTAATGAAGATTACAAACTAGTTAACTTAGGTAAAGCTGGTAGAAAACGTCATATGGGAATCAGACCTACTAACCGTGGTTCTGTAATGAACCCTAACGATCACCCTCATGGTGGTGGAGAAGGTCGTGCTCCAATAGGACGTAAGAGTCCAATGACACCTTGGGGTAAACCTGCACTTGGTGTTAAAACTCGTAAGAACAAAAAGAAAAGTGAAAAGCTTATAGTAAGTAGAAAGGCTAAGAAATAGGAGGAAAAATGGCAAGAAGTTTAAAAAAAGGACCTTATGTTGAAGAATCACTTATGAAAAAGGTTCAAGAAATGAATAAAGGTAATAAAAAGACAGTTATTAAGACTTGGTCAAGAAGATCTACTATTTTTCCTGACTTTGTTGGTCACACTATAGCTGTTCATAATGGAAAAGATTTTATTCCAGTATATATAACAGAAGACATGGTTGGACATAAATTAGGAGAATTTTCACAAACTCGTAAATTTACTGGCCATGCAGGTAATAAGTAGGAGGTAACATGGAAGCATATGCAATTCATAAAAATGCTTTAATTAAGCCAAGACTTGCTAGAATGACAATGGACTTAATTAGAGGAAAAGACGTTGAAACTGCTAGAGGTATATTAGAAAATACTAATACTAAAGCTAGTAGATTAATTCTTAAAGTTTTAAATTCAGCTGTTGCTAATGCCGTTAATAATAATGGTGCAAATGAATCTGAACTTAGAATTAGTGAATGTTACATTAATCCAGGACCTGTTTATAAGAGAATTAAATTTGCAAGTCGTGGGAATGTAGATCGCCATGATAAGAGAAGTAGTCATATTACTGTTAAAGTAACTGATGATGCGAAGGGAGTTAAGTAATAATGGGACAAAAAGTAAATCCTATAGGATACAGACTTGGTGTTAATAAGACTTGGCAAAGTACTTGGTATTCTAAAGATAATTATCAAAAGTATTTAATTAATGATATTAGAATCAGAGAATATTTAGAAAAAAATCTTAAAGAAGCTGCTATTGCAAGTGTTATTGTTGATAGAAAAAATAATAAATGTGAAGTAAGTATCTATACTGCTAAACCTGGTGTTATCATCGGACGTGGCGGAGAAGATATTGAAAAATTAAGAAAGAAATTATCTAAATTAGTTGGTGAAGAAATTTATATCAATATAGTTGAAGAAAAGAATCCTGATTTAAATGCATCACTTGTTGCTCAAAACATAGCTAATCAAATAGCTGCAAGAGCACCATTTAGATCTGCACAAAAAAGGGCTATCAGAAACGTAATGAAAGCTGGAGCTAAAGGATGTAAAACTGCTGTATCTGGTAGACTTGGTGGAGCTGAAATGGCAAGAACTGAAGGTTATACTGAAGGAACTGTGCCACTACACACTATCAGAGCTGATGTTGATTATGCAATAGCTGAAGCGGATACAACTTATGGTAAAATTGGTGTTAAAGTTTGGATTTATAAAAATGAAATTCTTCCAGCTAAAAAGACTGTGAAGGGAGCTGATAAAAATGTTAATGCCAAAAAGAACTAAATATCGTAAGAGTCATAGAGTAAGTTATGACGGAAAAGCCAAAGGTAATACTGAACTACATTTTGGTGATTATGGTCTAGAAGCTTTAGAAGGCGGATGGATTTCAGCTCGTCAAATAGAAGCTGCTCGTATTGCAATGACACGTTATATGAAACGTGGTGGTAAAGTATTTATTAACATATTCCCACATATGCCAAGAACTAAAAAACCTCTTGAAACTCGTCAAGGTAAAGGTAAAGGTTCTGTAGATGAATGGGTAGCAGTAGTAAAAAAGGGAAAAATTATGTTTGAAATTAGTGGTGTTGAAGAAGCTATTGCTCGTGAAGCTTTAAGACTTGCTTCTCACAAACTATCTGTTAAAACAAAATTTGTTAAAAATGAAGAAGTAAAGGATGGTGATTCTCTTGGAAATTAAAGAACTTAGAAAGTTATCTACTGAAGATTTAGTTAAAAAGATTAAAACTACAAAAGAAGAATTATTTGCAAAGAGAATGCAACATGCAAATGGTACTTTAGAAAAACCTGTTGAACTTAAGGTTCTAAGAAGAGATGTTGCAAAAATGAAAACTATTCTTAAAGAAAGAGAAATTGATGGAGGTAATAAATAATGACAGAAAAGAAACAAGAATTAATTGGTAAAGTTGTTAGTGCATCTAATAACAAAACAATAACTGTTAATGTTGAAACATCAAAAAGACATCCTTTGTATAAGAAAAATGTTAAATATTCAAAGAAATATGCTGCTCATGATGAAAACAATGAAGCAAAAGTAGGAGATACAGTAAAGATTAGAATGACTAGACCATTATCTAAAACTAAAAGATATGAACTAGTAGAAATTTTAACTAAAGCTGTTATCCTTTAGGAGGTATTATTATGGTAATGCAAGAAAGTAGATTAAAAGTTGCTGATAACTCAGGAGCTAGAGAACTTTTAGTTATTAGAGTTCTTGGTGGATCTAAAGTTAAATATGGTAATATCGGGGACGTAGTTGTTGGAACAGTAAAAAAAGCTATTCCTAACAGTCCAGTTAAAAAAGGTAAAGTTGTTAAAGCTGTTATCGTAAGAAGCGTTGAAGGCGTTAGAAGAAATGATGGTTCTTATATCAAATTTGATGATAATGCATGTGTATTAATTAAGGATGATAAATCACCAATTGGTACTCGTGTTTTAGGACCTGTTGCTAGAGAGCTAAGAGAAAAAGATTATATGAAGATTGTTTCTCTTGCTTCAGAAGTGTTATAGGAGGCAAATATGAAAGTTAAAGTTGGAGATATGGTAAAAGTAATTGCTGGTGCTGATAAAGGTAAAACTGGCAAAGTTATTAAAACATTAAAGACTGAATCTAAAGTAGTTGTTGAAGGTGTACATATTGTTAAAAAACATAGTAAACCTACAAGTATGAATGATAAAGGTGGAATATTTGAAATTGAAGCTCCTATTCATGTATCAAATGTTAAAGTAATTGATGAAAAAGAAGTAAAGACTACTAAAGCAAAAGAAAAAGTAGAAGAAAAAGCTGAAAAGAAAGCTAAAACTTCTAAGAAAGGAAGTAAGTAAGTATGAGTAATTTTAAAAAATTATATGATGAAAAAATTGTTCCAGAATTAATGAAAGAACATAATTATACTACTATTATGGCAGTACCTAAGTTAGAAAAAATTGTTATTAACATGGGTGTTGGTGAAGGTAGTAAAGATGAAAAATATATTACTGCTGCTGTAAAAGACTTAGAAGCTATTAGTGGACAAAAATGTGTTGTTACAAAAGCTCGTAAATCAATTGCTGGATTTAAATTAAGAGAAGGTCAACCTGTTGGTGTTAAAGTAACATTAAGAGGAGAAAATATGTATAACTTCTTTGAAAAGTTAGTTAAAATTGGACTTCCTCGTGTAAGAGATTTCCGTGGAGTTTCTGGACATGCTTTTGATGGTAAAGGAAACTATACTATTGGTATTAAAGAACAACTTATATTCCCAGAAATTGAATATGATGAAGTTTTAAAGGTACGTGGTATGGATATTATATTTGTTACTACTGCAAATAGCAATGAAGAAGCAAAGAGTTTATTAAAAGGCTTTGGAATGCCTTTTAAGAATTAAGGAGGACACTATGGCAAAGAAAAGTATGATTGTTAAAAATCAAAGAAAACCTAAATTTTCAACACGTGCTTACACAAGATGTAATCGTTGTGGAAGACCTCACGGAGTACTTAGAAAATATGGAATTTGCAGAATTTGTTTTAGAGAATTAGCAAATGAAGGTAAATTACCTGGTGTTAAAAAATCTAGTTGGTAGAAGGAGGATAAAGATGTTTGTACAAGATAAAATAGCAGATATGTTAACTCGTATTCGTAATGCTAATCAAATGAGATATGCAACTGTTGAAGTTATTGGTACTAAAATGACTTTGGGTATTGCTGAAATACTTAAAAGTGAAGGTTACATTGCAGATTATGTATATGAAAAAAATAGCAATGGTGATAAATTAACTTTAACACTAAAATATGGTCCTAAGAAAGAAAGAGTTATAACTGGACTTAAAAGAATTAGTAAATCTGGTTTAAGAGTTTATGCTAAAGTGGATGAAATTCCTCGAGTTCTAAACGGACTAGGTATTGCTATAATCTCAACTTCTGAAGGTTTAATGACTGATAAAGAAGCTAGAGCTAAAAAGTTAGGAGGCGAAGTTCTTGCCTATATATGGTAAGTTATTATGAGTAGAATAGGTGAAAGAAAAATCGTTATTCCTGAAGGTGTAACAGTTAGTGTTAATGGATGTGAAGTTACAGTTAAGGGATCTAAAGGTGAACTTAAAATAAATGTAAGTGAACTTGTTAATGTAGTTGTTGAAGATGGTGTTGTTTTAACAAAACAAGTTAAAAATACTAAAACAGCTAATATGATGCAAGGTACTACTAATTCATTAATTAGTAATATGATAACAGGTGTTTCTAAAGGTTATGATAAAGGATTAGAAGCTGTAGGTGTTGGATATAGATTCCAAGTTAGTGGTAATAAAATTACTATTAATGCAGGTTATTCTCATCCAGTAGTTATGGAAGCACCAGCTGGTTTATCAGTAACTAGTGAAAGTAATACTGAAATTACTATTCATGGTATTGATAAACAAAAAGTATCTGAATTTGCGGCTAATGTTCGTAAGGTAAGAGAACCAGAACCATACAAAGGTAAAGGCATTCGTTACAAAGGTGAACATGTTCGTCGTAAAGATGGAAAGAAAGCGGCATAGGGAGGAGTTAAATTATGATAAAAAAAGAAGCTAATAATAAAGCACGTATTAGACGTCATGAAAGAGTTCGTAAGACTATAAGTGGAACTAAAAATGTGCCAAGACTTAATGTATTTAGATCTAATAAAGGTATTTATGCTCAAGTTATTGATGATGTAGCTAAGACTACCCTTGCTAGTTCTTCAAGTTTAGAATTAAAACTTGCAAATGGTGGTAACATTGAAGCTGCTAAAGCAGTTGGTAAAGATGTTGCTGAAAAATGTAAAAAATTAAAAATTAAAAAAGTTGTATTTGACCGTGGTGGTTATCAATATCATGGTAGAGTTGAAGCTTTAGCAGATGCTGCTAGAGAAGCAGGACTAGAATTTTAAGGAGGGTAGCATGAGAAAAGAAAGACAAGAAAAAACTGAAAAGAAAAATTTATTAGAAGAAAAAGTTATTGCTATTACTAGAGTTACTAAAGTTACTCAAGGTGGTAGACATTTCCGTTTCTGTGCTACTGTTGCAGTTGGAAATCGTAAAGGTTTAGTTGGTATTGGTAGTGGAAAAGCTAATGAAGTTCCAGAAGCTATTAAAAAAGCTTTACAAGCTGCTAATAAAAACGTATGTAAAGTATCTTTAAGTGATGGAAGAACTATTCCTCATGAAGCACAAGAAAAAGTTGGTAGAGCTGTGGTTTTACTAAAGCCTGCTAAAGAAGGTCGTGGAATTATCGCTGGTGGTGCTGCTCGTGCAGTATTAGAACTTGCTGGTGTTAAAGATATCGTTGCTAAATCACTTGGAAGTAATACTCAAGTTAACGTTGCAAAAGCAACTCTTGAAGCATTAAAGAGCCAAAGAACTCCAGAACATATTGCTGAACTTCGTGGCAAGAAAGTTGAGGAATTATAATATGAGATTAGAAAATTTACCAAAAACTAAAGAAATGAAAGCTTCAAAAAGAGTAGGTAGAGGTCCAGGATCTGGAATGGGTAAAACATCTACTCGTGGAGAAAATGGTCAAAAATCTAGAAGTGGAGCATCAATCAAAGCTTGGTTCCAAGGTGGACAAACTCCACTTTACAGAAGAATTCCTATTAGAGGATTCAACAATAAGAATTTTGAAACTAAATATGCTGTAATTAATTTAAGTGATTTAGATAAATTCTTTAATGATGGTGATGTTGTTACTCCAGAAGTTTTAAAAGAAAGAAAAATTATTAAAAAACAACTTAGTGGTGTTAAAGTATTAGGAAGTGGCGAACTTACTAAAAAATTAACTGTTAAAGCTAATAGATTCTCAACTAAAGCTGTTACAAAAATTGAAAATATTGGTGGCAAAGCTGAGGTGATTTAGATGTTTCGTGGCTTTTCACAAATTTTTAACAAAGCTAACAAAGATTTAAGAAAGCGAATTTATCTTACATTATTTTGTTTAGGTTTATTTGCTTTAGGATCTTCCGTAACTATTCCTTGGGCTTCACAAATATATGAAGACTTAGGATTCTTAGAAATATTTAATATTATGAGTGGTGGTGGACTTAGAAGTTTTTCTATATTTGCTTTAGGAGTTTCTCCATATATTACAGCATCCATTATTACTCAATTGTTACAAATGGATATTATACCTTATTTTAAAGATTTAAAAGAACAAGGATATACTGGAAGACAAAAAATTAATAAAATAAATAGATATATGGGTATCATAATTGGATTCGTTCAAGCTTATGTACTTTGTATATTCTATATGAGTGGTGCTGATTTATTTACTCAACTTAAGACAGCATTGGTTATGACTGCTGGTACTGCGTTCTGTTTATGGATGGGAGACCAAATTACTAATAAAGGTATTGGTAATGGTCAATCAATGTTGATTATGGCTGGTATAATACTTAGTATGCCTAGTGTATTCTCTGGAGCATATTATGGTTTTATAACAAGTGGTACATATGAAGCAGCATTAGGTATTTTCTTCTTTATACTATTTATCCTGGTATACTTATTAATTATAGTTGGTATTATATGGATACAATTAGCTGAGAGAAGAATACCAATTCAATATGCAAATAAATCAACAAGTGCATATGGAGCTCAAAGTAGTTTCTTACCAATCAAGCTTAACTCTGCTGGAGTCATGCCTGTAATATTTGCATCAATTCTAACAACTATTCCATCAACAATAGTTGCACTTACTAAGAATCAAGGTGCTATAGATTTTGTTAATAAATATATAGTTTATACAAGTCCAACTGGATTTATATTATATATCATATTAATATTATTCTTTGGTTACTTCTATACATTCTTAGTTATGAATCCAGATGAAATGAGTAAGAACTTAAATGAAAGAGGTGGCTATATACCTGGTATTAGACCTGGTGAAGACACTAGTAAATATATAAGTAATTCAATGGGTAAACTTACATTAGTAGGTAGTATATTCTTAGTAATACTTGCTGCTATTCCTGTGTTGTTCTCACAAATATTTAGCTTGCCAAGTCAAGTGACTATTGGAGGAACAGGAATGCTTATCGTTGTAGGTGTTGCTATTGAAACTTATAAACAAATGGAAAGTAGTTTAATAAGTCGTAGTTATACGGCGAAAAGAAAGAGATTAAGATAATATGAAAAATATAATATTTATAGCTCCTCCCGCAGCGGGAAAAGGAACTCAAAGTACAATGTTAAAAGATAAATACAATTACAATCATTTATCTACGGGTGATATGTTAAGAGAAGCAATAGCATCTGGAAGCACACTTGGGTTAAAAGTTAAAAATATTATTGATCGCGGAGAACTAGTAAGTGATGATATTATGATTGACTTAATAAAGGATAAACTTTCTAGTGAAAGTGGAAAGCCATTTATATTAGATGGTTTTCCTCGAACTCTTAATCAAGCAAAGTCTTTAGATAATATGTTAGATGATGACTATGTAGTTATTTATCTTGACTTAAGTGAAGAAGAAGCTACGAATAGAATAGTTAATAGACTTACTTGTAAATGTGGTAAATCTTATAACTTGAATGTAGCTAATTTAAAACCAAAAGTTGATGGTATATGTGATGTTTGTGGAAGTGAACTTATTAAAAGAAATGATGATAATTTAGAATCATTTAAAATTAGATATAATTCATTTTTAGAAAATACTAAACCATTAATAGAATATTATGATAATAAAAACAAATTAAGAAAAATAGATGTTAATAGAAATGTAGAAGATATATTTAAAGATATCGTGGATGTTATAATATGATTAGTATAAAAAGTGATAGAGAAATAGAACTTATGAGAGAATCTGGTAAAAGGTTACATGATACGTTTTCTTATATAGAAAAGTATATAAAAACAGGTGTTACCACTGAGTATCTTGATAAGTTAATACATGATTTTATAATTAAAAATGATTGTGTTCCATCTTGTTTAGGTTTTGAAGGTTATCCTAAGACTTCATGTATATCAATAAATGATGAAGTTGTTCATGGAATACCTGGTAAAAGAAAAATTAAAGATGGAGATATTGTTTCAATCGATTTAGTTCTAAGTTATAAAGGTTATCATGCTGATGCAACAAGAACCTATATGGTTGGTAACGTTAGTAGTGATGTTATAAAGCTTGTAAAAGACACAGAGGGAGCATTTTATGCAGGTGTTAGTAAAGTGAAACCTGGGGTTAGAATTAAAGAAATAAGTAGAGCAATTGAGAATTTTGCTCATGAACATGGTTTATCAGTTGTTGAAGAGTTAGTGGGTCATGGCATTGGACTTGAAATGCATGAAGATCCCGATGTTCCAAATTTTGATGATGGTAGTAATATCAGATTAAAAAAAGGAATGACTATTGCAATTGAACCAATGTTAAATATGGGCGTTAAAGATGTTTACTTATGTGATGATGATTGGACAGTTAAGACTCTTGATGGTAAGCCATCAAGTCATTATGAAAATACAGTCCTTGTAACAGATACAGGATATGAAATATTAACAGGAGATTAATTTATGGGAAAAAAAGACAAAATTGAAGTTGAAGGAAAAGTTACTGAAGTACTTAAGGGTAGTGATTACTTAGTTCTACTTAGTAACGGACACACTGTAAAGGCCTACGTTTCTGGTAAAATGCGTATGAATATGATTCGTATCTTACCAGGTGATAAAGTTACAGTGGAACTTTCACCATATGATTTAACACGTGGGATTATAAAATGGAATAATAGATAAGGAGAGTTAATTATGAAAGTTAGACCATCAGTAAAAAAGATTTGTAAAAAATGTAAAATAATAAGAAGAAAAGGTAAAATTAGGGTTATTTGTGAAAATCCTAAACATAAACAAGTACAAGGTTAAGGAGGAAATATGGCAAGAATTAAAAATATTGAATTACCAGGTGAAAAACATACTTGTATTGGACTTACTGCAATTTATGGTATTGGTAGAAATTTAGCAAAAACTATTTGTGAAGATGCAAATGTTGATGCAACTAAGAAAATTAAAGATTTAACTGAAGAAGAAATTGCAAAACTTCGTAAAGAAATCGATAAGTATACTGTTGAAGGTGACTTAAGACGTGACGTTCAAATGAGTATCAAAAACAAAATGGAAATTAATTGTTATGAAGGTATTAGACACAAAAAAGGTCTACCTGTAAGAGGACAAAGAACTAGTAGAAATGCTAAGACTCGTAAAGGTAGAGGTAAAGTTGTAGCTAATAAGAAAAAAGTAGGAAAGTAGGGTGTTAATTTATGGCATATAATAGAAGAAAAAGAAAAGTAAAAAAGAATATACCTGAAGCTGTTGCTCATATTCATTCAACTTATAATAATACAATCGTTACTATAAGTGATAAAGATGGAAATGCTATTAGTTGGTCATCAGCTGGTAGAATTGGTTATAAAGGAAGTAAAAAGAAGACTCCTTTTGCTGCAGGACTTACTAGTGAAGCTGCTGCTCAAGCTGCAGTAGATGCTGGTGTTAAAAAAGTTGATGTATTTGTAAAAGGACTTGGACCAGGAAGAGAAAATGCAATTAGATCACTTCAAACTGCAGGATTAGAAATTACTAGTATTACTGATGAAACACCAATTCCACACAATGGATGTCGTCCACCAAAGAGACCAAGAAACTAATAAGAAAGGAATTCTGTTATGATAAAATTTGAAAAACCAGACTATAAAATTACTGAATATCAAGAAAGCAATCATTTTGCTAAATTTGAAATTGAACCATTAGAAAGAGGTTTTGGTACTACAATAGGAAATGCTATGAGAAGAGTACTTCTTTCAAGTTTACCTGGTAGTGCTGTTACATCAATTAAGATTGATGGGGTACTTCATGAATTTCAAAAAATTGAAGGTGTTGTAGAAGATGTTACAACTATCGTACTTAATATTAAGAACTTAGTTGTTAAGAATCATACAAATGAACCTAAGAAGATTAGATTAACTAAATCAGTAGAAGGACCTGTTACTGCAGGTGATATTGATAAAGATGCTGATATAGAAATTATGAATCCTGACTTAGTTATTTGTAACTTAGTTAAGGGTGGAAAAATTAGTATTGAAATGAATGTTAATAATGGTAGAGGATTTACTCCAGCTGCTGAAAATAAAGCTAATTTAGAACAAAATGTTGCTGGTGTTATTGCAATCGATTCAAATTATTCACCAATTGAAGTTGTTAAGTATGAAGTACTTGATACTCGTGTTGGTCAAGATGAATCTTATGATAAGTTAGATATGGAAATAACTACAGATGGATCTATGACTCCAGAAGAAGCTATGGCACTTGGAGCTAAGATATTAATTGAACATTTCAATATTATCGCAGATTTAAATTCAATTAGTAATATAGCAAATATAATGCAAGAAAAGAAAATTGATACTATGACTAAAACTCTTGAAACACCAATTGAAGAAGTTGAGTTCTCTGTTAGAGCTTATAACTGTTTAAAAAGAGCTGGTATTCATACTGTTCAAGATTTAGTTAATAAAAAAGAAATAGAAGTTACTAAGATCAGAAACTTAGGAAAGAAATCATTAAAAGAAGTTCTTGATAAAGTTGAAGAATTAGGACTATCATTTAAGGAGTAGAATATGAAATATAGAAAATTAGGAAGAGAAACTAGAATTAGAAGAAGTATTTTAGCTGGACTTACTAAAGATGTAATTATGAATGGATATGTTGTTACTACTGAAGCTAGAGCTAAAGAAGTAAGAAAATTCGTTGATAGAATGATTACTTATGGTAAGGATGGTTCACTTGTTGCTCGTAGAAAAGCTTTAGCTTTCTTACATAATGATAATGAAGTTGTATCAAAAGTATTCAATGAATTAGCTAAAACTTATGAAACTAGAAATGGTGGATATACTAGAATAATTAAACTTAAAGAACGTCGTGGTGACGATGCTCTAGAAGTTAAATTGGAATTAGTTTAATTTATTTAAAACAATTAATCTATATGATTAGTTGTTTTTTTGTTTAAATAAAGACAAAAGTTTTGCGGTTACAATCGCAAAACTTTGGAAAAATGAAGGTTTTGCGATTGTAACCGCAAAACTTTAGGGTAATTTTCAAAAAGTGACGGAATGATTGTTAATTTTATTAATTGAATTGTAAAAGTGGGTCCGCTTTTCGCCAAAATTGTATATTACAAACTCTTAAGCATGATAATTTATGTATATTATTTTAATACTTATCCATAATATTACTGGAGGTATTGAAATGAAAGATAAAGAATGTAATTGTTGTGAAGATGCTAAGTTTGGTGTAGCATACATTGATCCAGAATCTGGTTTATTATGTAGTAAAATAGATACAGATATGGAACTTCCTAAAGGTAAAAAAATATTAGCACCTAGAATATGTACTAAGTGTGGTAATACTGAATGGAAAACAATAGATAATTAATATCTCTATATTAAAAGTTGTTAGAAATGATTCTAACAACTTTTTACTATTCTATAAAAAATTTTGTTATATCTACTTGAAGGGCATCTGCTATTCTTCCAAGTATAGCTATAGTTACATGTTTATTTCTATTTGGATTTTCTATATCTGTAATGTATTGTCTAGTTATTCCTGCTACATCTGCAAGATTTTGTTGGGAATACTTTTTTTCTAGCCTGTATTTCTTAATATTCTTTCTAACAATTTCATAGTAGTGTTCATCAGTGTGGATATATTTAGTTGTTAATATCACAGGTACCATCTCCTTGGCGCTATTTTCGTCAAAATTTGATAAATTTTATATAGCCTAAGAGTTGCGTTTATGATATAATCATAATATAGGATGGTGAGAAAATCAAAGATGAATAGAAAAAAACTTACATTTTTATGTGGTTTTGTTGTATTTCTTACAATCATTGTTGTATTCATATACAAAAATAATTTTAACGAAAATAATTTATTAAGTGAAATAAAAGAGAAGAAGATTGAACCATTAAGTGGGTTAGCAATTATGTTGGAGACAAAAAGAGGTTCAGGGGTTTATAATATATCGACATCTGGAACATTTCCAGAGGCTGGTTATGAATTTAATAGTGTTAAGTCTGGATGTGAAAATGGGGGGACATTAAGTTATAATGAAGAAACACAAAAAGTTACTTTAAAATCAAATATAAGTGATAAATGCTATGTATATTTTGATGTAGTTCCACCGGATGTTAGTGTTGCTGTTAATAACTTACCAACTACATATGGTAAGTTAGGTAATATTATTTGTGATAATAGTAGTACAACATATAATCAACAATATAATAGAATTGAAGTATCACAAATAAATGGTAAATATACATCATGTACACTAAACTATACTGATAGCTCCTCAAAAGTAAATTTAGCAACGTATATTATAGGCTTAGCGGGAACTACTCAAGGAAATGGAAAAATAATAAATGAAAAAGGTTACCGATACGAAGGGAAAAATCCAAATAACTACGTATGGTTTAATAATGAATATTGGAGGATAATTGGAGTATTTGATAGTGCGTCACATGGCCAAGCAAATAAGAATTTAGTGAAAATAATACGTGATGATGTCTTGGACGGATTAGTATGGCACAATAATAATAATTGGACAGTAGCTATTTTAAATTTACTTCTTAATAGTGCTTACTATAATGCTCAAGATGGGACAAGTTCTGGATATTGCTATGGATTTAATACATCTGTTATAGCTAATTGTAATTATACAAAACGAGGAATACAGGTTGGATATAGAAATATGATAGCAAGTGTAACATGGTATTTAGGAGGCTATTCAAACAGTGATGCTACAGCTGAGAAATTTTACGAATATGAAAGAGGAACAGAAGTATATAGTGGAAGACCAACAAGTGCAACAGGATATATAGGATTAATGTATCCAAGTGATTATGGATATAGTGTATTAGCAAATGGGTGTTCAAGAAGAACAAATTTAAGTTCTTATAATATTTCTTCGTGTGCAGGTCGAAGTTGGCTATATGGTAAAGGCGATGAATGGATGATTACACCAATTTCTTCAAGTAGCAGCAGTGTGTTCATTATGAGTACCAGTGGTTACCCAGGTTTCACTAGTGCAATAAATGGAAGTGGTAGTCGTCCAGTTTTGTATTTAAATGATTCTGTGTATATAATAGATGGAGATGGTACATTAAATGATCCATATACCATAGGTATGTAATTGCATTTGATTTTACTTCTTTTTTCATCACAAAATATAGAATGCAAATTTATTCTTTACAGATTTTATTATACAGCTTTTGTGATATTTAATTAGTTAATATAAGTATTAAAATAGAAAGTCATAAATTTTTTAAGTTAAATTAGTAGAATTGTTGGAGGTTTTATGCAAAAAAGAATTAGAATAGTAAGTATAGAAATTGTATTAATAATATTATTAATTATTGTAATTATTTTAAATAATAACACTAATAATAAACATACATTTAAAAAAGATGGGATATTGTATGCTTTATCTTTAGATGGAAAAAGTATAACATCTTTTCCATCTAAAGGATTATATATAGTGAATGTATCATGTGATGGAGCAAATGGGAAATGGCTATATGATGATTGGAAATTAATAATAGAAAATATAAATGGTGATGTATCATGTGATATTAAGTTTGAAACAATAACGAAAACATATTTAAATGATTACATTATAGGATTAACAGGAACAACACAAGGAACGGGACAAGTTGTAAATGAAAATGGATTTAGATATGAAGGAAAAAATCCAAATAATTATGTGTGGTTTAATAATGAATATTGGAGAATAATTGGAGTATTTGATAGTGCATCACATGGTCAAAATGATAAGAATTTAGTAAAAATAATACGTGATGATGTTTTGGATGGGCTAGCGTGGGATAAATCAAAAACTAACGATTGGACAACAGCAAGTTTAAATTTACTTCTTAATGGTGTTTATTATAATGATCAAGATGGAACTAGCTCTGGTTACTGCTATGGTAATGGTACAACAATTGGAGCTAATTGTGATTACACTAAAAGAGGAATACAACCTTATTATAGGAAGATGATAGCAAATGTTACGTGGTTTCTGGGAGGTTGTTCAAGTGTTGATGCAATAACTGAAACGTATTATGAGTGCGAGAGAGGCACAACAGTGTATAGTGGAAGACCAACAACCACTACTGGATATATAGGGTTAATGTATCCAAGCGATTATGGTTATAGTGTATTATCGAGTAGTTGTAAAAGAACAACTAATTTAGACTCATATGGTTTATGTGCTAGACAAAGTTGGCTGTATGGAAAAGGACATATATGGACAATCACACCGAATTCTTTAAATGGTGACAGTGTATTTATTACAAACTTTGTTGGCACCTTGTATAGTGTTGGTACACTAAATGGGAATGGTAATCGTCCTGTTGTGTATCTAAACTCATCTGTCTTTGTTTATGACGGAGAAGGAACATTAGATCATCCATATATTATAGGGATGTGAGAACCTTTGGTTTAGCGTGGCTGGCTGAAGTTTCCGCCCCACGCGGGATGTGATAAGAAAGTATAGTTGTTATACTTTCTTTTTATAATTTTGTTCTAAAATCATAGACAAGTAATTAATAATTTGATAAAATAAAGTAGTACGTAAGTTGTATAGAATGGAAGTGCTTGTTATGGCTAAAATTATATCACTTGTTAATCAAAAGGGTGGAGTTGGAAAGACTACCACTAGTATAAATTTGTCTGCTGCATTAGGTAAAATGGGTAAACGTGTATTATTAATAGATATGGACCCTCAAAGTAATGCAACAACTGGGTTGGGTTTGACCTCTAATGATTTTAAAAATGATGTATATGAATTAATTACTGGTAAATGTGAAGTTAAAAAGGCAATAAAGAAAACTAAATTTCATAATCTTAGTATAATTCCATCCACTATTAATTTAGCTGGTGTTGATGTTGAATTTGTTAAAAGAATGCTTGAAGATAAAGAATTTAGTCAAAATATGCAATTAAAATTAAAATTAGATGAAATTAAAGATAATTATGATTACATAATAATTGATTGTCAACCATCTTTAGGTCTTGGTACTATGAATGCATTAGTTGCTAGTGATAGTGTAATTATTCCTGTTCAATGTGAATTCTTTGCATTAGAAGGTATTACACAACTTTTGAATAGTATTATAATGGTTCAAGGAAGTATGAATCCAAATCTTAGAATTGAAGGAGTACTTTTAACAATGCTTGATGGAAGAACAAATATCGGTCTTGAAGTAATTGAAGAAATAAGAAAATATTTTAAAGATAAAGTATTTAATACAATAATACCTAGATTAGTAAGATTAGTAGAGGCTCCGAGCCATGGTAAACCAATAAATGAATATGATCCTTTAAGTAGAGCTACGGAAGCTTATGCTAATTTAGCAAAGGAAGTGGTTAGTAGAGATGGAAACTAAGAAAAAAGCGTTAGGTAAAGGACTTGAACAATTATTTTCTAACAATGTAATTGACTTTGAAAATTTTGAAGATACCGTTGTTGAAGAAAATAAGAAAGATGTAACAGAAATTAATATTGATGAAATAAGGAGTAATCCTTATCAACCAAGAAGAACTTTTGATACTGAAACTTTAAATGAACTAGCTAAATCAATAGAAGAATATGGTGTAGTTCAACCAGTAATTGTTAAGAAAAGTATTAAAGGTTATGAACTTATAGCTGGGGAAAGAAGAACAAAAGCTGCTAAAATTGCTGGTTTAAAAGTTATACCTGCGATTATTAAAGATTTTGATGATCAACAAATGATGGAAATTGCTTTGATTGAAAATATTCAAAGAGAAGATTTAAACCCAATCGATGAAGCTGTAAGTATTAGTAATATCATTAAATTAAGAGGTTATACACAAGATGAGTTTGCAAATAAGTTTGGTAAAAGTAGAACTTATGTAACAAATATTCTTGGTCTTTTGAAGTTACCTGAAGATGTTAAAAAAATGGTTGAAAAAAGAACATTAAGCATGTCTCATGCTAGAGTACTTAGTAAGATTGATGATGAAGAAAAGGTTGTAAGGCTTGCTAAGCAAGTGATAACTGATGAACTATCAGTGAGGGAACTTGAAAAAATAACTCAAGATGATAAGAAAAAAATTGAAGTTGTTAAGAATAAAAAATCTGGATATGACCATAAGTATCGTATGTATGAAAATATAATAATGGATAATTTAGATACTAAGGTTAGAGTTAGTAAAAAGAAAATTGAAATATATTTTGATGGGGTTAATGAGCTAGAAGAAATACTATCTAAAATGAATGTAAAAGTTGAGGAAGAATAGATGAATAAAGATTTTAATTTAAATGATGATGTCATAATGAAAAAGCAACATGCATGTGGCACTAATTTATGGGTAATAACTAGAAATGGTGCTGATATCAAAATTAAATGTAAAAATTGTGGTAGAGAAATCATGATGGATAGATTAGAATTTATGAAAAAGTTAAAAAAGGTGATAGTGAATGAAAAAACTTCGAACTAAAGAAAAAATTGGATTACATCCGGTGATGATGCTTCTTGTTTTAAGCTTTATTACTATAATTGCAAGTGGAGTACTTAGATTCTTTAATGTTCAATCAACGTTTAATAAGATATCTACTATCACTGGTGATTTTCAAGTTACAACAGAAGCTGTTAAATCATTATTTAGCTTAAGTGGATTAAAATATATTTTTACTACCACAGTTAGTAACTTTGCTAATTTTGCAGTTTTAAGTAATTTAATTATTATTTTACTTGGTATTGGTATAATGGTTAAAAGTGGGTTTTTAAAAACTATTATTACAATGATGACTAAAAAAGCTAAGAAAAATATTGTTACATTTGCATTAATATTTATATGTATTATTGCAAGTTTAATTGGTGATTTATCATATATTATTATGGTACCTCTTGGGGCATTGTTATTTCTTTATGGAAAAAGAAACCCATTGATTGGTATTATTGCATCATTTGCAAGCTTAACTTGTGGTAATGCCCTTAGTTTGTTTTTTACTAGTAATGATTCAAGTATGTTAAATATGACACTTACAAATGCACATTTAATTGATCAAACATTTAGTGCATCAAGTTGGTCATATATTATAGTTATGATAATGCTTATTATTATAATGAGTTTTGTATTAACAAATATTACAGAAAATTATGTTGCTAAGAAGTTACCTAAGTATGAATTTTTAGAAGAAGAAAGTGTGGAAGATGAATTAGTACTTACTAGAAAACAAATGAGAGGATTATTATTTTCTTTAGGTGCTGGTTTAATTTATTTGCTTATATTTATTTATAATATAATACCTGGACTTCCTTTTTCAGGAAATTTACTTGATTATAGTCAAAGTCTATACATAGATAAATTATTTAGTTATAATTCATTTTTTAGTAATGGTTTTGTCTTTGTAGTTGCAGTTTTCTTTGTGATTTTAGGTTTATCATATGGAATTGGTGCTAAAACTATAAAGAATAATAAAGAGTTTATTGATGCTTTAGGTTATTCATTAAATGGAATTGGTAAAGTATTAGTTATGATATTTGCTGCTAGTGCATTTATTAATATATTTAAACAATCAAATATAGGTAATGTATTAGTTGGAGCTTTAACAAATGTAATGCAAAATTCAAGTTTTGCTGGATTACCACTTATTATTATGTTGTTTGTATTTGCAGTTGTTATGTCATTGTTTCAACCAAATATATTATTTAGTTATAATATTGTATCAGGAGTTATCCCTAGACTTATGAATGTGGGTATTAATCCATTATTTAGTCAATTAACTTTTAGATTAGGAAGTTCTGTTGCTTTAGGACTTACTCCAGTATATGCATATTTTATAATTTATTTAGCATATTTAGAAAATTATAATCAAAGTAATAAACCTATTACTATTTGGGAAGCTATTAAATATCAATTGCCATATGCAATTATTACAGCAGTTGTATATTTAGCATTTATTGTTATTTGGTATATTATTAAGTTTCCACTTGGAATAGGTGCAGGTGTTGGACTTTAGGGAGGTTATTTTATGAGTTTAAAAGCTGGAATAGTAGGATTACCTAATGTTGGTAAATCAACATTATTTAATGCTATTACTAAACAAAATATATTGGCTGCGAATTATCCATTTGCAACAATAGAACCTAATGTAGGAATGGTGTTTGTTCCTGATACAAGAGTAGAATTTTTAAAAAACATGTATAATCCTAAAAGTGTTGTGCCAACAACATTTGAATTTACTGATATAGCAGGATTAGTTGCAGGAGCATCTAAAGGAGAAGGTCTTGGTAATAAGTTTTTATCACACATTAGAGAATGTGATGCAATTGTTGAAGTTGTTAGATGTTTTAGTGATCCTAATGTTACTCATGTAACAGGTAAGGTTGATCCAATAAGTGATATTGAAGTAATAAATATTGAGTTGGTACTTGCGGATTTAGATGTTATAAATAATAGAATAGATAAAATTGAAAAGAAAGCTGTCACAACAAAAGATAAAGATGCATTAGCTGAAGTTAATGTATTAAAAAGATGTAAAACTGCTTTGGAAGCAAATACTCCTTTAAGAAGAATTGGATTCGATAAAGATGAGAAAAAAATATTAAAAAATTTTAGTTTCTTAACAATTAAACCAATTATATATGTTGCTAATGTTAATGAAGATGATGTGGCAGTTGGTGATAATGAATATTCTGTACAAGTTAAGAATTATGCAGAAGCTGAAGGATCTGGTGTAATTGTAATGTGTTCTAAATTAGAAGCTGATTTAGCTGGTTTAGAAAATGAAGAAAAAGATTTATTTTTACAAGAAATAGGAATTAAATCTAGTGGATTAGATAAACTTATTTTTGCTACATATAATTTATTAGGCTTAGCCACATTCTTTACTGCAGGTAGTGATGAAGTTAGAGCTTGGACTTTTAGACAAGGAATGAAAGCACCAGAATGTGCTGGATTGATTCATAGTGATATTGAAAGAGGTTTTATTAGAGCTGAAGTTATGACTTTTGAAGATTTAGAAAGTTTAGGTAGTGAAAAAGCAGTTAAAGATGCTGGTAAGCTTCGTATTGAAGGAAAAGAATATGAATTAAAAGATGGAGATATTTGTTATTTTCGATTTAATGTTTAAAAGGAGGGAGAAAAATGGAAGATAATAAGTTAATTAGTAAATCATTTATATGGATGTGTATTGGTCTTTTGACAACATTCGTTACTGGATTTGGTGTTGCATCAAATGAAAAAATGCTTGCTAATATTTTTAGTGGAGGTTTTTATTGGGTATGTATTATTGCAGAATTTCTTTTAGTAATATATTTATCTGCAAGAGTATTTAAAATGAGTCCAACAGGTGCAAAGATTAGTTTTTTACTTTACGCTTTTGTTAGTGGTCTTACTTTTTCAAGTATATTTGTTGTTTATAACTTATCTAGTATTATGTATGTATTTTTAATAGCATCTGTTGTATTTGGAATCATGGCTTTAATTGGATATACTACGAATGCTGATTTATCTAAGATAGGTTTTTACTTACTAATGGCACTTCTTGGTGTAATTATTGTATCAATATTTAATATTTTTATTGGAAGTGATACTTTAACATTAGTTTTAAGTGTTATATGTTTGTTAATATTTATTGGTATTACAGCATATGATGTTCAAAAGATTAAGTCTTTAGAAAGTTCTGGATTACCTGAAGATAATTTAGCAATTTATGGAGCTTTAGAATTATATTTAGATTTTATTAATATTTTCTTACATTTATTAGAAATATTTGCAAATAATAAGGATTAATTATGGATACAAGTTTAAAAAGAATTATAGCATTTATTATTGATTTATGTTTAGTATTAGTTATAGCTGATTTAGTTTGTAAGTTAGATCCTTATAGAGATGAGTATGCTTCATTAAATAAAGAACTTTTGGAAGTAACAAAAGAACTTAATACTGGAAGTAGTTCATATGATTTAGATTATTACAAAGAATTAAATTATAAAACTTATCGAAATGGTGCGGTAAGTTCTGGGATAACAATTGTTACCTTGGTTTTGTATTTCGGAGTTTTACAATATGCTTTGAAAGGTCAAACTCCAGGAAAAAAATTAATGAAGTTAAAAGTTGTAAGTAACAATGATAAAAGTTTAAATATCGGTAATTACTTATTAAGGGTATTAATTTTAAATAATGTTTGGCTAATGTTAATAAATATTATTTGTGTGTTTGCTTTTAACTCAAATGTATTTTATAGGGTAGGTTCAATTATTGGACTTTTAAGTAATACGATGTACATGGTAAACTTGATTATGGTTATGTTTAGAAGTGATAATCGTGGTCTTCATGATATGTTAGCAAATACAAAAGTAATAGATTTAAATTCTGCAGCTATTGTATCTACAGTAACAGATGTAAAAAAAGAATCAATTAAAGAAAAAGAACAAAAAATAAATAAGAAGAAAAGTGTGAAGAAATAATTTCACATTTTTTTAATGTGATTTTTTAAGTTTCTCATTGACAATAGGGACCCAGTAACAATTCTTTTGTAATTTTGCAATATCTTCTTAGAAAGATATTACTAGATAGTATGGCGAATTATCACTGCCTTTTGTAAATGATTTGCCTAAAAAAAATGAATTAAAAAATTTTTGAAATTACTTGACTTTATGTATAGACATATGTTAATATAATTCTCATCTGCCATTTATAATAGCGTATGGATTATAATTTTAAGTAGGGTTGGCTGAATCCGAATTTGGTCTGTGGAGGAAGGGATTCCCGTGAAGCAGAAATTTATCACCGTGAGGTGGTAAAAAACTTTGATTACATTATCACTAACTTTATTGCTTTTTTCGGTATTTTTGGCTTGTTTTTTTAATATTTATTTGGTATAATACTTGAAGAAAAAAGGAAATGGCTCCTTGCTTCATGTTTTATCTTGAAGCCGAAAGACCGTAAGGAGGTGAAAAAACAATGAATAAATATGAAATAATGTTTATCGTAAAATCTACTCTAGATGAAGAAACTATCAAAAAGACTAGTGAAGATTTACAAAAACTTATAAACATTAAACCATCTAAAGTTGTTGAATTCAAAGAAATGGGTAGAAAAAAATTAGCATATCCAATCAAGAAGGAAGTTAGTGGATATTATTTTGTAATGAATGTTGAAGCTACACATGAAACTTTAGCAGAATTTGATAGAAAAGTAACTATTAATGAAAATGTATTAAGACATTTAATTATCAAAGTTGAAGGAGAATAACATGAACAAAGTAATTTTAACAGGAAGATTTACAAGAGATCCTGAGTCTAGAATGACTCAAGGGAATATGGAAATATCAAGGTTTTCACTAGCATGTCAAAGTGACTTCGTTAATAGGGATGGTCAAAGAGACACAGAATTCATCAATTGTGTTGCATTTAATAGAACTGCTCAAACAATTAATAGATATTGTAAAAAAGGTCAAATGGTACTGGCTCAAGGAAGAATTCGTAACAGCAGTTACGATGCCCAAGATGGAACAAAAAGGTATACAACTGAAATTATTGTTGATAGCTTTGAATTCTTAGGTGGTTCTCGTAACGATGGTGCTACTGCATCTACATCAGGTTATAGTGCACCTGTAAGTAACACTACATCAAGTTACAATCCTTCACCAGCTCCAATGCCTGCAGTTGAAACAACTGATATTAGTGAAGATCCTTATAAAGATTTTGGGGACGAATTTACTTTAAGTAGTGATGATTTACCATTTTAATTTTTAAGAAGGAGGAATATAACATGGCAGAATTTTATCGTAAGAAAAAGAAAATATGTCAAATGTGTGCCGGCAAAAGTGTTGATTACAAAGATGTAATGATTATTAATAAATACATTAATGAAAAAGGTAAAATATTACCAAGAAGAATGACTGGAGCATGTGCAAAACATCAAAGACATATAGCAGAACAAATTAAGTATGCTAGATTTATGGCTTTAGTTCCATACGTTAAATAATTTACTCACCATTTTGGTGAGTTTTTCTATGCTCCAGTCGCATTGTGTGATAAAATATATATAGGGATGAAATTAAGGAGTCTAATTATGAAAAAAGATAAATATTTGATAGTTGCATTTTTAGTAATTATATTTGGTATATTTTTAGCTATACCATGTAATTTCTTATTAAATAAATTAGGTTTTATTTCTATTAACCATGATAATTTTACAACATATCAAAAAAAGACGGAAAATAATATTGTTGATAAATTAAATAATAAAATTGGTAGTATAGAAAATTCTATTGAAAATAAGTTTACTAATTATTTTCCTTTTTATAATGATTTAAATGAAATATATCAAAATATTAATTTTTATGGTAATAGCTTAATTTATGATGATATACCTGTACGTACAAATTCTGATGGAGAATATATATTTTATAATAAAAAAGATGAGTTTTATTATTTAAAGGGAAAATACACTCATGAAGAATTAAATGATAGACTTAATATTCAACTTAACTTTTTTAATAATTTGAGTGATAAAGTTTCTTTATACATTTATTTACCAACTAGATATGAATTTACTATTTTAGCAAATGATAATTTAAATTCTTACGTAGCAGATTTTGTTACTGGGTTAAATAAAAATGTTCATGTAAAAGTGATGAATATTGATTCAGTGGATGACTATAAAAATAAGTTTTATAAAACAGATCATCACTGGAATATAAATGGTGCATTAAATGGTTATTATGATATATTGGATATGTTTGATATAACTGATAATAACACTTATAAAATTGCAGAAAAAAAAGAACGTAAATATTATGGTTCAATGGCAAAGACTGCTTTAAATGATATAATTTATGATTATATATCTGATATTAATTATAATCCAACTTATAAGGTGATAGTTAATGATACGATGCCTGAAGAAATATTTAAACCACGTGAAATAAGACTTGATCGTGATTATAAGTATTATGATTATTATGTTTCATATTTTAATGGTCAATATGGAAAAGTAGTGTATGATTTTAATAATGCTTCAAAAGAAAATCTTTTAATTGTAGGAGATTCTTATACATGGCAAATAGATTATTTACTTGCTCAACATTTTAACAAAACACATGTTATCAACTTAAGATATGATGAATTTAAAGATAATGTTTTTGATTTATCAAGTTATGTTAAAAACAATAATATATCAAAAGTTTTATTCTTATATGATGGTGGTTCAACATTGTTTGATCAATACAATTATAACTTTGAAGGGAGGGTTAAATAATGGTTTTTTCAAGTTTAATATTCCTGTTCTTATTTTTACCAACATTTCTTCTTTGTTATTTTATTCCTAAAAAAAGAAAAACTAAGAACATTGTATTATTAATTTTTTCATTATTATTTTATGGATACGGTGAACCAATTTATGTTCTTTTGATGATTTTATCTATAATAGTAAATTACTTTATTGTGTTATGGATGGATAAATCTAGTAAACCTAAAAAGTGGTTAATAATAGATTTAGTATTTAATCTTGGTTTATTATTTTTCTTTAAATATACAAATTTCTTTTTAGATAATATTAACAATTTATTCAATTTAAATATTAAGTTTTTAAGTATAAGTTTACCAATTGGTATTTCATTTTATACTTTTCAAATTCTTACTTATGTTATTGATGTTTATAAATCTAAGGTACCTGTTCAAAAAAGTATTATTAATTTAGGTTGTTATATTAGTGCTTTTCCTCAGCTAATTGCAGGTCCGATTGTTAGATATGAAACTGTTAATGAGGAATTAAATGATAGATGCGAAGATATAGAAGGTTTTGCAACTGGTATAAGAAGGTTCATTATTGGTTTGTTTAAAAAATGTGTTATTGCTAATGAAATGGCTTATGTTGCTGATACATTATTTGGATCTAGCATTGCATCTTTGGGTACCATTGGTATGATTGTTGGTGGTGTTGCTTTTACTTTCCAAATATATTTTGATTTTTCTGGATATAGTGATATGGCAATTGGTTTAGGTAAAATGCTTGGATTTAATTATCTTGAAAACTTCAATTACCCATATGTTGCAAGAACTATTACAGATTTCTGGAGAAGATGGCACATATCTTTATCAACATTCTTTAGGGATTATGTTTATATACCTTTGGGTGGTAATAGATGCAAAAGAGTTCGACATATATTTAATTTGTTTGTAGTTTGGGCATTAACTGGTTTATGGCATGGTGCAAGTTGGAACTTTGTTTTTTGGGGACTTTTCTACTTTATCTTATTAGTTTTAGAAAAATTTATTTTCAAAAAAATAGATAAATTACCAGCTTTTCTAGGTCACTTGTATACATTTAGTTTAGTAACATTTGGTTTTATAATATTTTACTTTACTGATACTAGTACTCTAATCGAAGCTATTAAAACTTTATTTGGTGCTCATGGTCTAGGTAATATGATGATATTTACTCATTATCAAATATTTAAACTAAAAACTATTATCATATTTGTTCTTTCAGCGTTTGCAAGTACACCAATTTTTAAACCAATATTTGATAAGAAAAATAAATTTAGTGACATATACATAATTATCTTATTTATTATAAGTATTATAAGTATTTTAGCATCAAGTTATAATCCATTTATATATTTTAGATTTTAATAATCAAATATTTTGTATTTTTTATAAGTTCATGATATAATATATTTTACTTAAAGGAGGTCTTTTAAATGAAAGTAATTTTATTAAGTGACGTTAAAGGAAAAGGAAAAAAAGATAGTGTAATTAATGTAAGTGATGGTTATGCTAATAACTATTTAATTAAAAATAATTTAGCTGTTCCTTATACAAAAAGAAGTAGTGAAATTCTAAGTGAAGAATTAGATGTAAAACAAAAAAATGAAGATGCATTGGTAGCAAGTTTAAATGAAGTTAAAAATAAATTAAATGATAAAACTATTACATTTAAAGTTAAAACTGGTGCTCAAGATAAAGTATTTGGTACTATTTCAAGTAAACAAATAGCTGATAAATTAAAAGAAAAAGGATTTAATATTGATAAGAAGTGTATCAAGATTGATACTGCGATTAGTTCTTTAGGAATTACTCAAGTTAGTATTGAATTACACAAAAAAGTAAAATTTAAAATTAATGTTGAATTAGTTAAGTAAGGAGGTTTTATGGCAAGAAGTATGCCTCAGAATAAAGAAGCTGAGATGAGTGTTTTAGGTGTTGCTTTTTTAAACAGTAGTGAAGTTGCAAAAATAGTTGAAGAAGTTACTGCGGATATGTTTTTTGATGAAAGAAACAAATATATATTTAATGCAATAAAAAATATGTACGAAAGTAAAACCCCGATTGATATAACAACACTAAGAAATGAATTAGATAAAGATAAAAAGTTTAATGCAGTTGGATATGATTATTTAACTGAAGTAATTGATAGTGTTGTAACTGATGCTAATTTAGATTTTTATATTAAAATTATTAAAGACTATGCTGTAAGAAGAAATTTAATTGAAACTGCAAGTGATATTATAACAAAAACATATGATGAAGAAGATGTTAATAGTTTGCTTGATAATGCAGAAAAAAACATTTTAAATGTTGTTAGAGCAAGAAGTGTTGGTGATTTTGTTCCAATAAGTGAAATACTTAGAAGAGCTCAAGCAAAGTTAGAAGAACTTGCTAAAAATAAAAGAAGTATAACAGGTATAGAAACTGGATTTCCAGATTTTGATAAAATAACAACTGGTTTTCAAGGTGGCGAAATGATTATATTAGCTGCTCGTCCCGGTATGGGAAAGACTGCTTTAGCATTAAATATGGCTGCTTATGCTGCAACTCATACAAAAAAAGCGGTTGCAATATTTAACTTAGAAATGTCTGCGGAAATGCTAATTAATCGTATGATTTCATCTATTGGTCAAATAGATGCATATAAACTACAAACTGGTAATATGCAAGAAAAAGATTGGAAAAGATATAATGAAGCTTTATCTCAACTTGCTGATACCAATATTTATATTGAAGATAATGCAGGTGTTACTGCTCAAGAAATTAGAGCTAAATGTAGAAGACTTGCAAATAGTGAAAATGGTCTTGGTTTGGTTGTAATCGACTACTTACAATTAGTTAGTTCTGGTTCAAGAAGAGTTGAATCTCGTCAAGTTGAAGTATCTGAAATATCAAGATCTTTAAAAACAATGGCTTTGGAACTTGGTGTACCTGTTATTGCATTATCACAATTATCAAGAAGTGCTGAAAAACGTGAAAGTAATCAACCAATGCTTGCTGACTTACGTGAATCTGGATCACTAGAACAAGATGCAGATATGGTACTTTTCATTAATCGTAAAGATTATTATGAAAAAGCAAAAGATTTTAATCAAAAAATTGTGCCGGCAGAATTAATAATTGCTAAGCACAGAAAAGGAGGACTAGGAACAGTTAACTTATTATTTGAACTTAACATGAGTAGTTTTAAAAGTCAATTAAAAGGAGCTGGAGAAGAAAATGAATAATAAAAGTAAAATTATAGCTGCTATAATATCAATCTTTATTTTAATAGTATATATTATTGATGAAAAATATGGTTATAAATATGTTGATGCAAATATAGCATATCAGATTTATCTAAATGGTAAAGAAATTGGTATGATTGAAAATAAGGATGCATTATATAATTTAATTAATAAAGAACAACAAAATATAAAAGATGAATATAAGGTTGATTATGTTTATCCTCCGGATGGACTTGATATAGTAGAAACTAAAACATTTGATGATTCATACATGGGGGTTAATGAAATTTATAGAAAAATTGAAAATGCAGATGATTTTACAGTTAAAGGTTATATTATAACTATTAAACCAAAAGACAAAGATAAGAAGAATATTGTTATTAATGTTTTAGATAAAAAAGTTTTTGAAGAAGCGTTAAAGACATTTGTCTTATCATTTATTACTGAAGAACAATTTGAAGAATATAATGATGGACATAGAAGTATAACTGAAATAGGTAAAGTAATTAGTAATATGTATTTTAGTGAATCTATTACAATTAAAGAAGGTTATATAAGTATTAAGAAGAAAATTTATACTGATGCAGATGATTTAAGTCAATATTTATTGTTTGGACCTGATGCTAAGATGGATACTTATGTAGTTAAAACTGGTGATAGTATTGCAAGTATTAGTGAAGAAAATATGATAAATTCACAAGAATTTTTAATTGCTAATCCTAATTATAAGAGTGAAAATGCGATGCTTGCAGTAGGAAGCACTGTTAATGTTACTTTGATTAATCCGGTGGTTACATTAACTTATAATATTTATGAAATAAGTGAAAATGAAACTCCTTATACAACAGAAACAGTTGTTGATGAAACTAAAGATCCAAGTTATAAAGAACCTACTAGAGCTGGTGTCAGCGGTTTATCATTAGTTCACGATACTTATGAAGTTGTAAATGGAAATACATCAAGTGAAGCAACAGTGTTAAAAAATGAAGTTATCAGAGAAATGATTAAGGAAGAAATAACTGTTGGTAGAAAATATGGAAGTGGCAATTATGTTTGGGGACTTCCAACAAATTATCCATATATGATAACAAGTCCTTATGGATGGCGTGGTGGTAAAATGCATTTAGGAATAGATATATCTGGTACAGGATTTAGATCACCAATATATGCCGTTGATGAAGGAACAGTTGTAGAAGTTAATTTTAGAAGTCTAGATGGTAACTATGTTATAATTGAACATGCTAATAATATATATACTCAATATGCTCACATGTATAAACAAACTGTTAGAGTTGGTCAAAAAGTTAAAACTGGTGATAAAATTGGTGAAATGGGTGAAACTGGTTTAGCATTTGGTGTTCATTTGCATTTAGGGGTTTCAATTGGTTGGCCATATCATGGAAGTTATCAATTCCAAAATCCACTTAAATATATAAAGTTGAGGTAGTTATGAAGGTAGTAGTTTTATCAAGTGGTTCTAAAGGTAATGTTACTTATTTAGAAATTGGAAGAAAAAAGTTTTTATTAGATGCTGGTAGAAACTATAAATATATTAATGAAAATTTAAAAGAAATTGGTGTTAATATTAAAGATGTAGATTATGTAGTTATAACTCATAATCATACAGATCACATTGCAGGATTAAAAACTGTGTTAGATAAAACTGGAGCTGCTTTAATTATTAGTGAGAAAATGTTTTATTCAATACCTGATATAAGTGAATATAAACATGTTATAATAGTTGAAGATACTATAGATTTAGAGGGAGTACATGTTACTTCCTTTAAATCTAGTCATGATGCTCCGGATTCTAGAAATTATGTTTTTGAATGTAATGGTAAAAGTATATGTTATGTTACAGATACAGGTTATGTTAATTATAGAAATTTTAAATATTTAAAAAATTTGGATGTTTATTTATTTGAAAGTAATCATGATATTGAACTTCTTACACATGGTCCTTATCCTGATTGGTTAAAAAAACGTGTTTTATCAAGTGAAGGACATTTGTGTAATAAAGATGCATCAATATACCTTTCTAAATTAATTGGTAATAAAACTAAAAAGATTATTTTAATCCATTTAAGTGAAACAAATAATTTAGAAAGTATTGCACTAGAAACTATTAATAATACTTTTTTAGAAAATGATATTAAGTTTAATAATATTTCTTGTGCAAGGCAAAATGAAAGAACGGAAGTTGTGGAAATATGATAAAAATATTGTGTGTTGGAAAAATTAAAGAAGATTATTTAAATGATTTAATAAATGATTATAAGAAAAGAATAAATAAATATATAAAATTAGAAATAGTTGAATTAAAAGATAATGTTGATTATCAAAAGGAAATTGATAATTTATATAAAAATATTAAAAAGAGTGATTATAATATTGGACTTGATTTAAAGGGAAAGTCATATACAAGTGTAGAATTTGCACAAAAAATAGATAAGATTTTACCAATGAATAGTAATATTACTTTTATTATTGGTGGTTCTTTAGGTTTAAATGAGGTTATCACAGATACTTGTGATGAATTGATTAGTTTTTCAACAATGACTTTTCCCCATGGATTATTTCGTGGTATTTTACTTGAACAAATATATAGAGCTTGTAAAATAAATAATAATGAAAGTTATCATAAGTGAGGTTTTATGAAAGTAGAAGAAGTAAAAAAAATAAGAAAAGCATTAACTCATGGGGGAAAGTTTCATTCTGATGATGTATTCGGAGCAGCTTTTTTAAAAGTGATAAATCCTGATATCGAAATTGTTAGAAGTAATATTATTACAGATGATTTTGATGGTTTAGTTTTTGATATTGGAATGGGTTATTTTGATCATCATATGAAAGATAATGAAGTTAGAAGTAATGGTATACCTTATGCATCATTTGGTAAGTTATGGAGAGAATTTGCAAGAGAGTTATATGGTGATTATGTTTATGAATCAATAGATAGAAGATTAATTCAAGATTTAGATTTATCAGATAATACAGGAAGTTATAATGCTTTGGCATTAGCAATTGATGTTTTTAATCCATTAGAAAATACGGATGGCGATAAAGAATTTTTTGAAGCAGTAGAATTTGCTAAAGCTATATTAGAAAGAATGATTTTAAAACAAAAACATAGATTAGAAGATATAGAAAAAGTTAAAAAATATTATTATGAAGCAGTTGATAAGAGAATAATTATATTAGATGAACCTTTATTTTATAAAGATTATTTACCTAGTACAGATGCTATTTATGTAATTTATCCATCAAATAGAGGTGGTTATGCTGCTCAAGGTGTAACAAAAACATCTGATACTAATGAATTAAAAAAAGATTTTCCAAAAGAATGGGTTAGTAAGTTACCACCATATTTAAGATTTTGTCATTCAAGTAGATTTTTAATTGCTGCAGATAATTTTGATGATATAATGCACGCAGTTCGGGAGGCTTTAAAATGATAGGTAACGATTGGGATGAATTATTAAAAGTTGTATGGAATAGCCCAGGATTTAATAATTTTTATCATAAGATATTACATGAATATGATATTAATACTATTTATCCACCGAAAGATTATATTTTTAATGCTTTAAAGCTTACTAGTTATAAGGATACAAAAGTGGTTATTGTGGGACAAGATCCATATCATGGTGAACATCAAGCTCATGGGCTTTCATTTTCTGTTCAAAAAGGAGTTAAAGTTCCACCTTCATTACAAAATATTTATAAAGAACTATATGATGATTTAGGTGTACCTATTAGGAATGATGGAGATTTAACTGGTTGGGCAAAACAAGGAGTATTACTTCTTAATGCTGTTTTAACTGTTGAAAAAGATAAAGCTGCAAGTCATAGAAACTGGGGTTGGGAATTATTAACTGATTATATAATTAAAGTTTTAAATATGAAAGAAGAACCTGTTGTATTTATTTTGTGGGGAAACTTTGCTAAAGAGAAAGCTAAACTTATTACTAATCCACATCACTATATTATAACTAGTCCACATCCATCACCTTTTTCTGCTTATTCTGGTTTCTTTGGAAGTAAACCTTTTTCTAAAACTAATGATTATTTAGTAAAGAATAATTTAAAATCTATAGATTGGAGTAAATAAAAATTGATCATGATTGATCAATTTTTATTTGCTTAAGTTCCAGCCGGACCTGTAGGACCTGCAGGAATTGTTAAATTTAGTACATAATTAGGCGATGTACCAGTAATAGTTGCTGTTGCAGTTGAACCTGGTGCACCAGTTTCAACTGTACCAATGCTTAGATTAATTGCTGGACCAGTAGGACCCGTTGGACCCGTTGGACCAGTAGCACCTGTTTCACCCGTAGCACCAGTAGCACCCGTAGGACCAGTAGGACCAGTAGGACCAGTAGGACCCGTTGGACCGGTAGCACCTGTTTCACCAGTAGCACCTGTTAGACCAGTAGGACCTGCAGGACCCGTTTCACCCGTAGCACCAGTAGCACCAGTAGGACCAGTAGGACCAGTAGGACCAGTAGGACCCGTTGGACCGGTAGCACCTGTTTCACCAGTAGCACCTGTTAGACCAGTAGGACCTGCAGGACCCGTTTCACCCGTAGCACCAGTAGCACCCGTAGGACCAGTAGGACCAGTAGGACCAGTAGGACCCGTTGGACCGGTAGGACCAGTAGCACCAGTAGCACCTGTTTGACCAGTAGGACCAGTAGGACCAGTAGCACCAGTAAGACCGATAGCACCCGTAGGACCCGTTGGACCGGTAGCACCTCTTGGTATACTAAAATTTAATATAGCATTTGATGATGTACCAACATTAACAACAGCTGCATCTGTACCTGGATCAGTTGTAGTTGTAGTTCCAACAGTTATTGTTGAACCAGCTGGACCAGTAGGTCCTGTTGGACCTGTTGGTCCAAAACATGTAAATGTTGTATTTTTGTTTTGTTGGTTATAACAATCAATCATTTTTTGTGCTTTTCTATAGTTATTATTCATTTGAAACTCCTTTCATTTATATTTTATGAAAGAAATAAATTATTGTATAGGATACTTGTCCAAATAAAAACTGTTATAGTTTAAAATCATCTATAACAGCATCTTGCATATTTTTTCCATCAAAGAAAGGTTTAATTTTATAGCCATGTATTTTTGCTACGATATTTGTTGGAAACTTTCTAATTAATTTATTTAGTTCACTAGTGTTGTTGTTAAAATATGTTTTGCAAGAAACCAAAGTTTCATTAATTTTTTCTATTTCTTTGATATCCTTGTTTATTTCTTTTGTATTTAATTCTTCATGATCATTTTTTACTTCAAGTATTATGTTATATGCTTCGCTTAATTTTCTATCAAGTTCATAATTACTTATTCTTTTATCCTTAAGTTCAATATAATCTTTTAAATAATCTTTTTTTGTAACAACATTTTTAATTGGAATATTTAATTTTGCAATTAAATCATATTTTTGACGTAGTGCTTCATCAATGATTCCTTCCGATTTATCAATTTTTAATTTATATGTAACTAAATTATTGTATATTGTTGCATAAAATATTGCAATTGTTCCCAGTATAATAATTAAAATTAATATTATTTCAAATAAATTCATTTATATTCACCATTTATATTTTAACAAACTTACTTAATAATGTAAATGCTTAAACATTTCTAATGTGTAAGTTTACAAAAAAATATTGTTAATTTTAGTGGTGTATGCTAAACTTATGTTGTATAGAGATGGAGGCATCGTATGAAATTTATAGATAATGTTGATATAAAAAGATATCATGAATTTGAAAGTTGTAATAAAAAATCACACTTTTTACAAAGTTATGAATGGGGTTTATTTTGCAAAAGAGCAAAAGGACAAGTGCCTGTTTATGTTGGAATGGAAAATGATTTAGGCAATTTAGTTGCAACATGTTTGATTTTGTTAAGGAAAACTCCGCTTGGGTATAGTTATGGTTATGCACCGAGGGGTTTTGTTTTGGATTATAGTAATAAAGAAATAATAAATGAGTTTACTAATTATTTGAAAGATTATATGAAGCAAAATAAAATAATCTATATTAAGTTTGATCCGGATATTAAGTATCAAGATATTGATGAAGATGGTAAAAGAATAGATGGTGGAGAAAATAACTATGAACTTTATAATTATATGTTAAGTTTGGGTTATAAACATACTGGGTTTTATAGATTATATGAAGGTAATCAACCAAGATATACTTTTAGAATTAATTTGAAAAAGCCTTGGGAAGAAATTGAAGCTAAGTTTAATAAATCATTTATGAAAAGTGTTAAGAGAAGTTATAGTTATAATTTAATAGTTGATAATGAAGTAAGAGTACATGATTTTTATTGTTTGATTAAAAGTAATAGTAGTAAAGATGGGTTTGATCCTCATAGTGAAGAATATTATAAAATATTTAGTGAAGAAATGTCTAAAGATAATAATATGAAATATTTTAATATTAGTATTAGACCAAAAGAATTGCTTGATAATATAAATAAAGAAATAGATGATTTGAGTAAAGAATTAGAGGTTAATAAGAAAAAAGAAGCTGATATTAAAAATAAGATTGCTAGATTAGAAAAAGAAAGAGAAGTATTTAGTGGTATTGATAAAGATGAAGTATGTGTTTGTTCTTTGATATGTACATATACTAAAACACGTGCATGGAGTT
Source organism: Clostridium sp. CAG:609 (assembly GCA_000438075.1). Classification (GTDB taxonomy): domain Bacteria; phylum Bacillota_I; class Bacilli_A; order RF39; family UBA660; genus Onthocola_B. The sequence continues at coordinate 55,765 of FR903536.1, read as the reverse complement.
TATATATTGGTAGTGATGATTTAGCTAATTTTACTTTTGCTGTTACTAGAAGTTATTATGAAGCTATTAAAGATGCATATGATAAAGGTTATGAATTTTTTGATTTATTTGGTACCCCAGGTGATCCTCATACTAAGTATAAGAATTTAGCTAAACTTCATGATTTTAAAAGAAAATTTGGAGATGAATATATAGAATTTATTGGGGAATTTGATTTAGTTAATAATAAGTTATTGTATAAGATGTTACCTGTTATGTTAAAAGTTTATAGAAAACTAAGGAGGAAATAATGCTTAAAGTTATTGATGAAAATATATTTAGAGAGTTTGCTTTAAAGAATCCTTATGTTTCTATTTATCAGTTACCTGAGTGGGGAGAATTAAAGAGTGGAACTGGATGGGTTAGACATTTACTTGGGTATTATAAAAATGATTCCTTAGTTGGTGTAACTATGCTTCTTGAAAAAAGAATGCCAATGAAGTTAAGTTTGTTTTATTCTCCGAGAGGTTATTTAATTGATGTATATAATTTTTCTTTATTAAAAAATTTTAATGATGAAGTAATAAAATATGTTAAAAAGAATCATGGTTTTATGTTAAAGTTAGACCCAAATGTTATTTATGCTTTAAGAGATAGTGACGGTAATTTAAAAGAAAAGTGTGGAGAAGAAGCATATTATAATTTTAAAAAAATAGGTTTTAAACATATGGGATTTAGTCAAAATTTTGAAGATTTACAACCAAGGATATTATGTAGAATTAAATTAAGGGATAATTATAATGATACTTTAAATACATTTAGTAAGTCAACAAAAAAGAATATTGATAAGACTTATGATATGGGTGTTAGATGTAAGATAATTAATACAGATAATATAGATATATTTACTAAGTTATTACAAGATACTGGTAATTTAAAGAATTTCATAGTTAGACCTGCATCATATTATAAAAAGATGGTAGATTTAATGGGAGATTATATTACATTATATTTAGCATATATAGATACAGAGTGTTATTATAATTATGTATGGAGTACTTTAAGTGGTGCTAAAAAAGAATTAGATGAATTAAATAATACAATGAAGAAAATAAATGTTGGAGATAAAATAAAAAGAAAACATGAAGAGTTAGAAAATAAAATAAATAAATATAATAAAAAATTAGAAGAAGCAGTATCTTTAAAAAGAAGTAATAAAGAAATAAATATTGGGGCTTTGATGAGTGTATTTGTGGGTAATGAAGGTATTACATTTATGAGTGGTACCAATAATTTATATAAAGAATTTAATCCGAAGTATGCTTTTTATAGACAACATATAGAGGATTCTATAAAGAAACATTTAGAGTATGTTAATTTTTATGGGATATCTTTAGATATGGATAAGAATGGTCCTTATTATGGTATTTATGAATTAAAGAGAGGATTTAATCCAGAAATTACAGAATTAATAGGGGAATTTGATTATGTTATTAATCCATTTGTTTATTATGCTTATAAAATAGCTTTGAAGGGTTATAAATTATTGAAGAAACTAAAAAAATAGTTTCTTTTTTTAAATATTTAATTGATATTTTTTATTTTGTTAAAACCTTTTTATAAATTTATCTTTTAAACAAATTGACGTTACTCTATATTTATGATAAAATTTATATATCAAGTGTTGCTTGGGTTTAGGAGTGATTTTCATGAATAAGAAAATTAATAATATATTATTTTTTTGTATCACTATGTTATTTTCTTTTTCATTTATGATAAAAGCTAATGCAAGTGTTTTAAATAATAACTTCATAAATAATGTTGCTACAATTGAAGAAGAATGTGCTGCTTTTGGCAAACCTAGTGATGAAGGATCACCAGCTTATTGGATGCAACAAGCTTTGGAAATAATGAAATATATTGGTATTATTGCTTTATTGGTTTTAACAACATTAGATTTTATAAAAGCATTAGCTCAAAATGATAAAGATGCTTTAAAGAAAGCTAGTAATACTGCAATTAAGAGATTTATATATTGTATTTTATTGTTCTTTACACCAATGATTGTAGAATTTTTGATGTCTTTATTTGGTGCTTATGGAACATGTGGAATAGGAACAGGAACGGTGAATTAATATATGATTACAACATTTTTTTCTATATTATTAACTTTAGATGGTTGGGTATATAACATAATTGATTGGTTGTATGATATTTTTGTTGCTATTGCAACTATTGACGTGTTTTCTACTGAACAAGAAACTATTAATAAAGTAGTTACTAATGTATATGTTATACTTGGTGTTGTTATGCTTTTTGCTTTAGCGTATTCTTTATTGAAAGCTGTAATAAATCCTGAGAATTTTTCAAAGGGAGATACTTCATTTTCTAAATTAATGCAAAATATTGTTGTTTCTATAATCATTATAGCTATTTTACCAACATGTTTTAACTTTGCTTATAAGTTTCAAACTTCTGTTTTGGAAAATGATACTATACCTAAGATATTATTTGGTGATGGTATTACTAATCCGTTTACTTTACAAAATACTGAAGATGATCCTGAACCTAGTCCTGGAAGAACAATGGCATATTCTATTTTTAATTCTTTTTTACATGTTGATTATGATAAATGTGCTGGAGATAATAAAGTAAACGTCGATGCTTTAACTGAAGAACAAATAAAAGGTTGCGGTGAAAAAATTGCTTTAGGTGCAACAGGAATTACAAAGTTTATTCCATTTGTTAATCTGGGAGTTGGTGCTTTAAATAGTTTGATTGGTGCATCTGATACATCATCTTTCTTCTATTATGATAATATGGTTAGGTATGGTAAATATGGATTTGGTGTTTATAGTGATTTTACTAACTCTATTGTTACTGGAGACCTTTCTTATATGTGGTTCTTTTCAACTGTTGTTGGTGTTTATGTAGCATATGTTTTGTTAAATTTTGTATTTGATATAGCTTTACGTTTTATTAAAATGTTGTTTTTTGAAATCATAGCACCTATACCTGTTATTTGCAGAATAATACCAGGCGGAAAAATGAAAGATGTTTTTTCAACATGGTTAAAGAAAGTTATTAGTGTATATTTAGAAGTCTTTATAAGAGTTTTTGTTATAGTAATAGGATTATACTTAATTCTTTTAGTGAATGATATGAATTTAGTATTTGGAACAACACTTTCTGGATTAGGTATTTTGCAAAGAGCATTTGCTAGAGTAATAATTATTCTTGGAATTGTAACGTTTATTAGACAAGCTCCTAAGTTAATATGTGATTTATTCCATATTGATAGTGGAGGTATGAAACTTGGTATAAAAGATAAATTAGCTGCTGGTGGATTGTTCGGAGTTGCAAATGCTGTTGGTTCATTGGTTACTTCTAAAGGAAATCCTTTAGCTGCTTACAGAGGTTGGAAATATGGTATGAAAAATGCTGATTTGCATAATATTGGGGGAGAAGCAAACAGATTACGTGCTTATAAAGATGCAAGAGCTCAAGGTGTAACTAGAACTGAAATTTTTAAAGATCGTATGCGTAGAATGTTTGGCTTTGAATCTTCTAATAAGGCGGATGATTATGGTATTGAAAATAAAGTTTATACTGTTAAAGATGAAAATGGAAATAGTATTCAATTAACACCTGAAAAAGTTAAAGAATTGGAAACTAACAAACTTAATAATAATATACAAATTGCTGAAGTTAATAGTGCATCAAGCAAAAAACGTGATATTTCAGTTGAAAATGCAACAATTACTAATGCTAGAGGTACATTTAAAAATGATGGTTTAGATGAAATTCATAAAAGTGATTCTAAAATTCTTGAAAAATTGGATATTCAATATACTGATGCTCAACGAAAAATGGATTTGCAAAAACTTGATGATGCTTATAGTGGAAGACCTTTAACTCAAGAAGAAAAAGATACTTATAATGTAAAGCGTACTGAAATAATGAATAAGACGACATCTATGAGTTTAGTTGGTAATTATAATTCGTTAAAAGCTCAATTAGATCAAAATTACAAAACTGGAGTTATTAATGATGAAGCATATAATAAAGCTGCTTTAGATTTAGCGGATTTAGAGAAAATGATGCAAGAAAAATTTGTTACTGCTGCCTCACATGAATCTGGTAAAAGAATTTATGTTAACTACGATGGAAGTAAAATAGAAGTTGATGATGGTGGTAAATTCTATACCAATTATCAAAAATTTATTGATGATTTAAAGAGTGGTGTTTTAAAAGATTCAGATGGAAATAAAATTGATATTACTTCTTTTGTTGATAAAGATAATAAACAATTGGAAGGTTGGGCTTTGATAAATGAAGCATTTAAAAAAGGATCATCTATTAATAATGAAATTGCTGTTGAGATAAATAAAAATGAACGTGAAAAACGTACTTATGAACAAGCTAATAAAATTATTGATGCTATTTTTGAACAACGTAAAAAAATGCAAGAACAGGCTAGAAATGAAAATAAATATAAAGCTCGTAAACTTACTAGTGAGTATAACGATAATAATGCTTCTAAAAAATAATTAAGAAAGGAATGATTTGGGGATGAATAATTATTTAATACCTGCAAATTCTAAAAAGTCACAATTGATATTAGGGTTCTTTACTCTGACTGATATTTTGCTTTTTGGATTTGGATGCTTACTTACTGTAATGCTGTTAATGCTAGTGCAAAATGCATCGGTTGGTCAGATGATTGTTATACTTATGCCTGCACTTATAACTGGATTTTTAGTCACTCCAGTTATGCATTATCATAATGTATTACAATTCATTATAAATGCATGTACATTTATATTTAATCCACGTAGATATTATTGGAAAGGTTGGTGTGTTAAAGATGAACTCAAAGATGAATAATTCTTCAGGTGTAAGTTATACAGAAAACTGGTTACCTGTTAGACAAATAATGAATGGTATGATACAACTTGATGATGGTACATATGTTACTGGTGTTAAGGTAATGCCTAAAAATATATTTATTATGGATCAAGGTTCACAAAATAATACTATTTATCAATTAAGAAATTTTTATAATAGTATTGATTATGATTTCTGGTTGCTTATTGCTGATAGACCTGTGGATATTGATGTGTATCTATCTCAATTACAACTTATGTATAATAATGCTGAAAGTAATGCTATTAAGAAATTAATTATGCAAGATATTAATAAAGCTAATCTATTTATGAGTAGTGAATATAATGTAGTTGATACTGAATATTATATCTTGTTTAAAGAAAAGAGATTAGAAATAGTTCAAAAGAAATTACATAATTTAATAAGTGGACTTGCTAATGCTGGATTACAAAGTGTTCAAACTTCCAATAATGATTTAAGAGTTGTTTTAGATAATTTCTTAAATGGTGGAGAAACAACTAATTTTGGGGCGGTGATGTAATATGAGTAAAATTAAAAGTGAAATAGCTCCTAAAGGAATGGAATTTAAACCAACTGAATTTGTATTAGGGGGAAAGTATTCAACAATTATGACTGTTATAGCTTTTCCTAGAAATATTGCACCAGGTTTTTTATCTGATATAACTAATATTCAAGGTGTTAAAATAGCTATTAAACATATGCCTATACCTTTTTCAGTATTACAAAAAATGCTTAATAAAGAAATAGCAGATTTAAAAGTAAGATATCAAAGTGAAAAAGATAATACAATGCAAGAAAGAATACGTCAAGATTATGAATCTTTGGAACAATTTATTCAAATGCTTGCAGCAACTCAAGCTAGAATATTTGATTTTCAAATGCATTTGATGATTACTGCAAATAATAAAGAAGAATTGGAATTAAGAAAGATTCAAGTAAGAAGTTATTTGGATGCGTTAGGAATGAGAGCTGTTGCTTTAATGTTTGAACAAGAAAAAGCATTAAAGTCAATACTACCTATATTTCCACCACAAGATATTGAAAATAGAATTGGTACGCCGATACCATCTGTTACAATAGCAGCAATGTATCCTTTTATCTTTGATAGTATTAAAGACCCAGGTAATGCAACACTTCTTGGTGTAGATTTCTCTGGTGGTGTTATATTATTTAATCAATTCTTATATCAAATAAGAAAAGAAAATAATAGAAATAATGCTAATATTATTTTACTTGGTATGAGTGGTTCTGGTAAGAGTACTGCTGCGAAAGTATTACTTAGAACTCACATAAGAAACGGATATAAAGTTGTATGTGTTGACCCTGAAGGTGAACTTGGAGATATGTGTTATAGCCTAGGTGGAGATTTCCTTGACTTAGGTAAAGGTGGAGAATTTGGTATGATTAATCCCCTTGAAATTGTTATTGATGCTGATGAAGATGAAATAGCACAAGGATTAGGTTATACTGTTTTAACTAGAACACTTCAACAAGTTAAAGCATTTATGAAATATTATTCGCCTAGTATTGAAGATGATGTTCTTACTATGTTTAGTGATGTATTACAAGAAACTTATAAAAGATTTAAAATAGATTATGAAACAGATTTTACTAAGTTAACTAGTGCTGATTATCCAACATTTGATGATGTTTATGCAACTATAAAAGGTCATTTAGTTAGTATGACAGATGCTACGCATGAACGTGATGTTTTGGAACGACTTGAACTTAAGATAAGACCTTTGGTTAAAGAACTTAGATATTATTTTACTGGTAAAACAACACTAAAGATTGATAGTGATTTTATTGTATTTAATATAAAAGAACTTATGAATAGTGATGAAAATATTAAGAATGCATTATTCTTTAATATTTTAAAGTATGCATGGGGATTATGTTTAGATAAAGATATTAACACTGTTATGATGGTTGATGAAGCTCATGTTTTACTTGCAGGACATAATGAACTTGGGGCTGAATTCTTAGCACAAATGCAAAGAAGAAGTAGAAAGTATAATACTGGAACAATTATCATTACTCAACAACCTACTGATTTTGCGGCTCCGAATATTATAACTCATGGTAAAGCAATATTTGATAATGCTTCATATTACTTAGTAATGGGTCTTAGAAAACAAGCTGTTGATGATTTAGCAAAATTAATTGATTTAAATGAATCAGAAATGGAATCTATTAAATATTATAATCAAGGGGAAGCTTTGTTTATATGTGGTAATAAGAGAATGAAGATTCAAATTGTTATTACTCAAGAAGAATTAGATTCATTTGGTTCAGGTGGAGGTTATTAATATCCTCATTTGAGGTGGTTTTATGCAAACGGATAGAATTATAGAAAAAGCTAAGAAATTAGGTTTAGATATAGGAAATAGTGATTCCCAATTAGACAACTTGAGAACAATTGCTTCTCAAGTTGGTTTGCATGATATAAATGATTTAGATGAATTAGAAAGGGTACTTGATGAACAAATTGAGTACAATAGTCAAGTGGTTGAGCCACAGACTATGGATGAAATTCCATCTGTTAGAAATGAAAAGTTTGGTCAAAGACAATATGATCAAGCTAAGAATAAAGATGGAGTATATGATAAGAATTATTATAAAGATAGACAAGATGAATTAAATAAAAAAGCTAATAAATTAAATGAAGAAAGAAAAAGAAATGTTAAGACATCTTCTAGCGAAGGGAATGTGTTAAAACCTAAGACTAAGATGGATAGAGTGTTAGATAATTTAAATTATGCTAATGCTAAGAAGAATGCTTTAGTTAATAAAGTTGATGATGCTAAAGCAAATGCATATAATATGATGCATCCCGGAGAAGCTTTAAAAAATAAGGCAAAGAGTGAAGTTAAAAAGGGTACTAATGCTGTAAAAAAAGTTGCTAAAGAAAAAGCTAAAGTTATGGCATCTGTAGCAAAAAAGAAGATTGTTGCTTTTATAGCAGCTAATCCATGGATATTACTTGTTTTTGGTTTATTTATTTTATTTATTATAATACTTTTAATGTTAATGGGGGGTGAAACTAATAATGGATATTTTAGTCAAGAATGTGATTTTAATTCCGCTCCTGTTCATTTAAATGTATGTGATACTGAAGAAGAAAAAACATTAGATTTAAAAAAATATGTGTTGGGTACAACCGCATCTTTAGTAGGTAACGTAAGTTATTCTGATGATGCTTTAAAAGCTATAATGATTATTGTAAAAACTAATGCTTTAAGTATAGGTAATTATAATAATGCGATTAAAGATGTTTATTTAGATACATGTTCATATGGATATAATGAAAATTATCCAGAAGAATATGAAGATTTATATAGTGATATAGAAAATTATTTGTATTTATCTAGTATTTATAGTGATGAAATAACTAATTTATCATTGTCTAATTCATTAATGTTAGATGAAAATAAGTTAGAACAAATTAAATCATTTGAAAAAAATAGTTATAATAGTATATTAAGTTTGATATATGATAATTTAGGTGGAGAAGTTCAACATATTTATTCTGATACCTTATTTTTGGGAGATTCACAACTATATAGAATGGTTCAATATGGTATTGTGAGTAAAAAGAAAAGTGTGTATGGTGTTGGATATGGTTATGATTGGTTAGTTGGTAATGGAACTTTTTCTGCAGAAGATACTAATAGTACAGATGGTGGTATTATGGGTATCAATAATAAAATGAAAGACGGAGTTAATTACAATATAATTATATGGATGGGGCTTCATGATGTTAATTTAAATAATCCACAAGAATATTATAATAAGTATTATGAGCTAGCTAATGGGGAATGGAGTAATAATAATATTACTGTTATATCACTAGGACCTGTTGAACAAATTGAAGCTGGTATTCAAAATATAGATATAAATAATTTTAATAATACTTTGGAAGGTTTAATAAATAGTTCTGGTTTAACAAATTTAAAGTTTGTTAGAATTAATTATGAAATAACTGATTATAGGGAAGGTATTTATTATGAAAATAATGATTATAAAAAAATATATAAGAGTATGTTAAATACTATAGATACTGCATCTAGTGTAAGTAGTAATTATAAAATATATAATTTAGCTGATCATTGCGAATTTATTTATACAGAAAATACTGAAAGTAATGCTTGTGAAGCAATGTCAATAAGTTCAACAAGTTTGAGTAAATCAGATTTTATTAGTAAAGTTGAATCTTACTATGCTAATAAGAGTACTAAAGCAGCATCTGTATTTAAAGATAATGCTGGTACAATATATGATTTAGCTGTAAGTAATGGAATTAATCCTGAACTTGTTGTAGTAAGAGCTCATTTAGAAGGTTATAGTCCAGCATCAAAAGGATATGAAAGTTATAATAATTATTGGGGTATAGCTTGTTATAATGGTCAAAGTCTTTCTAAGTGTGCATCATATAGTTCATTTAGTGATGGTGTACTAGGTTTTATTAACACAATAAAGAAGTATGATTCTTTAAGTTCAATGATGAATAAATATGCTTATATAGGAAGTTATTGGTATAATCCAGGTGATGCTGGTACTGGTGGATGTTATTATTATGATTATATAAATAAATATATGTCTTATGCAAGAAGTGGTGTTGTATCTGCGGCATGTAGTAAAGATAAAACTTGTAGTGGTTCTAATTGTGTTCAAACAACAGATGAAGATCAACTTGCATATTCAATGTGGCAAGTGGAAAAAATGGCTAGTCAAAGAAATGCAATGTTTAATTTAACTGATGATTTATGTGAAAATTTCTCACAAGCATGTACTTATTATGCTCAAGGGGATAGTAGATGGAAATCAAAACATTTAGGTAAGTCACGTCTTACAATGGGTGATTCTGGATGTGCTGTTACATCTTTAGCAATGGGAATTACTTGTAGTGGTACTGAAACTACGATACCTGATTTTGATGCTGGGAAGTTCCTAGATGTATTAAATGAAGGAAGTTGTTTTACTGATAAGGGTGCAATTAATTGGTCATGTGTGGCGATAACAAAAGCAGCTCCGAATGTTTCATTAATTGGTAATGAAAGTAGAATTGGAAGTTATTCAAATAGTGCTAAATTGGGTGTTATTAATAAATATAATATAAATAATAATATTGTTTTAGTTCATTTTATAAATGATGCTCATAAAAGAGGACATTATATAGCAGTTACTAGTGTTAGTGGAGATATTATAACTGGTAAAGATCCAAGTGGTGGTAAAGTATCAACATTAGATGTTAAATATGTAGATCAAGTAGTTGCTTATAAAACTAGATAAAAAGGATGGTAATGATGAATAAAAAAGTACCTGTTATTATTATTGGTGGATTGGTTGTTATATTACTTGTTGTGTTTGTGCTTTTTAAAAACAATGAGAGTAATAGTAATAATCCGAATGATTCAAAAGAATATAGTTATATGATTATTAATAATGAAAGTATCTGGGGATATAATGGGTCATGGATTAAATCTAATAATAGTTTAATAGATAATACTAATTTAGAAACATATATTAATAATGTTTATAGTGGTTTTTATACATATAAATTAGGTAATGTATGGAACTTATTTGATGGTAGTAATCTAATTACTTATGATGGTTTATTAATTGGTTTTAGTAAAAATTTAGGTCGAGTAATAAATATTAATAAAGTTGATATTGATAGTAATGATTTAAATGTAATTAATGGTATATTAAATAAAAGTATTGGTATAGATGATATTAATAAATATGAAAAAGTTAATATTGATTTAGATAATAATGGAATAATGGATAGTATTATTTACGTAACAAATATTATGGATGAAGAATTAAATAGTTATTTTAGTTTATTATATGTTGTATTTAATGGTAGTGTTTATGTACTTAAAAATGATGATGTAACTAATGATAATTTTTATGAAGAACCTTTGTATTCAATAAAAGCTGTAGTTGATATTAATGGCAAAAGTGTTAATAATATAATTATAGAAAAAGGATATTTTAGTAATGTTAATAAGACGGGTAATATAATGTATCAATATAATAAAGATAGTAAAAAGTATGAAATTGTTATACAAGATTAAAGTGTTGAAATATACACTTTTTATTTTTGAAAAATTTTTTTGAAAAGTAATGACTTTTTGTTAGAAATTTGGTAAAATAGGATTTAAGAAATGAAAGGAAGAATATTATGAAGTTTAAAGTTGAACCAAAAGATTTTTTGTTGTTTGTAGTTTATTGTGGATTACTTCTTTATTTGTGTGCAATAGCTGTACTTAATTTTGTTTCATTATCAACAGATGGTACATTTTATGGGTTACTTCCATTTTTAGCTTTTACACCGAAGTATATTGCTGCGACATTAATTTTATTTATTATATCTTTAGTTGGTATTTTTACAAGTGTTTCTTCTTATATATTTAAGAAAGATAAAGATGGTGGATTTGGTATTATTTTAAAGAAAAAATCTAGTGATGGTTATTCAAGTTGGGCAAAGGATAAGGATATTAAAGAACAATCTGGGATTGAAAGGGTTGATCCTTTGGCTGATACATTAGATGCTGCAGGAATACCTCTTATAAATAATGGTAAGGAAATGTGGGTTGATAATGGAGAATATCATAACTTAGTTATTGGGTCTACAGGTAGTGGTAAAACTCAAACTGTTGTTAAACCTATGGTTAATTTACTTGCTAAAAAAGGCGAATCAATGATTATCACTGACCCAAAAGGGGAAATATATAAGTATAGTGCTAGTTATTTGAAAGAAAAAGGTTATAAAATAATTGTATTAAACTTCAGAGAACCTAATCGTGGTAATTCATGGAATCCATTAACATTACCATTTAAATATTATAGAGCTGGTAATCCAGATAAAGCTATTGAATTATTAAACGACGTTGCTTTAAATATTTTGTATGATCCATCAAATAAGAATGAATCTGATTTCTGGGAAAAGTCAGCAGCAGATTATTTTTCTGGTTTAGCTTTAGGGTTATTTCAAGATGGTAAGGAAGAAGAAGTTAATTTAAATAGTATAAATGTAATGAGTACAGTTGGGGAAGAAAGGTATGCAACTAGTAATTATATTAAAGAATACTTTGGTATGAAAGGTGAAAAATCTAATGCTTATATGTTTGCATCAAGTACTATTAATGCACCGAATGATACAAAGGGTGGTTTGCTTGCAACATTTAGACAAAAGATAAGAAATTTCTCAACAGGTGAAGCTTTGAGTGAAATGCTTTCATATAGTGATTTTGATATGAAAGATATTGGTAATGGTAAGACTGCTGTATTTATGATTATTCATGATGAAAAAAAGACATATCACTCATTAATGACAATATTTATTAAACAATGTTATGAAACATTAATTGATGCTGCTCAAGAAAATGGTGGTAAACTTCCTGTAAGAACTAATTTTATATTAGATGAATTTGCAAATATGCCACCACTTAAAGATGTTGATGCTATGGTGTCAGCTGCTCGAAGCAGAGACATTAGATTTACATTTATTATTCAAAACTTTGCTCAATTAAATGATGTATATGGTGATAATGTAGCAGAAATTATTAAAGGTAATTGTGGTAATATAGTTTACTTAATAAGTACAGAAATGAAGGCTTTGGAAGAAATAAGTAAGATGTGTGGTGAGGTTAAAGTAACTGATGAAAAAGATAAAAATGCAACTAGACCACTTATTACGATTACTGATTTGCAAAAGATGAAGTTATTCGAAGCAATAATCATTAGACTTAGAACTAGTCCATTTAGAACTAAGTTAGAACCTGATTTTAAAATGGAATGGGGTATTGAAAGAAGAGAAGAAGAATATCCAACTAGAGCAAAAAGAGAAGTACAGATTTTTGATTTAAAAGAATTTGTTATGGAACAAAGAAATAAAAAGATGTCTGAAGAAGGTAATAATTTTCAAAATAATAATCCGTTTAGACCGATTGATATGGGAATGGGATTTAGTCCATTTTCTCAAGGAATGGGAATGCCTAATTTTGGAAGTGCTCCATCTAGACCTAGTATAAGTGATATGGATATAGATAGTATGCTTAAAGATTTAGATGAAAAATTTAAAGAACTTGATAGACAAGAAGCTATGAAGAAAGAAGTTAAAGAAGAACAGCCAGTTAAGAAAGATGATTTGTTACCTGAAGTAGATAAGATTCCAGAAAAACATGAAGAAAAACAATTAGAGATTGTTGAACCTGAAGAAGTATTACCAGCATCACCAGTTATTAATGTTGATAAAGATAGTAAAGTAATTGATGATTCAGTTGTTAGTGATGATGAATTCTTTGATGATTTCTTTGGAGATGAATAGGCGTAAAGCCTTTTTCTTTTGGTATAATTATTCATAATATATATTGTGATATTATGAAGAGAATTAATTTAAGTGAGTATAATAGTAACTTGGGTATTTTAATTGATGTTAAGCATCCTTTGGATTATAAAGATGATCCAACACCTGGAAGTATTAATATATATGCAGATAAATTACTTATGAATTATAAAATGTTACTTGATTATAAAAAGAAATATTATATTATATGTAGTAAAGGTACTTTGAGTAGAAAAGTTGTTGCTTATCTAGAGTATTTGGGTTATGATGTAACACAAGTTGTTAAATAAAATTGTATTTTTAGTATTTTGTGGTAAAATATATAAAGAGGTATTTTATGAGTGAATTATTTAATAGTTTTTATATATTTGTTATGAATACAATAGATGCATTAGGAGTTTATGGACCACTTCTGGGATGTGTCTTTATTATTTTAGAAAGTATAATACCACCACTTCCATTGTTTGTGTTTATTACTCTTAATTTTGTTGCATATGGAAAGTTAGTTGGTTTTATTATTTCATGGATATGTACATGCATTGGTTGTTTCTTATCTTATTTTTTAGTTAAAAAGTTTCTTAGAAATTGGGTATTAAAAAAAATAAAGAATGTTGATTTATTAACTAAATGGATGAGTTATATTGAAAATTTAAGTTTAAGTAAAGTAACTGTAATACTTGCTATTCCATTTACACCAGCTTTTATGGTTAATATTGCTGCAGGTATTTGTAATATGGATTTTAAAAAGTTTAGTATAGCTATATTGATAAGTAAAATATTTTTAGTATATTTCTGGGGAGTTGTGGGTACTGGTCTTCTTGAGAGCTTACATAATCCAAGAAGTATTATAACTGTTATTGTGATGATGGTTGTTGCTTATTTAGTTAGTTTAATCATAAAAAAAGTATTTAAAATTGATTAAATACTGTGGAAAGCTTTTCTAATTAGTAAAGCTTCTTTTTTTGGAATAGGAATATCAGTTTTGTTTATATCATTTTTAAATACTTGTTCAAGTTTTAGAAAACTGTTTATATCATATGGTAAGTTATTATCTTTGATATATTTTTTTATTCTTTCAAGTAAATTAATTATATCAGTATTTTCTAATCCGATTGTTTCATGATTATCATCAATATTTATTGTGTATCCCATTTCAAGAGATGCTGGGTCAAAATTTAAGGAGTCTATTTTTATTGTAGTCTTTTGATAATAATCTATGCAATCTGGATTAAATAGTATTAATGTATTAACTGAGTAAGATAATAAATTGTTAAATTGTTCTTTGGTTGTACATCTGGCTAGTTCTAAAATATCTATATAAATACCGTCATAGTTTTGTGTAAGTTTTTCAAAATCTATCCAGTTATTTAATGGATAAGTTTTAAGAAGATAATCCAGGGCTTCTTTATCATTTAATTTAAATATACTTGTGTTTTCTTTTAGTGTTAGATAAACTGCAGGTATTTCTAAGGGATTATCTTTGTATACGTTAAATAATATATATGGATTTAATATAACATAGTCCATCCATTCATTATAGTTTTTGTATTCTTTATTGTGTATTGTTGCCCAGATACCTCCGTAGGGCTTAAAACCATTACCATTTTTTATTGGTTGGAATAGGCTTTTTGATATATATTTTGTGCCAATACTTAAATAATTCATTGGATACCTCCTTGATGGTTTATTATTATATCATATTCTAAAAAAATTGCAAATTATTTAGTTATGTGGTATTATTAAGGTGGTGATAAGATGAAGGATTTTTTAGATAAATACTTAGATAAATTTATAAGCATTGTTGTAATTGTTGCAATAATTGTAGTTGTTAATAGAGTTTTAGATGAATTAATAAATAGAACAATAAGAAGAAAAAGAAAAAAGAATGTAACGACATTACTTATGTTTATTAAAAGAATTAAGAAGTTAATACTTTATTCTTTGATGGTACTTCTTTGTTTAGAACAATTTGATGCCTTTCATAAGTTTTCAATAACTGTGTTATCAGGACTAGGAATTGGATCTGTAGTTTTAGGTCTTGCTGCTCAAGAGAGTATGAAGAATTTCTTTGGAAGTTTAGCTTTAGTTATTGGGGATGCATATGAGGTTGGAGACTTTATTGAGTGTTCAATGCAAGGAGTTAGTGGTACAGTTGAAGATATAACAATGAGACATACCATTATTAGAACAATCAATAATAGAAGAGTTATTATACCAAATTGTCAAATGAATTCCTATATTATTGAAAATTTTAACTATAAAGATAATGAAAATGTAAAGTTAGTGGATTATTCAATTTCTTATGAATCTGATATAGATAAAGCTGTTAGTATACTTAAAGATGAAATGAAAAAATTATATAAACCAAGTAAAAAAGGTATAAATAAAGATGTTGAGTTTCCAAAGGTTAGAGTTGCTAGTTGGAATGATTCAAGTATTAGTTTAAGAGCTTGGGTTTGGGGTAAAGATAATAGTGATGTATATGATAATATGTATAAATTAAATTATGTTATTAAGAAAAGATTTGATGAAGAAAATATTGAAATTCCATATCCACATGTGGTAGTAACTAAGAAGTAATTTACATTAATTTGTAAATTCTTTTTGTTTTATAGTGTAATTTTTGCAAAAAAATGGTATAATCGAGATAGTAAGGAGATGTTGTTAGTGAGAGCTTGTGTAATTAAAGGCGTTAAACAATTTGAAATTAAAGAAATAAATGAACCAGTTGCTGATGGAAGTAAAGTAATTATTGATGTTATTAAAACTGGTATTTGTGGTTCTGATATTCATAATTGGGTAAATGGAGAACCTAAAGGTCTTGTTATGGGACATGAGTTTTGTGGTAGAGTAGTAGATCCAGGAGATAGATTAGATCTTGAAGTTGGTGATAGAGTTACTGCACTTCCTATTTCTCCATGTGGTAAATGTGAAGCTTGTCGTAAGGGTGAGGTTCAATATTGTAGTCAAACATGGAATGAAGCTGTTGGTTTATCTATAAATAATCCAGGTGGACTTACAAGTAGAATTGCAGTACATAGTGATATGGTTATTAAAGTCCCAGATGATATGATGGATGAAGAAGTTGCCATGGTTGAACCTGTTGCGGTAGGTCTTCATGCTGCTCATTTAGGAAGAATTGCTGTTGGTGATGATGTACTTGTTATTGGTGGTGGAATCATTGGACTTGTTAGTGCGATGTTTGCTAAACTTGAAGGTGCTAGTAGAGTAGTTATTACCGAAACTAATGAAGAAAGAGGTAAAAAGAGTGTTAAACTTGGAGTTGCTGATGAATGGTGTAATGCCTTAGATGAAAATTTAGTACCAAAGATGATGGAAAAAACTAATGGTGGTTTTGATGTAGTTATTGAGTGTTGTGGTAATAGTGCTGCAGTTAATAGTGCAATTACAATGGTTAAACCTGGTGGTATTGTTGTACTTGTAGGGGTTGCTACTGAAGCGGTACCAACATACACAGTTATGGCTGTTTTGAAAGAACTTGTAGTTCAAGGTGCTATTGCTTATACATATGATGAATTTAAGTCATGTATTGATTTAATTGCTAATCAAAAATTAGATGTTATGAAATTTGTAGATGATGTTGTGCCTTTAGATGGTGTTCAAAAAGCATATGAAAGACTAACTAGTGGTAAAGATTCTGCAGTTAAAATAATAGTTGATCCGAATAAATAAAAAAGGAAGTGCTTTATGGATGATTTAAGTATTGATGTATTAGTTAATAAAGAAAATATGTTAAGTATTGATTATATTCCTAAGAATATGTATATTGTTGATAATAATGAAAATAATTTTCGTAATTATTTAATTGATAATATAAAACCTATGCTTAGAATTGAAGTAAAACCTTATATAGAAAAATTAATCTATGATGCTAATAATAATGGTATTAATATAATTGTTGATAGTGCTTTTAGAAGTGGTAATTATCAACAAATGATACTTGATAAAGTAATTTCTGAAAAAGGAAATGAAGCTTATAAGTTAGTTGCTTTACCTGGAACATCAGAACATCAAACTGGTTTAGCTGTAGATTTTGCTATTTATGAAAATGGTATATATAATGATGATATTAAAGAAGATGATAAAGAAGCTATTTGGCTTAAAGATAATGCTTGGAAATATGGTTTTATTCTTAGGTATCCGAAAGGTAAAGAAGATATTACTGGATTTAATTTTGAACCATGGCATTATAGATTTGTAGGATTAGAACTTGCTTTTGAATTATATCAAACTAATCAAACTTTAGAAGAATATAAAAAATGTGTAAAGTCGTTGTAATTTTACATATTTTTTTATTTTGAAAAAAATGGATTTGTGGTATATTTATGAAGTGGAGGAATTATAATGGATGAGTTTGAAATTTATAATAATTTAAGTAGAGCTTTTGCAAGACATCAATTAGTGGAAAAATTTTGTTTTGAATTGCGGGTTGGTAAATTGTTATTTGATGAAGAGTTAGATTTGCTTATGTTAATTAATGATAGTCATTCTACCTTTGTATTTACTGATGAAGAATATAAAGAAGCATATGAAGAATCAAAGAAAATATTAAAAGAAATCTTGTAAAGAGGTTTTATGAAGAAGAGAAAAAGTAATGGATATATAGCAGTAATTAGTTTATTGCTTGCTTTAGCACTGGGGGTTGTTTATAACTTTGAGGGTATTGAAGATAAATTAAGCGATAGTACTTTTGATAATAGTAGTGAAGTTGTAAATAATATTGGTGTTTTAGATATACCTGATTATAGTGGTTATAATTATATTGTGTTAAATAATAATGAACCTGAGTTTGATGAGACAGTTGATACAAGTAAATCTTTTGAAAAATATAGTGAATTAGATGGCTTGGGTAGAGCACAGGTAGCATTTAGTAATATTGGAAAAGATTTGATGCCTACGGAAAAAAGAGGTTCAATTGGAATGATTAAACCAACTGGGTGGCACACTGTAAAGTATGATATAGTTGATGGAAAGTATTTGTATAATAGATGTCATTTGATAGGTTATCAATTGACAGGTGAAAACGCAAATCCTAAAAACTTGATTACATGTACAAGAGAAATGAACACAAAAGGAATGTTAGATTTTGAAAATAGTGTAGCTTTTTATATTAAGAAAACTAATAATCATGTTTTATATAGAGTTACACCGATATATAAGGATGACAACTTGCTTGCAAGTGGTGTTAAGATTGAAGCTAAATCTGTTGAAGATAATGGTGAAGGTATAAAATTTAATGTTTTTGTTTATAATATTCAAACAGGTATAAATATAGATTATAAAACTGGAAGCAGTAGTTTAAAATAAGGAGATGGATAATATGAAAGTAGCTGTAATTACTGGGGGAGCAAGTGGTATAGGTCTTGCAACAGGCAAGAGACTTAAGAGTTTGGGTTGTGAAGTTGTGTTAGTAGACTGGAGTAATAATGTAGAAAGTATTGCTTTAGAAAATGGACTTATGGGTATTAAGTGTGATGTGTCAAATGAAGAAGATGTTAAACATTGTATTGATGAAGTAATAAAGAAATATAATCATATAGATTATTTAGTTGCTAATGCTGGCATTGGTGGAAGTGCTAGTTTACCTCATGAAGTTAGTTTGGAAGAATGGAATAAAGTTATTGGAGTTAATCAAACAGGTATATTTTTAATGAATAAATATGTTATAAGTGAAATGCTTAAGACTGGTGGAGGAAGCATTGTTAATACTTCATCAATGTATGGGTTAGTTGGAACCAATATGAGTTTTGCTTATTCTGCTAGTAAGGGTGCAATAAATCAAATAACTAGATCTTTGGCTTTATCTTATGCTAGAGAAAATATCAGAGTTAATGCAATTGCTCCGGGTTATGTTGATACACCGATACTTGCAATGGTTCCAGATGATGCTAAAGCTGCTATGGCTAATCAACTTCCAATTGGAAGACTTGGTAAAGATACAGAAATTGCTGATTTAATTTGTTTTTTACTAAGTGATGAAGCATCATTTATTACTGGTGCTATAGTTCCAATTGATGGAGGATATACTGCAGCATGAGAAAACTTGAATTAAATAAAGTTTATAAACATTTTAAAGGGGACTTATATATTGTACTTGATGTTGCAATTAATAGTGAAACTGATAAGAAAATGGTTGTGTATAGAGCGTTATATGATGATTGCAAATTATATGTTAGGGATTATGATATGTTTTTAAGTGAAGTTGATCATGTTAAATATCCGGATGTAAATAATAAGTATAGATTTGAATTACAAAATATTAAGAGCGTAAAAAATTCTTAGTATTTTTTTATTTTTATAGAATTTTTTTTAATTAAATAGTATAATTAGGTTAGATATTATTTAGTGAGGTGTTTTATGAAAAAAAGAATAAATGCTCAAAAAATGATTAAAATGGCTTATAAAGAAACAAAAAGAAGTTCTTTGGCTATTTATTTAATTCTTAGGTTTTTAGTTGTAATATGTATGATTTTACAAGTAATTAGAGGGGATTTAAATAATGCTTTATTATGTTTATTATCTTTAGTTTTGTTATTTGCTCCGTTATTTATTCAAAATAAATATGAAATTACTTTGCCTGATAGTTTAGAAATAAGTATTTATTTATTTATATTTTCTGCTGAAATACTTGGTGAGATTAATAATTTTTATGGAATTATTCCTCATTGGGATACTTGCTTACATACTATAAATGGATTTTTAGCTACAGCAGTTGGTTTTTCTTTAGTAGATTTATTAAATAAAAATAGCAAAGATATTAATTTATCACCCTTTTATTTATGTTTAGTTGCTTTTTGTTTTTCTATGACTATTGGTATTTTATGGGAATTTTTTGAATATGGAGGGGATAAATTAGTGAAATTTGATATGCAAAAAGATACTCTTATTACTAATATTTCGTCAGTTTATTTAAATCCTGATAATGAAAATAAACCTGTTGTTGTTGATAATATTGGAAAGACCGAAATTTTTGATAAAGATGGAAAGCTATTATATGTTATTGATGGTGGATATTTAGATATTGGTTTAAATGATACTATGAAAGATTTGTTTGTTAATTTTATTGGAGCTTTAGTTTTTAGTTTTTTTGCATATATTGGTCTTAAAAATAATAAGCGTAGTTCTGTTGTTAAAAATTTTGTTCCTATAAAAGAAAAACGTAAAATGGCAGAATCTGTTAAGAATTGTTTAATGAAATAAAGAAGGGAGATATTATGGCTTATATAGAATTTAATAATGTAAATAAAGTATATAAAATGGGTGAAGTTGAAATTAAAGCACTTTCAAATACTTCTTTTAAAATAAATAAAGGAGAATTAGTTTGTATATTAGGACCTTCCGGTGCAGGTAAAACTACTTGTTTAAATATTTTAGGTGGTATGGATAAATTAACTAGTGGTGAAGTAATGGTTGATGGTAAGTGTATTAATAAACTAAATGACAAAGAATTAATTAAATATCGTAGAAATGATATTGGTTTTGTTTTTCAGTTTTATAATTTAATTCAAAATTTAACTGTTATTGAAAATGTAGAACTTGCTACTCAATTATGTAAAAATTCTTTGAATCCTGATGATATTTTGGATAAAGTAGGGCTTAGCAATAGAAAGAATAATTTTCCAGCACAACTTAGTGGTGGAGAACAACAAAGAGTTGCAATAGCTAGGGCTATTTGTAAAAATCCAAAATTGTTATTATGTGATGAACCTACTGGTGCACTAGATTATATAACCGGAAAACAAATTCTTAAATTGCTTCAAGATACATGTAGATTAGAACATATGACAGTAATAATTATAACCCATAATTCTGCTATTTGTCCAATGGCTGACAAAGTTATCAAATTTAAAAATGGTGCAGTTAGTGATGTTATTATTAATGATAAACCTATGGATATAAAGGATATAGAGTGGTAATATGAAAACTATGTTATTTAAACATATTTTTATGAAAATTAGACAAAATTATAAAAGATTTTTATCGCTTTTGTTTATGGCACTTCTTGGTATTGGTTTTTATGCTGGAATTGAGGCTTGTAGTCCAGATATGCTTAAAACTTTAGATAAATTTTATGATGATAATAATGTTTATGATATTTTGATTTTTTCTAATTTGGGGCTTGATGATAATGATATAGATCGTTTATCCAACATTGATGGTGTTGATAAAGTCATTGGTTCTTATGAAAAAGATACTTATTTAAAACTTAATAATGAACAATATGTTATTAAAGTAATAGGTTTAAATGATAATATTAATAAAGTTTATATCGAAGATGGAAGACTACCTAATAATAATGATGAAATAGTTGTTGAAAAAAAGATGATTGTTGATAATAACTTAAGTATTGGTGATTCTATTGATATTTTAGGTAGTAACAAAAAAATAGTAGGAACAATTATAAGTCCTTTGTATTTTTCTACTGAAAGACCTAGTACTAATTTAGGAAGTGGGAAAGTTAATTATTATGCTTATACTTTAAGTGATTTATTAAAAAGTGATTATTATAGTGTTGTATATTTAACAATTAAAGATACTATGCATATGCTTACTAATAGTAAAGAATATCAAAATACTATTAATAATTTTGTAGAAAAAATTAATGTTATAAAAAAAGATAGAGAAGAAGAAAGATATGATGAATTATATGGTAAGTTAATTTCTGATAGTAAATTATATGGTATTAATATAAATGAAGATGATTTTGTTAAACCACATTGGTATATTTATGATAGATTTGATAATAATTCTTATAAAGAATTAATCAATGCTAGTGATAATATTAAAAATTTGGGAAATGTATTTCCTTTAATATTTTTTGGTATTGCTATATTAGTTAGTCTTATTTCAATGATGAGAATGATTGAAGAAGATAGGACTGAAAATGGGACATTGAAGTCTTTAGGTTATAGTAATTTTTATATTATTTTAAAATATGTTATATTTTCCTTATTGGCTACAATTATAGGTGGAGTTTTAGGAGTTTTTATTGGTTCTTATTTGATTCCTTATGTTATATGGAATATTTATAAAAAGATATTTTATATACCAATATTTTTATATTCTATTAATAGTGTTTATAATATGCTTGGTTTTTGGATTTGTATATTATGTATTAGTGGAACTGCTGTTATTATTTGTATTTTTAACTTAAAAGACGTTCCAGCAAATTTAATGAGACCAAAAGTACCTAAATCAGGCAAGAAAATTTTATTAGAAAAAATAACTTTTATTTGGAAAAGACTTAAATTTTCTGATAAAGTTACATTTAGAAATATTTTTAGGTATAAATCAAGAGTGCTAACTACTATATTTGGTATTGCAGGTTGTACAGCTTTAATTTTAGCTGGTTTTGGATTAAAAGATTCTATTAAAAATATAAGTGATTATCAATTTAATAATATATTTAAATATGATAAAATGGTGGTTATAAATGAAAATAATGATTATAGTGAGTTAGTAAATAATATTAGAAGTGAAGAAAATGTTTTAAATGTTGTTTTAGTTAATTATCAAAGTGTTAGTGTTTTAAAAGGTGATAATAAACAAGATGTATCTTTGATTGTACCAGAAGAATTTAATAAACTTAATGATGTTATTTCTTTAATAAATTATAAATATAATAATATAATTTATAATACATTAGAAGATAATACTTGTGCTGTTAGTGAAAAAACTGCTAGAATTTTAAATATAAATATTGGAGATTATATTGATGTAATTGATAATGATAATAATATTTACAAAATAAAAGTTTCTTATATAGTTAAAAATTATATTAATCAATATATGTATATATCTAAAAATACCTATAATAATTTATTTGGTAATTATAAAGTTAATTCGTTATTAATTGATTTAAATAAATATAATGTAAATGAAAGTAATGATTTTGATAGTAAATATATTTCTAATAAAGATGTTATTTCTATTGTCAATAATCTTGATATTAAAGATACATTAAATGATATGTTGTCTTCGATTGATTCTATTGTGGCTATTTTAATTATTGCTGCAGCGATGCTTGCTTTTGTTGTTTTATATAATTTATCTAATATTAATATTAGTGAGAGAAAAAGGGAGATTGCTACTTTAAAAGTATTAGGTTTTTATGTAAATGAAGTAGATAAATATATAAATAGAGAAACTATTTTATTAACTTTATTAGGTATTAGTTTTGGTTTATGTTTTGGGTCATATTTATGTCATTATATTATATCTACATGTGAGCCTGATTATTTATTATTTGATAGGCAAGTATTCTTATTAAGTTATGTTTTTTCTGCTTTAATTACTATTATATTTTCTATTATTGTATTAATTTTTACTCATTTTAATTTAAAGAAAATTAATATGGTTGAATCTTTAAAGAATGTAGAATAGAAATGGTGGTTATATGAAAAATATGTTAATTTATTTATTGTGTTTATATTTTGGTGTAATTTATTAAAAAGGAGTGTAGTATGGATCAAGAAAAATTTGGAAAATTAATTAAAGAAATAAGAAAGAAAAATAATTTAACTCAAAAACAATTTGCTGATAAATATAATGTTACCTACCAAGCTGTAAGTAAATGGGAAAATGGTTTAAATATGCCTGATACTTCTTTAATCAGACAAATTAGTAAAGATTTTAATATTAGTTTAGATGAATTATTTGATGGAATGTATAAAAAAAATAATTATAAAAAAAGATTTATATATGTTTTTATTTCTATTTTTATGTTTATTATTATTGTTGTATTATTTTTATTTATTTTTAAATTTTTAAATAATGATAATGATTTTCAATTCAAAACATTATCTAGTGAATGCAAAAATTTTAATATTTCTGGTAATATATCTTATAATGAAAATAAATCTGCTATTTTTATTAATAAAATTGAGTATTGCGGAGGAAGAGATGTTAGAAAATATAAGTCTATTGAATGTACTTTATATGAATCAAATAATGATGTTGAGAGAAAAATTGGTAGTTGGAAATCTCAATATGAAAATATTACTTTAGAAGAGTTTTTAAAAGATATTGTATTTTCTGTTGATAATTATGAAAATACTTGTAAAGAATATAAAGAAAATAGTTTGTATCTTTCTATTAATGCTAATGATTTTAATGATACAGTTATTAATTATAAAGTGCCTTTAAAATTAGATAATTGTAATAGTAGTAGTAAACTCAACTAAATGTTGAGTTTTTTCAACTTATACGTTATTGGTTTTTAATTTATTTTGTTATAGTATTTTACTTGGAGGAGATATTATGAAAAAAAGTATAGTTATAGTTATAACGATTGCTAGTTTTTTACTAGGAAGTTTAGGTAGTTATTTTATATTTAGTAAATCTAATGAAGAAGATAATAAAGCTTTAAAAGCTTTACCTAAGCAAGAGAAGTCTGAAGGGCTTAGAGGGGTATATGATATAGATAAAAATATTAATGAAAAAACCATTGATAATTATCTAGGTAGAAGTGATACTGTTTATCGTGATGTAAGAATGCTTATCGATAGTGCAACATGGGAAAATAAAGGAGGAGAAAGAGAATTAACTGGTTTTGTTGAAGGCTTTGAGGTTGTTCCTTATGCTTATTTAACTGAGTTTCCTCAAGAATATGTAGATCAAAAGAAAAATGAAAATGTATTTGGTTTATATGAAGGAAAAACTTTATTTTCTTTAGATAAAGATGGTAATTATGTTGCTAATTATAAAGAATCTATGGATATCTTAGAGTATTTATTTCCTAAAGATAAGTATATATTTATTATGTGTGGTGCCGGAGGATATGCAAATTTTACTAAACAAATGCTTGTTAGTTTAGGTTGGGATAAGGAAAAAATTTATAATGTCGGGGGATATTGGAATTACGAAGGTAATCATAGTGTAAGTACAGTAAATAAAAATGGTTCTAAGATTAAATATGATTTTTGGAAAGTAAATTATCATAACATTGATTTTGATAATTTAACAAAGATTAAATAATGAAGAAAAAAGTTTTATTAATTATATTAATTGCATTAATTGTATTATCTTTATTAGTCACTATTATTTTAAAACAAAATAATAAACCATTTTATCTTGAAGATAGTTACTATGGTATAAATAATGTAACTGAAATTAATGTAGATGAACTTAATGAATTAATTAATAATAAAAAATCTTTTGCTGTATTTGTTTATCAACCAATGTGTATTACTTCTTGTGATTTTGAAAAAGTTTTAGATGAATTTTTAGAAGAAGAAAAAATAAGTATTTATAAAATAGCTTTTTCTGATATAAAAGATACTGAAATTGGTAAATCAGTTAAATTTTATCCTTCATTTATTATTTATAATAATGGTAATATGATTGATTTTTTGGAATCTAATAAAGATGAAGATGTTAATTATTATACTTCTAAAGAGGGCTTTAAAAAATGGTTTACTAAGTATGTAAAATTAAAGAATGATATTAATGAAGAATAAATTAATTAATAGAGTAAATTTTAAATAGATGATTTTAGTGTTAAACTAGTGTCATCTTTTTTTATTTTGTATTTTGTGGTAAGTTAATTATATGAAAATTATAATCAAGTTACTGAAACTGAAAATAATGCATTATTAATAAAAGCAAAAATAATATTAACTTTTGGTAGAACAGAATACAACAAAAAAGGTATTTCAGTTGATTATTTAGATAACAATGATTATTAACAATATCAAGTATTATGATTTTATAAATTTTATTGTTAAAGGTATTTATTATTCTTAATAACTATAATTCGTGGTATGGCATAAGCGATATTTGTTCTTGTTATATTTTTAATTCTTTTGTTTCTATATTTAATATATAATCAACTTCTTTATATAATAAAAAAAACTAACTATTTCTAGTTAGCCTTTATTACTCTCAGAAGTAAATTTTCCGAGTATCAATCAATCTGGAGCGGTTAAGCAACAGCTTACGAACCATAACGCTCTCTTTCTAAAAATATTATATATGAATTCTTATTAAATTTCAATGGGAGTATTGAGAATTTTGTTATTTTATAGTATAATATATTCAAAATTAAACTTAATTCTATATAAGGAGGAAGTATAATGGATATAAGATATGCGGTAAGAGTATTTGCTTTTAAAGATAACAAGGTTGCCTGTATTAAATATAAGAATATTAACAAAGATTATTTTGATATACCTGGTGGAAAGATTGAAGATGGTGAAACTGAAATACAGACTTGTATAAGAGAATTTAAAGAAGAAACCGGAATGGATATTAATGATTTAAAATGTATTGGAAATGTTGAAATTATATATCCAGGTAAAAATAAAAAATTTGTTATTAAAACATATATCGCAAATAATGTGATTGGTAACCCATTGGATTTAGATGATAACTATGCTTATTGGTTACCTATAAATGAATTAACTAAGAATGAAAAAAGATTTGCAATAACTCATTTGTTAGATGATGATTTAATTAATTATTTTGAATCAGAGAAAATCAATATTTTATTTACTTGCGATGATAATCATAATATTACTAATATGGAAATAAAAGAGGCATAAAATGAATGCAAATTTGTGGACACAATTACTTATAGCAATAGTTCCTGCACTTATTACTGGTGTTGGAAGTTTAATAATTGCTATTAAGAAATGTAAGAATGAAATTAATACACTTGAAACTAATAATAAACACGAAATAGAAAAATTAATGAAACAACATAAAATAGATATTGAAGCATTAAATGAAAAACATAGACTTGATATAGAAACTAAAGAAAAAGAACATCAATTAAAAATTGAAGAGATAAAAGTTCAAAATGAACAAGAAATATTAAAAAGAGAGAAAGAATTATCTAATTCTGCAATGTATTCAATGATGGGAGATGCAACTAAGGATTTATTTGCAGGAATATTTAACTCACCTGAATTTAAAGAAGAAATGAGTAAAAAAATTAAAGAAGGATTTAATAAGAAATAATTATTATAGAGGTACAAAATGGGATTTAATGAAAAGAAAAATTCCTTAGAATATTGGGATAATATACATAGTAAATATGAACGAAATGAAATAAAATTAGACGACTGGTTGGATAAGTTTGAAACTATAATAGATAGTTGCTCAACTCCTATTTTGGATTTATGGTGCGGAAGTGGTAATGATACTTTGTATTTAATTAACAAAAATAAACAAGTTATATCTTGTGATCAATCTAGCAATGCAATTAATAATATTAAAAAAAACTTTCCAGAAGTGTATGATACTAAGTGTTTTAATATGCTTGCTGGAATGCCATTTGATAATAATTCGTTTGAACTAATAATTGCTTATTTATGTTTGCATTATTTTAAAGAAAAAGATACATTTGAATTATTAAATGAAATAAGACGCATTCTTACTGTTGGAGGACGCTTAATTTTTCGAGTTAATTCAGTAAATGATGTAAATCACGGTGCTGGTCAAGGTAATGAAATAGAACATCATTTATATGAAACATCGGATAAAAGATTAAAAAGATTTTTTGATGAAAAAGACATCAAGTTTTTCTTTAAAGATTTTAATATCGAATATTTAAATGAAGAAATAATGACAAGATATAAATTAGAAAAAAGATTATATAGAGTTTGTGTTAGAAAAAAGTAAAGGGTATGGGAATT
>FR903536.1:0-27679 GCA_000438075.1 Clostridium sp. CAG:609 | reverse complement strand
CACATCTCATAGTTTTCCTCCTTGAAAGAAAGAGAACTTTTGAAGCTTTATATAAAATAAAAACTTACGAACAATAAGTCCGTAAGTTGATTTCAAATGGAGCCAACGTCGTAGGTATCTACAACTTTTCACTTCTTAACGATTTGATATACAAAATATCAATCTCTACTAATATTTTAACACAAATTATGAAAAATAGTTCAAAAAACTAATAAAATAGCTATAATTTCTTTATATTCCAATGAAAATATGATAAAATTAAGAAAATCGAGTATATAAAATGATACTCTTTTCTTTTGGAAAGAAGGTACATATGAAGAAAAAGAGATTTAGTGAATATAATAACTATAAATATGACTTATCTAAAGATACATGGTTTAATCCTGTTGTAGAATGGGATTCAAAACTTTTTATTGATCCATTATTATTAAAAAGAACTAATATTAAAGAGTTTAAAAATTGTTATCAAGAGTTAATTGATTTTTTTAAAAATGCTTGTATTACATTAAAAACAAAATCAATACCAAAAAAATTAGTAGAAAATATGCTAAATTTTAGAGAAGTCGAAGAAGTACAATTAGGATACTCCTATGATAGCAATAAAGGTAGTGGATTTTCTGGTTTAACTGCTTTAAAATTTTTTGAAAACTTTTCTAAATATATAGATTTAAAAATATTCGATTATGATGAACTGGAAGAAATTACTTTATTTGAAGAAAATGTTGATCTTGATAGAATAACTGATATGATACTATCTATAACAAAACGCTATTTTATTACTTATAGTTGTAGTATTGCAGAAAAAGAGGGATTTCCTTTAGATAAATTTAATATATTAACTCATTTCAATTTTGATGAAATGAGTTGGATATCTGAGATAGTCGAATTGCCTTATATAATTAACAATGAGAATAAAAAAGTTCCTGTATTATTAGTTCCACATTCTATCTTAGTTGGAAAATTACATTATAATTCTGAAAACTTTATTACTTGGCTATGGAATAACGAAACAGACTATGTAAAAGATACATTTGAATATAATATAAAAAAAGAATTGGAATCCAACAAAAAGGAAATTATAGAAAAAATTATAGAAAATAATGATACCGACCTCTTTAAAAGGTTTGGTAATGAACCTGTTGAACCTTATGATTTACAAAAAGACAAAGATATAATTAATAAAATTTATGATTTTGTTAAAGATATAAAAATAACAAATAAAGATAGCGAAATTTCTGTGCTAGAAATGGCAGATGATTTAATAAGGGATATAGAACATGCTGTACAAGATGAAAGAGGATGGACTTTACTATTAAGTGATACAAGTATCAAATTTAGAGCAGAACCAATTATATCAAAGTTTTCACACTTAATTATGGAAAGAAAATCTGAAAGTTTAGGATTTAATTTAGATATTTCCCCAGAAACAAATAAAGGTAGAGGTCCTGTTGATTTTAAACTATCAAGAGGTAAAGAAAAAGTGTTAATCGAAATAAAAACTTCTACGCATCCAGATTTAATGACTTGTATAGAAGATCATAAACAATTACATCAATATATGAAACAGGAAAGTTGCAAAGATGCAATTTTATTAGTTTTTTATAATAAAGAATCTGATTTAGAAAAAATAAATGAACTACATACTAAAGTAGCGGAGTCTAATAAAAGAAATAACCATAATATGATGATAAGGACAATAAATTGCATACCTGGTCCATCTGCTTCTAATTTATAAATATGAAGATATAATTTTAATAAGGAAAAATAATAATTATAGTGTATTAATATACATACAAAGAGGTTTTGTCGTGAAAAATGAAATATTAAAACAAATAATTGAACAAAATAAGAAATATGAATTAACTAAGACATTTTCTGATGTTGAAGAATTTAAAAAATAGGCATCAAAATTAAATGGTACTCAAATAAGTGATTTTATTAGTTTGGATATAGATTTAGAAGAAAGAATGGAATAAATGGTAAGTTTTATAGGAGAAGATATTAAATATTCAGTAGGTTCAATAAACTGTAAATTAGTATTTAGAAGAACTTTAACTTTTTATAAGTAAATTTTTTAATAAGTTCTAGTAGTTTAGGATTAGGTTTGAGTTCTTGGGTAATTTTAAATTTAAGCATAAAAAATTTGGTAGAACAAGCCTTTCCAAGCCTGACTACGGGCAAAATAAAAACTTACGAACTTTAATTAGTCCGTAAGTTGTCTTCAAATGGAGC
The DNA here is from genome assembly GCA_000438075.1 of Clostridium sp. CAG:609. Taxonomy (GTDB): domain Bacteria; phylum Bacillota_I; class Bacilli_A; order RF39; family UBA660; genus Onthocola_B. The sequence goes on along the minus strand of FR903536.1, from coordinate 25,447 downwards.
AGGTGATGAGAATCGAACTCACGTCAGTAGCTTGGAAGGCTATTATTCTACCATTAAACTACACCTGCATTTGTTGACGTATTTAATTATAGCAGATTTAATGATATAATGCAAGCATTCTTAGTAATAAATTTATTGAATATAGTAATTTTTATTATAAAAATGGTTTTTTTTACAAAATAGTTCTCAATTTATTGAGAACTATTTTGTAAGTGATCTAATTAAACCACGTTTATATTTGTTATCTTTTATTATGGTTACATCTAAGTTTGATGTTAGTATTTCATTTGTTTCATCTAATAATTCTGGATTAGAATCATCACCTAATTCAACTTCAATTATATTTTCTTTGTTTTCTGTTTTATTACTTTTGTTAATGTATGTTACTTCATCAAATGATAGACATATTGTAGATTCTTCTTTTTCTAAGTAGACTTCGAATCTTTTTGTTTTAACTATAAGATATGGAGCAGGGCAGATGTTTGTTAAATCAAATGGAATACCTTCTAATTCTTTTAGTAATTTTTGATACGTTGGTTTTTGGATTTCTTTTTCAATTTCAATTCTATCAACATAATTATGTTCAAAAGATGTTGGTGTTTTAAATGTTGCTTTATAAGAAATACTGTCTTCGGTTTTAATTGTACGTGTTCTTAGAGATGCACCGATATTTAGAAGATCTCTATTTTTTGTGTCATAGTATTCATCAACATTTTCTAAACCTCTTCCTTTAAAGATGATGTAACCTTGTTTTGTCATTGCTTCTAGAGTTTTAATTATGTTAAAACTTTCAATACTATATTTAAGTTCTAATTCCTTTGGTATATTATTCATTTAAATCATTCCTTTCAATTAATAATAATTTTTCGATATCATACCGGCTGTTTGCTCTTTTTATTCTTTCTTTTTCTAAAGTTTCATCACTGATATTTTTGTTGTGATATGCAGTAAATAAAATTTTAGTTTTTGCCCCATTTAGATTATCTATTCTATCATCAATTTTAATATCAATATTTAATACCGATTTATTTCCTAGAAATACAATATTGTTTGGTTCTAAGAATGGAAAATTCTTGATTAAATATTTATATTTTTGATCTAACAGAAAACCTGTGTCATTTATTATATCACAAATTATGTAAGATGTACCAATAAATATTTCATATTTGCAATTTAATTTTTTTATAGTGTTGTAAGCTCCATCAATAATTGTGCAATAATCATACACGTTGTGAGCTTTAAAGAAGTTAAAAAATCCTTTTTTGTCTTCGATTTTTTCTTGCATATAAAACGAATCAAAATCATCTTCGGTATAATTTGATTTTTGAAATTCATTAACTATGTATAGGAAACCTCCCTTTGTTATGACATCATCAAAAAAATCTTTCATATTAAATGAAAGATTAAATTTATTTATTCGTTATGTTCTTTTTTCCAATTTTCTACTTCTTCGGCATCATCAAGATGTATTTTTGTGTGCCCAATTATTTGATAATCTTCATGTCCTTTTCCAAGAATAAGTAAAATATCTTCTGGTTGTAACATTTCAATACCTTTTTTAATTGCAGTTTTACGGTCAAGTTCAACTTCATAGTTATTTGTTGAAACTCCTTTTAGAATGTCATCCATTATTTTTTGCGGGTCTTCAGTTCTTGGATTATCACTTGTTAGAATTGTGTAATCACTTAAGCGTGTTGCAATTTCACCCATTATAGGTCTTTTTATTGGATCTCTATCACCACCACAACCAACGATGGTTATAACTTTTCCTTTTTTTAGTTCATTGTAAGCAGATACTACTTTTAAAACAGCATCAGGAGTGTGGGCATAATCTATAACTGCATAACCTTTGTTAACTTTATGAGTTTCACATCTTCCTTTTGGTGCTTTTATATCTTTGGTTATGTTTATTATTTCTTCATATGAATAACCCATTTCATGAACTATAGCAAGTGAAGTAATGTAATTGTAGACATTAAATTTACTTGTAAGATTAGTTGTTACATTATAAGTTGTATCATCATGCACAAAAGTTATTTTTGTTTCTGCAGGGGTAATGTCTGCTTTTTTAATAAAGTAATTGCAAGTTTTGTTGTATCCTATAGTGATACCTTTTCCAAATTTATCTATGAATTTTTGTCCGTATTCATCATCTGTATTAACAATTAATTTACCATTTTCAGGTAAGTAATCTATTATTTTTAACTTTGCATTTAAATAGTTTTCCATAGTTTTGTGATAATCTAGATGGTCTTCGGTAAGATTAGTAAATGCAGCGATATCAATATGAAGTCCATAGATTCTTTCATATGATAGGGCATGTGAACTAATTTCCATGACAACTGTTTTACATTCTTTTTCTATTGCGTGTAAAAGTAGAGTGTAAATTGATAAAATATCTGGAGTTGTGTTTTCTGTACCTATTTCTTCATCAGGTAATTTAAAACCTATTGTTCCAAGATATGCAGTTTTGTTACCAAGTTTGTTTAAAAATTGGTAAGTTAAGTATGCAGTAGTAGTTTTACCATTTGTGCCTGTTATACCTATTATTTTTAATTTATTTATAGTATCAGCATATTCCTTTTTTAATTCTTTTTTTAAGTATTCTTCAGTGCTTTCCACGATTTCGACGGGAACGGATGAAGATACATTTTTTTCTGCGATTATTTTTATTGCACCATGGTTTATTGCATCACTTATATAGTCATGTCCATCTACGGTGTGACCCTTTATGGCAACAAATATTTGACCAGGTTTTACTTTTCTTGAATTAATCGCATATTTCATAAAATCATCTCCTTGCTATGTCTATTATACCAAATTTTATGAAATTACAATAGTTTTTAGCATACTTTACATGTCTATCTGTCAATTATTTTATTAAAAGTTATTCATAATTTCTTGATAATATGGTGTTTCGTTGGTATAATTATGGTGGTGATGTTAAATGAAAAAAATAATATTAACTGGAGATAGACCTACGGGAAGACTTCATATTGGTCATTATGTTGGGTCTTTAAGAAATAGAGTATTACTTCAAAATAGTGGTGAATATGATGAAGTATATATAATGATAGCAGATGCTCAAGCATTAACTGATAATTTTGATAACCCAAGTAAAGTTAGAAATAATGTTATTGAAGTTGCTTTAGATTATTTATCTGTAGGAATTGATCCATTAAAAAGTAACCTTTTTGTTCAATCTGAAGTAAGTGAATTAACTGAACTTACATTTTATTACATGAATTTAGTTACTTTGAGTAGATTACAAAGGAATCCTACGGTTAAAAATGAAATTAAGTTAAGAGGATTTGAAACGAGTATACCAGTTGGGTTTTTAAATTATCCGATTAGTCAAGCATCAGATATTACTGCTTTTGAAGCTACATGTGTTCCAGTTGGGGATGATCAACTTCCAATGATTGAACAAACTAGAGAAATAGTTAGATCATTTAATAATATTTATGGAGAAACTTTAGTGGAACCAACAGCAATGATACCTAAGAATGAAATTGAAAGAAGATTACCTGGCACAGATGGAAAGGCTAAGATGAGTAAATCTTTAGGTAATACTATATATCTTGCTGATACCCCGGAAGAAGTAAAGATAAAAGTAATGAGTATGTATACTGATCCGAATCATATTAGAGTAGAAGATCCAGGTAAAGTAGAAGGTAATGTTGTATTTACTTACTTAGATTGTTTTGCAACAGATGATTATTTTAAAAAGTACTTACCTGAATATAAAAATTTAGATGAATTAAAAGATAAATATAGAAGTGGTGGTCTTGGAGATGTTGTTATTAAGAAGTTCTTAAATAATATTTTACAAGATACTTTAGCTCCGATTAGAGAAAAAAGAGCATATTATGAAGAACATATTGATGAAGTAGTTGAAATATTAAAACGTGGTTCAATTACTGCACGTAAAAAAGCAGCGAATACTTTAGCAAAGGTAAAAAAAGCAATGAAGATTGATTATTTTGATAGTGATGAATTTTTAAAAGAAGCAAAAGATAAATATAAATAAAGAAGGGTGAAGAATAAGTGACTAGATTGGATGCAAATTTTATTCCTAATTTAAATGATGGTATTTCAAGTGAAAGAGCAGTGTTTCGAGGAAATAATTATCGAATTACTGTTTTAAGTGAAAGACTTTTAAGACTTGAATATAATCCGAATGGACATTTTTCTGATAATTTAACAACACTTGTTGCTAATAGAAATTTTAGTGTGCCAGCATTTAAAGTTGAACAAGATGATAAGTATTTAATGATTACAACAAATTATTTTATGCTTCAATATATTAAGAATAAATCTTTTGTAGGACCTAAGTTTGCACCTGATAATAATTTGAGAGTGACACTTCTTAATACTGATAAAAGTTGGTTTTATGGACAAGCTGAAGCTAGAAATTTTAAAGGTGGAGCATCTAGTTTAGATGATTTTAATGGAAGTGTTAAATTAGATAAAGGGTTATATTCAACAGATGGTTTTGTAATGATTGATGACTCAAATAACTTGGAAATTGATGCAAGTGGTGGTTTAATTAGTCCAGATAAAGATAAAGTTGATTTATATTTATTTATGTATAAAAGGGATTTTGGTCTTTGTTTAAAAGATTATTTTACATTAACTGGATATCCTGAGTTAATACCAAGATATGCCTTAGGTATATGGTGGAATAAAGAAAGAATTTATAGTAGCGAAGATACTAAGTTATTAATTAAAGCATTTAATAGAAATAAGATACCTATTTCAGTTTTATTACTTAGTGAATTTTGGCATATTAAAGATAAAACAAATTATAATTTATATAAAACTGGTTTTAGTTTTAATAAAGATTTGTTTCCAAATCCAAGTGAATTTACAACATATATGCATGAGCGAGGTATAAGAGTTGGTTTAAATATTGATCCAAGTGAAGGTGTTAGAAAAGAAGAAGATAGGTATAAATTTATTTCTGATGAACTTCTTATAACAGATGGTGTAACTATACCTTTTAATGTGTTAGATAAAAATTTTATGTCACTATATGTAAAGCATTTAATTGATCCATTACTTAGTTTAGGTGTTGATATATTTTGGATTGATTATAAGAGGGACTTAAATGTTTTAAATGGAATAGATTATTATTATAATAAGGATTTTACTAAAGTTATTAATAATAGACCACTTATTTTAACAAGGAGCCCTTTAGTGGCACCACATAAATGGGGAATACTTTATTCTGGACAAACGCCTGTTTCTTGGGATACACTTAAGTTCTTACCATTTTATAATAGTTTAGCCGCTAATAAGGGTGTTACTTGGTGGAGTCATGATGTTGGTGGTTATAAAGGTGGTATTGAAGATTCTGAATTATATATAAGATATGTTCAATTTTCTTGTTTTAGTCCGATTTTTAGATTTAGTGCGGAACGCGGTGTTTATTACAAAAGAGAACCATGGATGTGGGATATTAAAACATTTACTATTGCTCGTGAATTTTGTTTGTTAAGACAAAGATTGATACCATATTTATATACGGAAGCATGTAATTATAGTAAATTAGGTAGACCTTTGATTCAACCAATTTATTATAGTTATCCTGAAATATATGATGAACCTAATTATAAGAATGAGTATTTTTTTGGAAAAGAGTTGTTTGTGGCACCAATTACTAAACCTAAGGATGTTACAATGAATAGATCAATTGAAAGATTGTATTTACCAAAAGGAACATGGTATGATTTTAAAACTGGTAAAAAGTTTATGGGGGATAAAAGGTATGTAGCTTTTTATAAAGAAGATGAGTATCCGATATTTGCTAAAGCTGGTGGTATTATTCCATTATCTATACTTGGTAAAACTATAAATGATACGAATCCTCCGAAGAGTATGGAAATAAATATTTTTCCAGGTCAAAGTAATACTTATAAGTTGTATGAAGATGATGGAGTAACTAAGTTGTATCAAAAGGGATATTACATTGTTACATCAATTGATTATAATTATATGCAAAATAATTTTTCTGTTATTATTCATCCGATTGATGGTAAGACTGAAATTATACCAAAACTAAGGGATTATAAAATAAGATTTAGAAATTGTAGAACTGCAGATAGTGTTGATGTTTATCTTCAAGGAGAAAAGTTAGATGGTAACTATGAAGTGTATGAAGAAGATAATGATTTTATTGTTGATATAAAGGATGTTGATACTACGAAACAATTAACAGTTAATTGTAAGGGTAAAGATTTAGAAATTAATGCAGTTAGAATTATAAATGAAGATGTTAATTCCATAATTAGTGATTTAGGTATACCAACTAAGTTAAAAGAAATAATCGCAGATATATTCTTTAGTGATTTAGATATTAAGCAAAAACGTATTCAAATTAAGAAAATTAAAGGTTTAGATAAAAGATTTGTTAGAATGTTTATAAAATTACTTGAATATATTGCAGAAATTTAATATAATACATATATGCAGATGAAGTAAGAGTAGTAAATTAGTAGTCTTTTAGAGAAAGTTAGTGGTTGATGGAAACTAATAAAGATAGTAATTGAACTTGCTTATGGATGTAAATGGGGTAATTTCCGTATCAATTAAATAAGTTTAAAAATAAGGTGGTACCACGGGGAAACTCGTCCTTTGGGTATCACTTTTTTGCTTGGAGGACGTATGGAGAATTTTGTTGAAACATTTTATTGGGGTTTAGCAGTATTTGTTTTAGTTTTTTTAGTTAATTACCTGTGGGTGTTTAAAAGAGGTTATAGTAATATTGTTAAACAAAAGAAAAAGAAAAAAAATAAAAAGTTAGAGGATTTTATTGGATTATCTTATTTAATACCTAAGTTTAATTTAGATATGAATAAAGTTAATTTAAATTATTTATTTATCTGGGTATCAATAATTGATGCATTTATTATAGCAGTGGTATTTATGATAGTTTATATGATTCCTTGGAATATTGGGTTTAGTATGTTACTAGGGTTTGTCCTTTTATTTGGACTTATTTATTCATTATATGAGATATTTGGAAGAATATTAGTTAAGAAAGGTTGGAGTAAAAATGTATAATCATGAACAAATAGAAAAAAAATGGCAAAAATATTGGGAAGATAATAAAACATTTAAAACTGATATATGGGATTTTTCAAAACCTAAGTTTTATGCTTTAGATATGTTTCCTTATCCATCTGGAGTTGGTCTTCATGCAGGACACCCGGAAGGATATACGGCGACTGATATTGTGGCAAGGATGAAGAGAATGCAAGGATTTAATGTCTTACATCCAATGGGTTGGGATGCTTTTGGTCTTCCTGCAGAACAATTTGCAATAAGTACTGGTCATCATCCTGAAGAGTTTACTAAAGAAAATATTAAAACTTTTAAAAGTCAACTTAAAATGCTTGGATTTTCATATGATTGGGATAGAGAAATTTCAACATGTGATCCAAAATTTTATAAATGGACACAATGGATTTTTAAAGAACTTTTTTTAGATGGTCTTGCTAAATGTATTGAAATGCCTGTTAATTGGTGTGAAGAACTTGGTACTGTACTTGCTAATGATGAAGTTATTGATGGTAAGAGTGAACGTGGAGGATATCCGGTTGTTCGTAAAAATATGAAGCAATGGGTAATTGATATACCTAAGTATGCAGAAAAGTTACTTGATGGGTTAGATAAAATTGATTGGCCTTTGTCTACTAAAGAAATTCAAAGAAATTGGATTGGTAAGTCAGTAGGTGCTGAAGTTATATTTAAAGTTGATGGTACTGATTTGGATTTTACTGTATTTACAACAAGATGTGATACATTATTTGGTGCTACTTACTGTGTGCTTGCTCCGGAACATAAACTTGTTGATTTGATTACTACGAGCAATCAAAGAGTTGCTATAGAAGAATATAAAAAATTGTGTGCCTCTAAATCTGATTTAGAAAGAACTGAACTTAATAAAGAAAAAACTGGTGTATTTACAGGTGCTTATGCTATTAATCCAGTGAATGGAGTTAAAATACCTATTTGGATTAGTGATTATGTTTTAGCATCTTATGGTACCGGTGCTATTATGGCTGTTCCTGCTCATGATGAAAGAGATTATGAGTTTGCTAAAAAATTTAATATTCCAATTATTGAAGTTCTTGCTGGTGGAAATATAGAAAAGGAAGCTTATACTAAAGATGGAATCCATGTTAATTCAGGATTTTTGGATGGACTTAATAAAGAAGATGCTATAGAAAAAATGCTTTCTTGGCTTGAAGAAAATAAGTGTGGCAAGAGGGAAGTAAATTATAGATTGAGAGAATGGATATTTGCTCGTCAAAGATATTGGGGAGAACCTGTGCCAATTATTCATCTTGAAGATGGAAGGGATATTGCTTTAAAAGATGAAGAATTACCTCTTATATTACCTGCACTTTTAGATTATAAAGGGAAAAATGGTAAGGCACCACTTGAAAATGATGTAGATTGGGTAAATGTTACAGTTGATGGAATAAAAGGAAAAAGAGAAACTTCAACAATGCCTGGTAGTGCTGGTTCTAGTTGGTATTTCTTAAGATATATTGATCCAGATAATGAAAATGCTTTAGCTGATAAAAGATTACTAGAACATTGGATGCCTGTTGATTTATATGTTGGAGGTCCTGAACATGCAGTTGGTCATCTTCTTTATTCTAGAATGTGGAATAATTATTTGTATGATAAAGGTATTGTACCTGTTAGTGAACCATTTAAAAAGTTAGTTCATCAAGGTATGATTTTAGGTTCAAATGGAGTTAAAATGGGTAAAAGATATCCAGAGTATGTTGTTAATCCAAATGATGTTGTAAAAGAATATGGGGCAGATACTTTAAGACTTTATGAAATGTTTATGGGACCATTAGAAGCTGATAAACCTTGGAATAATACTGGTGTTGAAGGTGCTAGAAAATTCTTAGATAGGATCTGGAGGCTTTATAATGATGATGATAAAATTAAAGATGTTCAAAATATTAATTTAGAAAAGATTTATCATCAAACTGTTAAAAAGATTACAAATGATTATGAAAGTTTGAGTTTTAATACTGCGATTAGTCAAATGATGATTTTTATTAATGCAGTTTATAAAGAAGAAGTGTATCCACTTGAATATGCTAAAGGTTTTGTAAAATTACTTAATCCTGTTGCTCCGCATATAGCTGAAGAATTATGGCATGAAGTTTTAAAGATGGATGAAGATTTATCTTATGCTAAATGGCCAGAATATGATGAAGCTAAAACTATAGAAAACGAAAAAGAAATAGGAGTTCAAGTTAATGGAAAACTTAGAGCATCAATTGTTATTGCTGATGATGAAGATGAAGAAAGTATTAAGGAAAAAGCTTTGAGTAGTGATAATGTTAAGAAACATATCGATGGTAAAACAGTAGTTAAAATAATAGTCATAAAGGGAAGAATTGTTAATATTGTTGTTAAATAACAATTCTTTTTTTTGTGATCTCATTGAAAAAAAGTGGTAAAAGTGGCAAAAATTTTCAATGGAATATTAATTATAATGTATATATAATGATATGATTATTTGTAAAAATACAAATAAAAAAAGTATTAAAAATTAATACTCTTAGTCTACAAATTTATTTTTTCAGTAATTTTTTCGTTTACTTTTTCTAAGAATTTGTTGTATATTTCTATAAATTTCAAATAGTCGTCGATATCTACTCTACCTATTTTCATTACTATATTTTTTGATGGAAATTTATATATATAATCACATTTTACAATACTGTCTTGATGAAGTCCATTTTCATTATTTTTTATTATTTTTACATTAGACTTGTATTTTGCTTTTTTAATTTGTGATGATACTATCATACCAAAATATTCAATTGGTATATATTCGTTATCATTAGATATAATTACAAATAAGTGATTATTTCCATCTTCCCCATTTTCGTATTTGTATTTTGATACAAATACAATATCTCCTATTTCATATTTTTCTTTTTTCATATTAACCTCGTTCCTACCGATATGAATTAATTTTTCCCTTATGTTCTTCATCCTTTACTGGATTTTTCTTAAATGCTTCTGAAAGTGGTTTAACTTTGTTTAATTTTTGACCTCTTTCAATTAATTCTTTGACTTTTTTTTGTAATTCTTCATTTTGAAAACTAACATTTTTTTTATTTTCTTTCATTTGTAGTCCTCCCTAATTATATTTGAAGCAAAATCACATGTAGTTAAATTCAAATCTGTATATATATTGTACAAATTAATTGCTTTAAAGTCAAGTTTAATTTATAAAATATTTTTTTGGATTACCTTATGAAGTGGTTAGAAAAAGTTAAAAACATGTTTTTCAAACTCTGAAAGGTGATTTTAAAAGTTTAGTTGATACTTTTTGTAATGAACTAAAAATAGAAAGTTTTCCTGAGTTTGAAAAATTTTTTGTAAATATGTTTAGTAGTGGAAAAGAAAAGTTAGTACTTGATGCAGTTTCTTTGTATTAAAGATTTATTTAATTTGGTGGATGATGTGTTTTATTCATATGAATTAGGTTTTACAAAGGATGATAAAGAAAGTTATGCTTTTGTTTTAGAAAAATTAAATATTAAATCGGAGGAAATATTACATATCGGAAATACTTTGAAAAGCGATTATTTCAAACCCTTTGGAAATGGATGAAATGCTTTATACTTAGGTAAGTGTGATAAATAAAAAAGTCCGGTTTTGATTGGAAATTTATTGTTGGTTACAATAACTGACAAATTATTTAAGTTTATTGTTGTAAAATAATGTTGGTGATATTATGAAAGTTAAAGTATTTGATGAAGGACATGAAAAAGATTTAGAAAGTGCTATAAATAGCTTTCTAAATTCTGGAGATTTTGATATAATAGATATCAAGTATCAAGTTGCAATTGCAGTTTGTGGAGAAGAACAGCTCTATTGTTTTAGTGCGATGATTATTTATAATTAAAGCATGTACATATTGCTTGATGTGTCAAAGTCCGTGTCTAGAAATGTCGTGTTTACACTTTCTAGTTTGCTAACTCTAGCATTTAGACGGTTTATTTGACGTTCAATTTTGGCAAGTCTATTTTCAATACTGTCTGTTGTATCTATGTAAGGCATTTGCTGATATGGCATATTATTCATATTTTGTGGATAAGGATAATTTCCTTGAGTTTGAAAATTAGAATAGTTCATGTTTGATTCTGTAAAAAAAGAATTTCTATTTTTTCTCATTTAAAGACCTCCTTACCATAATATATGAAAGTTGGAGGTAATTGGGAATATGAGAATGCGTAATCCGAAGGATAAAGATGAACTTTTAAATGGTTGTGATTATTATTATGAAGATAATTTTAATAATGATAATAAAATATGTTTAGAAATTGGAATGGGTAAAGGACAATTTATTTTAAATATGGCACTGGAAAATCCAGAGACTAATTATATTGGGGTTGAAAAGTTTAGTAGTGTTGCAAGTGTTGCAATAAAAAAGATTAATCAATATAAGCCAAATAATTTAAAAATATTAGTTGGAGATATAGCTAATTTAGTGGATACCTTGGAAGGTAAGATTGATACGATATATCTTAATTTTTCTGATCCGTGGCCAAAGGATAGACATGCAAAAAGAAGACTTACATCAATTAATTATTTACAAGTTTATGATAAACTATTTAAAGGGGATAAACATATAATACAAAAGACAGATAACGACGATTTGTTTCAATTTAGTTTAGAACAATATAAAGAATATGGTTATGAGATAAAAAGGATAAGTTATGACTTACACAGCGAAGATATTAAAAATGTTTGTACTGAATATGAAGAAAGATTTAGTAATATGAGTGTTAAAATAAAATATGTAGAAGTAATAAAAAAAGATTCCTAAAAGTAGGAACCCCAAAAATAACTAATTATGTTTTGAAGTTTAGAGGGTGAAAAATAAGAACGATTTTGATAATTAGTTATTTTTTTGTCACCTTTTGCTGGTAACAGAAAGCTATTATACATAAATTTTGTGATAATGCAAGCAATTCGACACCATACGACAAAAGTTTTATAAAAATGTGTTAATTAACATTCTTTTACAGTGTGTTTTGTAAAATATTTTACAAAAAATTTTTACTTTATTAGTTTGTATTTTTTTGTTATAATATTATATGGAGAGATAAGTTATGAAGAAAGTAATTGTTATAATATTATTTATGTTTTTACTTACGGGATGTACAAATGTATCAAAATTAAGTTATGATCAAATACTTGGAAATATTTCAACAAGAAGTAATAGAGATAATACCTATAGAACTGGTTATAGTTATTACTTGCCAAGGAACATGAGGGTGCGAAGTAGTACTCTTTATAATGAGGTTATAACTGATTCAAAATATAAATATTATTTGTATGTTGATTTAGTAAGTTATTCAAAAGGTGTTGTTAAAGATTATAAGGTTAATAACAATGCAGTTTATTCAAAATCTATAAATTATGATGGTAAATTTGGGTATGCTGAGATAAATTTATTAAAAAATGATAAATATTTAGTTGAAATTATGTATAATTATGCTAAAATAGAAGTAATAGTAGATGAAGATGGTTTGAATGAAGCTATGTTATCTATTATATACATCCTTAAGAGTATTGAGTATAATAATAGTGTAATTGAAAATTTAATGGGGGATGATGTATTAAATTTCAATGAAGAAGAATTTAATATATTTAATACTAAGGGTAGTGAAAATAATTATATAACAGTAGATGATGATTATGAAGAAGAAGAAAAGATTCATGATCCAGATTTAATTAATTAGGAAGGTGGATAACTGTGGGATTGTTTAATAAAATTAAAGGTATTTTGTTTGAAGAAGTTGAAGATGATGAAGTGGTAGATACTCCGAAGCCAAAGGCTAGTGAAGTTAAAAAACCAATAGCTGAGAGAATTGAACCTCAAAAAAGGGAAGAAGTAGTTATTAATACTCCACCTAAAGTGGAAGTACCAAAAGAAGTGAAGCATGATCAAATAAATGAAAGAGATTTATTTAAGAGCGATAATACTTTTCCTTTTCAAGAATTTGATGAAAAAGAATTTGAAAGCATGAGTAGGGTTAATAAACCAAAACAAACTACGAATGTATTAGAATATGAAAAAAAGAAAAAGATTGAAAAGAAATATGATTTAGGTAGATATGAAAGAGTTGAAAAAACGGAAGTGATTGAAAGAAAGAAGTTTAAACCATCTCCGATTATATCACCAGTATATGGTATTTTAAATGAAGATTATAAACCTGAAGATATTAAAGAAAAGAAAGTTGATAATAAAGATAAAGCTATTGACTTTAATAGTGTAAGAAAGAAAGCTTTCGGAGAAATACCTAAAGAAGAACCAACATCTTATTATGAAGAAACTGTAACTGTTAAGTTAAAGGAAAATGAAGAAGAAAAGAAACAAAAAGTAAAAACTATAGATGAATTACTTGAAGATACATCTGATGTAGTAGTTGATCTTAATGATGATGTTGATACAGAAAATGTAAAGAAAAATATACCAGAAGAAGTTGTAGAACCTGAGGTTATGGATTATGAAAGTGTTGATAAGGATTTAGAAGATTTAAAACCTAAACACGAAGAAAAATTAAGTGAACATGTTGATGATGATACATTAGAAAATGATTTATTTGATTTGATAGATTCTATGTATGATAACAGAGAGGATGGTGATATTTAATGGAATTTTGGTTAAGTTTTTTACCAATAGTTATCTACTTATTATTAATTGCATTACTAACTATAGGTATTATTTTAGGTATAAAGACTATAATAACTATGAATAAGTTAGAAAAAGTTGTGGATAATGTAAATGAAAAAGTTGAATCATTAAATTCAATATTTAGTATTATAGACTTTACAACTGATAAGATTGCTTCATTTACAGATAAGGTAGTTGAAGTAACTGGAAATTTATTTAGTAAAATATTATTTAGAAAAAAAGGAAAGGATAAGGTGGATGAATAATATGAAAAAAGGTGGATTTGGAAAATTTGTATGTGGAGCTGCGATTGGAGCAGGATTAGGATTGTTATTTGCACCGAAGAGTGGTAAAGAAACTAGAGAAGATTTAAAAAAGAAATTTGATGAAGTAATGGAAGATGTTAAAAACATTAAAGCTGAAGATGTTAAAGAAAGTATTGTAAAAAAAGTCAATGAACTTCAAAAAGAATTAAAAGATTTAGATAAAGAAAAAGCTTTAAAGATTGCAAAACAAAAAGCTAAGAAAATAGAAAAGAAAGCTGATGAACTTTATAAGTTAGCTGTAGAAAAAGGAACACCAGTAATTGAAAAAAGCGTTAATGAATTAAAACAAGCAACTGCAGAAGCTTTAAAAAAAATAGTTGCTAAACTTGAAGAAGAAGAGAAATAACAAAGAGCAAAGTTGCATCTTTGTTTTCTTTTTGGTATAATTTTTATATTGGAAGTGAGTTTATGCAATATGATGATGTGTTAAATGAAGAATATTTTCCAAGAATCGGAGTAAGTAGTGAGGAAGCTTTCAAATTAAAAGAGACTATAGAGAATAGCAATACTATGGATGGTTATAATATACTTGGTATGAGTTTAAGAAATAATAAAGAGTATATTTTAGCTAATGGTTTTGGTTATGGAAAAGATAATATAACATTTAGAGTTATGATATTTGATTTAAATGATAGTTATGAAATGCGTTTTAGAATTGAAAATGAAAAGAGCCATGAAGTAACATATAATGTTGAAGTTTTTTTAAAAAATGGAAGAAATAGATAATATATCATGAGATTTTCACAAATTATATATATACTTGTAGGTAGGTGATTTTATGCGTGTATTAGTTGTAGATGATGAAAAACTAATCAGAGATGTAATAAAAGAATATTTGTTACTTGAAAATATTAAAGTAGATGAAGCAGAGAATGGGTTACAAGCTGTAGATGAAGTTAAACATAATGATTATGATATAATTATTATGGATATTATGATGCCTAAGATGGATGGATATACAGCATGTAGAGAAATTAAGAAAATAAAAGATATTCCATTTATTATGTTATCTGCTAGAGGAGAAGAATATGATAAATTAATAGGTTTTGATTTGGGTATTGATGATTATGTTACAAAGCCTTTTAGTCCGAAAGAATTGGTAGCTAGAATAAAAGTAATTACAAAAAGAAAAGATGTAGTTAATAATATTTTTGAAATTGAAGGAGTTAGATTAGATGATGTTGCCCATGATGTTTATGTCGATGGCAAAAAGATTTATTTGACACCGAAGGAATATGAATTGCTTAAATATTTTTTTGATAATAAAAATATAGCATTGTCCAGAGAAAATTTGCTTAACCATGTCTGGGGATTTGACTTTTATGGTGATGATAGAACTGTTGATACTCATGTTAAAACTTTAAGAAAACATTTAGGTAAATATAAAGATTTAATTGTAACAGTTCGTGGAATGGGATATAAACTTGAATATGAAGAAAAGAAAGAAAACTAGTATACAAGCTAAAACATTAATATTTTTATTAATTTTTAATGTTGTTATTATTGGCCTTTTATGGTTTAGCGAAATATCCGTTTTGGATATCTATTATGAAAAAGAACAAATTGAGGTTATGAATCATATTGCTAATACAATAAAAAATACTAGTGATGTTGAGATAATTACTAAATTACAAGACATTGCATATCAAAATGATGTATGTATGTTGCTTACAAATGATAGTGAAATACTTGGTGGATATAATTTAAATATGAATGGTTGTGTTTTAAAAAGCAATAGTAATAAAATTAAAAGATTAATGAATTCTTTTATAGATTCAAATGAAAATTTTAAAGCATATAGATTTATAAATGAAGAAAAGAAAATATCTGCTTTATTATATGGAGTAAGGTATGATAATAGTTATGTGTTTATTTATTCCAATTTGGAAGATATATCTGATTTTACATTACTTATAAAGAAACAATTATTGTATGTATGTATTTTAGGTTTAGTTGTAGCAGTTGTTTTTTCAATATTTTTATCAAAAAGGATTACTGAACCAATAACAAAGATTACTAAAAAAGCAAAAAAAATGGGTATGGGTAATGCCGAAGTTGTTTTTGAAGAATCAGGTATAAAAGAAGTTGATGAATTATCTGAAACATTAACACAAGCCCAAAGAGAAATGGCAAAAACTGATGAATTTCGCAGAGATTTAATGGCAAATGTTTCACATGATTTGAAGACTCCACTTACAATGATTAAAGCTTATGCTGAAATGATCAGGGATATTTCTTATAAAGATCCAGAAAAAATGAATGAACACTTGGAAATAATTGTTGATGAAACAGATAGATTAACGGTGCTTGTAAATGATATACTAGATTTATCAAGAATGCAATCTAATGCAGATACATTATGTTTAGAAAAATTTAATTTATCAAGTGATATAAAAACTATTGTAAATAGGTATCAAATTATTAAAGAAACTGAACAATATAATATAATACTTGATATGCCTGATGAAATAATGGTTAAAGCTGATAAAAAGAAACTTAATCAAGTAATATATAATTTAATAAATAATGCAATTAATTATACTGGTAAAGATAAAACCGTAACTGTCAGAGTTACTAAACACAAAAAGTATTATTTGGTAGAAATTATTGATACTGGAAAAGGTATTAAAGAAAATGAAATACCATATATATGGAATAAGTATTATAAAAATGAAAAGAATCATCAAAGAAATGTAGTCTCTACGGGACTTGGTTTATCAATTGTTAAAGAGATACTTGAACTTCATGGTTATGAATATGGTGTAAAGAGTGAGTTAAAAAAAGGTTCAACTTTCTATTTTAAAATTAAAATATAAAAATTTCATATGTTCAACATAAAAATTTCATATTTCTTTGTTATTATTAATTTGTAACAAAGGAGGGATGTTATATAAGATAAAGATTTTTGGTTTATTAGAAAATAAACTATACACAATTAACATATAAACTCAAAAACTCACACTTTTTTAAGGGAAACATGGTTTTCCCTTTATTTATATTTTTTTATATATTTAAAAAGGATAGTTCTTTATTAGAGCTATCCTTTTATATTAATTTGGAAGAATTACACCCCAGCCATTTACTACGGTTCTTCCATTTTTTATTGGAATACCATATGCATTCTTGGGATTGTTTAATAATTTATTTTTAACTACTAATTGTGTTGATGCACCACCATCTAGGTTTGCAGCATTAACAACATCATATTTAAGTAAAAAATCTATGCAATCATCAAAAGTTATACCACGATATGATGCTCCTTCAGTAACTAAAAATAATATTATACCATCTTTTCTTTGAGCTATTATATTTCTTGATGCGTAAGAAACTTTTAAATTAGTTTTTCTAACTCCATCTTGAATTAAGAATGGACCAAATTCTAGGGCATCACGCATTCCTTGTTTTATAGCTTCTTCACCAGTTGCATGAATAAGCATTAATTTATTATCATTACTCATTCCAATTAAATCTGATTTATGGTTATGACTTTGATAAATAATTTTACCATTTTCAATAATGTATCCGAATGGAATATCTTTACTAACAACACCATCATCGTAAAAACCTCCACCATTAACACCGATTATGGCATTATAGTTTTTTGTCATATCTAATATGTTATCTTTACCACTATTGTTAGCAGTTTTAAATGCATGTGATTTCATAATTCTTACAGTGCTTGGGTCATATACAACTACTAACCAACCTTTATTGTTTGCAACAGTAACATCAATTATTTTGTAATAATTATTATCCTCTTTATTTAAAATCTGTGCTTCATATTCATTATCATATATTTTATCAGTTTTAATATCAATTACTTTATTTTCATTAAATTTAATTGTTTCATATTCAATTGTGGCTGTTTTATTTTTACTTTTAAGTAAGTAACTTGTTATGTTTTCTTTATAAAATGTAGTTATTAATAATAATGATATTAAAAATATATTTATTATAATAAGTATTTTAGTTTTCATATTTGAACTCCGTTATATTCTTTTTAGATACTTCGATGATGTATCTAGTGTTATGCTTTTTACTTTTATCAATGTATGTTATTTCTTTTCCATAAGCTATGTTAAAATTATTTATTTTATCTTGCAAGTAATAATCTGTGTAGGTATTATCTAGTTTTATATCATTTAATGATGGAATATATATTTTTTCAATTATATTTTTGTAATTTATTAAATTATTTAGATAATCATTAACTTCATCATAAGTTATGTTTTTTATTACTTTTTCACTTAGTAGCTTATAGTTATTTGTTGCATCAATTACAATGTATTTGTCATTATTTTTTGATACTTTACTACCTAGTGATAGGGTAGATACACCGATTTTATATGGATTAGTAATTGTTCCATCACCTTCGGTATATAAAATATTATTATTTATTGTTATAACTGGTCTTATTTCATAAGGGTTTGTGTTATCTACATTACTTATTTTATTATTTATGGCAATTGTATTTTCATTATTAAGCCATATTTTTTCATCTTTTTTTGTAATAAATGATTCTTCATTTTTAAATGAATTAAAATAATCATATGCTGAAAGTAAGTTGATATATTCTTCATTTTTAAATACATTACATTGGATATTGTTATCGTCTTCGATGTTATTTAGACATATTTTATTTTTAACTAAAACTTTTTTATCAAGGTTGTTATATAACGTTTCAAAAGTTTTCTTTGTATCATTTTGAGGTAAAACATTTATATAATCATCAAGTATCATTGTAATTGTAGAATCGTTATTTATTTTGATAATTCTCCATGTTAGATTATTAAATAATACATAATTGCTTGTTACATTTCCTTGGAATATGTTGTTATTATTATTTTTTTCTTTGATATAATCTGCTAAATATGTTGTATTTTTATAATTATTATATATATTAAATATATTAATTGATATTAATAATGTTGCAATTATAGCAATAGCTACGAGTAAATTATTTTTGGTTTTCAACTTCATCACCTTATATGTATAATGATAACATAGATTTTAGTACTTTTCAAATAAAATGAATTGCTATATAATAATGGTAGAGGTTAAATTATGAAAGCTGTGAGAAATATTTTATTTGGGTTATGTGTGATTGGTGCTATATTTTGGTATTATTACAGGGATGAGTTTACCATTAAAAATGTAATAGAGGGTATTGGTGATAATACTTCACTAGTAAATAGAGAAACAACTTTTCAAGTTAGTAATTGTTTAAGTGAACCATTTAAGAGTGATATTGTTGATGAATTATTTGATGAAATAAAAAATACATATAAAAATCATGGTATTGCGGTATCTTTTAAAGATTTAAATAATAATTATGAACTTAATTTTAATGAAAAAAAGATTTATTATTCTGCGAGTGCTTCGAAAGTATTTGATGTTATATATATTTTAGAAAATAATATTGATTTAACTGAATCTTTAGTTTATAGACCTGATATTGATATGAAGGGGAGTGTGGGTATGAAAAAACATAAATACTATGATAAAGTTACTTTGCTTGAATTAATAACTTATTTGCTTAGATATAGTGATAATACTGCTCATTATATGCTTATTGAATATATTGGTGTTAATAATTTAAGAAACTATTTTAAAGAGTACAATTTAAATATTAATGAATCTGATCCATTTGTTAGTAATTATACTGCCACTTTAGCAAGAACTTCTATTGAAAGACTTTATAATTTACTTAATTCAGATAACGAAGATTATAAAACAATTAAAGATTCAATGATTAATAATAATATGAATAGTCTAAATTTTGATAATGTTTTAATAAATCATAAATATGGTTGGTATGAAAGTACTTATCATGATGTTGGTTTTTATGATAGTGATAATCCTTATGTTATTGCCGTTTTAACTACGAGTGGAAATGGTGATTATAATTATATAGTTAATGATATTAGTAAGAAGATATATAATATTTATTCCAAAAATTTAGAGCTAAAAAGAGAATTTTGTAGTCAAATTTAAGAATTTTTGTAAAACTTTTGTCGTATGGTGTCGAAACGCTTGTATCTATAAAAAATATATGTATAATAATCGTCATTGGAAGGAGAAATATTAATTAAGTAGGGTCGGCTGGATCCGAAATTGGTCTGTGGAGGAAGATATTCCTTTGAAGCAGAAAGCGTACTGCCGTGAGGCAGTGCAATATTCATAAAAAAAGAGAACCATGAATAATGGTCTCATCTAAAATATAAGAAAATGAATATAGATAGGAGTAGACAATATATAGAGAAATAATGTAATTTACCTTTTTTTACAAAATTACTCAACCATTTATATGAGATATATGTTACTGCTCCCGCAGTAATCATTCCTAAGAAGTAAGGAATTAATAAAGATGATAATTCAGGTGTGTTAATTAAATCACTGACACCCAAGATCATTGTTGCAACACTTACTGGAAAGTAGAGAATAAATGTATATTTTAAAGCAGTTTCTCTTTTTAAATTACATAATAGGCATGCAACTAAGACTGTGCCACTTCTACTTATGCCAGGTATTATTGTTATCATTTGAAATAAACCTATTACAATAGCATCTTTTATTGTAATATCATAATCACCTTTAGTTCCTTTGATGTTTCTTACAATGAATAAAGCTAGTGCTGTTATAAGAAATGCAATTGCTAATCCTTTTAGGTTATAAAGATTTTCTAGTTTTTCTTTAAATATAAAACCAACTATTCCAACTGGTATAGTACTTATAACAACTAACCAACAATATTTAAATTTATTCTTAGTTTCATTTCTTTTATCTTTGTTAAATATATAGATGAAGAACGAAGAAACTAATTCTTTAATATCCTTCCAAAAAATTATGAATATAGCTATGAATGAACCAAAGTTAGAAATTATTTCAAAGTTCAAACTGTTAAACATTTCAGTGTTAAACAAGTTTTTGAACAAGAAAATATGTCCAGAGCTGGATATTGGTAATGGTTCTGTTAAACCTTGAATTATTCCTAAAATTATGTATATAATAGTATTCATTTAAATCTTATCTCCTTTCTTATATATATGATTGTTTAATTATTTTCTTGAATCTTTTTAACAGAATATTCTTTACCAAATGTATCAACAGTCGCATTTTTTATTGTAATGTTTTTCTTAAGTTTTCCACTTTGGTTATCCTTAACTGCTGCATTCTTCTCAATATTTTCGATAATCTCCATTCCTTCTATTACTTTTCCAAAAGCAGCATATTTATTATCTAGAGAAGCATGTATAGTTTTTGTATCATCAAGTACAATAAAGAATTGCGAACCAGCAGAATTTGGCATATTCGTTCTAGCCATGGAAACAACACCTTTGTCGTGTTTTAGTGTATTTTTAACATAACCATTTTCAGAAAATTCACCTTTGATTGTGTATCCAGGTCCTCCAGTACCATCTCCATCTGGATCTCCACCTTGAAGAACAAATCCTGGTACCAATCTATGGAATGTGTTATCATTGTAAAATCCACTTTCCACTAGGTTCACAAAGTTAGCAACAGTATTCGGAGCATACTTTGGATATAGTTCAATTTTAATTGTTCCGTAATCCGATATCTCCATCGTTACAATTGGATTTTCAGTCCTTTTTCCACACCCAGTCAAGAGTATTAAACTTATTATTAAAAATATTACCTTTTTCAATTTTATCACCATAAACATTGTACCAAATTTCTAATAATTAAACAAGATTTATCATATAATATTACATGATAAAAAATTTATTAGGTTGTATTTTAATAAGTATTGGTTTATTTTTAATCATTATTTATCTCAATTTATTTGTTTATGGGTATACATTTTTAAAATTTGCTTACTTTATAATTAGAAAAGGAATTATTCTTTTTATAATCATCGGTTTGTTTTTAATAAGAAAGGGTGAAAAAAGATTATGAATTACTATTATGATGTAGTATTAAATTTTTCGGATGAATTAATTAACTTTTATGAATGGGAAGAATCAGACTCCTTGGAATATTTCAAAAAAATACCCCTTGTTTTGGTTAGTTCAAAACAGTATAAGGAAATTTTATCTCATGATATCAAAGTGAGTCAAGATTTTCTTGAATCTATCAAAGAAAAGTCAAAATCAAATTTGAGTGATTCCTTGTACACGGTAATTTTCGCAGATAAAAACGGTTCAACTGCAATAGAATTTGATGAATCTGGCAAAAGTATTCTAAGGAGTTCATTACTTCCACTTGATGAAGTCAACATCGGAGAAATAATCTATACTTTAAACACTAAAAAGATAAATTATGAAATCCTTAAATCACTTAAATATAATGATTCCTTGCGATGTGAGAAAAAACTTCGTCTTATAATTAAAACGGAAATAAATAGTTTAAAACGGAAAAATGATAATTTGAAACTAAAATATCTTTATATGGAATGGTTTAATCACGAATCCAAAAGTAATGATATATCCCTAGAAATGCTTGAGTCTGTTGATAATGAAAGCAGCGAAACTTTATATAGGTTATATGATTTAATTAAACTAAGCTATAATAATGTATAAAACTCAAAATTTTGCTGATACTATAAGTAGAAAGGTTTTGATTTTATGAAAAAATTATTTGGTGGTTTAATAGTTATATTATCTTGTATACTCATAACTGGTTGTTCATGTAGCAAAAAGGGCGCAAAAGGTGCGGTTGAAGATTATCTAAATCAATATAAAAATCTAAGTTCAAATGTTATTAGTGACATAAATAGAGTTGTTGATAAAGAAGATTTAACTGATGCTCAAAAAGAAAAGTATCGCGATGTTTTGAAACGACAATATCAAGATATGAAGTATGAAGTTATAAATGAATCGTATGATGGCGATAATGCAACAATAGAGGTAAAAATAACTGTGTATGATTATTACAAAGTCGGTAAAGATGCAAATACCTATCTTAATAACAACCAGGATGAGTTTAAAGAAAATGGTACATTTAGCAATTCTTTGTTTATGGATTATAAATTAGATAAAATGAAGAACACAACTGATACGGTTGAGTATGATATTACTTTTAATGTAACGAAAGATGACAATGATAACTATAAGGTAAGTGATGTATCTCAATCAGATTTAGAAAAAATCCATGGAATTTATAATTATGAAAGTAAATAATTGTAACATTTGTTTACTTTCTTTTTGTTTTGTGTTAAAATAGTTTTTACAAAGCAGGGGGATAGTTTATGAAGTTATTTAACATTTTGTTTAAAAATAAAAATGTAACACCTAGTGTCAATCTTGTAAGTATCCAAGATATTATTTCTATGCCTGATAAAAAATTTTATCAAAATCATTCAGATGACTATAAAAAATATTATAATCTTTACATGAGTATATTAACTAAATCAAAAAGCATCACCAGTATAAATCTAAACATTGATGATAAAGTTATAACTTTTTATAGTGATATCATAACGAATCTTTCGTTAAAACTTGATTACATAATAAATCCTGTTAACCAAAGCGAAGATCGTACCAAAGAAGGTCTTACTTTAATAGTGTCAAAATTTGTTTATTATAAAAATGAAATGACAAGTTACAAAGATGCTTTATTCATCAGATGGAAAGTTTTAGAAAATATATTAAGTAGAAAAGTGTTTTTATCATATAATAAAAAGTGTGCTATTAACAATGAAATTAATAATATTACAGGTAAAATTGTTGCCTTATCAAGTACGATTCATGCCATAGATTTAGAAATAATAAACTATTATGACATGATTAGTTTGTATGAAATAAAAAGTGATGAATATTATCTTCGTGATAAAAATTTTATTTTAAAAAAATATCTTGATGTATTCAATATACAAAATACTAAAGAAAGAAATTTTAGTGATTCAATAAGCAGTGTGCTTCATCAAGAAATATTAATTACTGAACAAATTTTAAAAGAAAATACTTTAAAAGATATATCAAAAAAGATTAATAAAAATGAAATATCCCTAGACCAAATAAATGAATTTATTACAAAAGCTTATGCAATCAAAGATTTATATAATAATGAAATTGGTAATAATTTAATAAGTAAACTTTATTCCTTAAAATATAGTCTAATAAAAAAATATTATCAAGAACAAATAATTGTTGATAAAAAATTCATTAGTGATACTGATGATGAACTTGAATATTTTGCTAACAGATTAAGATTTGATTTCAATAATACAATCAAGGATAAAGATGGCTCTCTTTTAGAAGTTTACACCACAAATAAAAAGGATATACTTGTTCTTTTAAAAAAACTTGCAACTGATGATATGCAAGGTTTATTATATGATAAATTTACATTAAGTTTTTTATTTAATATAACAAATGTTGATAAACTAAAATATTTATTTGATAACACTTATATCAAGGAAGATACTTTCATTATGCCTAATTATAGTTTTGATAATCATAAAATATCACTTTCAAGTTTTCTTCGTTTGATGCACAATGTTACTACAATTAAAGAGAAATATTATACAGATTATTTTAAAAATGAAAAAGGTTCATTTTCTTTACAATCATATCAAAGACAAGTAAATCAAATATTGGAAAGAAATAAATACAGCAAATATTTATATTTTTATGAAACCTACCTAAAAGATAATAAATCTAAAATTTATAAATTTTATGATGGAATGAAAGAATTAAGAAATGATGAAAATCATGCATTCTTGCAATTTTGTGAATATATGAATAATTATGATGATATGATTGATAAAGATAGATATGTTCATAATGCTTATTCAATAGAATATGCAAAAGAGATATATTTTCCAGATACTTTAGAGACTGCTAGTTTTGGTTATTATCCTCTTGTGGTTGATTACTTACATTTAAATCAAGGTTTAAAAACAATTGCCTTTGATACTAATCAAGTTTTAAATCTTTATATTCCATCTTCAGTTGAACTAATACTTGGAGGTTATCATTTAAATGCTAGAAATTATATATTTACTGATTATGAAAATTCAAAATTAATTCATAGCTATAATTTTTTTAAATTTTTACGTGACCTTTCTCAGTCTAGATTAATAGGTAAAAAATATCCATCTACATTAAAATTTATAGATTCTAATGGCAATGTTCGTTCATTTAAGTTTGATTTGCATTATTCACCTGATATCGAAGATTATTATAATAACCTTATGAATGAATTAAATGTACCTGTGTTAAAGCGAGATAAATAATGAAACTATTTAATTGGTTATTTAAAAATTCTTCAAAATCTAATAATGTTAATTTAGTTAATTTACAAGATTTTATTAAGATGCCCCCATCTTCATTTTATAACAAACATAATGAAGAATATCAAAAATACTATAAAGAATACACCAGAGTTTTAAAAGAAAAGCGAAGTTTAACTTCAGTTGATATAACAA
>FR903535.1:12086-29653 GCA_000438075.1 Clostridium sp. CAG:609 | reverse complement strand
ATAAGTGGGTCTTTTTTTGATGCTCTATAGTTTAGTGATATGTGAATGAATTCTGAATCAATATCGTATGATTCACTTTTAATAATATGCTGACTACAGAATGCAAAGTAGTAGTTTAGATTCCTTATTCTGGTTACATCATTAAAAGATGAATTAAGTTCAATATTAATTTTTTTACCCTTTACTTCAACAATTAAATCTAGTCTTTTACTTCGTTCGTTTTTATTACGTGCACTTAATTCAACGGGAATAAAACCTATAATTTTATCAATTTTAATATCAAGACATTCACTTAATAGTTCCTTAAGAAGTTTTTTACTCTTTTCATCATCTGCACCGAATATTGCTTTAAACATCTTATCGATGTTAAATGCATAAAAAGTTTTTGTTTCATTAGTTAACAAATAAATCATCTCCTTCACGAGAAATTATTCTAAAGTGTGCAACAACAAAAATCAAGAAAAATCGTACGTCAAATTTCGACATAAATCGGGATATTTGCTTGTTTATCCCCGTATTTCTGGGAAAAATTTTTAAAAAAAATACTAAATAGAATCAAAAAATTCTATCTAGCATCTTTCATAGTGAATTGATACCAATATCACATACCCTTTTTATAAGCTCCCCCATTAGCTTAATTTAATTATATATCCTTTACTTTTACTTTGCAATATATTGACACATGTTTTCAGAATATTTGACATTACTTTACCATTTCTTGTTTTAATCTTCGCACAACTTTCTTTTCAATTCTAGAAATATATGACTGACTAATACCAAGCATCTGGGCAACTTCCTTCTGAGTATATTCATTTTTATTATTAAGACCATATCTTAAAATCATTATTTCTTTATCTCTATCTGGTAAATTAAGTATTTCCCTACTAAGTAATTCTTTATTAACTTTATTTTCATATTCTTGTTCAATCATATCTTCATCTGTACCAAGTATATCTTCAAGATGTAATTCATTACCAGATTCATCATAATTTAAGGCATCATCCAAAGAAACTTCGCACCTTTTCTTCTTATTTTTTCTTAAAAACATTAATATTTCATTTGAAATACAACGTGAAGCATAAGTTGCAAGCTTAATATTTTTATCAATCTTATATGTATTAATACCTTTGATTAACCCAATTGACCCAATACTCACTAAATCCTCAATATCATAAGTAGTATTTTCATACTTTTTAGCAAGAAACACTACAAGTCTTAAATTATGTTCAATTAAAATATTTCTAGCATCAATATCACCATTTTTAGCACGAATCAAATACTTTAATTCTTCATCTCTATCTAAAGGTGGTGGCAACTTATCAGTTGCTCCCACAAAAAATACTTCACTATACTTTTCCCTTAACCACTTAATTAATCTTTTAAACATATATCCTCCAATATTTTATAATTTAATAAACACTGTGACTCACCTAAATTAAACTCATCATTACTTATACCAACCAAATAATTAGTAAGAATTATATCGTTTACTTTAATATATTTAATTTTAAAACATTCAATCAATCCTTTCTTATTTAAAGCTTTATAACTAACATAAATGGGGCTTCTTATATTAATTAAATTAACAAGTATTTTCCTTGATAAAATAATTACATACTTACCAGTAATGGGATCTCTTAACTTATTTCCTGTATCAACAAAACCATTACAACTATAAGTTTTTCCATTGCAAAAACAAATACTAACGTTCAGATTATAATTATATGTACTTGCAAATCTTTTATGCTCCTTATAATAAAGATATAAAATACCCGGAGCAACA
Organism: Clostridium sp. CAG:609; assembly: GCA_000438075.1. Taxonomy (GTDB): domain Bacteria; phylum Bacillota_I; class Bacilli_A; order RF39; family UBA660; genus Onthocola_B. The sequence continues at coordinate 27,870 of FR903535.1, read as the reverse complement.
ATTAAAAGTACTAAATAATTAACACTAAATTTATCTGTCTTAAATTCAATATTTAAAAAATATAAAAAACCACCAAGTATTACACTACACATATAAAGATACATCATATTATTTATAAAACTTTTAATACTTTTAAAACCAAAACTAATTATAATCATACCGACACTAAATAATATTTTGAGTAAAAATAATACTATTTTATTTATTGGTAAAAACAACATTACTATACTTATAGTCCCTAGTAAACTAGCTATTATTAATCTATATAACTTTGCTTGTCTTTTTAGTATTACTGAAACACTCATAAGTAACAATAAATCATAACAAAAATTAATTAATATTACTAAATCTAAATATATTTTCATTATCCCACCGATTATATTATACAAAAAAAAGCAACAGTAATTTGTTGCTTTATGTCGAACATCATTAATTTTTAATAATTGTCACTTCTTAAAAATGGTGGAATTTCATATTCATCATCTACTTCAGGTGTACTTCTTCTTTTTTGAACATGAACATCATCACTAAATAATGCTTCATCACTAACTTCTTTATCAAAACCTGTAGCAATAACTGTAACAATAACTTCATCAGTTAAATTATCATTTTTAATTGCCCCGAAGATAATATTAACATCAGAGTTAGCTGCTTCTCTAACAGTTTCAACAGCATCTTCAATTTCAAATAATGTAAGATTCTTACCACCAGTTACATTGACAATTGCATTTGTTGCTCCTTCAATAGTTGCTTCCAAAAGTGAATTAGATACCGCTTGTCTTGCTGCTTCAATAGCTCTATTTTCTCCAGCATTACATCCAATACCAATAATTGCAGTACCACTTTTTTCCATAACAGTTTTAACATCTGCAAAATCAAGATTAATAACTCCAGTTACAGCAATTAAGTCTGATATTGATTGAACACCTCTATGTAATACATTATCAACTTCTTTAAATGCATCATCAAAACTAGTTGTTTTATCTATTAAATCTCTTAATCTGTCATTAGGTATAATAATTAATGTATCAACATGTCCTTTTAACTCTTCCAAACCAACCAAGGCATTTTCCATTCTCTTTTTACCTTCGAATCTAAAAGGTTTAGTAACGATACCAACAGTTAAAGCTCCCATTTCTTGTGCAATTTCTGCAATAATTGGAGCAGCCCCAGTACCAGTTCCTCCACCTAAACCACAAGCAACAAATACCATATCTGCCCCTTGTAATGCTTCTTCTAATTCATTTTTACTTTCAAGTGCCGCAGCTCTACCAACTTCAGGATTTGCTCCAGCTCCTCTACCACCAGTAATATTCTTACCAATTTGAATTTTATTTTGACATAATGAAGAGTTTAATACTTGCAAATCTGTATTAACTACATAAAATTCTACACTTTTAACTCCTTCATCAATCATTCTGTTAACGGCATTGCATCCGCCACCACCTACGCCAATAACTTTAATTTTGGCAATTTGATCCATCTGTAATCCATTCATATTCTCATTCTCCCTCTAGTTATCAAAAAAGTAACCAAATAATTTTCCTAATAAAGAATCTTCATTGATATTTACTTTTTTATGTATTCCACTTAATTCTTCTTGTTCTTCTATATCGAATATAGAAAAATCTCTATTGCGTAAAGTTAACCTGCTATCATAATATTTAATTAAACCAACACACGTAGCAAATTTATTATGTCTAGCTCCAATTTCTGTAACATTACCAACATAAGCATCATTAAAAATATAATTAACTATATTCTTAAAATCAGCCATTTCTGTTACTCCCCCTGTAACAATTATATAACTAATTTCTTTTTTTGTTAAGAGATTTATTTGTTTTTTTATTAAATTCAACAATTCTTCTAATCTTCCCATAACAATTTCACTAGCATCAAACTGATTAACCTTAATTTTATCTCCATTTTTATTCTCTAATATTACTGATTCACTTGGTCTAGCATTCGTCTTATCAGCTAAGGCAATTGATTCTTTTAAATACATAGCATCTTTTCTATTAATTTTATAAACATATCCAAGGTCATAATCAATAGAATCTCCACCCATATCTATTACTTCACAACCAGTTAAGATACCTTTATTAAATATAGCAACAGTACTCTTTGATGCTCCAATATTGACCACTGCTCCAACTTCAGTACTATTTTTGCTGTTTTTAAATTCATAGTAATCACCCATTGAACCAATTGTTACATCAACTACAGTAACTCCAAGTTTTTCTAAACATTTAACTATTCCATTAACATTTTTCTTAGGCACCGTTCCAACTACAACTTTAACCTTTAGTTTTTCTGCATGCATATGTAACGGAGAATCTGTAACAATACTATCATCTAACAAAAATTTTGTGGGAAGTAAAGCTACAATTTCTCGTGTTTCCATAACTTTGTTATAAACTGCAGATTGCATTGACCTAATTATATCACTACTTGCAACTAAACCTGTCTCATTATTAACTGAGGTATAACCTTCACTTAAGAAACATTCTAAGTCATTCGCAGGAACACTCACAATTACTTTTGTAATTTTTAGTCCAATTTGTTCTTCACCTTTTTTAAAAACATCATCTAAGGCTTCAATGGCACTTTCAGAATTTATAACAAATCCTTTTTTGATACCACGTGATGGAGTATCAACGCACGCTAAAATATTCAACTTATTACGAACTATTTCCCCCACTACAAGTTTTATAGTGTGATTACCAATGTCTAAACTAGCAATAATTCTTCGCATGCACTACATCTCCTATTACCTTATAACTAATTATATCGAAAAATCAATATTCTTGCAAGGGTCTAACAAATATTTTTTTAATTTTATATAAACTCATTACGAATTTTTTCCGTTTTGTACCAAAATTTAGAATAAAAACACATAATTTTAGTCTTTTTTGTCAATTTTCTTCCAATTTTTTTGTTTTGCATCTGAATTCGGAATGGAACTTATTTTATACTGATGAATATTACACCTAGCACAATAAGAAAAAAACTTACTAATTACTATAATAAATCTACTGATTAACTACTTTGTCTTACTGATGAAAAAAAACATATAAAAAATCAATTACTTTAAATAAGTAATAATAAATTAAAATCCTTCATATAGTTAAATAGCTTTAGATGGAGGAAAAATTATGATTAACAAACAAAATTTATGGTTCGTTACTTTATTTTCACTAATTTTAGTACTAGGAATATATTATGTAACAATGAAAGATGAAAGCCTAACCGTATTATCCGGAGTAAATGATGTCTCAGATGTTGTTGAAGTTAAAGAATCAGATGTAATTGTTGCCCTTCAAGTTGAACAAGATGAATCAGTTTTAAAAGAAATGAATGAATATCAAAACATCTTACTTGATGATAAAGCAACCATTGAAGAAAAAAATGATGCATATAATGCCTTGCAATCACTAAATAATTCTAAGAGTGAATGTGAAAAAATAAAAAAATTAATTGAAGAAAAATTTAAACTAGATAATTTTGTTAAAATTGAAAACGATAAAATAAGTATTACTATTGCAAGTAAAGAACATAACAAAGAATTAGCAAACAACATAATCAGAGAAGTTCAAAAACTTTATGACAAACAAAAATACATTACAGTAAAATTTCAAGCAAACTCCTAAACATATTTATAAATACTTCATATAATATTATGAAGTATATTTTATAAGGAGTTACAAATGAAAAAAAAGATACTAACAGACCGAGAACAAGAAGTATTTGAATTACTTATTAAAAATAAATCAACTTTTGAAATAGCCCAAAAATTAAATATCAGTGAGAAAACTGTCCGCAATCATATATCAAATGCTATTCAAAAACTTGGAGTCTGCGGAAGAAGCCAAGCTATAATCGAATTAATAAAACTCGGAGAACTGCATATCAATTAAAGACTTCGGTCTTTTTTTTTATGCACTTAAATATAATTAATTAGGTGTTTAAAATGATAAAAAAATCTTCCATAAGGCGTATCTGTGTTGCAACTCTTGCTCTTTTTATATTACTTATAATTTATTTTTTTCCAACCAAAGATTTTAAAACAACAAAAAACCTACACTATATCAAGGAAAATGAGATGCCTATATTTTTAAAAGACACTAATAATTATGTTGCAAGAACTACTATAATAAAAAAAAGTGATAGCACAATTAATCAAGTAAAAGAAATAATTAGTTATTTAACTAAAAATTCAAGTAATTCAAGTTATATCCAAGAAGGATTTAAACCACTCATTCCAGAAAATACTAAAATAATTGATTTAAATCTAGATGACGGAACACTTACCATTAATTTTACCAAAGAACTAATTAATATAGACAAAGAAAATGAAGAAGATATGCTCGAAGCAATTATTTATTCAATACTTGAAATTAAAGAAATTAAAAACATCAAAATTAATATCGAAGGAAATCCTCTTGTATATTTGCCAAACAGCAAAATAAAACTACCCGATACTTTTGATAAAACATATGGAATAAATAAATTATATAACATTGATTCATATAAAAATACAACAAAAACAACAATTTATTATTTAAGTAAGCATAATGATTTATATTATTATGTACCAATAACCAAAATAGAAAATAGTAATAAAGAAAAAATAGAAATAATAATCAAAGAATTAAAAAGTACTCCAATATATCATACAAACTTAATAAGTTATCTAGCATCATCTACCAATTTAACAAATTATGAAATATTAGAAAACAATATAAAATTATCTTTTAATAATAATTTAATAGCTAATATCAACAATAATGAAATGACCGAAACCGTCAAGTATTCGATTGCTCTATCCATCAGAGATACATATGGATACAGTGATATTTCCTTCAAAATATTAGATAATCCTGAGATAAATATAACTATTTAATACAAAAAGTTATAAAAAGTAACAAAAACTACTTGCATTAACTAAAAAATTATACTATAATAAATCTATCAGTTGAAAAAGCTGTCCTGGTAGCTCAGCTGGATAGAGCAATCGCCTTCTAAGCGATCGGTCGTGAGTTCGAATCTCGCCCAGGACACCATTTTAAAAATTAAGTCTTATTTAAGACTTTTTTTGTTGTTAAAAATCACCGCCAATCGCGTTAAAAATTTATAGCAAAAAGACCAATCAAATTGATTGGTCTTTAACTATTTATTAAGCATGAACTTTTACTTTTGCATTACTAGAAAAAGTATGTTTAACTCTATCATGTTCTTCTGCTCTTTTTCCATTATTGAATCTATCAACTGTACCTACTAAATAACCAGTAATTCTTCTGATTCTTTCAAATTCAACTCCTTCACCAGTTACTTTTTCTTTTTTAATTTCTTCTTTCATACTAATTATCCTTTCCTTCTAATCTTTTTAATAAATCTACACTAACAGGTTCACCAGTTTTTCTTCCACATCTTGGACATACATCTTTAATAATTCCGACATAACCACAAACTGGATCTCTATCTACTGGATGGTTGATTGCTCCATATCCAATATCACTTTCTTTCATTATTCTAACAACACTTTCAAATGCTTCCAAATTATCTGATGGATCTCCATCAAGTTCAATATAACTTATATGACCAGCATTTGTAAATTTATGATATGCTCCTTCAAGTCTTAATTTATCGGCAATAGAAATATTGTAATAAACTGGAACATGAAATGAATTTGTGTAATAAGCACGATCTGTTACTCCAGGAATCTTACCATAAATATCTCTATCAATACTAACAAATCTTCCAGATAAACCTTCCGCAGGAGTTGCTAGACAAGTAAAGTTTAAATTATATTTTTTGCTATATTCATCACATTTTTCTCTCATGTGGCTAATAATTTTAATACCAAGTTTTTGAGCTTCTTCACTTTCTCCATGATGTTTACCAATTAAAGCTTTCAAACATTCAGCTAAACCAATAAATCCAATTGAAAGTGTACCATGTTTTAATACTTTCTTTAATTTATCATTTGGTTTTAATTTATCACTATCAAGCCATACACCTTGACCCATTAAGAATGGAAAATTATAAACTCTTTTATTGCATTGAATATCATATCTTTCAAGTAATTGATCTTTAACAAGTTCCATTAAATCATCAAGTTCTTCATAAAAGCCTTTCATGTCAGCTTTTTCTAAAGCATTCTTACCAACAATACCATGTTTAATACCAAGTCTTGGTAAGTTAATTGATGTAAATGATAGATTACCTCTTCCTGGTGTAATTTGTTTATCAGAATCAACTACATTTCCAATAACTCTTGTACGGCAACCCATATAACCTACTTCAGTACGGAAATCTCCTTCTTTATAATATGGTTTATTAAATGATGAATCTAAGAAAGACCAATTTGGAAATAATCTCTTCGCAGATACTCTCAAACTTAATTTAAATAAATCATAGTTAGGATCTCCTGGATTATAATTAACTCCTTCTTTTACTTTAAATATTGAAATTGGAAATATCGGAGTTTCACCATGACCAAGTCCAGCTTCACTAGCAAGCATATAATTTTTAGTAACCATTCTACCTTCACTAGATGTATCTGTACCAAAATTAATTGATGAGAACGGTACTTGAGCACCAGCTCTTGAATGCATTGTATTTAAATTATGAACGAATGCTTCCATTGCTTGGTAAGTTCTTCTTTCTGTTTTTTCTAAAGATTTCTTTAAAGCTAAACTAAACATTCTTTTCATTAACTCTGAATCTTTATAATATTTTTCAAAATAATCAACAGTTATATCTATTGTATTAATTTTTGCTATATCTTTTTCAATACTATTCATATTGATAAAATCATTTAAATCCTCTAAATCAATATAATCTTTAATTGATGTTTTAACCATTTTCTTAAATGTTTTAAGTATACCTGGTGCTAAATAATAATCAAATGCAGGAATACTTTGACCACCATGTTGATCATTTTGATTTGATTGAACAGCTATCGCAGCGAGTGCTGAATAACTCATTATATCATTTGGTTCTCTTAAATGACCATGTCCAGTAGAAAAACCATTTTTAAATAGTTTATCCAAATCAATTTGCATACATGTTGTTGTACCCATAGCTTCAAAATCCATATCATGAATATGAATATATCCCTCATCATGAGCATCTGCAAACTTTTTCTTCATCAAATAAGTTTTTGCAAATTCTTTAGATACATTTGAACCAAATTGTAACATTGTTCCCATTGCTGAGTTACCATCAATATTACCATTTTCTCTTTTTGCATCATCTTCTGCAGCACTCTTAAGTGCTAAGCCTTCTAATGTTTTTAAAAATTTATGACTTCTTTTATCATCAGTAAATGCTTCTCTAGCTTTTGTTCTATTTTCTCTATATTCAGCAAAACTTTCATAAACATCATCATACTTATCTTTCTTTAAAGTATCTTCAATAATATCTTGTATATCTTCAATCTTAATACTTGCTTTATCAGAGTAATCTTTTTCAATTCTCTTTATCACATGTCCATATACTTTTTGGATGTCATTTGATTTATATTTTAATATTTCATCATCATCCTCATTTGTTACTTTGATACTATCAAAGCCTTTTTTAATCGCCATAGCTATCTTGGTTCCATTAAAACCAACTTTAGAACCATTTCTTTTAACTACTTTGATTGTTTCAAAAATTTCTTCATTTGCCTTTGGCATAATACACTTCCTTTCACTCTCAATTTCATTATAATACTCACCAAGATATTTGTCCACCAAAATTTTAAATTTTTAAAATTTTAATTTTTGTTTTTTTGAAATTTTGCCCCGTTTTTTCGTTGTTCGTATTTTTATCAAATCTCAGGTTTACCAAGTATTTATCTAGAAAATCAAGTATTTTTAAAAATATTTTAAATTTTTACATTTATTTACTTTTTCAACTTTTTCATTTTTTAAAAATTTGACATATCAAAATTTTACATTATAAAATCCTGAGACTTTTCAATAAAGCTTGCACATAATTATAATAATTAGTATAATATTTATAAGGACGTGATAATATGTTTAATAAAAAAACTATACACCTAATAGGTATCGGAGGAATAAGCATGAGTAGTATTGCTTTGATGCTTAAAAATATGAATGCAAAAGTAACTGGAAGTGACATTCAAGAATCTGATATAACTAATAATTTAATAAAAGAAGGAATAACCATTGAATACGGGCATCATCCTGAAATGATAGAAAATGCTGATATAGTTGTTTATACCGCAGCAATTCATGAAACTGATTCAGAAAGAATAGCAATAAATAAATATAACAAAACATCTTACGAAAGAGCAGAATTTCTTGGACTTCTTATGAAAGAATTTAAAAATTCCTTATGTGTATCAGGAACTCATGGAAAAAGTACCACAACAGGTATGCTTGCAAATATCTTTTTAACAGCAAATTTAAATCCAACCATTCAAGTCGGAGCTATTCTTCCAGAAATAAATAGCAACACTCACATTGGTAATCACAATTATTTCATCATGGAAGCTTGCGAATATGTTGATTCATTTCTTCATTTTCATCCAACCAGTGCAATAATTACCAACATTGATAATGACCACTTAGATTATTTCAAAAACCTAGATAACATCAAAAAGTCATTTCACAAATATGTAGGACTTTTACCAGAAGACGGTTACTTAGTAAAAAACAATGATGACAAAAACTCAAATAATTTAGAAAAATATACAAAAGCTCATGTAATAACATATGGTATTAATAACTTCGCAGATTATGAAGCCAAAAATATTACTTGCAACAATCTAGGTCACTACAGCTTTGATATTTATCACAATTATAAATATGTAACTAGAATCAATTTAAATATCAATGGAAAACATAATATTTACAATGCTCTATCAGCATTTGCTCTATCACAAAACTATATCAAAGATTATAGCTTAATTAAAAAGGGACTCGAAGAATATCATGGTGTTGGAAGAAGATTTGAATATCTTGGCAAATTTAATGACGCATTAATTTATGATGATTATGCTCACCATCCTAGTGAAATAAAAACAACAATTGAAAGTGTAAAAAGTGTAAAGCATAATGAATCTTGGGCAATATTTCAATCTCACACTTATTCAAGAACTAAAGAACATTTAGATAGTTTTGCAAATATCTTAAGTGAGTTTGATCACATTATTATTGCAACAATATATCCAGCCAGAGAAATAAATACCTTTAACATAAGTGAAGATATGCTCGTAGAAAAAATAAAAGAAAAAAATAAAAATGTTATATATATTAATGATTTTGATAAAATTGTAAATTACATAAAAAACAATGTTAAACCAAATGACTTAGTAATAACCATCGGAGCTGGACCAATAAATAAAGTATCAAAAAAGCTTATCAGTCTAAACTGATAAGCTTTTTTCTATAATCTTCTAAACAATTAATAATTTCTATTCTACTCTTACACTTACATATTTCATTTTTTATTTCTTTATTCTCCGGTAGTCCCTTTAAGTAATTAAGTAAATGACTTCTCATTTCAAGTACTGCTTGACCTTCACTTTTATCTTTACATAATTCATTTAAATGATATTCCATCATATCAATTTTTTCATTAAAAGACACACTCTCTGGAGATTCTCCAGTAGTCAAATATTCAACGCATTCTTTAATTAACCAAGGATTACCAAGTAAACCTCTTCCTATCATTACTGCACTACAACCTGTCTCATCAAGCATTCTTTTAGCATCATAACAACTAACTACATCACCATTTCCAATAACAGGTATATTTACAGCATCAACTACCTGTTTAATAATACCCCAATCAGCTTTGCCAGAATAACCTTGAGCTCTAGTTCTTCCATGAACAGTTATTGCACTAGCACCATTTTCCTCACATATTTTTGCAATTTCTACAGCATTAATACTATTACTATCCCAGCCACTTCTAATCTTTACAGTAACAGGTACATTAACAGCATCAACCACAGCTTTAACAATTTCTCCAACTTTCTTTGGATTTTTTAAAAGTGCACTTCCAGCTTGACTTCTTAAAGCAATTTTAGGAACTGGACAACCCATGTTAATATCAATGATATTAGGCTTCATCTTCTCTTCCACTACTTTTGCTGCTTTAACAAAAGACTCAATATCACTACCAAATATTTGTTGACTTATTGGTCTTTCAACTTCATCCATATTAAGTAACTTAAATGTTTTTTCATTGCCATATAAAATAGCTTTATCACTAACCATCTCTGCTACTACTAGTGATGCTCCCATACTTTTACATATCTTTCTAAATGTTGTATTACTAACTCCAGCCATCGGAGCAACAACTATATTACCATTAATCTCTACATTACCAATTTTAAAACTCATTTTCTTAGCTCCCCAATATCCCCTGGTGTAATTAAAAATGCATTAGCATCATCAGTATCTAAATGTGCTTCATAAAAACCATAATCCGTAATTTTTGCTTTAACAATAATAGTTCCAGGTTTAACACCCTTTATATCTAAATGTAATATTTGATCATCAACAATTCCATATTTTAAAGCATCACTTGGACTAAAATGAACATGTCTATCTGCAATGATTGCAAAATTACCTGTTATACTTCCCTTATCTGTTTCAATAGTGACTAACTCTGCATCATTTAAAACTCCACTTTTTCTAACTGGAGGATTAATCCCCAATCTTCTTACATCACTTTTTGCAAGTTCAACTTGATTATATTTTCTAACTGGTCCAATAACTCTAACATTATCAATAACTCCATCTTTAGTTTTAACTCTAACAGTTTCAACACTTGCAAATTGACCAACTTGATTTAACATATTTCTTACATGTAATTCATGCCCAAATAAAATATCTAATGCCTCTTTAGTTAAATGAACATGCCTTGCACTTATATTAATTTTAACTTCCATAACTATTCCTCACAATCTATAACTTCAATATTAACAATTTTTCCTTTTTCTCTATCTACTTTTATAATATCAATATCATTAAATGTATCATCTAATATTACCTTACCATGATATGATAAAATTAATCTATCATCATAATTAAAACCTTTATCTAAATAATCAAGTAAATATCCCATGATAGCACTTTTCTGTGTAAAAACCACAATATCTTTATTACCACATTTTTTTATAATTCTATCCATTGCTATATTCATTCTTTTACTAACTTCATTTAAAGACTCACCATGTTTAAATTTAAAATCAAAATCTCTTTCCTGCATAAATCTAAGCATCTTGATATTTCTATTTTCCATATCTCCCACTCTAGTATCATTTAAAAATGAATTAATGTTTATTGGTAAATCCCATCTTTTTGAATAATATTTAGCAGAAGATACACTTGATGCATAACTTGATGAATATATAACATCAGCCTTAATTTTTTTAGCAACCTTCACCGCAGCTTTTTCGCCTTCAACTGATAACACTCTCGTAATTCTTTTTTCTTCCAAAGACTCATCTGTTTCATAAAAAATATTATCAATAACTAAATTATTACTAACAAAATACACAGTCATAATATCACCAACATAATTTTATCAAAAAAATTTATTATTGACAATACTAAGAAAATAAACTATATTAGAATTAAGGCGGGTATGTATTATGAAAAACGAATTAATCAAAATTTTTAAACCAACACCAAAGACATTAACTTTGAATGACATCAAAGATGCATTAGGATACAAAAATATCACAAAAGCAGAAAGGCATCATATTGACAAAAATTTGCAAAAATTAGAATTAGACGGAAAGGTTTACTATGACTTCATAAATAACTGTTATTATATTTTTCCATCTAATTTTTTTGTTTCAAAAATTTACAGAATTAATGATGGTGTTATAACTTTCGGAGTAAATGGCAAATACGAAAAAGCAAAATTAAACAACAATGAAGCTAAGAAAAAAGATTTCATAGTTGTCAAAAAAGAAAATGATAGTTATAAATTAGTAAAAATAATCGGCAAGCCTGAAGAGTTAGAAAATATCGAAGACTTGGAAAAAATCTATAGTTTATTTAACCCTTACAGTGCATCATTTACATTCAAAGAATTATTAAAGATGACAAAATCTAATGAAGATGAACTAAATAATGCTTTAAAAGAACTAGAAAATGAAGGAATACTTTATTTAGATAATGAAGATGAACATTATAAAACAATGCCATCAAATTATTTTGTAACAACAGCAGAAGCAACAAGAAAAGGTTTTTACAATGTAACATTAAATGGTATTATTTATAATCTTCCATTAGAAAGCACAAATGGTATTCTTCCCTTTGATAAAGTATTATTAAAAAAAGAAGGCAAAAACATATCATTAGTAAAAATAATTAAAAGAGCTTTACCAGATGTAGTTTGTGAAGTTGTCGATGAAAAAACAATCAAAGTCGTAGGTAATACTAATATAAATGTCAGATGTACCGAAGAATTTTTTAAAAATCTACATTTACCAATTGGTACAAGATTCATGGGTAGTGTTAGCGAAAATGAAGTAAACAACATTTATAATATTCACTTTAATAAAGTAATCGGACATAAATATCAAGTTAATGCTGAACAAGAAGCTATTGTAATAAACAATGGATTTAAAGTTCACTACTCTAAAGAAGAAGATAATCAAGCTTATAAAACTAAAACAACAGTTACAGAAGAAGACAAAATTGGTCGTGTTGATTTAACAAATAGAAAAATATTTACAATAGATGGTGCGGGAACAAAAGACATGGATGATGCTGCATCAATTACAAAAAAAGATAATGGTAACTATCTTCTAGATATTCACATTTCTCACGTTTCACGTTATATTCCAATAAACTCGCCTCTTTTCTTAAGAGCAGTTCATAACACAACAAGTGTATATCTAGCAAACAAGGTAGTTCACATGTTGCATCCACAAATATCAAATGGAATATGTTCCTTAAATCCAAACGAAGAAAGACTTACAAAAACATATCAAATGGAAATAGACCCACGTGGTAACATCGTAGATTTCAATTACTTTGATAGTGTTATTAAATCCAGAAAGAAAATGACATATGAAGAATGTAACGAAATATTTGAAAATAATAAAATACCTGATGGTTACGAAGATTATGTTAATGACTTACTTCTAATGCAAGAACTTGCTCAAATAATTGAAAATCGTCGTCGTGAAAATGGATGCCTAGATTTTGGTAATAAAGAAATCGAATTTATTCTTGATGATGAAGATAAAATAATCGGTGTTACAACACGTAGTCAAGGACCTGCAGAAAAATTAATTGAAAACTTCATGGTTGCAACAAATGAAGCACTCGCAGAATTCATGTATAACCTAGGTATAGAATTTGTATACAGAAATCATGAAATACCATATGATGACAAAGTAAAAGAAACAGTAAAACTAATAACTCAAATTGGTTATAAAGTTGATTCAATAAAAAATGGTGATGATCCTCATGTTATTCAAAGGATTATTGATTCATTAAGTACAAAAGAAGAATTCTTTATTCTCTCTTCCCTACTTTTAAGATCAATGCAAAAAGCATATTTCAGTACCGAAAACAAAGGTCACTATGGACTTGCACTAAATGCCTATTCTCAAACAACATCACCAATACGAAGATTAATGGATTTAATTATTGAATATATTCTAGATGATTTAGATAAAATTTTAGATGGCACAATTAACATGGATGAATTAAAATCAACATTAAATAGCCTATGCCAAAGAGCATCAATCATGGAACGTTGTGCAGATAAAGCTGAATATGAAAGTAATAAATTAAACATGATAGATTATGTATTAAAACATCAAGATTTAGAATACACTGCATATATTCAAGATATAACTCCAAGATACATGGTAATTAAAACAAAAGAATTAATCGAAGGTATAGTTTATTTTGAAGATATACTTGATGGTTTCTATGAATACAATCCAGAATGTAGATGGTTAGAAAATCCCCATACAAAACACAGAATAACAATTGGAAGCAAACTTAACCTTCAATTTAAAGAAGCCGACAGAGAATACAGAATATTAAAATTCTATGCAACAACTCTTACAAAAGAAAATATTTTAGCAAGAAAAAAGGATTAGCAACAATCCTTTTTTAATATGTTTCAATTTTAATAGTATCTTCCTTATTTCCCAGCTTATCTAAATCAACACTATTAATACTATCAAATCTTTTAGTTATTTTTTCACTAGTTGTATGAAGTTCATCAATACTTTGATTTACACTCTTAACAGTTCTAGCTAATTTATCCCAACGATCCTTATATCTAGAAAATTCAACACTTAATTTATTTAGTTCTTCATGAATTACTTTTGCATATTTATCTCTTTCCATATTCTTAAGTATCATACTTATTATTGAAACTGTACTTATTAAAGTTGTTGGTCCTGCTATCCATACTCTTTTATTATATGCAAAATTAAGTAGTTCTGGATGATATGCATTTATTTCAGCAAATAAAGCTTCCGCAGGTAAAAACATAATTGCTTCATCCGTAGTTTCTCCCGGTATAATATATTTTTCACTTATATCATTAATATGTTTTTTAACATCTTGAACAAATAACTTTTCATGATATTCTCTTTCTTCCTTTGTTTTAGTTTTATCAGTCATTCTTTGATAATTTTCAAGCGGAAACTTTGAATCTATTGCAATAGTACCAAGGGGTGCTGGTGCATAAAGAATAGCATCTGCAATAACTCCCGTAGATAACTTAACTTGTGTTTTATAAATTCCATTTTTATTACTTCCAAAAGCATTATTCAAAATGTATTCCAAATTAACTTCACCAAAAGTACCTCTTGTTTTCTTATCAGTTAAAACACTTTGTAAAGAAACAATTTCTCCATTTAAACTATCAATTTTCTTCTGAGCTTCATCAATCTTATTAAGTCTTTCTAAGACATTCATAAAAGTTTTATTACTCTTTTCAAAATTTTGATCAAGTCGTTCATTAACTCTATCATTAATTAGTGTTAACTTCTTTTCAATTCTTTCATTTAAAAGTTCAAAATCTTGTGTCAACACTTTAGAAAACCCATATTTAAATTCACCAATTTCTTTATTAATATTTGCTTCAAAATGTCCAAGTCTCTCAGTCATTTCATTATTATTATTTTTTCTAAATACTAGCACTAATAAAAGCACTATAACTACACCAAGTAGTCCAACAATCACATATTCCATAATTCCTCCCTATTTTTTTACTCTCTTTAAATCTATTATTTCATCGATATATACTTGTTCTAAATCTAAATTACACAACTCATGATAAAGCATCATAAAATTAGTATTAAATGGTTGATACAATGACCCGCTATTTCTAATTCTTACAGAGCTTCCCTTATCAAAAGTAATATTTATTTTATCTTCCCATTTACTAATACTAAATGATGGAGCATCCAAACAAGAATAATCATCACTCATCCAAGTTATTACATTATCATGTACCAATAAATCATAATTAGATAACTTTTTTAATATTTCTTTATCACTATAATCAAATGGTAACTTACAATTTATTAAATCGTTATATAATTTATTAAATATATCATAAACCCTAATATTACTTTCATCAATAATAAATTTATTATCACCCAAAATGCTAAAATATAAATCTAAATTACCAGCAAACCAAATATTAAGTAAAACATTACTATTATAACTTAAAGTAAAACATGGATAATCTAAATTATTTTTAATAACACTCAATCTCTCCATAACATAACCTTCTATTTACAAAAATCAACCTCATAACTATTTTCTTTCAT
>FR903535.1:0-12054 GCA_000438075.1 Clostridium sp. CAG:609 | reverse complement strand
TTTCTTTCATTAATTAAATTTTCAAAAAAAGTTTCATACCATTTTATAAATGTATATATTGTCCAAATTTTTCTATAATTATCTTTTTTACCACTTATATGTTCATCAAACATTTTATTAACAACTTTAACATTAAAACATTTATTAGCAACATCACTATTCAAAGCTCTTTTAACTTCTTCCATAAATGTTCCTTCCTTCATCCATTCTCTAACTGGAACAGGAAAACCTAATTTTTTCTTTTTATAAGCTTCAGTTGGAATAACTTCTTTTGCTGCATCTCTTAAAGCCACTTTTGTATTTTCTTTAGTAACTTTATAATCAAATGGAAGACTTGATGCCACTTTAAATACTTCTTTATCAATAAATGGAACTCTTCCTTCTAAAGATGATGCCATTGTCATTCTATCAGCTTTAAGAAGTATATCCTTCATTAACCAAAAATTAATATCTATCGCTTGCATCTTATCTATATTACTATAACCTTTAAATTCATTATATACATCACGAGTTACATCAATTGCTTGTAAACTATATTTATTTTTTAATACTTTATTAGCCATTTTCTTTGAGAAATTTCTATTAACACCAATATAACTATTTTCTAATCTTTCACCACGTCTAACTAAAAAGTTAAAACCTCTTCCTTCTGGAAATAATCCTGCTATCTTACCTATAACATGTCTTATACCATAAGGAATCTTATTATATCCTTGATAATCAACTTCTTCTCTATAATAGTTATATCCTCCAAAGAATTCATCAGCACCTTCACCAGATAAAACAACTTTTAAGTCTTCACTTGCTAGTTTTGCCACAAAATATAATGATATTGCTGCAGGATCACTAGTTGGTTCATCTAAATGATACATAATCTTACCAATATTATCCAAGTATTCTTCTTTAGTAATAAGCTTAACTTTATTTTCTATTCCAAGTTTACTAGCTAAATCTTTTGTATACATAGTTTCATCGTATTTTTTATTTTCATATCCAACTGTATAAGTTTTCTTTGGTTTAGCAATAGACACAATATATGATGAATCAACTCCACTTGATAAAAAAGAACCAACTTCAACATCTGCAAGCAAATGTCTTTTAACACTATCTTCCATTACATTACCAATATCTTTAACAGCATCTTCATAACTTATATTCTTTTCTTTAAAATCTAATTTAAAGTACTTATTTATTTTTATTTCTCCATCTTTAAATAACAAACTAGAACCAGCATCTAATCTATAAACACCTTTAAAGAAAGTTTCATTCGTAGGTACAAAACTAAATTCAAGATAAGTCTCCAAAATACTTTCATTAAATACTTTATCAAATTCCGGTACATCTAAAAATGCTTTAATTTCTGATGCAAACATAAAAGCACCATTCATATAAGCATAATAAAGAGGTTTAATACCAAAATTATCACGTGCTAAAAATACTTCATTTTTATTTTTATCATAAATAGCAAATGCAAACATACCCCTTAGATGCTTTGGTAAATCTGTATGCCATTCTTCATACCCATGAACTAATACTTCGGTATCACTCTTAGTTTTAAAAGTATGTCCAAGCTTAATAAGTTCATCTTTTAACTCAGGATAATTATAAATCTCTCCATTATAAACAGTAACTATACTTTCATCTTCATTAAACATTGGTTGATCTCCCGTAGATAAATCAATAATTGATAATCTACGATGACCAAAAGCAACATCACCATCAATAAAATATCCTTCACCATCTGGTCCACGATGAGATATTCTATCATTCATCTTTTTAACTATTTCTTCTTTTTCACCTTTTTTAATAATACCAACAATTCCACACACTTTAATCACCTATAACTTTCTTATAATAATTGTTTTCCATAATATTCTTACTCATCAATACTTTATTATTTACTATTTTATTCATTGTATTTATATACTCATCTGTTACTTTAACTCCATCAATAGGCACAAACTTTTTAGTATTAGCAAAATAAGTTCCTTTATCACTTACCCAACTTCTATTACCAAATATTGCAAGACCATCTGTTGTACTTAATATATCTTTACCAATAATTAATCTTGAATCATAACTTACTCCAAATAAATTATATAATGTTGGAAGAACATCAATCTGACTACCAACTTTATCAACTTCAACTGTGTCCATCTTATTATTCCATAAAATAAAATTACTTCTATTTACTTCAACAACACTATCTTTTTTATAACTACTTATTTCATTTACTTCATCTATACTCATATAATATGGATAATGATCTCCTACTAAAGCAATAACAGTATCATCAAGTACACCTACACTATCAAGACTAGTAATTAATTTTTCTAAAGCTCTATCAAGTTCAATCTGAGCTGCTAAATAAGCTAATGGTTTTTCACTAACTTTAAGTCCACTTACTAAATCCTTATTTTTATTTGCAATTGCACTTTTGCTCCATCCATAATCTCCATGACCACTAACAGTTACATAATAAGTAAAAAATGGTTTATCACTATTTACATAATCATTAACTGTTGCATTAATCATTTCCAAATCACTTTCGGGCCATATCTTACAATTAATACTTTTCTCAAGTCCATTATTACACCCTTTAAAATTATCAAAACCTAAACTCTTCAAATAAATATATCTATTTTGAAAATAAATGCTATGATCATGATAAGCATATGTATTATATCCCATATCTTTAAACACTTTACCAATACCAAATGGATAATCATTATTTCCATTTTTCCAAGGACTCAAAAAACCAGATGCAGCAACTAACCCAGTAAGTTCTTGAAACTCTCCTCCAATCGTACTACTAATCGTCGGTGTATAAAAATTATTAAACTTAAAACCACTATTAACAAGTTTATATAACGTCGGAGTTAAATCTTTATTAACAGCTATTTCATTAAAACTCTCAGCCATAAACAAAATCAAATTTTTACCCTTAAAATACCCAGTATATTTATTCTTTAAACTGCCACTTTCATTTTGAAAGTACTCATGCATTTCTTTAATAGTATTATTATTTTCATTTTTTATTAATTTATTAAAATCTATATTTAAATTATTATACCCATATATAATTTCATCCCGTGGAATACTTCCACTAGACATATCATCATCACCATTTTTATTTATAATACTAACACTTTCTTTAAAACCAAATACACTTCTATAACTATCAATTAAAAATGTATGTAACACTCCAAACTTCTCCACATTCAAAGACACATTATTAACCTTATAATAAAGTTCATATGCATCATTCTTACTTATATTTAAACTAAAGATAAATATAAAATAAACAAGTACAGATAATACAACTTTATTAATATTTACTTTTATACTTTCTTTTTCAATAACAATAATATGATTAAATATAAGAAGCACAAAAAATGGCAACATAAAAAGTAATACTCCAATTGCATTTGATAAAACTACCATCAATCCATCACCAGCAAAAGATGCCACTTGATCAGTTGCTCCAATAAGTCCCCAATCAAAATAAAAACTAAACAGCTTAAAAACACATAACTGCATACTATAAAGTAAGGCAAGTAAAAAAATATTTATTAAAAATAAAACTTTATTTACACTTCTATTAAATATTTTACCCAATCCATGAAAAAGAATCGTAATAAATAAACTAAATATTAAAACATACCATATACTATTATTAAATATACTTACGTGAGTTAATATTCTACTTACTACTTCCATATAGATTAAAATAAAAAAAGTAATAAAACCAAAATGAAATTTTCTTAACCTAAATTTTTTCATAATTACCTCACCTCCATTATACCACTAAAACCCCATATTTACCTAATCCAATTTACACTATTTTACAACTATTAACACTTCTAATTAACTACACATTCAATATAACATATGTTTGTTATAAAGTCAATATAATTTCAAAAAAATCAGAACGTCACTTGTAAATCAAGTAGTCCTGACATTAATAATTATAACTCATTAAATTCATCTATTGCATTAAGTATTTTATAAATACTCGTATGAGGATTTAAAACAAGTATATCTTCTCTATTTTTAATACCTTGTATCTCAAATGATTGAGCAACATTTCTTGCATTAAAAGTTGAATCCTTAATTATTTTATACATATCCATGCTTTCAGTATATGTACCATTTATTTTTTCCAATTCTTTTTTTACATCTTTGCTTGCTTTAAACTTCAAATTATTATTTCTATAATGCATTATATACCATATTTCAAAAGTCGGAGCAGACGTAATTATTTCTATATTATTATCAATACATTTTTGTTTTATCTCTCTAATTTCATTAATTCGTTTCTCACTTAAATCGGTATCCAATACCAAAAACACCCTGCAATTATCTTCAGATGCAATATCTTCATTATGCATATATTTAAGTAAATCATCAAGCATTCCTTTAGGATCAGTACTATTACCAGTAGAAAATTGAATTCTTAAATTTCTATTAGTATAGTTTCTAAAGTAATAATATTCCGAAGACTTTTTGCCCCCCTCTGAACAAATAACAATCAAAGGCTTTTTCTTATGGTGTTTTAATTGTCCTCTAGCCATAAATCAACATCTTCAATAAATGGAATGGCTCCATACCTTCCATTTATATAACCTTTTTGAATATTTTCATCTTTTCTAACTGAGAACGAATCAAGTGGATATAAATCTGTTACTCCATTTTCTGGGTTTTTTTCAGTAAACCATATTTGGTCTCTTCTTAATAATTCTAAATTTAACAAATTCATAGCATGTGTAGTAAATATTAATTGACTATTAGCTTTATTTATTTCTTTATTATTAAATAATTTAACAATAAACTCGACTAATGCTGGATGTAAACTTCTTTCTAATTCATCAACAATAATAACTTTTGTATTTTCAAAAGCTCTTTTCAAAAATGGTGCGAAAGCAAACAACACTTTAGTTCCTGATGATTCATCAACAAAATTCAATTTATAATTATGTTTATCATTTCCCACCATAACTTCATGTTCTAATTCAATATTAATATTTTTAACTTTATATTTATCATTACTCTTTTCAAGAGGTGCCAACAACAAATTATCAATTTCCTTTTCTTCATAATGAACAGTCACATCTTTAATAAGTATATCAGCCTTATTTAATAATTTTAATGCAAATTCTTTTAAATTTTCAGAGTCATTACTATATGCAATTAAATCTTTATCAGTTATATTATTAAAAGAATCATATGTATCAATACCATTAACAAACCATAGATAAGCATCTTTTGTTTTATCATAATTCCAAGTTGTTGCAGTTGCCAAAAATAATTTATTTTCAGTATTATTCATTGATAATGCTTCCAACTTTTTTTTGTCTACATAAAACTCATAATTATTTGTATTTGTTCTTCTAAAAATATTAGTTGGTTTTTGAGTATAATAAGCATCTAATACTTCATCATATACTTTATTTTCATCTGCACTAAAATAATATTTGTATTTAACGCCATTTGTTTTAAATACAAATTCAAATTCACTTGGTTTATTTTTACTTTCTTCATCAAATAAGAATGGACGTAAAAAAGCCCATTTTTGTCCAACCGATATTAAACTAGATGTTCTAACCATCAAAATTGCACAAGTAAAAGCTTTTAATAAATTTGATTTACCGGATGCATTTGCACCATATATCGCTGCACTCTTAAGCACATTAATATCACCATCAAACACAACATTTTCTTCATTTTCTAAACCATTACCTTTTTCCATAGATAACGTAACTTTATTCTTAAAAGACATAAAGTTTTTAACACTAAATTCTATAAGCATACTATCCCCTCCTGTTAATATTATATAACAAAATAGCAAAAAAGTATACTTATTTTCACAAATTTTGTGTTTTTTTCACAAATTTCAAGAAATTATCTTCACATTTAAACTTATTTTCAAAAAAAAGAAAGTCAACTAACAACTTTCTTCAAACTATTATTATCAATTATAAATACATCATTAGTTATACTCTTAATCATCGGATAACTAGTATTATTTTGAACATCACTTAAATAACCAACCCCATTAATAATGGGAACTTCAAAACTAATTAAATTAATACTTCCATCATCTTTAATTTTACTATAATATAACTTGTAATATTGACCTTCACTACTTATAATAAGTAAATTATTATTTTGAACAACTACTCTAACTACATTAGATATTCCTAAATCTTTATCACCAGCCATAGCTTTATTACCATCTTTATAATACCTAACATCATTATAAGTAAAATCATCATAACTATAATAATGTGTTTCAATTAAATTAAAACTAACTGCATCATAATCCGGACATACATAATACTTATTTACATCAACTCCAGATAAAGAAAACAATACATTATTAATAGCAATTAAACAAATACTTGCATATATACCCGCATCAAATACTTTAACATTTGCATCTTTATTATTATTTTTCTTATAAACTCTAGAACTAAAAAGCAAATATATTATACTAATAAGTATAGATATAATTATTGAATTAATTGTAATACTCATTGGTACATCACTTGAATAACTACATCCCGTTACTAAATTAACTTCTCCAAGTAATACACAAAAATCATAAAAACTATGTAAGAAAATTAAAGCCCAGATATTTCTACCTATATAATAAATTGTGCCAAATAATACCCCAATTGCTGTTGCTTGAAAAAATTGAATCATCGTACTTAATAAATCTTGCCCAGCAAATAAATTACCTAAATGAACAAAACCAAATATAATACCACTTAAAACTATAGAAAATATAATTCTCTTATTACTACTTCCATATTCATCAAGTAATATTCCTTCAATTATACCTCTAAAAAATACTTCTTCAAATATACCAATACATATTGCATACAACACTAAACTAATTAAGTCCCCACTATTTGCACTAAACAAATTATTTAAATTAGTAAGTAATGCTAATATACTTAATACTACAATTGGTACACATAAAAATACACATTTACTAAAACTCAAATTTTTATTTTTAAATATCTTTACTCTTTTTAGAATAACACATAATATTAACGCAAACAAAACCATTGCTATTTCACTTGCTAAATATAATGTATATTTTCCATTGAATGATTGATATATTGGTGCTGCAATAATACTTCCAAATAAATTAGAAACTACTTCAAATCCCAAAAATACAACTATTACTTTAATTAATGTCTTAACTAAATCTTTATTCATAATTAACCTATATTAGTTACATTTGTATAAATCTGAGAAACATCTTCAATATCATCAAGTAAATTATATAATCTATCAAATATTTCTTTATCTTCCCCAGTTAAAGTAATTTTTTCTTTAGCATACATACCAACTTCATCAATTTCATAATCTACTTCTCCTAGTAAATTTTCTAAAACATCTTTAGTTTTATTAACATCACTAGGATTCAAACTAAGGGTAATATAACCATCTTCATTTTCTATATCAACAATTTCAATACCTTCATTTAATAATGCATCAAATATCTTTTCTTCATCATCATACTTAAATGATAAAATACCTAAATGATCATAATTATATGAAACAGAATTAGTAACACCTAAACTTTTATTAACTTTATTAAATGCAGCTCTAACCATCCCTACTGTTCTATTAACATTATCAGTTAAACATTTAATAATTAAAGTTGATGCCCCAGGTCCAAATCCTTCATAAATAACTTCATGATATTCATCTTGTCCAAGTCCCTTTGCTTTATCTAGTGCTCTTGTAATAATATCACTTGGCACTTGATTTTTCTTAGCTTTCTCAATCAATCTTTTAAGTGTTACATTAGCATCTGGATTTGGACTACCTTTCTTAGCTGCTAGATATATTTCTTTAGCATATGTTGTATAAACCTTCCCCTTTGCTGCTCCTGTTTTTTGAATACTTGCCTTTCTTACTTC
This sequence comes from Clostridium sp. CAG:609, assembly GCA_000438075.1. Taxonomy (GTDB): domain Bacteria; phylum Bacillota_I; class Bacilli_A; order RF39; family UBA660; genus Onthocola_B. The sequence continues at coordinate 4,117 of FR903535.1, read as the reverse complement.
ATAAGCTCTTCCCATTTTAATTACCTCCTAAACTTTTTACAAACTTATAAACATCACTATCACTACTAGTAAACCTTATTCTTTTTATTACATCTTTTATTTTATATACATTGTAATATGTAAACTTTTCTTTTTTCATTACATATTCCACTACTTTAATAACTAATCTTTTTTCATCCCTAGTGCCAAATAACTTACTCATAGATTCCACTATATCTTTATCTACAAACTTAAGTAAATATTTATAATACCATTTACCTCTTTTTTTAAAAATATACTTTCTTCCATCAAAATCTTTTAACACTCTCAAAGTATCATAATACCCCATTTTAATCATTTCATCAATATCTTTTTTCTTAAAATCAAGTATATTATATAGTCTTCTACTAGGTTTAATAACAACTATCTTTTTCTTATCTTTATATGGTCTTCTTAAACCTATTGCTTCTAAATCTATTACATATACTTTATCATACCCTAAATTTATTAACATATTCGCAGGTATATAATCATGAAATCCCCCATCTAAGTAATAATTATTATCAATCATTTTTTCTAACTTAAAAACCGGTAAATAACATGATGCTAAAATATATTCATTTAAATATCTTTTATCTATATCTTTTTTTAACATATATCTAGGTTTAAAATCATTAAACCTAACAGTTACTAAACCAAAATCTTTCTTACTTTTATAAAGGTACTTTTCCAAATGAAATTCCCTTAATTTATTTTTTATCCCATACGTACTAATACCTTTATTACTTATAATATTCCCTATATTTTTAAGTGCCTCTATTACATCTATTTTATCAGTATTTACACTACTTACTAACTTTTTTGAAAATCCAAGTATTTCTCCAGCATCAATATTACACCAAAAATCATATAACTCAAAAAATCTTCCACTTGCACACATACATGCATTAAAAGCTCCAATACTTGTTCCAACAAATCCATCTACTTTTATTTTGGCATCAACAAATGCTTTATACGCACCAACTTGATAAGCACCTCTTAAACCCCCACCAGAAAATGCAACCCCAACTTTCATTACTTCACCAACACTTTAGCAAGTAATCTATTAATTTTTCTTTTATTGCCTCTTTTTTGTTTTATTCTCTTATAATATTGTGCTAAAGAATCATTTCTAAAATGTATTATATTCTCAAGTTCATCTCTATCACTACACACTGGACTAACATAGTCTTTTTCTAAAAACAATCTTGCACTAACATATTTAAAACTTAAACCATTATATTCCAGAAGTCTATCTAAAACATTACCATATACCACTGGAATTTCTCCTGCTACATTAAATGTCTTTCTATTTAATTCATCACTAAATTTAATACCTTTTACAAATGCATAAGCACAATCTTCTTTAGTAACAACATCCATTAAATCATTTCTTTTTCCATGATACATAAATGTTTCATATAAACTATCACTTAACACCAAAGGTATTCTATATATTGTATAATTTTTTAACTTACTTTTAATTAAATTCTCAGCATCTAACTTAGCTTGTTCAAAATAATCAATTTGATCAAGAGTAATCTTACTCTTTACACTAGGATTCTTTATATTTTTATAAAGTGATGTAGTTGATGCATAAAACAAATGACACTTCGGATTATAATAATTTATTGCTCTAACAACATTTTCACACCCTCCATAATCAATTGCATAAGCAAGTCCTTTTTTCATATTTCCAAGCGGTGGCATGGCACTTGCTAGATAAATAATATAATCATGATCTTTAACTAATGCTTCCATTAAAACTCTATCAGTTACATCGCCATATAATATATTTACTCTCTTTTTAAAACGTTTAAGTCTATCCATAACTAATTTATTTTTTAAATCCATAATAGTTATTTCATATCTTCCTTCACTAAGTAAATATTTAACAGTATGAACACCAACAGCACCGGCAGCACCAACCACTAATACTTTCTTCATGCTTATTTCACATCCTTTAAATTAAATTTATAATGATTAATATTATTATACCAATAATTATACCATAAATAGTTTCTTTTTTATGTATTTCTTGTATTATTTCTTTTAAAAGTTCAAAAATTAATATATGAAGAAGCATACCAATAGTTAAAGAAAGAATTATTGCTTCTACTAAATAATTAAATGAACCAAATATACTAAATAGTAATCCCCCAATAAAACCACTTAAAACAAGTAAACAAATAAGTCCTCTATTTTCTTTATTCTTACCAAAACTACCTATTTGAAACCCAAATGGCAAATTATGTAAACCAATACCAAGTAACATAAGTAATCCACTTTTAATATTATTACTTGCAACACCATATAAAGCCATACCCTCAATCATATTATGTAAAAGTAACGCTGTAATTGTTACAGTACTTATATGTTCCATATGAAGTACATGATCAATTTTTTCTTCATCATCTTCATGATGTTCATGTTCATGATGAGGTACCAACTTATCAAGTATAAACAAAATAACAAATCCAAGTATAATAAATAATGACATCCACCATTTACCAGATTCAATTACCTCAGGTAACAAATCAAAACAAACTAACCCAATTATAACTACACCAGCACATGCAATTGATGCATGAGTAAGCATAAGTTTATTATTACTATATTTATAGATAATTATTCCAACTAAAAAGAACAACCCACTAAAAAGTGTTAATAATAATGCCATAAGTACCACATCTCTTTTCTCTAGTATTTTACCAAAAAAAAGACTATTTTACAAGAACAAAATCAATATTTAAAATAATTACGTCTTCTTGATAATTCATCATAAAATAAAAATATATTTTTTAAAGAAATCTTATTTTTTGAGTCATTCCTTCTAGGTTCCTTCATTCTAGCATTAAACCATGGATTTTCTTGATAAGTCATATATTTTAATTCATCGCCAAAAGAACCAAACTTTTCCCAAATTTTTTCCAAAAATTTACTAAACTTTTATCTTCAAATTTCATTGTTTTAGTACACTTAAGAATTTCAACCAATTATAATATTTATGTTTTTCATAAAGAGATGGAAATATCGGATCATGCATCCAAGCTTCAGGTATTTCATCAAATAAAAATAGTTTTAATTCATTATTCAAAACAACGTACCATGAATAATGCATAGAATACTAACTTAGATACCTTTTTTTGCGTCAAATTATCTTTAGTTAAAAAATATTTTCCAAATATTTCACCAGTTATTTCATTATTTTTAATCATACCAAAGTCCTCCTACCATTAACGTTTTTTAATATATATTAACAGAAAATAGAAAAACAAGCAATAAAAAAAGGACCGAAGCCCAATTTTTGTATTGTTATTATTTACAATTAGTTTTATCAAACTTAACAGCACCTGCAAAGTTTTTACCAGTGTTATCATTTTGATCAACGCCTAAGTTCTTTAATGTTACAGTTAATGTCCAAGAATCAGAAACTGTAGCACCAGCATCAGCAACTAACTTATGAGTATAATCAGTACCACCAGCAGTTGTAGGAATTTGAACATTAGTCTTAGTAGTTGTTATATCCATCTTGTCGATAATAGTTGTACTACCTTTAACTGCAGTAAATTCAAGTTCAGCAGCATCAGTAGTGTTTGCAGCTGATTTAACAAATGTATTATTTGTTATTTCTAATGTTGCTGTATAACACATAGTACGGTCAGCTTCAGTTACTTCAGTAGTTGAACCAGTAGCATTAGTTGGAGCTGTCCATTCAACTGTACCAGTAGAAGTACCAGTTTGGTCACCCTTGCCTTGAGCAAAGTTAGTAGCATCAGCATAAATGTTGATAGCTTTGAAAGTTCCTAATGAAGAACTACCAGCTTTACCAGTTTGAACAACAACATCTGCTTGAGATGCACTACCTCCTTGAGCAGTGAAGTATGCAAATGTAGCACCAACAACTGCAACTAATAAAGTAGCAACTGCGATAACTGTTAATAAGATTGTGTTTTTCTTATTTTCCATTTTTATGTCCTCCTCTATTCTAATAATAGCATTTTTTAATATGAAAATCAACAATAAATTGTTAATTTTCCAAAAATTTTTTCACAATATTTTCATCTACACATTTTTATAGTAAAATATAAATAAAGGT
>FR903534.1:26998-29741 GCA_000438075.1 Clostridium sp. CAG:609 | reverse complement strand
TCAATAATAAATGAACTAGTAATTGTAAATAGTAATATGAATGCTATAAGTTTAGAAATAAGTACATATTTAAATTTAATAGATGCATCAAATATAAAAATTATTGATAATACCGATAAATTTTTAACTAAAAGATATAATATGTTAAAAGAGTATCTTAGATTATTTGACATTTCTTGTAATAGTGAAAATGTAAATATTGAAAGTATTGTTTACATGGAAATACTTCTTGAAAAATATTTTGCCACTTATGATGTTGTAAATAGTGTAAAGCAAGATATACCAAATATACATAAATACAATAATAATTACTTAGTAAATGACTTAATAAATAAAGTTATTGCATATAAAACCTTTACAAATAAAGACGTTGATGATTTACTTAAAAAGTTAGTTAATATTAAATTTGATATTTTAGCTAATATGTTTTATCACGATAATTATAAATCTGATTTTATAAATGTTGATAACATGAATGAACTTGAGTTTTCATTTTTTGAAGCTAAGATGATTGAATATCTAAACAAAATTAAGTGTAAGTATGAAGCCAAAACTTTTGACATTATTTAAAAAATTCTAAAAACAGAAAATGGTTATGACATGAAAGATATATTGAGTAATCCATTGAAACTTTATTTAATTTTTGGTTTTCAATACAATGAAACTAGAATTTTTGAAAAAATCAAAATAGAAACTAAAAGATTCCCTATTGTTGAACAAAGTACTTATACATATACTTTCGAAGACAAAATATCTCTTTTAACTTTATTTAGATTATTTTATCATCAACTAAATTTTACTTATGAAGATATAAAACTTTTAAAATCACAAGAAGCTTTTAAAAATGAAAAAATTATTCCTTTGACACTTGATCAAATAAAAGGTTTATGTGTTGGTTATGATAATTTATATTTGTTATTTCAATTATTTTGTACTATTCCAAAATACAAGTTTGAACGATTCTTATACGATGGAATGAAAATAGCAAACTTTCAAAATCATGGCCTTAGTTTTTATTCGCGACATGAAATGGATAAAATAAAATTTTATCAAGAATTGTTTTCTGTTAAGAATATTAATTATTATACATCTTTTTATATAAATAAAGAATTGGAATGTCTTGATTTTAGTGTAGGTGAACCATATAAAAATTTAGTTAAATGTAGTGGAATGGAAATTCAATTAAATAGTGATACTTTAAAATCTGTTACTATTAATGTACCAGTTAAATCCATAATAAATATAAATCCTTTTCTTGAAGAATTATTTGTTTATTCAAAGGTCGAAAAAATAATATTTGAAAATTTTGAAAATTCAATTATACTTCATAATCGTAAGAAACTAAGGTCTTTGATACGTAGTTTATTTGCAACAAATTTTAATAATAATGAAAGTGATGTATTATTTATTTTAAATAGTTATTATAATTTGTCATTTAAAAATAAAAGAATAGATTACTTAACAATTAATGTTAGTAAAATAGCAAAAAGAATAAATCAAAGATTACCTTTAGATAAAATAATTGATATTGTAACTGCTGAAGTAATAAGAAAAATACCTAAAGAACCAATAAAAGAACAAGCTGATACTTTGTTAAAATAAGTATCAGTCTTTTGGTTCTCTTTTCTTTGCAAGGGGGAGATCATATGAATAATGATGTGCCACCACTATTGAATCTTCTATTTTTTCTATTAATGGTTTGTTACTATTTTCTATATTTGTAAAATCATCTTGAATTCTTTTCTTTGTTTCTTCGTTTTCAATTGTGTTAAATAAAGGTATTAAATCAATTGCAGATGTATCTTCTGGATAATAACTTAACGTTGTTAATTTTCTTAAGCACTTATAAATATTAAAGAAATAATAATTCCCATTGAATATTTTTATTTCATGTTCCTTGATAAAACTTTGTATTAACTTAGTTGCTTCTTTTAAATTAACATTATCAAGTTCAAAATAATCTGTTATTAATTTATAAATATGTCTTGGTTTAATTAAATGATTATCATAAGCATAAGTTGTTAAATCATAAATAGATTTAGTTAAAAGAGTAGATGCATATTTATGTAAGTTAGATGGACTTACATTTTTATTTATTAAAACATTTTCTAAATCATTTTGAATAATAATTGGTTTTTTTAAATAATCTATTCCTAGTTTATAAGAAAGTATCGTATGCACAATTAATTGTTCAACACTTTCAGTTGGTAAATTTATAAAAAATGTATCTTCAAGATTCATCCATTCTTTATTTGGATATGAATTAATAACAGAATTAAACATAATAAGTAAAATTTCATTAGTGTTATCTCCCTTATAAAGTTTGTTCACATAGTTTTGAAGTTTATGAATATTTATATTAAAATTAGTTAATGTTTTTATCTTAGTCATGGTAAAGTCTCCTAACATTTTGTTTTTTATTTTGTCTTAAATTTTTTAAAGTCCTTAAAATGCTTTTAATAATTGCTTCCGGAGAGTTATATTTATTTTCAATATCCATTATTTGTTCTTTTAGATTTTCTTTTAGCTCATCATCGTTGCTATAAAGAATGATAAGAATTGTTTTTAGGTCTCTAAAATCTTTATTTGAAAAGATATATTTATTTTTATTGCATTTAATCATTGTTCTATAAAGGATGTTGTAAATTTCAGACAAATTATTATTATCATTTATTAATATATTATATGTTTTATTTTGAACTTTATATAGACTTCTTAAAAAATGATTTTTGGTTTCAATATC
>FR903534.1:11103-26934 GCA_000438075.1 Clostridium sp. CAG:609 | reverse complement strand
TTGATAAATTATTTGAAAGAATTCTTGATAACAAAATATGTTACTCATTGCAACTGTATTAATTATTGCAGTGTATAGTGGTTCATCAAGGACTATCTTAGCATAGTCTGCTAGATTAATAGGGCTTTTTTGAAATTGCGATAAGGTGGTTACAAGTTCACCGCAGTACTCTGGGTCTTTATTTAAAAATTCTAGTTTTAATTTGCTAGCAAGTACTGTAAATATCATTTGTTCATCAATGCTAAAAACAAATTTAATATTTTCTTTAAAATTTGTTTCATAAATTTCCCAATTATTGTTTATATCGATAATAGCTTTCTTAAATTCTTTGATTAAAATTGGTTCAATCATAAAAATATTCTCATCAATTAATAAATTATGAGTTAATTTTGCTAAATAAAAGTTAATACTACTCATAAAACCACCTGCATCTTAATTATATTCTACCATGGATATTTTCAAAAGTAAATTCATAATCTTAAATAAAGGGGTAACATATGAAAAAAATACTTTGTTTTTTAGTGTTGTTGTTAGTGCCAGTAAAAGTTTTTGCAATAAGTGCATCAAGTTATATTGCATATGATTTAGATAATGATATAGTTTACTATGAAAAGAATGTTGATGATAAAAGACTGATTGCAAGTATTACTAAAATACTTACAGCGATAGTTACTATTGAAAATGTTGATATTAATAAAAATGTAGAAGTTGGGGAAGAAGTTTTAAAAGCTTATGGAAGTGCAGTATATATTGAGGTTGGAGAAAAATTAACTATTAAAGATTTGTTATATGGGTTAATGCTTAGAAGTGGTAATGATGCTGCGATAGTTTTAGCAAAAAATGTTGCAGGTAGTAATGATAATTTTGCTAAACTTATGAACAAGTTAGCTACTGATATTGGAATGAAGAATAGTTATTTTATAAATCCTCATGGTTTAGAAGATAATGATGGTAATGGAAATATCTCAACTGCTAAAGATATGGCACTTTTAACTAGGTATGCGATGAAAAATAAAGTATTTAGAGAAATATTTGGTACTAAAAAGTATACTGTTAAAACAAATTATAAGACATATAGTTGGACAAATAAAAATAAATTATTATTAAGTGAAGATTATATAACTGGAGGTAAAACTGGATTTACTAAAAAAGCACACAGAACTTTAGTTACAACAGGAAGTAGAAATAATATAAATGTTGTTATAGTTACTTTAAATGATGGTAATGATTTTATAGATCATAAAAATATGTATGAAGAAATATTTAGAAAATATAAAAGTGTTAAAGTATTGGATAAAGATAAAATAAGGATAAAGGATGAAAAACTATATAAGGATAATACGTTATATATTAATAATGATATTTATGTGTCAGTTTTAAGTGATAAAGATAAAATAGAAATAGATTATAATATCTATGAGAATAAAAAATATAGAGATAATGATGTAGTAGGTGAAGTAAAAATAAAGTTAAATGATAAAGTAGTTAGAGTTGAAGATGTATATGTCAAAGTAAAAGAAGTAAAACATAAATCATGGTGGGTTAAGTTAAAGGAATGGTTAAGATGGTAAGTTATATTTGGTTTTTCTTAATTATAATCGGAGTTGTTTATTCATTTTTAACTGGTAATATTGGCAATATCAATGAAAGTATTTTAACAAATGGAAATGAAGCTTTAGAATTAATGCTATCTATTTTTCCAGTTATTGTGTTGTGGTCAGGAATTATGAAGATTGCTGAAGATGCTGGTATGTTAAAACAATTTGCAGCATTTTTAGAACCAATATTATCAAGGTTATTTCCAAGTGTTCCTAAGGATAATCCATCTTTAGGTTATATTGCATCAAATATTGCTGCTAATATGATGGGGCTAGGTAGTGCTGCAACACCTTTTGGTTTAAAGGCGATGGTGGAACTTCAAAAAATAAATGAAAAAAAAGATACAGCAAGTGTACCAATGATAACTTTTTTAGTTTTAAATACTGCGGGTGTTACGGTAGTTCCCACAACTGTTTTAGCTTTAAGAATAGCACATGGTTCCCTTAATCCATCTGAGATTATTATTCCAGGTACTATTGCTACATTTTGTTCATGTATCGGAGCTGTATTAATTGATTATTTCATAAGAAAGAGAGGTAAAAAATGAATTATATTTCAAAGTTAGTTATTCCTCTTTTTGTATTTGTTGTAATTTTTTATGGTTTTATTAAAAAAGTTAATTTGTATGATTCATTTTTAGATGGTGCTAAAGAAGGTTTACAAATATCTTTGAGTGTTTTTCCTAATGTTGTTGCAATGGTTTTTGCTATCAATATATTTTTAGATAGTAATTTTGTTTATGAAGTATTAGATGTTTTTAAACCAATATTTGAAATTATAAATATTCCTTTGGATATTCTTCCGATGGCAATACTTAGACCAATTAGTGGAACTGCAACATTAGCTATAATGAATGATATATTTATAAATTATGGACCTGATTCATATACAGGAAGACTTGCAAGTGTTTTACAAGGTTGTACGGATACTACGATTTATGTTTTAGCATTGTATTTTGGTTCAGTTGGTGTTAAAAAGATAAGGTATTCTTTAAGTGTAGGTTTAATTGCTGATTTAATTGGAATAACTGTTGCTTTTATTTTATCTTCATTATTTTTTGGTTAAAACTAAAGTAGGATATGTACTTTTAAATTCTTTATATAAATCTTCTAGAGGTATTTTATCAGTTAAATTAAATAACCATTCAAATTCTTTTTGAATAAATAATTCTCTTAGTTTTTCAATGTTTTCTTCATCAAGTTGTTGTATTCTTGTTGCGGTAATTCCAAGCAATGATGCAAGTTCTGTTTGAGTTAAAACTTCACAATTATTAATTCCATATGTATGCATTAATACTTTTTTTCTATTTTCACTAAAAAATGGGTTTTCATTCATTATTTTTAGTATTTCATCAATAATTGATTTAGTCATAATTACATCAATAAAATTATCACTATAGTTAATTGTTCCTTGCTTAGGTTCTTCGAGATTAATTTTTCTTAAGTTGCTATATTTATTTTTTGAAACTCTCTTTTCAATTTCTCCGCGGGTTTCTAAAACTTCGTTTTGATTTGCTATAAAATGAATTAAACTTGCTTTTATTTTTTCACGCGCCATTCCACAAAATCTTCCATAAGTTTTGGGACTTCTTGCAAAAATAGGCATTGCTTTGATTAATCCGATGCATCCTTCTTGCACAAAATCTTCCATAGGTATATCTTTGTTAAGTTTATGAAATGATTTAGCTATTGTTATAACTTCTGGTAAAAAGTATTTTGTTAAAGTTTCATATGCTTCTTTATTTCCTTTTGCATATTTTTCAAATAATTCTAATTCTTCAGCTTTTTTCATATTATTTCCTCATTTACTTGTGTTTATTCTAACATATGGTGGTTTATAAGTCAAATATGTAGATTTTTCTTTCTTTTTTTGGTATAATTTTTCTTGAAGGAAGGTGATTACTTTGGAAAGACTTCAGAAAGTTATTGCATCTTATGGGTATACATCAAGAAGAAAAGCAGAAGAATTAATTCGCAAGGGTAAAGTTATGGTTAATGGTAAAATTATAACTGAACTTGGAACTAAAGTTGAAGCTAATGATGTAATTAGTATTGATAGTGTTATTATAAATAAGGATGTAAAACAAGAGTATTATTTACTTAATAAACCACGTCAAGTAATAAGTAGTGTTGAAGATAAACAAGGAAGAATTACAGTTAGGGATTTAATTAATACTGATGCTAGAATTTATCCGATTGGAAGACTTGATTATGACACAACTGGTTTAATTATTTTAACAAATGATGGTGATTTAGCTAATTTGCTTATGCATCCAAGTTTTGAAGTAGAAAAGACTTATGTTGCAAAAGTTAATAAAGTGTTAGATAAAGATGATATAAAAAAAATAAAAAGTAATATTGTTGTTGAAGGTAGAAAAGTTGTTATTAAAAGATTTAAAATAAAGAAAAAAGATTTTGAAAAGAATACTAGTGTTGTTGAACTTACAATAGTTGAAGGTAGAAATCATATTGTTAAGAAAATATTTGCTAGTATGAATATTGATGTTATTAAATTAAGTAGAGTTGGTTATGCTTTTTTAACTATAGATAATCTTAAGTCTGGAGAATATAGAAATCTAACTATTAAAGAAATTAAAAAATTATATGCATTAAAGAATACTAAGTAGAAAATATTTAGTGTTTTTTCTTGCAATAATTTTGTTTCTTTGATAATATTAATTTAGGTGATAGAAGTGTTTAAGAGAAACAGAGATTTTAATACATCAATAATAGGAAAAAATATTTCTAAAGCTCGTGAAAAAAAAGGATATACTCAAGATGAATTTGCAAGTTTACTTGGTACTAATAGAGTAACTGTTAGTAAATGGGAGACTTGTAATAATGTACCTTCAACAGAGATGATTTTTCAAATATCTAATATACTTGATGTATCAATTGATGAATTACTTGGTTTAAGAAATGAAAGTCAAGAAAAAAGAATGAATATTTTTAAAAAGATATTATTAATTCTTTTAATTTTATTGTTACTTGTTTTAAGTATTTTAGGTATTTATTATTTTTGTACTAATTATAAAAAAACAACTATTTATAGTGTTTTAATAAATGGTGAAGATGTTGGTATGGCTATAATGACGCGGGATACATTTATTATAGATTGTCCTTTGGAAAATTATAGTGATGTTAAATTATATTATTTGAATAAGAATGATAAGGAAGAATTAATATATCATGATACTTTAGGAAGATTAAAGTTTATAACTTATTTAGGTTATAATGAATATTTTGATTTTAATGATTTTGAATATTTAAAGAATAATTTATATATAACTTATATTGATGGTAAAACTGAAAAAAGTGAAAAAATAGAATTTAATTTAAATTATATTAATGATAAATTTAAAGTTCAAAAAGAAAATGAAATTGCTTTAAGTGAAGAGGTTACTTACAATATTGTTAATGATGATTTAACAGAAAAAATAAAAAAGAAATATCAAGGAGAAGAAAATTGGTATGTGTATAGTTATTTTGAAAAAGATGTTGAACATAGAATTGATTATGTTGAAGAAGATAATTTAATTGTTTATTTAATAAAATATCCAGATGAATCTTATGAGTTTTGGACTTTGTATTTAGATGGATATTTGCTAGATTATGTTAAAAAAGATGAAAATCACAATGTTGTGTTTGAGTGTTCAAATGATGAGGTAAAATGTAATAAAAAGGTGAGTGAATTTTACGAGTTACTTTATAAAACTTTTAAATAGTAACTTTAAAGTGTCTTTACTTTTTTGCAATAAATGTTATTCTTAAAATATGAAAGAAGGTATATTATGTATTTAGAAAATGTATTAAAATGTTATGTTAGTGAATCTGGTCAACAGGTAAAAGCATTAAATTTAGTAACTTATAAATTTGAAGTTGGTAAGTTTTATGCAATAATGGGTGAATCGGGAAGTGGAAAATCCACTTTAATTAATATTTTAGGATTAATGGATAAAGCTACAAAAGGGAGTGTTTTTCTTGATGGAGTAGATACAAGAAAATGTAGTGATGATGAGTTATGTAAATTAAGAAATGAAAAAATTGGTTTTGTTTTTCAAAATTTTTATCTTAATAATAAGTTAACTGCATTAGAAAATGTATTGCTTCCAATGTATATAAATGGTAATGTAGATTTAAATAAAGCTAAAGATTTATTAAAAACTTTTAATGTTTTGGATAGAGAAAGTCATTATCCATATGAACTATCAGGTGGAGAGCAACAAAGAGTAAGCTTAGCTCGTGCTTTAGTAAATAATCCAAAATATATTTTAGCGGATGAACCAACAGGTAATTTAGATTCTAAAAATGAAGATGAAGTATTTAATTACTTAAAAGATATAAGTAAAGATAAATGTGTAATTGTAGTTAGTCATAACGAAAAAATTAAGAACTATGCTGATAAGGTTGTATATTTAGAAAAGGGAGTTTTAAAAGATGAAAACTAAAGATGCTTTTAAAATAGCTTTGTTAAATTCTAGAAGAATATCTGTAAAAAGAAAAATATTTATAGTTATTACATCTTTATGTTTTTTGCTTCTTTCTTTTCTTTTTTGTTTTTATAAGACTTTCAAGGATGTAGTTAATTCTATTAGTTATGGTCAAAATGAATCTAAAATAATATCTGTGTATGAAAAAACTGATAAATATGATGAATATAAAAAAAAAATTGATGGGTATAAAAACAAAAATATTGTTTATGTTAGTGAGTTTGAAAATTCTTTATATGGATATAGAGATTTAGATAATAATCTTGGTTTTAATATACTACGTGACATGAAATATTATACTCCGAAAGTAACTAAAGGAAGTACTATTAAGACTATTGGACAAATTATATGTCCAGAGAGGGCAAGTGATAGGAATTTTGATGATTTAAAATATGAAGAGTTAGAAGATTTAACTAAAATGATAGGTAAAAATGTAACTTTGTATTTTAAAGATGGTAATACTAAAGAAAAAGTTGCTAAAACGTTTAAGTTAGTGGGTACGTATAATGCGGATTATTCATATAGTTATAATGATTGTTATATTAGTAGTGTTGATTATGATAATATTCAAAATGAAACAAAGGAAGAGATAAAAGGAGATTTAGTTGTTAAATTATTTGATATATATGTTAATAAATATAAAAATGTAAAAGAAGTAAATGACTATTTAAATAGTCAAGGAATTATTACTTCAGTATCTGAAGTTGATGATGCTTTTGTTAATTATTCATTATTTTTATCAATTCTTTTGCTTGTTATTATGATTATTGTTTTAACTATTATTTTATCAAAATTCTTTAAGAGTTATTATCAAGAAGAAAATTATAATATAGCTTTATATAAAGCACTTGGTTTTAATGATAAATCACTAGTAAAAATATTATTTTTTGAATTAGAAATAATTATGTTTATAGCTATGATTTTGGCAATAATTTCATTAATTATATTATCTATCGCTGTTAGAATTTATTTAAAACAATTTGTTAGTTTTAGAGCTGTAAGAATAGCTATTCCATTTATGGCTTTTATACTTTATTATGTAATTATCAGTTTGATAAATCATAGTTTAATAAAAAGTGATATTAAAAATGTATCTAAATATTCAGTAAAGGTGTTGAGTGAATTATGATAATTGTAAAAGGTTTAATGGATTTTAATAAATTAAAAAGACAACTATTTAATGTTATTGTAATTTCTTTGTGTTTGTGTATTGTTTATATATTTTCATATAAGATAAATAATAAAATAGATAAAGAACTAAATAATGAAGAAGTTAGAACCATTTTAGTTGAAGCTAATGATATTGATGCACTTTTAAGAAAGTATTCAAAATATATAGAAAAGTCATATGATACAGAAGAAGGAACAGCGATAGTTTTAAAGAGTAGAAAATATACTGATAAATTCACAATTGATGAAAGTTATTATAATAATATAATTAATGTAAGTGTAAATGCTACGGCATCAATGGATGGTTATAAATTATTAAGTGGACTACTTGCATTTGCAAGAGTTGTTATGTATGTTATTTTGTTTATTATGATTGTATCATTTAGTGTAGATTATTTTAATAAGTCATATAAAGATTTTAGGTTATATATTATGTTAGGATTTAGAAAAAGTAAATTATTGTTTTATAACTTTTTGTTTCTAGGTTTTATATATAGTTTGATTTATTTAGGGTTGGTGTTGTTAACTTATTTGTTAATTAAAGAAAATGTATTTAATATATTTGCTTTTGGTAGTTATATATTTTCTGTATTATTAAGTATATTAATTCTCAATAATTTATTGAAGAAAAGTTATAGTGAATAATTATGCATTAAAAAATGTTAAGGGTTAAATCTTAACATTTTAATTTTTATCATTAATTTCAATTGCACTGACTGGACAAGAATCTATAGCATTTTTTAATGCTTCACTTTCTAAGTTGTTACTGTTTGTAGCTTCAGATAAACCATCTACAATTTCAAAATGATCTGGGTCAATAGCAACACACATTCCACATCCAATGCAGTTTTCGTTGACTTTTAATTCTTTCATAAATTATTCCTCCTTTTATAATTATAGTAAAAAAGTTTACAAAAATCAATTAATATGCTTTAAAAATTTTTATATTTATGTTATTATTTTGATAGAGGTAGTGTTATGAACACAAGAGAGAATAAATATAGTAATAATGTTGGTATGTCTAGAGTTGCTAAAAATGATGATTTGTATAAGCAAATTAATAATAGCGAGCTAGATAATTTTAACGTGCGTAGTAATGCCACAGTTATTGGTAATCAAGAAAGAGAAATAGATGTTGAACAAATAAAAAAGATTCTTGATAAGAGGTATAACTCTGCTCCGAAGAGAAGAAGTATAAGAATTGAAGAACGCCCACATGAAAATATTATCAGTGATGAACCTACTAAAGAGTATGATTTAACTAAGGTCTTAGAAAAAGCTAAAGATGAAAAGGTTGAAACTTATGAAGAAAATAGAGCAAAGAAGTTAAGAAATACTCAGTATAATATATTAAGTAATTTAAATATTGATGGTGAAGAAAAAGAAGAAGTAAAAGCAACTCCGGAAGAAAATTTAATGAATTTAATAAATACTATAACTATTAATGAAGCTAAGAAGTTAGAAGAAAAAAATAGTAATAGTAACGATATTGATCCATTAGATATACTTAGTGATTTAAAAGGTGATGATGATACTCAAGTATATGAAAGTATGGAAACTGAAGTAACAAAGATTACTGAAATAAAAGAAAAAGAAAACAATAATCAAATAACTGAAGTTAAAAATAAAAACCAAGAAAAGTTAGATAATTCTTTTTATACATCAAATTTATTTAAGAAGAATGATTTTGAAGATGATAATAAAGACTTTGTTGATGATGAAAAAATTGGTATTGGTATTAAAATATTAATAGTTTTAGTGGTTGTTACTTTCTTAGTGGGATTATTTTTATTTTTAAAATCATACCTTAAGTTTTAAATCATATTATTTAATATGACAAAGTTTAAAAAAAGAAAAAAATATAGAATATCGAAAGTTGTAATATTAGATATGGCTTTGATATTTTTTTTTACATATATTTTGTTTATTGGGTATAGTAAATTTGTTAGTAAAAGGTTAATTGATATAGCACATGTTAAGTTAAATGAATTTATGGATTATTTTTTAAGTAATAAGATAAATTATGATTTATTTAAAGGTGATAATTTAAAAGATATAATTGTTATTAATAAAAATAGTGATGGAGAAATATTATATGTTAGTTATGATATGGATAAATCATATAAAGTGTTAGATTTAGTAACTAAAGAGTTAGAGAATAATATAAATGATTTAGAAAATGGAAATGTTGGTAATACCCAAAATATAAGTGGAGGTAAAAATGGAATATTACTTAAATTACCTATGTTTATTGGAAATAATGCTATTATAAGTAATCTTGGACCAAAGATATATGTACCAATTAATTTTGTTGGTTCCATTTTAACTAACTTAAAAACTAAAATAACTGATTATGGTATAAATAATGCTTTAGTGGAAATATATGTAACTGTAAAGTTAAGTACAAATATTATAAGTCCGACATCAAGTAAAGAAATGGTAATAGATTATGATGTTTTGATAGCATCAGTTGTTGTAAATGGAAGAGTTCCATCTATTTATGGGGGATTAATTCAGAGTAAAAGTAGTGGTTTATCTATTCCAATTAGTTAAAAACTATGTTATAATTTATTATAGGGTGAGAATAGTGGATAAAGTATTTATAAATAATGCCTTTAGTAAAGCTATTAATGATTATCAAAATAGTTGTGATAATATCCAAGGAATTATGTATAATTCCTTCTTAGTTGTGGTTGTAAGAATGCTTATATCTATCTATAGTGAACTTGATATTATTAATCCAATGATGATTGGTGATGAAAAACTTTTAAAAGAAAATTTAGCTAAGTTTGGATATTCTCCGGATGCTATAATGATATTTTTATCTAATTTACAATTGTTTTTAGATATAGAAAATGATAATAATCAAAAAGAAATAAAGGATAAGAATCCATATTTTATAACAATTCAAAAAGAATTAGTTGATATGTTTATAAAAAAGAAAGTTAATTTTTATATAACTGAAGTTGAAGTAAATGAATTTTATGATTTATTATATACACCATATTCAAAGAATCCTTTGAGGGTATCATATAATTTTCTAAATGCAACAGATGTATTAGAGATAGATAGGTATTTTAAAAGTGAAATGCGTAGTAATGTTAAAGTAGTTATGCCTAAGGAAAAGCATTATTTAAATGTTAAAGCGTATGAATTACTTAATTATAGTATGGATGATATTAAAAATATGAGTAGTGCAGATGTTGATAGAGTTAATTCTTTAGTATATGATTATTTTAAAATAAGAGAAAATGCTATTAATAAAGAGTATTTGTTAGAAAAAGCAATAGAGAAAATAGAAAGAGAAAATAATAAAGTTACTAGTGGTAATGGTTATGTGGATATACTTCTTATATTAAGTGTTATTTCAACAGTATTTATGCTTAGTATTATATTGATGTTAGTTTTTGTATAGGGAGGTAAAATGGTTACAATTGATGGGAAAAATTATGAATTAATAAAGAATGTTAGAGATGCTTTTGATATAAGTGATATTGAAGGTAAGATAACTGAATATTATGATAATTTTGATTATATTTTAGGAGATTATGCATATGGTAAAGTAAGACTTAAAGGTTTTAATGATAAAACTAATAAGTATTATAAACCAATAAATGATATTAAAATGGTAGATGATTATGTAGAAAAGTGTTGTGCATATGGTTGTAAATATTTTATTTTAAAAAAATTAGATAAATAAATTTACAAAATAAAATATATTTGGTATAATTAGTTAGAATAGATGAAGGGATTGATAAATATGGAAAAAATTAAAATAAATACTGTGTCTGGTATGAATTTGGAAAAGCCTTTGGTTACTGCTTTTAAAAGTAATACTGGGGAATATGTTGTTTTTGATAATGAAATGAATGGAACAATGGGGCTTCCAATTATATTGGTTACTAAACTTGTTAATAATTCTTTGAGTTTGATTCCTGATAATGAATGGAATTCTGTTAAAGAAGTGTTGAGATTAATTATTTCTGGAAATCAAGTTGATTATATAAGTGTTGGAGAAAGTATTAGTGCTGAAGATAATTTCTTTAAGCAACTTACTTTACCTGTTGCATCATTTGAAGCTTTAAAGAATAATTATAAACCAATAAGTGTTGATTCTTTAGAATCAAAAGTTGAAAATGCAGCACCAGTTTTAGATAATGTTGTGCAAAAACCAGAAGTAGTTGAACCAGTAAATGTGGCTCCACAAGTGCAACAACCTGTAGAAAATACTGTTGTTATGCCTGATGCTCCAGTACAAAGTCAAACTATTGCAAGTGTTAATCCGGTAATGCCTGAAGCGGCTCCAGTTACACCAGAAGTTAATCAAACAGTAATGGATGCACCAGTAGAACAACATGTAAATAATACTGAAGTTCCAGTAGACTTTACTGCAGATAAAGAAGCATTCTTAAAAGCTTGTGAAAACATGTTTGATGCTTTAGTAGCTAAATTTAATAATAAATAATAAAAGTTAGGTTAGTAATTCCTAATTTTTTTTAATTTTTTTCTTCCATTAATTTACAACATATAGTATCCATGATATAATTATTTTAATAAATAATATAGGTGGTTGTAATGAAAAAAAAGCTATTGTTTAATTTTTTAATTGTATTTATTTTTTGTTTTAGCTTTGTTTTAGGTCAGTATTTTAATTTTAATAAAGATGTAGTTGTTAATGAAAGTGATATTGGCTCTTCAAATGAAAATGTTAATTTTATATCTATGATGCTTGAACAAAATTATGGAGCAGGAGATTATGAATTATCAACTTTAAGTGATTTTCCTACAGATGGTTATATTTTTAATGATTTATTATCTAAGTGTGAAAATGGAAGTGAATTATCTTGGAATGATGAAAAGAAAAAAGTTGTTTTTAAAGGAAATGTAAGTGATAAATGTTATGTATATTTTGATAAATATAATTTACCTGTTATTAAAAATGTTGTAGTTTCTAATATTACTAGTACAAGCTTAACTATAAATGTAACTTCAGAAAAAGGAACTAATGATATAGCTAGTTATTATTATTCTATATTATCTAATTCTAATGATACTAATTTTGTAAATGATGTAAGTAATTCTTATTCCTTTAGTAATTTAATTTCAAATACTACTTATTATATTAAAGTTTATGCAGTTGATTCAAATGGCAAATCATCAGATATATATAGTTTATCTCAGAAGACTAAAGTAGTTTATACTTGGAGTAAGTATGATATTAAGGAAACAACAAATTATAAAGTTCAAACAAATAGTGGTAGTGGTAGAATTTATACAAATTATTATTGGAATGATACTTGGGTAATGAATGGTCCGGAAATATATTCTAATTATTCAGTAGGGTCTGATGGAACATTTTATTGTTATGGAAAGCTAGGTAAAGTTTCTGTTCCTACACAATACTATACTGGTGAAAAAGATTCGGATGGAGAAAAAATATACAGGGGGTTAACTGATGAAGAAATGAATTAATATTTTAAAGATTATATTGGTAAGTATGTTTGTTCTGATACTGAAGTATCTAATCAGTATGAATCAAATGAAATAATGCTTATTAAGTCAAATATGACTAGTTCTTCTAACCGTCATAATGAATGGTTGATAACTGATTCTTTAACCACGGTTGCTGATGGAACAACAAAATCTAAAGGTACTTATATTGAAGATGTTACGTCTGATAATAGTAATACTTACCCTTCAAATGGAGTATCTGGTAGTTATTGGTATGTAAGAAAATAAAATAGGTAATAAAATACCTGTTTTTTTTATATAATGTAATATGAAAGAGACATTAGAATATTATTATGGTATAGATGTTAATACAATTGATGAACAAGATGGTAAATATCATTTTAAACTTAATAATGAAGATTTCTTTTTTGTGTATTATAATCGTGGGATAGATGAACTTGATGATATAATTGGTGTTAATAATGAAATGATTAAAAAAGGAATTGATGTTCATAAAATAATGTTAAATAGAAATAATAGTTATTTAACTACATTGAATGGTTATAACTATATGTTATTTAGTGTTAGTAATTTAAAAGAAGAATATGATATATTTGATATGGTAAGTATTAGTGAAAAACTTATGGTAACTGATGCAAGAAGTAAGTTATATCGCAATAACTGGGGTGAACTCTGGGCTAGTAAAATTGATTATTTTGAATATCAGGTGCGGGAACTTGCTTATGAAAAAAGTGTTATTAAAGATTCATTTAGTTATTATATTGGTCTTGCTGAAGTTGCTATAAGTTATGTTAATAACACTAATTTTTCTTATGGAAATAATTTTGCACCGAGATTGGTTTTATCTCATCGAAGAGTATTTTATCCAAATTACAAGCTTAATTATTTAAATCCACTGTCATTTATATTTGATATGGAAGTTCGAGATATTGCTGAATATATTAAAGCTATGTTTTTTAAAGAAGATTTTGATTACTCTTTTGATGAATTATCTAGCTTTTTAAAAATAAGACCAATGAATGTATATGAATATCAAATGCTTTTTGCAAGACTTTTATATCCGACATATTATTTTGATTTATATGAATCTATTATGAATAAAGATACTGATGAGGAAGAGTTAGTTAAAGTTATAAAAAGAGTAGATGAGTTTGAATTGTTTTTAAAAAAAACATATTTAGAAATATCTAAATACGCTAAGATTGAAAAAATTGATTTTCTTATAGAGGAACGTTAATTACACCTTCAAGGTCTGGTATTTGAGCTTGAAAGAATGATAATACCCCATCATTTAATGTGTTATCTTGGAACATACAACTTTGACATGCACCAGTCATTTTGACATAAATGTAGTGATCTTCATATTTTATGAATTCTATATCTCCGCCATCCATGTTTAGGTAGGGACGTAGTTCTTCAATCATGCTTTTTATTTTTTCTTCCATATCAATTTCTTTATTCATTTTTCTTCACCTAGAAATATTATAATATTAAATGCTTGTTAAGTAAATATTTTTTTGCTATACTATAAGCTATAAGTAGGTGATTGTTGTGTTAAAAGTAGGTGAAATAGTTTTAGCTCGGGTTACTGGTATTAAAGATTATGGCTTTTTTGTTAAAGTTGATGGTTATGATGGGCTTTGTCATTTGTCGGAAATATCTAATGATTTTGTGGAAAATGTAACTGATTTTGTTAATGTTGGTGATGATATTTATGTTTTAATAGTGGGTATTGATGAGAAAAATAAAAAATTAGATGTATCTATTAAAGATATTTATTATGCAGCTTATGATAACAAAAAAGATATTGTTGAAACAAGAAGGGGTTTTTTACCTTTGAAAGAAATGTTACCTGTGTGGATAAAAGAAAAGATGGATGAATATGAGAAAAAAGAATAATTTTCATATATTATTTGTTTGTTAAATAAAAAAAATAAATAAATTGACATTATGGACAGATTATTTATATGATGATATAATTAAAATGTGGTATGAATAATTATTATAGTTATTAAGTTAATTGTAATTTTTATTTAATTAATATTGAATGGAGTTGATTTTTAGTTAAAAGTGTGATGTTTAAAATGTGAAGAAAGGTTCTAATGTTAGTCATCTTTTGATTTTTTAGTGTTAATGTATTAAATAAGTTAGTCTTTCTTTTATTATTATTTTTATTATATTAAAAAGGAAGGTGTTTTTATGAAAAAATGTAGTGAATGTGGTAAAAAATATGATGAAAATTTAGAAAAATGTCCAAGTTGTGAATTATCAAATTATAACAAATCTGATGATGGTAAAAAGAAAATGATAATAATCATAGTAGTAGCTGTTGCAGTTATTGGTATTATTGCTTTATTAATTGATTTAAATTCCAATAAGTCTGGTGGTGGCAATAATGGTGGAAGTGGAAATCCAGGTGGTTCTTATGTTGCTCCGAAGAATGATGATGATAATGATTATAGTGAAGATGATTATAAAGGTTTAGAAGATTTGGAAGTTACTAAAGATGTAACTAAAGAAGTTGTTGGAACTTATGATGATGAAGAAATTAAGGCTGAAATAACTGTTACTGGAGTTTATTGGACTTCGAAAATTTTACCTCCGAATCCAAGACAATCATATTATACATATTATGATGGTTCAGATGATGAAATTTATCAAGTTATTGAAATGGTTGTAAAAAATACTGGCACAGAAAGTTTTAGTGATTACGTTTTTGAAGGATTTTTATCTGATACGTGTACTCCGACTTTTACTTTTGATGGAGGATATTCTTATAAAGGAATAAATCTAATTGAGGTAGAAAAGGATAGTAGTGGAAGATATGATTTAGGAAGTTTTTATTCTATTAATCCATTAGTTACTAAAACAATTTATGCTGTTAAGTCTGTACCTGAAGCTACTAAGGATTTGTCTCTTACTGTTAATTTGTGTTTTGGTGATAATAAATTAAACATTCATTGGTAAATTATAAAAGGTATTACTTAGGTAGTGCCTTTTTTAAAAAACGAAAAAAAAATCTTGAAATTTAACTTTCAAGATTTTGCTTTTTAAATGGCGCCCGATGTAGGACTCGAACCTACGACCTAACGGTTAACAGC
>FR903534.1:0-11052 GCA_000438075.1 Clostridium sp. CAG:609 | reverse complement strand
CGACTGAGCTAATCGGGCATAAAAGCCTAAGAAGGCTTGTTTTTGTTTTCATGGTGGCTCCAGCGGGAATTGAACCAGCGACACAAGGATTTTCAGTCCTCTGCTCTACCGACTGAGCTATGAAGCCAAATGGCGGTTCGTACGGGATTTGAACCCGTGATCTCTTGCGTGACAGGCAAGCGTGATAGGCCTCTACACTAACGAACCATGGTTGCGGGAGAAGGATTTGAACCTACGACCTTCGGGTTATGAGCCCGACGAGCTACCAGACTGCTACCATCCCGCGATATCAAATATTAAATTGGCGGAGGAAAAGGGATTCGAACCCCTGCGCCGCTTTCACGACCTGTCGGTTTTCAAGACCGATCCCTTCAACCGGACTTGGGTATTCCTCCATGCACTTTTTTCTGAATGCATTCTGATTATAACAAATTCCACTTCCATTTGTCAACTATATTTAGTAAAAAAATGAAAAATGTTATGCAATATGCTTAATTCTTTATAATTTTTGTCACATTCTTATCAAAAATTTAAAAAAACACTTGAAATTGATAGAGTTTTATATTATACTTAAGTAGTCTTATTTAGTTAAGACAGTGCCTGCCCAAGTGGCGGAATAGGTAGACGCACAGGACTTAGGCCCTCTTACTAATATATATTGGGAAGGGCTTGAGCACTAATCTAAGAAATCGATTATGTGAATTTGCTCAAATTCGGGGAAACCTTACAGATAACGCTGATGGCAATCCCGAGCCAAGATTTACGGAGGGGATTTTGAAATTAAAATATTGTAAAAGTGAAATCGCCGATGTGGTTAATAATTCTAGAAGTAAACGCGAATGTTTAATTAAGTTGAATTTGAAACCTTATGGTGGTAATTATCGTGTTCTTGATAAGTATATTAATTTATATCATATTGATACGAGTCACTTTTTAGGTCAAGGTTGGAATGTAAATAATACTCCAGCTGATGTAAAACCAATTGAAAAATATTTTAATAATGAAATTCCTATAAATAGCTATAAGCTTAAGAAACGAATTTTAAGAGATAAGTTAAAACCTTTAAAATGTGAAGCTTGTGGTTTGGAAAAGTGGAATGGTGTTGATATTCCTTTGGAATTACATCATATTAATGGTGATAATAAGGACAATTCATTTGAAAATTTAAAATTGTTGTGTCCTAATTGTCATGCACTTACTGATAATTATAGAAATCGTAAATAAGGTGTAGAGACTTGACGGGCAATACCTAAGTCATATGATATGGTAAAGAGAAAGTCCAGACTACAAACAATTTTGTTTGGTAACGAAAGTTATAGTGGTACGAAAATCCTGCGAGTGTTAAAGCTCGTGCCGGTTCAAGTCCGGCCTTGGGCACCATATTGAAATTAAACTGGGGAGACTCAGTTTTTTTTGTATATTAGATTATTTTTGAACAATATTAATAAGGAGATGGAGTTATGGATAATTTAATAAATTATTTAAATGATATTAAAAACTTAGAGTATACTTTGAATTTGCTTAACTGGGAACTTAGAGTTAATGCACCAGTTGAAAGTAAAGATGATTTAATCGAAGTAATTGGATCTTTAGATGAAAAATTATTTAAATTAAATACAAGCAATGAGTATGAGTCTTTATTAAAGAACGTTATAGAAAATGAATTTGATAATTTATCTGAGATAGAGAAAAGATATATTAATGATTTATATAAAGATTTAGTTAAATTTAAAAAAATACCTAGTGAATTTTTTGTTAATTATCAAAAATACTTAAATAAAAGCAATGTTATGTGGGAAAAAGCAAAAGATAATAATGATTATGAAATGTTTAAACCATATTTAAAGAAAGTTATCAATTTAACTAAAGAATATTATGGTTATATAAGTGATGGTAAAAATTTATATGATACGATGCTTAATGAATTTGAAAGTGGTATAACAAGTGAAGTAATAGATAAATTATTTAATGAATTAAAGAATGCATTAATTCCAATTATGCCTGGTAAAAAGAATAAGAAAAAGTTGTCAATCAAATATAATGAAAGTGAACTTGTTGATACTGCAAAATATTTACTAAATTATATTGGTTTTGATAATAATCGTGGCGCTTTAGGTATATACCCGCATGGTTTTACTGAAAAAATTGGTAATAATGATGTAAGAATTGCTTTTAAACATGGTGATGATCCGGTTGATTTTGTTTCCACAATCATTCATGAAGGTGGACATGGTATTTTTGAACAAAATGTAAATAAAACACTTTATAAATACGGAATTGTTAATATTGGATTATTTGGTTTACATGAAGGTCAATCTAGATTTTATGAAAATATCCTTGGTAGAAACAAAAACTTTTGGATACCAATTTATGATGTTGTAAAGAAAATGTTAAGGTTAGATGTAAATATTGATGAATTTTGTCAAATGTTAAATACAACAAGTGCTAGTTTAATTAGAACTGAAGCTGATGAACTAACATATGTTATGCACATTATAATAAGATATGAAATAGAAAGAGATTTGTTTAATGACAAAATAAGTGTAGATGAATTACCTAATGTATGGAATGAATTAATGATGAAGTATTTAGGTGTAAAACCTTTGAGTGATAGTGATGGAATTCTTCAAGATGTTCATTGGTCAGAAGGTGAATTTGGTTATTTCCCATCTTATTTACTTGGTACTATTTACGATGGAATGTTTTTAGAAGCTTTACAAAGAGACTTAGGTGATGTCAATGAAATACTTAAAAATGGAGAAATTAAAAAGATAACAGATTACTTAATTAAAAATATTTATGTTAATGGTGGATGTTATAATTCTTTGGAAGTTTTAAAAAATCTAGGATTTGAAAAAATAGATACTAAACCAATTATTAATTATTTTTTAAAAAAATATGATAACAGAAGCAATTAGGTCTTCTGTTTTTTGGTTTGTTTTGGTATAATTTAATTGTGATGTAGTATGAGTAAAAAGAATGTTAACCAGATTTATTATCTTTTTTGGATATTTATTATTGGTTCAGTATTTGGTTGGGTAGTTGAAGTGATATTTTCTTTTTTAAAAAGAGGTTATTTTATCAACCATTCTGCTGTGGTGATTGGTCCTTTTAATATGGCGTATGGCTTAGGTGCCTTAACTTTATCAGTTCTCTTATATAAATATAAGGATGCAAAATGGTGGAAAATATTTTTAATTGGTTTTATTGGTGGTTCAGTTTTAGAATACATAATGAGCTTTGGAATGGAATTGGTTCTAGGTTTTACTGCTTGGGATTATTCGAAAAAACCACTAAATCTAAATGGAAGAATTTGTGTTAGATATTCACTTTTCTGGGGTTTTCTTGCAATTGTATGGATTAAACTAATATATCCGAATTTAATAAAGTTAATTGATAAAATTGATAAAGATATAGGTAAATCTATTGCAATAGTTTTAACGGTATTTTTAGTTCTTGATATAATGCTTACTGGTCTTGCCATTAATAGAGCACGTGATAAGGAAAAAGGAATTGATGCAAAATACAAATATGAAGAGGTTTTAGATAAAACTTTTAATAAAGAATATTTAAAAAATATGTATAACAATAGTTGGGGTGATTAAATGAAAATAGTAGTTTTTACTTGTAGTACAGGTGGGGGACATAATAGTTGTGCAAAATATATTGCTGAAGAATTTAATAAGTATGGTATTCATGCTGATGTAGAAGATTATATGCTTCTAGCTGGAGATAAAGCAAGTGGTAGAGCTGAAAAATTATATTTGGGTTCTACGAAAGGCAATGGTAATATTTTTAAAACAGTATATAAACTTGGAGAGCTTTATAATAAAACAGGAATAAAGAGTCCTGTGTATGGTTTTAATAAAATGGTTGTTAAAAAATTAGATAAATTTTTACTTGATAATAGTTATGATTTAGCAATAGGTACACATGTATTTCCTTGTATGGCTTTAACGGAACTTAAGAAAAAAAGAAATATTAAGTTTATTAATGTTGCTACAGATTATGAATGTATTCCTTTTTGGAATGAAACTAATCCTGATGTATTTGTTATTCCAAGTAATAAGTTAATAGATAGATTTGTAGAAAAAGGAATAAATAAAGATGTTTTATTACCTATAGGTATACCTGTTGCATCAAGTTTTTTTGAAGTGAAAAATAATTTAGATTTACCAAGTGATAAAGATATTATTTTACTTACATCAGGTAGTATGGGTTTTGGTGAAATGGAAAATTGCGTTTTAAAGATACTTAATGATATCGATGCTTATTTAGTGACTGTATGTGGAAGTAATATTGAACTTAAAAATAAATTAGATTCTATAGATAATGATAATTTAATAGTAAAAGGTTTTATTAATAATATGAATGAATATATGAACAAAGCAAATGTAATAATTGCAAAACCTGGAGGACTTACATCAACAGAGATTACTATGATGAGAAAGCCATTTGTGTTAATGATGCCAATACCTGGGGTTGAAAATTATAATGCTTCATTTTTTGAAAATAATAAAATGGCAGTGCGAGCAAAAACTTTAGATGAAGTAGTTAGTTTAACTAAAAAAATACTTCTTGATAAAACATTACAAGAAGAAATGATTAATAATCAAGCTAAATATATAAATAGAAATAGTGCTAAAGATTTAGTTGATTATGTAATAGAAAATTATAAAGGATGTGAAGATAATGAATAATGAAAAAATAAGTATGTTGGAGCGTTATGGAGTTGATTTAACAACAAAAGAGTATATAACAGATCCAGCGATTGGTAGAGATAATGAAATAAAACAAGTTATTTTAACTTTGCTTACACCTGAAAAAAGTGCATTACTTGTTGGTAAACCTGGTATTGGGAAAACTGCCATTGTAGAAGGTATTGCATATCGTATTCAAAAGGGAATGGTACCTGATGCTTTAAAGAATTATTCTTTGATTAAAGTAAATATTACAAGTTTAATTGGTGAAACTATGAGTGAAGGTAATATTGAAAATAGAATTGATTTATTAGTAAGAGAATTATCTGATAGACTTAATACAATTATTTTTATTGATGAAACTCATTTGCTTGTTAATAAAGCTGGAGGTATGGATTTTGCAAATATGCTTAAAGCTGGATTAGATCGTGGTCAAATTAAGATGATTGGTGCAACTACAACAGAAGAATATGAACAATATATTTTAAGGGATAGAGCTTTTTTAAGAAGATTTCAAAAAATTGATGTTTTAGAAGCTGATAAAAAAACTGTTGTTAAAATATTAATGGGAACAATACCTAAGTTAGAGAAGCAAATTGGAGTTAAAATTAATTATCAACCATTTATAACTGAAAAGATTATGTCTTTTATAGTGGAAATGACTGATGAATATAAAAGAGTTTATGAAATTGCCAGTAGATATCCAGATATATGTTTGACAATAGTTGCTAATGCTTTTACATATGCTTTATATGACAATAGAAGACAAGTAACTATTAAAGATTTTTATAAAGCTATTTGTAATGCTAAAAATATTTATGATGATGTAAAGGTTAAAGAAATAGAAAGATTTAAAGAAGTATTTAAAGATTTAATTGTTAGTGAAGGTGTAGATTTAACAGATATGGGGTAAATATGAAGACATTAAGTATTAAAGAACCATATGCAAGTTTAATAAAAAATAAGGTTAAGCATTATGAAACAAGAAGTTATGATACTAAGTATCGTGGAGAAATTTTTATTCATGCAAGTTTAGGAAAAAATGAAACATGTAATGAATTATGGAAAATGGTAGATAAAGTTTTACCTGGTTATATTATTTGTAAAGCTAATTTAGTAGATTCAATTTGTATGGATGATGAGTTTATTAATGAAGTAAAGAAAAATCCTTGGGAATATAAAAGTGGTTATTATAAGCCAGGAAGATATGCATGGAAATTAGACAGTGTCGAAGTTATAACACCAATTAAAGCAAAAGGTAACTTGGGTTTATGGAATTATTATAGTTTAGAAGAAGTAATGAATCTTTTAAGTGATATTAAATATGGTTATATGAATAATGCAGGTAATGTATGTTATAGTTTTGATACATTTGATGATGATTACGTTTTACAAAGTTATAAAGATATGTTAAAAACTAAGACAGGAGTATGTTTTGATCAAGTTGAATTAGAAAGACATTATTTATATAATAGAGATATTACATCGTATTTTATTTGTTATTATGGAGAGTTTTTACAAAGTCATACATTTTTGGTAGTAAAAGAAGATGATAAATATATTTGGTTTGAACATGCGTGGGAAAAGTATCGGGGTATTTATGAATATAACTCTTTAGATGAATTATTAAATGATGTTAAAAATAAATTTATGAATGAATATAATATTTTAGATAAAGATAAGATATTATTAAAAAGTTATAGTAAACCAAAGAGTGGCATTAATTTAAGTGAATATTTTAAATGGGTGGAAAACAAGTGATATATATTTTGCTTGTTTTTTTCTATATTTTATTATATAATCTAGGCGTAGGTGAAGAAAATGAATGAACAATATTTTTTAATTTCACTTAGTAATATGACTATTAATAGAAATTATGATGCTAGTTATTTTGAAAATATCTTTAAGTTAATCAAAGATTTTTGTGAAGCTGATGAAGTTGTAACAGATAACTTTAAAAGAAAAGGAGATCCAGTAGTTAAGTTAAATATTAATGAAGATGAAAATGATATGGTATTTCGTGTTGATGTCGTAAATACAAAGATAGTTGTAAAAAATCCAAAAAGAAAGTTTCAAGATAAAGAAATGTTTGAAGCTTTTCTAGGTACTATATTAAATAATATATTTAAAAATATGATCTTGGTGGATAAACTAAAAAAAGAAAAGAATATAGATAGTTTATTACAAGTATATAATAGAAGTGCTTATGATGAAGTATTAAGTGAAGAAAAAATGCATAGAATGTGT
The DNA here is from genome assembly GCA_000438075.1 of Clostridium sp. CAG:609. Classification (GTDB taxonomy): domain Bacteria; phylum Bacillota_I; class Bacilli_A; order RF39; family UBA660; genus Onthocola_B. Next base: position 4,105 of record FR903534.1, on the reverse strand, counting down.
GGTGTTGCATTTGTTGATGCTAATGGTTTAGGTGTTGTTAATAATATGTATGGTCATGAATCTGGTGATAATTTATTAAAAACTGTAGCTGATTGTTTAAAACAATATTTTAGATATTGTGATATATATCGTATTGGTGGGGATGAACTTGTTATTATAGTTGAAAATATTAGTGAATATTTATTTTTAACTAAGTTAGATATGGCAACATCATTAATTAGTAAAACTTCATATACGGTATCTGTGGGAGCAATGTATCAAGATGAAGTTATAAATTTAAAACAAATGGTAAATGAAGCAAGTATAAAGATGAAAGAAAAAAAGGAAGAATATAGAAGGTTACATCCGGAAGAATATATTAATAAATATGAAGTACATTATGTTGGAAATAATAACGAATCAAGTAGAAATTAATTTTACTTTATTTATATAAAAAAACAAGTAAGAAATTAATCTTGCTTGTTTTAATATTCCAAATGGGGCACAATAAGGGAATCGAACCCTTGCATACCGGAGCCACAATCCGGCGTGTTAACCACTTCACCAATTGCACCATGTCTTGGTATTTCTTATATTACCAAAAAAAATTAAAAAAATCAATACCCTAAACGCAATTTTTGTGATATTATTATATTAGGAGATGATTTTAATGAATGAAGTAACAAATATTTTATGTTCAAGAAGAAGTATTAGAAAGTTTAAAGATACACCAGTACCTAAAGAAATTTTAGATGAAATATTAAAATGTGGTACATATGCACCAAGTGGTAAAAATAAACAAAGTGCTAAAATTGTTGTTGTTCAAAATAGAGAATTGATTGAGGAAATTGCTAAAGTTAATGGAAGTTTTGTTAATAAGGTAGGTCTTAATCCGTTTTATAATGCACCAACTTTAATTATAGTTTTTGCTGATAAAAATATTGGTACATATATTAATGATGGTTCTGCAGTTATATCAAATATTATTAATGCAGCATTTAGTTTAGGTGTTGATAGTTGTTGGGTTCATCGTGCTAAAGAAACATTTGAAACTGAGTTTGGTAAAAAACTTATGAAAAAATGGGGGTTAGATGATAATTATGAAGGTATTGGTAATGTTGTGTTAGGTTATAGAGATATGATATTGCCTCCGGCATTCCCAAGAAAAGAAGATTATATTATATTTGATAAATAGAGGTATTATGAAAAGGGAAAGAAGATTAACAGTATTTGGAATTATAATTAATTCTTTAGTAACGTTTTTAAAAATTTATGCAGGAATGGTATTTAATTCGTATACTTTGATGGTTAGTGGGTATTATACATTATGTAACATGTCTCAGGATTTTTTGGCATATTCTGGTTCTGTTGCAAGAGGAAGAAGAGCTAGTAGAACTGAAGCTTTTGGATATGGAAAGTGGCCACTTTTAAGTTTAGTGTTTTATGGATTAATTATTTTGTTCCTTGGTTTATTTGTATTTATTAAATCTTTTAGTTTAAATTATGTTAGAACTGATTTGAAAATATTATTTATTATTTTAATAGTTCTTGTATCTTTAGTAATGTTTGCTCGTAATTTATTTAAAAATGCAAAAGATATTCAAAGTGAAATGCTTATGGATATGGCTCATTATACAGCATATGATTTTTATTTAAGTTTAGTTTCAATTATATTTATTGCAATTAGTTCTTTTATTCCAGTTTTTGATATGTTTGGGTCACTTTATTTAAGTTTAATGATTATGTTAAAAAGTGTTAATGTAATGTTAAATGCATTTGTTATGTTGAATGGTCAAAATGATCAAAATAAAAAGATAATAAAGGCAGTTGAAAAAATTATTAATGAAGGTGATGGAATATATTACTCGAATAGTAATTTAGTAAATGTTAAGAATTTTTATAAGATTTCAATTGAAGTTTTAGTGGATGATGGTGTTAATTTAACTGATTTAATATTATGGGAATATCATTTGATGGAAAAAATAAGAGTTAATAGATTACATATTTGTATGGTTGAGTTTTTGATTTACAAAAGATAATATAAAATTTTGTAAAAGTTAGCACTTGCTATTGACAAGTGCTAATAAAAGTGGTATATTGTTATTGTTGATGGAAAACATCAATAGAAAAACATTTTCAAAGTAATAATAAAGATTTTGAAAATATGAAAGGAAGATGATATTTATGTTACCAAGTAGAATGTTTTTTGATGATATGTTAAGTGATTTAGAAAAAGAAAATAAGTTAATGAGATGTGATATCTTTGAAAAAGATAATAAGGTATTTATTGAATTAGATGTTCCAGGATATAATAAAAATGATATTAAAGTAGAATGTAATAAAGGTAATATTGTTGTTAAAGCAGAACATCATGAAAAACATGAAGATAATAAGAAGTATTTACATCGTGAAAGAAAAGTTTATGGAAGACTTGAAAGAAGTTTTCATCTAGATGATATTGATGAAGATACTATGGAAGCAGAATTTAAAGATGGTATTTTAACAATCAGTGTTTCAAAAGCTGATGAAGACCGTAATAAAAAGTTTATTACAATTAAATAATTTAAATTGCACTTTAGCGGTGCATTTTTTTGATGGAAAACTCACAAATAACCGAATAAAAAATCTACAAATAACCGAATAAAAAAACTACAAATAACCGAATAAAAAGCCTACAAATAACCGAATTGTATTGATTTTTACATTAACTAATGCTAAAATTCTGTTTAGAAATGAGTGAATATAATGGATGAATTAAAAAAATATGGAGATAACATTGTAATAAATGATTATGAGATTAGTGTGTTAGATAAATGTAATATTGATGTTGCAAAGTGTAAAACAATAGCAGAAGTATTACTTCTTATAGATAGGTATTTAGATGATGCAGATATTTTAGATGAAGAATATGATGAAATAGATTTTGTTGCAAATAATTTAAATGAAAGATTATATTATATGGGGAATAAATAATATAAAAAAGAATAAAAAGAGATTCTTAATTAGTTTTTAGTTTTATTTGTTGTATGGTGTGGTGTGCTTGTATGTGTCATTATTGGCGATAATAATAACAAAGAAGAGAAATATGCACTTGGTATAGAAAATATTACTACACTTGATAATATTAATATAAAAATAGGTAATGATTTTTATATTAGAGATGAAGAAGAAAAATTAGTAGTTTAGTATTTTGATAATGATAAGATTAATGATTATGTTGTAATTGAATAATAAAAGTAAGTTTTATATTAATGGTGGGAATTAATAAAAAATATGTAAACTTAAAAGAAAAGTTCAAAAGGACTTTTCTTTTAAATTTATTTATGGTATTATATTTTTATAGCATAGAGATATTATTTTATGTGGCAATAACTATTGTTTTTTAGAAAGAAGGAGTGAAAAAGATGGATAAGAATAAAAAGAATGCAATAGTATTAAGTATAGTAGCAGTAGTTACATTAATTGCTTTAGTAGTTGGTGCAACATATGCGTATTTTCAAAATCAATATGGCTCTGCATCTAATGCAGATGTTAATGTTACAACATATACAACAGATATGTTAACTTTTGAAACAGGTAATGCTATAAGCTTATATGCAGATCAAACAACATTTGGTCAAGAAAAGGGAAGCTTATCTGGAGAAACATTTGCAAAAGCAACATTAGTTGCAAATAATAAAACAAATGAAGCAACAGATAACTATTATGTATATTTTAATATAGAAAATAATACATTCAAATATACATTAGGTGAAGACAAACCCGAACTTATATTAACAGTTACAGGACCAGATGGAAATGAAGTAACGGAATTACCAGGACTAACTCATAAAGTAGTTCAAGATAGAGAAAACAAAAGTATATCAGGTTTTGATGTTACAACAACAAATGGTTTAATAACTATAGCAAATAAGAAAACAATAACAGCAACACCAAGTAAAGAAGAACAATATACACTAAAGCTTACATTTGTAAACTATGAAGGAAATCAAACAGAAAATACAACAAGTGGATTAAGTGCAAAGGTTATGATACAAAAAGAATCAATGGTTAATTCTTTAGCATCATATATTACAAATCTTTACACAGGAACCCAAGGAGAAAATGGAATATATTATCATGATGC
>FR903533.1 GCA_000438075.1 Clostridium sp. CAG:609 | reverse complement strand
ATAAGTTTTTTATTTGATGTCTACTAAACGGGGTTCACATCAATCTATTGAGTTTTTATTTAATTTCTGTTAAAATAACCAATTAACGAGGGATATATGGAAAAATTTTGGTATAAACATGAATTAATATACTATGAAAAAGTATTAAATAGACTACTTAATGATACATCAAGTGACTATAACAGAATTAAAGATAATCTTGAAATAATAAAACAAATCTGGGAAAAAGAAAAAGTAAGTTTAAATATCGAAGATATCTTACTTAAAGATTATCTTGACTTAAGTAAAACTAAATTCTTATGGAAACCTATCGAAGAATCTGCTAGACTTGATTCATCATTTATACCAAATTTAAAAGTTAAGAAAATAGATTTTACTAATAAAGAATTATTTGAATTAATCCATGATTTTTTTAAAAATGCAACAAATAAAGAAATATATGAATTATTTTTAAAAATATATAACCAAAATAAAAAAAGTATTCATATCATAGATAAAGATTATTCTTATCCCGGAGATACCTTTTATATAGATTATTTTAATAAAACATATATTCAAGTATATAAAGACCATACCTTCGAAGATTTAACAACCCTTGCTCATGAATTTGGCCATGCTATTCAATTTAATTCAAATTATAATATTAATTACTTTAAAGATTTAAATGTTTATCTAGAAATAGTAAGTATATTTTTTGAACTATTATGTTGTGAATATTTTTATAAAAGTGAATTTAAATTAAATGCTTTAGCTAGTGAATATAGTGCTATATATGATAATATTGAATCATGTAAAGACCTAAAAGAAGAATTTAAAATATTTAGAAAAATAAATTACTTAGAACATGAAAATAAAAATGATTTAAAAAATAAAATAAGTAAAATAGCATCAACATTACCTATAGAATATACAAAATACTTTATAGATATCTTACCCAGAGACTACTACATTTATTCATTTGCTTTTGTTGTTGCTAGTAATTTAATAAAACTATATAAAAAAGATAGAGACTTTGCCCTTCAAGTATTAAAAGAACTAATAAATATTGATTTAAAAGTTAATGCATATAAATATTATCAAGAATTAGAAAACTTAGATTTAGTTACAACTGATGGTTTAAAAAATTTAACTAGAAATATTAAAAGAAGATGCAAGTAAGCATCTTCTTTCTTAAAATGGCATATTTCCATTAGACATTTTCTTCATCATATCCTTCATCATTTCAAATTGTTTTAATAATCTATTTACTTCTTCAACACTTCTTCCACTACCTTTAGCTATTCTTTGTTTACGAGTTGCTTTAAGTATTTCTGGTTTTCTTCTCTCTTCAATAGTCATAGAACTTATTATAGCTTCGACATGTGCTAAATCTTTTGGATCTATTGCTACATTATTAAGCCCCATTTTTCTAGCTTGAGGTAACATTTTTAAAATATTTTCTAAAGGTCCAAGCTTTTTAATTTGTTTTAAATTAGCAAGAAAATCTTCTAAGTCATAAGTACCTTTCTTCATCTTTATTGCTTGTTTCTTTGCTTCATATTCATCAATTACATCTTCAACTTTATTAACTATTTCTAAAATATCCCCCATATCTAGAATACGTTCAGCCATTCTTTCTGGATAAAATTCACTTAAACCATCCATTTTTTCACTAGTACCAACAAATTTAATAGGTATATGAGTTAAATGTCTTACTGATAAGGCAACTCCACCTTTTGTATTACCATCTAACTTAGTTAAAATACAACCTGTTAAATCCAAAGCTTCATTAAATCCAGTGATTACATTAATTGCATCTTGCCCCATTGATCCATCAATGACTAATATTTTTTCATTTATCTTAAAGTTACTTGCAATGTCTTTTAATTCTTGCATTAAATCTTCATCAATTTGAAGTCTACCTGCAGTATCTATAATTACATAATCATTTTTATTAATCTTTGCTTCTTCCATTGCTGCAGAAACAATTTCTAAAACAGAACCTTTGCTACTAAAAACTGGTATATTTAATTCTTTACCTATTGTTTTTAATTGTTCTATTGCTGCAGGTCTATAGATATCTCCTGCTACAAGTAATGGTTTTTTATTATATTTTTTTCTTAAATAATTAGCAAGTTTTCCTGCAGTTGTAGTTTTACCACTACCTTGTAAACCAACAAGCATTAAAACTGTGGGATTACCTCCGACTTCAAGCGGAACATAATCTCCTCCAAGTAAAGAAACTAATTCATCCTTAACAATTTTTAAAAATACTTCATCTGGTTTTAGACTTTTTGAAACTTCAGCATCTAAAGCTTTAGCCTTTACATCACTTACAAATTCTTTAACAACTTGGTAATTTACATCAGCTTCAAGTAAAGCTATTCTTATTTCTCTTACAGCATCTCCAATATTTTCTTCAGTAATCTTACCCATTCCTTTTATATTTTTTAAAGCATTGCTTATTCTATCTCCCATGTATTCAAACACATTTATCACATCCTTGCATACAAAAATATTACTATAATTTTAAATTAAAATCAACAACTTTTCGGTATTTCTAAGGAATTTGGTAGAAAAACTACAAATTTTTAACGTGAATATCATTTTACAAGTATATATATTCATGATATAATTTTAATGGTGATACTAATGAAAAAAAGAAAGAAAATAAAAAAAGGTCCAATTAAATTTATAGCACTCCTTCTTGCTATAGGTGGCACTTCATATATTATTATAAATAAGGATGAAAAAGCAGAAAAAGTTTCTAGTGAAGTTGATAAACTTATGACTAAAGAAAATATAAGTAAAGAAAATTATTCAAAAACTTTAGAATACGTCTTACTTAATAATATATATAATGAAGCTTATTTAAATGAATATAAAGATATTGAATTTAATAAAGAAAGTAATTTTGAAACTGTTTTAACTAGCTTTCTTCCGAAGGGATATACTGGAAAAGAAATTAATTATATATTAAAATTAAGTGATACAAATATAGAAAAGTTAAAAAATATAGATTATGTTGATATAAGTAAATATTATGAATTTAAAAATTTTAATGTAGATAATATAGATAGATATAATAAATATAAAGATAGTAATAAAAGTATAAGTTATCAAAATGTTGTAACTAGAGTTAATTTAAAACTTGATTTGCCGGTGTATACCGACACATCGGAAGTTAAAAATCCAGATGATATCCTTGTTTTAGTCAATAAATATAATCATCTACCTAAAAACTATAAACCAAGTGATTTAGATTATTTAGATGGAGCTTATAAAAATCAAGTACCTGTTAGAAAAATTATTAAAGAATCATTTTTAAAACTTCAAAATGCAGCAAAAAAAGAAATTAATATAAATATTATGCCAACTACTGCATATCGCGGGGAAGAATTTCAAAGAACATTATATAATAATTATGTAAGTAAAGAAGGAATAAATAAAGCTGATACCTACTCTGCTAGACCAAGTTACTCTGAACATCAAACAGGATTATCAATTGATTTAAAAAATACTGCTTTAACAAATATTAGATTTACTGATGAAAATTATGAATGGTTACATAATAATGTATATAAATATGGATTTATTATTAGATTTCCAAAAAATAAAGAAGATATAACATTGTATCAATTTGAAAATTGGCACATTAGATATGTTGGGAATGAAGCTGCAAAAATAATTTATGAAAATAATTTAACACTTGAAGAATATATTGATTTGTATATAACAAAATACTAAAAAGACTGAATTACTCAGTCTTTTTTATTGTGAAGGATTTAATTATTTGTTTTTTAATTCAATTTCTTTGATTTGTTCTTTAGATAAACCAGTTGCATCAATTATCGTTTTTATTGGATAATCTTTCTTTAATAGGTTGATAACAATGTTTTCATTAGTTTTTTCAATTCCTTTTTCAATTCCTTCTTCAATTCCTTC
>FR903532.1 GCA_000438075.1 Clostridium sp. CAG:609 | reverse complement strand
CTTCTTGTAATAACTCTACTATTCTAGTAGATACTAAATCACATTCAAATTCATTATGATTAACATCATTATTTTTTTCTTTTTTTGCATAATGTTCTTTTAATTCTTTCTCTACTTCATAAATTGTTTTTTTACCAGTTATATTTTCTTGTATTAATTTTTCTAAATACTTAGATGGTTTTAGGTTATCAACTTCTTGAAGCCCAATAGCCATATCCCATTCTATTTGTTTTACATAGTTTTTAGGTGTTTCTGTTTCAATATAATCATTTATACTTGAATCTAATTCTCTTTCAGACATTCTAGCACCTCCGCTAATAAAATTATAATATACACTATGGATTTCACTTTAATATTTCATTAAAATTTACTTAACAAGTTAATTAGCCTTGTATTTTTATAGATACTTTCTCTACCAACCTTTTCAAATTCTAAAAGTCCAGCATCAACTAAACTATTTAAATATGTAGCAGCTGTTTGTCTTGTTACACTGCATTTATCTTCAATATAATTAATTCTAGTATATACTTCAAAGAATAAAGAATCTAATAACTCATCTGAATATATTTTAGGTAATTTGGTCATAAATTCTTTTTTATAAGATTCCATCTCACATTGAATTAATTTAATTAATTCAATAGTATTTTTAGATGTTTCTTCTATTCCTTTTAAAATATAAATAATCCAATCTTCATAGTTATTATTTTCTCTAAACTCAGTAAATAATTTATAATACTCATCTTTATTTTTATTAATATAATTACTTAAATAAAGAATTGGACTATCTAAAAGATTATTTAATACTAAATATAAAACATTTAGTATTCTACCAGTTCTTCCATTTCCATCATAGAATGGATGAATAGATTCAAATTGATAATGAATTAAGGCCATTTTTATCAAAGGATCAACTTCATCATCAGTTTTATTAATATAATCTTCTAAATTTTTTAACAAATCTCTTATTTCTTTTTCTTCTTGTGGCGGAGTATAAATTACTTCTCTTGTTTTATTATTAACTAATTTAGTTCCAGGATTTTTCCTTACACCTGCTTTATTGTGTTCAATCATTCCTTGAAGTTCTACTAAAACATTAGTTGAAATAAATTCTTTTTCTTTTATAATTTCAAAGCCACGCCAAATAGCACTTCTATAATCTACAACCTCTTTAGCAGATTCATCTTTATATCCACTTTCAGTTAGTACTTTATAAATGCTATCATGTGTTGTTACTATATTTTCAATTGCACTACTATCTTTTGCTTCATTAATTGTTATAGCATTTATTAAAATATGTTGATTAGGAATTGAATTAGCAAAGCCTTTTAATTCTGCTAGTGATCTAGAAGCTTCATTTAACGCTTCAAGAATTCTAGGTGTCTTTAAATCATAATCATTAAATGGTAATAACTTCATATTATCATCTCCTCATATATAATATTACACTATTTTTTTAACATATGCAATAAATATGTTAAATTTTTATTATTTTTTTAACGTATTTTAAAAATATGTTAATTTTTTTTAATAAATTAACAATAAATTTTTATAATCTTAATTTTTATTAAAAATATTAACTTTTTATAAATTTGTGTACCTAAAATTACTTAATAGTTTTCAAACCCATTTAAACAAACAAAAAGTGGAGCCTTTCGGCTCCTTCAGGGGGTTTTGGTTGATCTCTTCACATTGAGATTCGTAAGAGAGATCAGGTTATTAGCATGACTTGTATCATGCTAGTATAATAGTAATATTTTTTTAAACATTTGTCAATATATTTTTGCAAAGTTAGCCATATGTTAATCTGAATTAGCTATATCTTTGACAATATTTGTATATAGTTCATTTTCTTTATAATTATTACTAGTTAAAAATTCATTTGAATCTTTATTAGTTTGCATAAGTATATTATAATCTCTATTTAAATTAGCTATTTTAAAAGACATATCTCCGCTTTGCTTTATACCAAATAAATCACCTTGACCTCTTTGTTTAAAATCCATTTCAGATATATAAAAACCATCACTGCTTTCTTCCATAACTTTGAGTCTTTCATTGTTCTTTGTGTTAGTAACTAAATAACAATAGCTTTGTAAATTACTTCTTCCTACTCTACCACGAAGTTGATGAAGTGTTGCTAAACCAAATCTTTCAGCATTAAATATAACCATCATTGTTGCATTTGGTACATCTATTCCAACTTCAATAACTGTGGTAGAAATTAGTATCTTTATCTTTCCACGTTGAAATTCTTTCATTAACTCATCTTTTTCTTTTTGTTTTAATTTACCATGAAGTATTTCAATTCTAACTTTTTTATTAAATGCTATATCTAATTTTTCTTTTAGTTTAATAACACTATTTAAATCAAGTTCATCATTTTGCATAATTAAAGGTGATACCACAAAAATTTGATGATTTAATTTTAATTCTTCATACATAGCCATTAAAACTTCTTTGATGTTTTGTTCATAAACCACCTTCGTTTTAATTTCTTTTCTAATGTTTGGTTTTGTTTTAATTTGTGATAAATCTAAATCACCATAGATAGTTAAAGCATATGTTCTTGGTATAGGTGTTGCAGATAAATATAAGACATCTGCTTCTTTATTCATTCCTTTATTTTGTAATATATTTCTTTGATTAACTCCGAATCTATGTTGTTCATCTGTTATGACTAAACCTAAATTATTAAATTTTAAATTTTCATTTAATAAAGCGTGAGTACCAATTACAACATCATATTTGCCATTTTCAATTTCTTTATAAATGCTTATCTTTTTCTTTTTAGTTAAAGAACCCGTTAATAAACAGATATTAATATCAAAATATTTAAAGTATTCATTTATAGTTTCATAATGTTGTTTAGCAAGAATTTCTGTTGGTGCCATGAATGCTGTAGAATAACCACTTAGAAAGTTTGCAAATGTTGCTATAATTGCTACGATAGTTTTACCACTTCCAACATCACCTATAACTAAACGATTCATTCTTTTATTACTTTTTAAATCATTTAATATTTCTTCGATTGTTTTAATTTGATCCGTTGTTAATTCAAATGTTAAACTTGCTAAAAATTCTTGAACTATGTCCATATCAAAATCTTTTTTAATTCCATTATTTACTTTATTAACACTTTTTAAATAATTGATTTTGAACATGTATATAAATAATTCTTCATAGATAAGTTTTAATTCACTCGATTTTATATCTTCGATACTTTTGGGTTTGTGAATTAACTTTATTGCATCATCTTTAGTAATAAAATGATACTTTTCATTTAAATAACTTGGTATATAATCAGGGATTGTAAGTTTCAAATCAAGTGCTGATGACATAATTGATTCAACAAAAGAATTTTTTAAACCTTCGGTTAAGTGATATATTGGTTCAATTCGCTCTTCATCAATTTTAAATTTTATATCACTGGCGGTGAATACATTTTTAAGTTTTTGATATTTACCAATTATAATAATTTCTCTATCAACAGTTAATAATTTTTTTAAGTATGCTCTATTAAAGATAACTACTTTAAATTGTATATTATTGTTCTCAGCAATAAAGTCTAGGCGATTAAAATTCTTTTTTATATATGCTACTTTTGGAACACTTATAATTTTAGCTTTAACATATGTTGTTAGTGCCTCATCAGCATCATTAATGTTTATTAACTTAATAACATTATATCGATATGGGTAATATGTTAATAAGTCTTCGATTGTATTTATATTTAATTTATTTAAAATATTTATTGTTTTTGGACCAACTTTTGGCAATGTTTCTAACTGCATAATCTCCTCCCAGTTCATTATATCAAAATTTTTAAAAAAATTCACTAAAATCGCTTGACAAAATGATGTTTTTCGATTAAGATAGTAATCACCAATTCACTTAAAGAAGGCGAATTGGTGCTAGTATCACACTAGTCAACCCCTTTTTATTCTTTTAGGAGATTTCTTCGGAAGTCTCCGTTTTTATTTGTATTTTTATTTATATTAGAATT
>FR903531.1 GCA_000438075.1 Clostridium sp. CAG:609 | reverse complement strand
ATATCACATTTTTTTAAATTTGACAAAACTTAGATAATCACAAAAGAAAAAAACTACCAACTCATTTGTCAGTAGTTATATTTCATAAAAGACACAGTTAATAAAATGGATTCATAATTGTATTCGGATTGGATTTACGTCTGTACCTTCACCCGATGTAAATTTTATCGAAGATGAAAGACTAAAAGACGGGCGAGCGACATTCCCATTCGAGTTGCCAACATCATCGTCACCCACACTGCCAGAGCCATGCACAACAAACTCAGAGACGAAAGAATCAGAACGACGCGAAATTGTACATTCATATAAACCTGTGTATAGCCAATTATCATTAACAGCTTTGCTATAATCATTTCCACTCGAATTATATCCTGGTAATGTCCAATAATCTTTGCTTGCTGCATAATAGTAATCACTTACGTACATCATTCCTATTTTTGATATTACTGTTGTTGTTGCATCTTTATTTGCACCTACTTCATAATCATATGCTGTTTTTGCATTT
>FR903530.1:22144-28332 GCA_000438075.1 Clostridium sp. CAG:609 | reverse complement strand
TTATAAATGTCTACCCTAAAGGGTGCATTTCAAGATTATACTGAGTTTTAGAATAAAAAGCTTTATTAAAGTAAAATTAAATGTTATAATAATTTATATAGTATATGATAGAGGTGTGATGAATGAATAAAAAAATAAATGCAAGAACAATATCTTTAGTTTTAATATTTATTTTAATATTAATAACTATAGCTTTATTAATAGGTAAGTTTACTTATTCTTATTTAGCTCCGACGATAGATGATGATGTTGAAGGAGCTGGTGAAGTAACAGCAAGTGGGGATACAATAATATTTACAAAAGGAAATACTTTATCATTAAGTGCAAATACAGATAATTTTAAAACTGGTGGTAGCAATTTAACTGCTACAACAAATCCAAAAGTAAAGTTAATGGCATCAAGTAAAACAGAAAGTGCATCAAGTAAATACTTTGCAGGTGTTATAATAAAAAATAATACATATAGATACACAACAACTGATAAGAAACCTGAGGTTATATTAACTGTAAAAGATGAAAATGGTAACATAGTTGAATCAAGTGCAGATAACTTAAAATTTGTTACAGTTAATAATAATTTAAAAGGTTTTGATATAACTGGTGTAAACGGAGCATTTAACATAGTAACAGATCATATTATAGCAACCTCTAGTAATAAATCAGAAGTAATTCACACATGGACATTTACTTTAACTTTTGTTAATTTAGGTACTGATCAATCAAATAATGAAAATTCAACATTAAATATTGATGTTGTTTTACAAAAAGATAAATTGTTAACATCTATTGCAGATTTCTGTGCAAATGGGGATAATTTAAATGATTGCATTGTTAATTTTTATAATGGGTTAAATACTGTTTCAAACATATATTATCATGATTCAAACCTAACAAATGGAGCTAAAGATAATTCATATCGATATGCAGGAGCAAATCCTAATAACTTTGTATGTTTTGGTTCAACAGCAAGTCCATGTCCAACAGATAACTTATATAGAATAATCGGAGCATTTGAAAATCAAGTAAAATTAATCAAATATGATTATGTAAATAGTAATTTACTTGGAACAGATGGTGAGTATAACACAGGTACATTCTTGAAAAGTACTCACTCAACATATAAAGGAGAATTAACAACAATAAATATATATTCTTGGAATTATAAAAATGATACCAGTATAAATGGTGGATTTGGTTCAAATGAGTGGAGTACAAGTCTATTTAATAAAACGAATTTAAATACAAACTTTTTAAATAATATAGGTACAACATGGTCAAATTTAATTGAAGATACTATATGGAAAGTGAGTGGGCATACAACATGCAATGTTACTCCAAGTGCAATGTATACTGCTGAAATAACAAAAGCTACAAAAACGTATGGACCTAGTGATGGAACATCGAAAATAGGATTAATGTATGCCTCCGATTATGGATTTGCTGCGAGTCCAAGTGCATGGACAACAAACTTGCGTTCTTATGATAGCCCATCAATAACGTCCGTCAATTGGATGTATATGGGGCTATCTGAATGGACAATAACGCCTGATTCTTCGAGCAACGATTATGTGTTCAATCTGGACCACAATGGCTACCTGGGCTTCTACAGTGCGAACGCTGGGATTGGCGGCCGTCCAGTCTTGTATCTAAAAGCTTCAGTAGCCTATGCTTCTGGAGATGGAAGTCAAAATTTACCAATCCGATTATCTGATTGACGGACAGTTTTAATAAAACCTTTATAAAACCTAGAAAAAAGAGGTGAAAAAGTACGACCAATATTGTACGATTTTACCTCTTTTTGAGTACTGTAAAACATCATATTTGTTTTAAAATTTAAATTTTTAAAAAAATATTTTGCTTTTTCAAAAATTATTGCATGCAAAAAAGATTTTAAAATTTAAAATTTTTAAAAATACCGTTTATATGTCGTAGAGAACAAATCCTATAGGGAGTCGAATGTATTTTCTGGAGTTGTGGGCTCGATGAAAAAGTGTTAAACCAGTTTTGAATAGTGACATAACTCTGACTTTTCCTTTATTTTTATAGGTTTTGTGTGTAACAATTCTTTCACTTTTATAGCAACTAAGATTTTTTGAATAATCAGCACCGATAAGAGTTAAAAGTATTACTGCAGTGCAAGCCAAAGTGTACATTGTTTTAAAAGCTTTTTCACTAGCATTGTTAACTGCTTCTAAAAATAACCCATTTGATTTTTGATTTTTAAAAACACATTCAATGGAACCAAAACGATGTGAATAATTTTGAACTGCATGTTCAACATCCCTGTTTGTAACTATTATCCAAGGTTCTTTTACATCTTCATATTTGCTAATTACTATATTTGTTTTATATTTTGAATCATATAGTTCAATTTCTTTATGGACCATTGCGTGATATTTGTGGGATGGTAAATCATAAAGCCATTTCCATAGTTTATGTTTTTCTTTTTTATCATAAATGAAAATTTTAATATTTCTTTTAAGTCTTATACAATAAGTGTGTCCAAGTTTTTCAATTTCTTTTAATATTTTTTCAGAATTGAACCAACGATCAGCTAAGAAAATTAATTCAAATTCTTCATCAAACATAGCAGAAACTTCACGAATTCCTTGAATAATTAGTGATTCATTAAAAGCTATAGTTCCACCTTTTTCAAGTGATTCTTCTTTGTTTAAATATTCTTGTTTGAAAGCTCTGAACCAAATAGGAATTCCTTGATTTCCAATTCTCATTGTGAACATAAGAACAATGTAATTATCATGAGAAAACATATGGTCAAAAGATATATGAATTCTTTTATCTTTATGTTTCTTTTTATAAGTTGTAATAACTTTTATAATTAATTCTTTATAAAAGATTTCTGGACAAAATAATTCATTATTAAAAAATCTTCGAATTCTTCTTTTTACAGAATCTAATTGTACAAGTGAAAAATCATCTTTTAGAACTTTAGCTATATCATTAGTAACCACTGATTCAGCAGAAATCATACCAAAAAGAATTTCTGGTATGATATTCAACTGTGTTTTTCGTAAACTTATTACATTTTTTTTAAGATATTCTCTAATTTTATTTGCAATTTCGCTTTGTGTATTATATAATTTATTCATGGCAACTCCTTTTATTTTTTTGATGATATTATTTTAACATAATGAGTTGCCATTTTAAAAGGTATTTTAATGAATTTGATATAGGCTTGATAGTTTATATCATTTTTATTGGTTTTAAAAAACTGTCCGTAGGTAAGTCCGATTATCCTGATTGACGGACAGTTTTAACAAAACCCTTATAAAACCTAGAAAAAAGAGGTAAAAAAGTACGACCAGTATTGTACGATTTTACCTCTTTTTGATTACTGTGAACTTAACTGTGCCTTTTAAGAAGTATACACTATGTATTCTTCTTTTTTAATTCATCTTGCATTGTTTTTAATGCATCAAGGATGAAATCTACTTCATTTCTTTGATTTTGATTACTTTTGCCTAGGTTGTTATCTGTATATGGAGAACCTCCTTTTTTTGCATTCTTTGAGTTTATATTTATATTACTATTTTCAATACGGGACTCTATTAATTGCTGTTGTGCTGCATGAGTTAAAATATATTGACCTACGAGTATTAGCCAGTTACCAATTGAATTTTGTTCATTAGCATTATAGTATCCCACACAAGCATAACCTGCTACAACAGCAAGTATTGAAAACGAATGAGGATCAATATTTGGAGGAAAATTTGTATTATGCATAAGTATTCCTCCTTAATAAATTGTATGAATATTTGCATTTTTCCATGAAATAATATATAATTAGTGTGTGAGGTGCAATATGCAAATTGAAAATGTAAGTGAACCAATTATAGCTGTAAGAAGAAGTCAGTATCCAATCGATAATAAAAATGAATTCTTACTAGTAGGTAGAAGTAATGTTGGTAAAAGTAGTTTTATTAATACTTTGATTGAAAGAAAGAACTTTGCAAGAACTAGTTCTAAACCTGGAAAGACTCAGACATTAAACTTTTATAAAGTTAATGATTGTTTTTATTTAGTTGATGTTCCAGGTTATGGTTATGCTAGTGTTAGTAAAGATACCCAAAAGAAGTTTGGATTAATGATTGAAGAATACTTAAAAGAAAGAAAGAATCTTAAACATGTATTTTTATTAATTGATTATAGACATAAACCTACGGAAGATGATTTGTTAATGTATGAATTTTTAAAATACTATAACTTGGATATAACTATTGTTGCCACTAAATATGATAAGGTTGGTAAAAATAGTAGAATTAAACAAGATAAGTTAATTAAAGATACATTAAAGTTATCAAGTGATGATGAAGTAATTACTTTTTCTACTGTTACTAAAAAGGGAAGAAGTGAAGTGCTTAGTATAATTGAGGGATATAATGAAAAATAAAGGGTTTACTTTAGTGGAATTACTAGCTGTTATTGTTATACTTAGTTTAGTTATTACAATAGGTACATTTAGTGTAATGAAAATAAGAAATAATTCTTTAAAAAAATTAGTTGATACCAAGGTTAATGATTTAGAAGCTAGTGCAATAGTATATGGTCAAGAAGAACCTGATATATTAAATAGTAAATGTAATATAGATGGAGTAGAATATAGTTTTTGTAAAAAGGTGAGAGTTGTAACACTTATTAAAAATGGTTATTATGAAACTAGAGAATTAAATAGTAATAATAAAAAAGATTTAATTAATAATGTAACTAGAAATAGTATGCTATGTGATGAATTATATATATATAGGAAAAATAATAGAGTATATGCTAAGATGATTGATATTAAAAGTAATAATGAAAGTAATGTATGTAATGAAACATTGTAGAAAGTGAGGTAAAATATGCAAACAGTATGTTTAGTTGGTAAACCCAATGTAGGTAAAAGTAGTTTATTTAATAGATTAATTAAAGAAAATAAATCTATTATAATGGATACACCGGGTGTAACTAGAGATAGAATATATGGAAGATGTAATTATCAAGATAAGAGTTTTTATTTAATAGATACAGGTGGTATAACAATTGGTAATGATGATTTTTCAAAAGATATATTGATGCAAGCAACACTAGCAATAGATGAAGCTGATTTAGTGTTATTTGTAGTTGATGGAATTGAAGATATTGATGCTCATGATAGACGCGTTGCTGAAATACTTCATAAGAGTAATAAAAAAATTATTGTTGTTGTAAATAAAATAGATAATGATAAAAGAAAAGATAATGTTTATGGTTTTTATGAATTAGGTTTTAGTGATATATTATGTGTTAGTGCATCACATAATATTGGTATTGATAATTTATTAAAAACAATAACTAATGATTTACCTGAAGAAGTAGTTGAAAGAGATGATTCTCTTAAGTTTTGTATTATTGGAAGACCAAATGTAGGTAAGAGTAGTTTAATTAATGCAATATTAAATGAAGATAGAGCAATAGTAAGTGATATAGCAGGTACAACAAGAGATGCAATAGATACTAAATTTAAATATAATCATGAAGATATAACTGTTATTGATACAGCAGGTATGAGAAAAAAAGGTAAAATTTATGAATCTGTTGAAAAATATAGTTTGATAAGAAGTTTAAAAGCAATAGATAGAAGTGATGTATGTGTTTTAGTAATTGATGCATCTGTTGGAATTATTGAACATGATAAACATATTGCATCATATGCCTTGGATGCTGGTAAAGGTATTGTAATATGTGTTAATAAATGGGATACAATAAATAATCCAGATAAAGATATTAAAACTTGGAAAGAATTAATTAAAAATGAATTTCAATTTATTCCTTATGCTCATGTAGTATTTTTAAGTGCAAAGACTAAGAAACGTGTTAGTACTTTGATGCCTGAGGTTATAAATGCTTATAACAATAATAGAAAAGAAGTTAAGACTAGTGTTTTAAATAATATTATTATGGAAGCAGTAAGTATTCATGAACCACCTTCTTATAAGGGGAAAAGACTTAAGATTTATTTTGTAAGTCAAACTGGAAGTTGTCCACCGAAGTTTACTTTTTCAGTAAATAATAAAGGTTTGGTACACTTTAGTTATGAAAGATATTTAGAAAATCAAATTAGAAATAATATTGATTTTGATGGAACACCAATTGTGTTACAATTTAAGAATAAGAGTGAATAAATATATAAGTGTTTTAGAAAGGTCCGA
>FR903530.1:0-22107 GCA_000438075.1 Clostridium sp. CAG:609 | reverse complement strand
CCGACAGTGTCGGACTTTTTTATAGGAGTTGTTTTAGAGATTAGATGTTTTTTTGTTCTACAAGTAGTAATTATTTCATAATATTATTTGGGAGGACAAGCATATGGGCTTAACAGATAAAGAAGTAATTGAATCTAGAAATAAATATGGCACGAATGAAATAACAAAGAGAAAACAAAATACTTTTATGCATCTATTACTTGAATCACTGGGTGACCCCATTATTAAGATACTTCTTATTGCACTTGCTATCAAGGTAGTTGTTTTGTTTAGAAATTTTGATTTTTTTGAAACTATTGGAATACTTATAGCAATATTTTTAGCATCTTTTATATCAAGTATAAGTGAGTATGGAAGCGAAAAAGCTTTTGAGAGGTTACAAAGTGAACAGTTAAATGGAAAAGTAAAGGTTAAAAGAAATGGTGTTGTTAAAGAGATTTTTTCTAAAGATGTAGTTGTTGGTGATGTACTTGTTTTATCAAGTGGGGATAGAGTATGTTGTGATGGATACTTACTTAGTGGTAAGATTAGTGTTGATGAATCAACATTAAATGGCGAAAGTAAGGAAGCTTTAAAGGTTAGTAAAAGTAAAGTATATGGTGGTTCAGTTGTTTATGATGGTGAAGCACTTATGAAAGTTGATTGTATTGGTGATAATACTTTAATGGGAAAAATTTCTTATGAGTTACAAGAAGTAGTACCAGAAAGTCCACTTAAAACTAAGTTAAGGGGTCTTGCTAAAACTATCAGTAGAATTGGTTATGTCGGAGCACTTTTGGCAAGTATATCATATTTATTTGCAAGTATTGTTATAGAAAATAATTTTGATATTAATTTAATTAAAGCCACTATTAGTGATTTTCCTTTGATGTTTAATCATTTGATGTATGCCCTTACTTTATCTGTTACAATTATTGTTGTTGCTGTACCCGAAGGTTTACCAATGATGATTACTTTGGTTTTATCAAGTAATATGAAAAGGATGTTAAAAGATAATGTGTTGGTTAGAAAACTTGTAGGTATTGAAACTGCGGGTAGTTTAAATGTGTTACTTACTGATAAAACGGGAACATTAACTAAGGGTGCTTTGAAGGTTGTGTGCTTTGTTACTCCGGAGTTAAAGATTTATAAAAGTAGTAGTGAGTTAAAGGCTTTAAATAATTATGATATTTATTATACTAGTTTAGCTTTAAATAATCAAAGTGAATTTAGTGGTGATTGTTTAGTTGGTGGAAATTCCACGGATAGAGCTTTAATGGAGTTTATTGGTAGGGGGGGCAAAAAGAATATTGTTTCTAAAGAATTGTTTGATAGTAGTAAAAAGTATAGTAGTATTACTTTAAGTGATGGAAATATTTTTATAAAAGGTGCTAGTGAAGTAATTATTCATAAGTGTAAAAGTTATTTAGCTAGTGATGGAAGTAAAAAAAGTTTTATAAATCAAGTTGGAATAAAAAAGAAAATTTCTTCATTTACTAAGGCAGCTGGTAGAGTAATTGTATTTGCATATGGCAAGAGTATGGATGAATTATGTTTTATTGGTTTTGTTAATATTAAAGATGAACTTAGAAGTGAAGCAAAAGAAGGTGTTCGTTTAATTAAAGGAGCTGGAATAAAACCAATAATGGTTACGGGGGATGCAAAAGATACAGCAGAAGCTATTGCACGTGAGGTTGGTCTTATTGATATAGATAATTATCTTGTTTTAAGTAGTGAAGAACTTGCCAAATTAAGTGATGAAGAAATAAAGAAAAAATATAAAAATATTGCTGTTATTGCTAGGGCTCTTCCAAGTGACAAAAGTAGAATGGTTAATATTTTAGAATCAATGGATTTAGTTGTTGGTATGACTGGAGATGGAGTAAATGATGCCCCAGCTTTAAAAAAAGCTAATGTTGGTTTTGCGGTTGGAAGTGGAACTGATGTTGCAAAAGAAGCTGCAGACATAGTAATACTTGATAATAATATTTTATCAATTAGTAAAGCTGTTTTGTATGGAAGAACTATTTTTAAAAGTATTAGAAAATTTATTATTTATCAGTTAACAGTTAATATGTGTGCTTTAGTTTTATCTATAGTTGGTTCATTTATTGGAGTTACAACACCGATTACTATTGTGCAAATGCTTTGGCTTAATATGATTATGGATACTTTTGCAGGAATAGCTTTTTCATATGAACCACCATTACTTGAGTATATGAATGAACCACCGAAGAGAAAAGATAATCCAATTATGAATAAGTATATGTATAGTGAAATTATTTGGACTGGGTTATATTGTGCTTTGTTATGTATTGTGTTTTTAAAGGCTCCGATATTTAAATCTTTGATTAGAGTTGGTGATAATGATAAATATTTAATGACAGCATATTTTGCAATGTTTATATTCATGGGTATTTTTAATGCTTTTAATGCAAGAACAGTAAGAATTAATACTTTTGCTAAGTTGGGTAAAAATAAACCATTTATATTAGTGTTTGGTTTTATCTTTGTTGCTCAGATGTTTATTATTTATAATGGAGGAGATATATTTAGGACTTATGGGTTAGAATTAAATGAACTTATTTTAGTACTTGTTTTAGCTCTGTCGGTATTTCCAGTTGATTGGTTAAGAAAATATGTTTTGAAAAAAAGAGGTATTGCTATAAGAGTATAAATTCTTATAGCTTTTTATCTTTAAATGTTTTATAATTTAGGTGGAGGTAAAAATGAAGAAAAAAAAGAAGTATATAATTATTGGGGTTTTAGTATTAATTATTGGTTGCTTGATTGGACTATATATTTTTAATAAAAAGGATAATACAAATAATGATAAACAAGTAAAAGTAGTTGTAAAAAAAGATGTAAATGTAGAAGTTATGAGTGAAGTTCTAAGTGCTAAAGATTTTTTTGATGGAGATATGAAGGAGAATGTAAAAATTTTGTATTATCTTGGTGATGAAAATGTAGATTTTAATGATAATTATAATGCAGTTGGTAAATATAGGGTAGTTATAGATGTTGAAGGAACAAAATATGAGACAACTTTAAATGTAGTAGATACAACAAAACCAGATTTAAAATTAAAAAGTGTTAGTATTGTTGTTGGAGATAAATACGAAATAAATGATTTTGTTGATAGTTGTACTGATAATAGTGGCGATAAATGCATTTTATCATATAAAGAAGATAAAGTTTATGAAAAAAATTGGTACATATAATATTGTAATTATTGCTAAAGATAGTAGTGGTAATGAAGTTGAAGAACAAACTAATTTAGAAATAGTGAATAAAAAGGTAAGTAATAATAACAATAATAATTCTAAAAATACTAATAGTAAGGTTTATTTTGTTAAAACAGATACTGAATCTGAAAAAGAAGAAAAAAATTTAAAATATGGCACTAAGTTAATTTCTTGGCATGTTAAAACTTATAATTTATATAGTGATGGATCTAAAAAAGTAGTTGATGAATATACTCATTATGAAGTTGATGGAAAGAATTTTAATGCAAAGACTTCGGATATGTTAAGTGAAGCTATTGAAAACATGAGTATATATAAAAATGAAGTAGTTGATGTAGTAAAATATACCAATGAATTTAGAGCTGAAGCAGGAGTTGATGCTTTAAAACTTGATGAAACTTTAACTAAAGCAGCAATGGTCAGAGCTATTGAAATGGCTTATTCAGATAAATTTTCTCATGAAAGACCTGATGGGAATATGTGTTATTACATAATGCGTGATTTTGGTCAAGATATTTATGGTGTAGGTGAAAATATAGCAAGTAGGCAACGTAATGCTAAAGAAGTTTCATACGCTTGGAAGGGTTCTCAAGGTCATTATGAAAACATGATTTCTTCTTCTTTTACTAGAATTGGTGTTGGTGTAATTAAATTTTATGGCACATATTATTGGGTACAATTATTTCAATATTAGGAGGCAATATGAAAAAAATAGATGTAGAAAATTTGAATAGAAAAAAGACTTATGATTGGTTTAAGTCTTTTAGAGATTCCACTTATGGGGTTAATTTAAATATTGATGTAACTGATTTGGTTAAGTTTTCAAAAGAAACACATACTTCATTTTTTATTAATTTTTTGTTTGTTCTTGTTAAATCTTTGAATAGTGTTGATGAGATGAAAATGAGATTTTTAAATAATGAAGCAGTTATGTATGATGTATGTAATCCGGGTATAACTGTGTTAACTAAGAATGATACTTTTGAAAATGTTAGATTTTGTTATGTAGATGATTATAAAAATTTTTATAAGCTTGCCCGTGAAAAAATAGATCAAGCTAAAAATGAAGAAGTGTTAACAAAGGATTCTTATAACTTAACTGATGCATGGAATGAGTATTATATTACTAGTTTACCTTGGATTAGTTTTACTGGAGTTACTCATCCGATTCCAGATGATGTTCATTCTCAAGTTGTACCAAGAATTTGTTTTGGAAAATATTTTTTAGATAAAGATAAGTATTTGGTACCATTTAATATAACAGTAAGTCATATATTTGTAGATGGATATCATATAAGTAAGTTAATTAATGTTATAGATGATAATTTAAAAGATTTTGTCATCTAGCATACTAGGATAATTTATGTATTAGTCAGGTGCTTTTTGCCAGTTTTTATGAAAAATATCAAAAAAGTCTTGCAAAATGGCTTTTTTTTTGGTATGATTTAGTAGTCATGGCGAGATAGCTCAGCTGGCTAGAGCATCCGGTTCATACCCGGCAGGTCGAGAGTTCGAATCTCCCTCTCGCTACCAATTGAAATTTTAAATCAGGTTTTGTTCCTGATTTTTTTTTTTAATTGTTGAATGGATTTTTCTTCTTTCTTAATCTTTTATAAATGTGTTCATCTTCACCCATTATAAATGTATTACGATTTATGGTGTTGGTAATTAAGTTATAATATGCGAGTTTATTCATAGCACCATTCATTATATTTTTATATATTAGGAATTTTAATTCTTTTTCTGTAAATAGTTCATAATCTACAAGTTCTGTTCCACCTATGTATAATTCATCTGTTTTAATACAGTTGTTGGCAAGCGCTATATATGTTTTTGAGTTGTCTATACCTGGTGAAGTATATGCTTCATCTAATAAAATTAGAGAATCTGTTTTGTATGATGTTTCTTCTTGTAATTCTCTTTTGGCAGCATCAAGTGGGTTTTCATTATCTTCGATATAACCGGATGGAAATTCAGCAATTAATTTATTATTTATTCTATTTTGAATTGTGATTATGTATTTAAAATCTTTTGTTATAGCAATAACTATTACTGAATCTTTACCATTATTTTTAACTACTTTTTCTTTTTTTACAACTGAGTTATTTGGAAGTTTGTATGTTTCTTGTTTAATTTTTAAGAAGTTGCCTTGAAATAATGTTTCTTCATTTACTATGGTACCTTTTACTCTTTGGTATAATTCATTTATTTTTTTTAGTAAAATTTTTTCTTTGTATTCTGGTGACTTTTTATAACTTAAGTTTTTGATTCTTAATTTTGTTTTTGTAATGCAGTCATTGATAGTTTCGTTTCCTTTATTTAATAATTCTTCGTTAAGTACTTTTAATATTTCATTTGTACTAATATACTTTTCTGGATAAATTATAATTTTGTTCTTTTCAAAATCTTCCATTTCTGATTCTAAAATCGTATATTTTTCATTTTTAAGTGGGTCAAAATATATTGCATAATGATATTCATTAATAATAGTATCTTCATCATAATAATATTTGTACATGAATATATATATAGGTTTTTCGGATAATGATTGATTATTTAAAATGTAGTTAATATTAATTTTGTTATAGTTGTTTTTGTAATATCTTAATTTTGCATACGTTAGATAATAAGTGTATTCATATGGATTTATATCTAAATATATCATAAGACTTTTACGTTTTTCTGCATCTTTAATGGATGATAAATAACTTTTATCAATATTAAATTTAATTATTACTTCATCAATGTCATAATCTTTATTTTCATCCTTGATTAGTTTAAGATAATATTTTTCAAATAAAACTTTTAGTTTTTCTTTGTAACTTTCTAGTATTTGATATACTTTAAGTTTCTCTTTTTCTGATAATTTTCTTGTGCTACTTAGTTTTGCAATATTATCAATGTAGTTTAATTCTTCCTTTTTAATCTTAATTATTTCATATTTCATAAATATCTTCCTTTCGTTATTTACATTATATTACTAATTTCTTGATAAGTATAATATATTTATGTTATAATACCCATAAGAGGTGCTTATGATGAATGTCGATTTAGAATTATATAAAGTCTTTTATGTTGTTGCTAAAAATAAACATATGACTAGAGCAAGCGAAGAGTTACATATTTCCCAGCCCGCAATATCACAATCAATAAAAAAACTTGAAGACCAACTTGGAGGAACATTATTTTTACGAAGTAATAAAGGAATGGAATTAACCGAAGAAGGAAAAATGTTTTATGAATATGTAAAAGGTGCTTTAGAACTTATTGGTAATGCTGAAAATGAATTTACATCTTTTAAAGATTTATCTAAAGGCGAAATAAAAGTGGGGTGTTCTACAACATTAACAAAATTAATATTAATGGATACCTTAGAAAATTTTCATAAAGATTATCCGAATATAAATATTAATATAGTAAATGGTTTAACAAGTAATTTAATAAATGATTTAAAATTAGGTAAGTTAGATTTTGTTATTTTTAATGAAAGCAATGTTAAAGAAAATAATCTTTATTTAGAAAAAATAAAAGAACTTAAACAAGGTTTTGTTTATAACCCAGATTATTATACTGATAATGTTAAAACTTTTAGTGATTTAAATAAATTACCTTTGATACTGCAAAACGGAGAATCTAACAGCAGAAAATTACTTGATTATATTGCTTTACAAGAACATGTTAAATTAATACCTAGAATGGAAGTAGTAAGTCAAGAGTTAATTAGTGAATTTGCAAATATTGGTTTAGGTGTTGGTTTTGTTATTATTGATTTAGCAAATAGAAATTTTAAAAATTTAAAAGAGTTAGAAATCAATAAAACAATACCTAATATAAATGTATATTTGGCAATGAATAAATCTATTTCTCTTACTTTTGCAAGTAAAAAATTCATTGATTATTTGTAATAAAATACTAAAAAACATAAAACTTTTGTCGTATGGTGTCGAAACGCTTGCATCTAGAAAAATCATGTGTATAATAGGCTCATTGAAAGGAGGAATTAGTCTTGAACTTTGTAAAAACAAGAGAACTTTTCATGAGTGATGTTATAGTGAAAAAACTATTTTCATCTGAGAATGGTCAAAAGTATTTAGCTAAAATTATTTGTACTGTTTTGAATATGCCTGAGGATTCTGTAAGTTTCAAAGTCATTCATCCTGATATCGGTATAAATAAAAATGTTATAAATAGTCAAGCTGATTTAGTTTTAGAAAGTGATGAAGCCCTTGTTAATGTTGAAGTTAATTGTTATAATTCAAGGTTGCTTCAAAATAAGAATAATTCTTACATTTGTCACTTGATTTTAAAACAAACTCGTACTGACAAGGACTATAAAGTTAAGCTTAAAAAAGTTTATCAAATAAATTTGAATGCTTTTGACATAACTAAAGATGATCGTTTTGTGGTTATAAGTCGCTTGGTTGATACAAAAACTCATCAAGAAATCCATCCATTTTTAGAAATTGTTGATGTAAATCTTGCAAAAATTATTAAGACAAGTTATACTAGTGTTAAGGAAAAGGAATCCTTAGAAAAATTATTGTACTTGCTTGTCTGTAACGATGAACAAGTTTTAAGAAATGTATATGATGGAGATGATTTGATGGAAAAAATGGTTGACGAAGCAAAATCTTTAACAAGTGATTTTGACTCAATGTTGTACTATGATGCAGAAGCTCTTAAAGATGCATCAAGTTATGAACTTGGTGAAGAGACTGGTAGAAATGAAGAAAAAAAATCTATTGTAGTAAACATGATTAAAGAAAATGCAGATATTAGTTTTATTGCAAGAGTTTCTGGATTATCTATCGAAGAAATCGAAGATATTAAAAAAGAAATGAATTTGTAATTATGAAAGTTTTGTATGAAATGGAAGAGTAGAAATATTTTTGATGAGTATTATACTACAATGCAGAAACAATAAAAGAATATGTTCAAAAAAATATGGATATAGGTTCCATTTCATCTGTCTTGGGATTATCCATTGATGAAATTAATAAATTAAAAATGGAAATTCAAAAAGAAAAATATTAATAATAAGTAGGGTCGGCAGGATCCGAATCTGGTCTGTGGAGGAAGAGATTCCTGCGAAGCAGAAACGCATTGTCGTGAGGCAATGCAAAATTTATTTAAAGGAGTTTTTGTTAAAGTATTATGAATGATGTTTTAAATAGATATTATAATATCATCTTTCTAGTGATTATTATATTTTATAATTTAGTACCTAAAAAGGTAAGACCAATATACCTTTTATTATCAAGCTTATTTATGTTTTTCATAATGAGCAAATGGTTAATTGTCTTCTTACTAATTTCTATTATTTCGGTGTATTTTAGTGCGATATTTATGGATAATTTAGATGCCAGAAAAAAAGAGAAATTAAAAGATGCATCAGATGATGATAAAAAAGTTATTAAAAATAAATTTAAAAGTAAGAAAAGATTTGTTTTATTACTATGCTTATTAATAAACATTTTATTCTTATTTGTTTTCAAATATCTAAAGTTTTTTACCATCAACACAAATGCACTTCTTAGTTTATTTAAAATTGATTTTAGTTTCAATATTTTAAAATTAATATCACCGATAGGTATATCATTTTATACTTTACAAATGCTCTCATATTTATTTGATGTTTATAGTGGAAAAATTTCCGCTGATCATAATTTTATAAGGTTATCATTATTTGGTTCATTTTTTCCTTGTATAATGGAAGGCCCAATATGTAGATATAGTGATACCGCAGATAAAATTTATGAATGTAACAAAATAACATATTACAATTTATGTTACGGCCTTCAGAGAATTTTATGGGGCTTGTTTAAAAAAATAGTTATTGCAGATAGATTAAATATTTTAGTTAAAACAGTATTTAATGCTCCATCACTTTATAATGGAACCACAATATTTATCGCTGCAGTTAGTTATACCATTATGCTATATATGGATTTCTCCGGAGCGATGGATGTTGTAGTTGGAACTGGTAATATATTTGGTTTTTCAATACCAGAAAACTTTAAGCAACCATTCTTTTCTAAAAATATTTCCGAATTTTGGACAAGATGGCACATTAGTTTAGGTACGTGGTTTAAAGATTATATATATTACCCAATTTCATTATCCAAACCAATGAAGAAAATAACCTTAAATTTAAGAAAAAAATTAGGAAATCATTATGGTCCATTACTTAGTGGTACCATTGCATTATTAGTTGTTTGGCTTCTTAATGGGTTATGGCATGGAGCAGGGTGGACATTCATCTTATTTGGATTATACCACTTTTTATTCATATCAATCGGAAACATAACTAGACAATCATTCAATAAATTATATGTAAAATTAAACATTACAAAAAGTAAGGTGTTAAAAATATTACAAATATTAAAAACATCCTTCTTCGTAGTAATCGGCGAACTAATTTTTAGAAGTAATACCGTTAGCGATGCAATATTCATGATTAAGAAAATATTTACAAGTTTTGGTTTTAATTCATCTGAACTTAGTTCACTTGGTTTAGATATTCCTGATGTTGTAGTATTACTTCTTGCATTATTAATAGTTTTAATAATTAGCATCATGAAAGAAAAAAATATCGACGTTCGCGAAAAAATATCATCAAAAAATATATTTATAAGGTGGTTAATCTATTATAGTTTAATATTTGGAATAATCATATTTGGTGCATTTGGACCTGGATACGAACCTGTTGATCCAATGTATGCAGATTTTTAAGGAGGACCTATGAAGAATTTATTTAAAAGTATTATATTTATATCCTTATTTATATTTCTTTACTATGGTTTTTCTTACATATTACTTCCAAAAGATAACATGAAGGACTTTGGTTTATTTAAAACTGCTCAATATGAAATCCTCGGTGAAAAAAAGGACTCAATTGATGTAGTAATTTTAGGTGATAGTCTTGTTTATTCATCAATTATTCCAATGGAAATTTATAACGAATATGGATTTACCACATTTGACTGTGCAGAACCCGCCTTTATATTGCCCGATGCGTACGCATATTACAAGGTTGCATTAGAAAGTCAACATCCTAAGGTAGCTATACTCGGTGGAAACTTATTTTTTCGAAATTCTCGAAAGAGAAAATCATATGTTAAATTTGAAAGAACAATTAAAAAAATTATGCCACTTTTGAACTACCACAACAATTGGAAAAACATTTTATTTGATAACATCGGACTTTTAAGTATACAAAAAGGATATCGTTTAAATAAGACAATCAAACCTAGTAAGTCAAAGATGTACATGGAAAAAAATGAAAAGACTTACAACATGATACCAGAAAACCTAGAATATTTAGAAAAGTTTATCGAATTAACCCGCGAATATAACACAAAATTAATCGTTGTAGGTTTTCCATCTCAGAATGCATGGAACTATCAAAAGGACAAACTATTTCAAGACTTAAGCAAAAAGCTTGATTTTGAATACATCAATTTAAATAAGTTTGACTTAGGAATTAATTGGAAAGTTGATACGAAAGATAATGGAGAACATCTAAATTTTTATGGAGCACGCAAAGCATCAAGTTTTCTTGGTAGTTATTTAAACAATTTAGGTATTTTAGAAGATCATAGAAATGATAAAGAATATAAATTGTGGAATGTTGCTTATGAAAGGTATTTAGAACAAACTCAAAAAAATTAAAATATGCTTGACTTCTATACTTTATTTGTATTATAATGAAGTCACTTGAAAAACGATGAGTGGGACAAGTATTTATTATAAACATAATAGAGAGTTTTTCAATATGGTGCAAGAAAAACAATGGTAAAAATAAATATATCACCCAGGAGTTTAGCAATTGAAGTAATAGTAGGTTGCTGCGTTAATCGCGTTAAGATAATTAAGTTAATAAAAGGATGGTACCGTCATACATTGACTCCTTGGTATTGTCCTTTTTTATTTTGGAGGGAAAAGTAATGGAAAAATTTAAAAGTTTAAGCAAAGAATCAGTTGATATAACTGAAGCAAAAATCTTAGAAAAGTGGAAAAGCGAAGACATACTTACAAAATGTATCGAAAACAGAAAAGATGCTCCATACTTTGTATTCTATGATGGACCTGCGACTGCAAATGGACATCCTGGACTACATCACATGGTTGCAAAATTCTTAAAAGATGCAATTTGTAAATATAAAACAATGCAAGGATATAAAGTTCTTCGTAAAGTTGGCTGGGATACTCATGGTCTACCAGTTGAATTACAAGTTGAAAAAGAGCTAGGTTTTTCAGGTAAAAAAGACATTGAAAAATATGGTATCAAAGAATTCAACCAAAAATGCAAAGAAAGTGTTTGGAAAAATGAAGATACATTCACAGATTTAACTGAAAAAATGGGTCAATTTATAGATATTAAACATCCATATGTTACATATGATAATAACTATATTGAAACAGAATGGTGGATTTTAAAAAAATTCTATGAAGAAGGATTATTTTATGAAGGAGTAAAAATTCTTCCTTATTGCCCAAGATGTGGAACAGGTCTTGCATCACACGAAGTTGCTCAAGGCTATGAAGAAACAAGTGTTGATACGGTAATAGTACCAATGAAGAAAAAGGATAGTGATGCATATTTCCTAGTTTGGACAACAACACCATGGACATTAATAGCTAATGTTGGTTTATGTGTAAACCCAGATTATGATTATTCACTAGTTTTAAGTAAAGGAACAAAGTTTATTTTAGCAACATCTCTAATTTCAAAAGTTTTAGGTGATGATGTAGAAATCCTAGACACATTCAAAGGTAGCTCTTTAGAATACACAGAATACGAACAACTAATACCTGAACTTTCTGTTAATAAAAAAGGTTTCTTTGTATGTTGTGATTCATATGTTACTGCTGAAGATGGTACTGGTGTAGTTCATTTAGCTCCAGCATTTGGTGCAGATGATGCAAATGTTGGAAGAAAATACAACTTACCTTACTTAAAT
The DNA here is from genome assembly GCA_000438075.1 of Clostridium sp. CAG:609. GTDB lineage: Bacteria > Bacillota_I > Bacilli_A > RF39 > UBA660 > Onthocola_B. The sequence goes on along the minus strand of FR903530.1, from coordinate 9,920 downwards.
CCAGTAGGTGAAGATGGAAAATACACTGAAGGACCATGGAAGGGAATGCTTGTTTTTGATGCAGATGTCGAAGTAATCAAATACTTAAAAGAAAACGATAAATTATTTAAAAAACAAAGAATAGTTCACAACTATCCTCATTGTTGGAGATGTCACACACCTTTAATTTATTATTCTAAACCAAGTTATTATCTTGAAGTAACTAAAATAAAAGATAAAATTGTAGCTAATAACAAAACTGTTAATTGGTATCCATCATATGTTGGTGAAAAACGTTTTGGTAACTGGTTAGAAAATTTAAATGACTGGGCAATATCTCGTTCAAGATACTGGGGAACACCACTTCCATACTGGATTTGTTCATGTGGTCATACTGAAATGATTGGTTCACGTAAAGAATTAGTAGAAAAAGCTATTGAAGATATTGATGAATCTATCGAATTACATAGACCATACATAGATGATGTTCATCTTTTATGCCCTGAATGTGGTAAATCCATGACTAGATGTAAGGATGTAATAGATTGTTGGTTTGACTCAGGTTCTATGCCATTTGCACAATTTCATTATCCTTTTGAAAATAATGATTTATTTGAAACTCAATTTCCAGCGGACTTTATTTGTGAAGGTATTGATCAAACTCGTGGATGGTTCTATACACTTTTAGTAATTTCAACATTTGTAAAAGGTGTAAGTCCATTTAAAAATGTTTTAGTAAATGATTTATTATTAGATGCAAATGGTAAAAAGATGAGTAAAACAATGGGTAATATCGTCGAACCATTTACAACAATGAAAGAATATGGTGCAGACACAGTTAGATTCTATCTTCCATATGTTTCACCAGTCTGGGTACCTTTAAAATTTGATATCAATGGTTTAAAAGAAGTTCATTCTAAATTTTTTAACCCACTTAAAAATACATATAATTTCTTTACAATGTATGCCAATATTGATAATATTGATATAAATGAATGTAACATTCCATTAGAAAAAAGAGAAGACATCGATCGCTGGTTAATAAGTAAATACAATAAACTATTAAAATATGTAACTGATGCTTATAATGAATATGATTTAAATAAAGTAGTAAAAGCATTAACTTTATTTGTTTCAGATGATTTATCAAATTGGTACATAAGAAGAAATAGAGCAAGATTCTGGGGTAATGCAATGGATGATTCTAAAAAGGCTGTATACATAACAACTTATGAAGTTTTAGTAGGACTTTCTAAAATCCTTGCACCAATATCACCATATTTATCTGAAGAAATTTATACTAATTTAACTTTAGAAGAATCAGTTCATCTAGCAGATTTTCCTAAGTATGATGAGACAAAAGTCGAAGAATTACTTGAAGAAAAGATGGATTTAGTTCGTGAACTTATCAGTATCGGAAGAAATACTCGTGAAGAACATAAACTTAGAGTTCGTCAACCGCTAAGTGAAATTCTAATCGATGGAAAAAACAGTATGATTATCGGTGAACTTACTGAACTCATCAAAGAAGAATTAAATGTTAAAAAAGTTTCTTTTGTAACTGATACATCACTATATATGAACTTTACTGTTAAACCTAATTTTAGAAATGTTGGTAAAGTTTTCGGAGCAAACTTAAAAGAATTCCAAACTAAATTACTTGATTTATCTTTATCTGATATAAAGAAACTTCAAAACAATGAATCTATAAAAATGAATATAGCAGGTCAAGACTATGATATTTATAGTGATATGGTTGATATAAGAATTGATGCCAAAGATGGATTTGATGTTGGAATGGATAACAATAATTTCGTTATTTTGAATACAACCCTTACAAAGGATTTAATTAATGAAGGTATTGCTCGTGAAATAATTTCAAAAGTTCAAACAATGAGAAAGAACAATAACTATGAATTAACTGATAGAATAAATATTACTTATTCAGCTGATGAAGATATAAAATTAGCAATAGATGATTTTAAAGATTATATCATGCATGAAACTTTAGCAAAGACTATTGAAAATGGTTCTGCTAATGGAGAAAAATTCATGATTGATGATAAAGAAATAACTATTGATATTTCTAAAAATTAATGTTAAAATTCTGGTAGGTCCATGTAGCTCAGTTGGATAGAGCAAATGCCTCCGACGCATTAGGTCGCAAGTTCGATTCTTGTCATGGACACCAGATTGTATTAAACCTCGTTAAAGCGAGGTTTTAATTTTAAGGAGATTTTATGGATGTTTAAAAATTATGGAATGATTTTAAAAATAAAAATAATATAGATAATGATAATTATTCTATCTGGGCTTTTGGAGATAATTCAGATTTACTTTTAGAATTAGTAATGTTAGGTGAAAAAACTGCAACATCGTCATTATATATGTTGTATAATAATGAAAAATTACCTAAAGAAGGTGAGTACAACATTATTTTAAATAGTAAAAATGAAGCAAAGTGTATAACCAAAACAACAAAAGTATATTTAAAAAAATTTGGTGAAGTATCTTCTGAACATGCTTATAAAGAAGGCGAAGGTGATAAATCTTTATCTTATTGGAGTGAGGTTCATGAAAGATTTTTTAATGAATGTCTAGCTTCTTACAATAAAAAAATTACATTGAATTATTTAGTAGTTTGTGAAGAATTTGAACTAGTACATAAAATAAATTAAAAAATATTAAATTTTATTAAAAGTTATGATATAATTTATAAAGAACGGAGGTCTTTAAATGTTAGATTTATTTATTCCTGATGTATATCAACAAAGTATTTATACGATTAACTATAAAAAGTTAAAGAAAAATGGTATCAAGTGCCTTCTTTTTGACTTGGATAATACTATTGCACCATATAAAATTAATGAACCAGATCAAAATGTTAAAGAACTATTTCATCGTCTTGAACAAGATTTCAAGGTAATAATTATTTCTAATAGTGGTAAAAATAGATTAAGACCTTTTAAAGAAATATTAAATGTTGATGTAGCTTTTAGTAGTAAAAAACCTTTAAAAGGAAAATATAAGAAGATATTAGAATTATATCATTTTAAAATAGATGAAGTTGCTTGTATTGGGGATCAATTATTAACAGATATTCTTGGTGCTAATAGAATGGGTCTTACAAGTATTTTAGTTAATCGGGTAGCTAAATATGAAATGTTTCCAACTCGAATAAATCGTTTTATGGAAAAATTTATTTTAAAAAAGTTAGCTAAACAAAATATTTTAGTAAGTGGGGTATATTATGATTAAATGTAAAGGTTGTGGAATAATACTTCAAAGCGAAGATAAAAATGCCCTTGGGTATACACCAGATATAAAAAATGAACTATGTCAAAGATGTTTTAAATTAAAAAATTATAATACTTTGATTAATAATGGTATAAATATTGATAATGATAAATTAATAAAAAAAATAAATAGTCTAAATGTTTATGTTTTATTTTTAGTAGATTTTTTAAATATTGATTCTGAAGCAATGGATTTATATAAAAAAATAAAGGCAAATAAAACTTTAGTTATAACTAAAGAAGATATAATACCAAAAAATATTATTAAAGATAGACTTATTAAGAATATCAAAGATATTTATGAAATACGTGAAGATATAATATTAACAAGTACAAAGTTTACTAAAAATATTAGTAATATTGAATCTATTTGTTTAAAAGAAAAAAAAGTATTACTTGCGGGATACACAAATGCCGGTAAAAGTAGTTTGATAAATAAAATGATTGGTAGTGATATAACTGTAAGTAACAGGGAAAATACAACACAAGATTTTATTAAGTTAAATGTTGATGGGGTAATTATTTATGATGCACCAGGTTTTATGAGTAACACAAAAAGAGATGTTGTTTCTAAGAATATAATTAAACCTAAGACTTATCAGTTACCAAGTAAACATTATTTAGAATTTAATAATATTAAATTAAATGTAAGTGAAGATAGTAATATAACATTATATTTACCAGATGAAGTTATAATAAATAGAAGAAGAGAAAAAAACAATATTACATGTGATGTTTTAATTCCTAAGAATTCTGATTTAGTTATTAAAGGATTAGGTTTTATTAAATTTTCTAAAACAAGTTTAGTTAGTATAACTAGTGATTATGAAATAAGGCCAAGTATAGTAGGTGCTAATAATGAGTAAGATTAGGGTAATGAATGAACTTCTTGCTAATAAAATAGCAGCTGGTGAAGTTGTTGAAAAATGTTCATCAGTATTAAAAGAGTTAGTTGAAAACTCAATTGATGCAGGTGCTACCAATATTAAGGTTTTACTTGATGGCGGAGGACTTAAAAAAATTGAAGTAATTGATGATGGAAGTGGTATGGATAGAGAAGATGCATCTCTTGCTTTTTGTAGACATGCCACTAGTAAGATATATAAAGATGATGATTTGTTTTTTATTGAAACACTTGGATTTAGAGGTGAAGCATTAGCAAGTATAGCTAGTGTATCTGAAGTGAATATGGAAACATCAAATGGTGTTGTTGGAACACTAGTCCATATAAAGGGTGGTAAAGTACTTGAAGTAAGTGATGCACCATTAAGAGTAGGCACTAAAATTGAAGTTACTAATATATTTTATAATACACCTGCTAGATTAAAGTATTTAAAGACTGAGGGAACTGAACTTAATAATTGTCTTGCTTATATTGAAAAACTTGCATTATCTAAACCTGACATTGCATTTACTTTAAGTAATAATGATAAAGTTTTAGTAAAAACTAGTGGAAGTAACAATTTGCTTAAAACAATTCATGAAATATATGGACTTAATGTATCAAGTAATATGCTTGAATTAAAAGCAATGAATGATGATTATGAGGTAAGTGGTTATGTTTCAAAACCCAGTATATTAAAAAAGAATAGAAATCATTTTAATACATTTGTTAATGGAAGAATTGTTAAAAATATTGATATAAATAGGGCTATAAATGATGCGTATAATACATATAAACATGAAGGTTTTTATCCAATAGTGGTTATTAATATTGAAACAGATCCAACACTTGTTGATGTAAATATTCATCCAACTAAACAAGATATTAAATTAAGTAAGATGGATGAGTTATATGATTTAATTTATAAAAATATAAAAGGTGTTTTATATAAAAACTTGCTTGTTGCATCAGCTTTAGTAAATGAAGAAGATAATGATATAAAGAATAATTTTATTGAACCAAGTGTGTATGAGAAAATTGATACAAGTAATGAAACACTCGAAATACCTTGGGAAGAGGAAATTGTTCAAACATCACTTGATTTTGGTACTAACGAAGTAATTAAAAATGAAGAGTTTAAAAGTCTAAAGTTATATCCAGTTGGTCAAGTACATGGTACATATATTATTTGTGAAAATGAAGATGGAATGTATATAGTTGATCAACATGCTGCACATGAAAGAGTAAATTATGAAATGATTACAAAAAGATATCAAGATGAAGAAGTAACATATACAGATATGTTGGTACCTTTAAGTATTGAACTTTCAACTAGTGATTATACTTTGTTTCAAGAAAGAAAAAGTGTTTTAACAGACTTAGGTTTCAAAATAGAGGATTTTGGTATAAATACGATTTGTATAAAGAGTCATCCGACATGGCTTAGGGAAAATTATGAACAAGATAATATTAAATATATAGTGGATTTAGTTTTAGAAAATAAGAATTTTAATAAAGATAGATTCTTAGATAGTTTAGCAAAAATGGTAAGTTGCAAGATGAGTGTTAAAGCAAATGAACACTTAAGTTTAGAACAAATGGAAAAATTGCTTAATGATTTAGTTAAATGTGATAATCCTTATAACTGTTGTCATGGAAGACCATCAATTATGAAATTTAGCAACTATGAGTTAGAAAAAATGTTTAGGAGAGTGCTATAATGTTACCAGAAAAAAGAAAAAAAATAATAATTACAGGTATATCAATTATCATTATGATTTTTGTAGTAATTGGTATTGCTAAGTTAAGTAGCTATATAAAAAGAATGAATACACCGGCGGAAGATTTAAAGAATAATGATACTTATCCGAGTAAATATCAATATTATGGTTTTAGTAAAGATCAAGATAATATATATAAATTATATGGAATAATGGGTAAAGATGAAACATATTTAAATTTAAGAACATTTTATAATATAAAAGATTATACATTAAGAAATAATAAGTTAGTTATATATAGTGATGCTATAAATGAAATAAGATATGATTCTAAAGAAGATGAGTTTTATTTTTATGAACTAGATAGTTTTTATAGTAGAGATTATACAGTTAGAGTAACAGATAAATTTTTTGTTAAAGTTGGACCAAATAATATGTATTATAAATTATATAATGAAGAAGATGATAGGGAAATAGAAAGTAAAAAGGTTGATAGTAAGATACTTATTAATGGTAATGTAATATATTATGTTGTAAGTGATGGAGTTTATGCTTATAATGTAGAGTCACATGAAAAGAAGTTAGTGGTACCAATTGGTATTGATTCAACAGTTAAGCTTTTAAATAATGCCGGAGATTATATGTATTTTGAAAGTGGAGAATACTTATATAGTTATAATATGAAGACTGGTATAATGACTGATGTATTAAAAAATATTATAGATTATGATGAGGTTACATTTGTTGATACCACAATAAGTGGGTTCTTGTTTTTAACAAAAGATAAGAATGATGATTATGTCTTAAAAGAATATAATTCAGTTGGTAATAAAGTAATTGATACATTTGAATATAAGTTAAATGATGAAGTTATTACTTATTCTAAAAAGATGGATAAAAATCTTTACTACATGAAGTTAAAAAATAGTGAAAATATAGAAAAATATGTTATAATAGATGTACTTAAAAAAGAAGTTGTTAAAGAATTTAGTAACAATTATGATTTAGTAGTAAGGGTGATGAATAATGAAGATTAATTTGAATTTGCTTCCAAAAGTATTTGATGAAGATATCATTATACCTGAGGATTTTTATAAAGGTACATCAATTAAAGATTTAAGTAAAGTTAAAGTAGTTGGAAGTATTAAGTATAATGTAATAGATGAAGTTGTAATAGATTTAGATGTAAGTGGAGAAATGTTACTTATTGATGCAATTACAAATGAACCTATAAAATACCCATTTTCGATTAAAATTTTGGAAAATTTAGCAGAAATTGATGAAAATGATGCAAAATATTTAGAAAAAAGTAAAAATATACTTGATATAATTGAATTTTTATGGGAAAATATTGTATTGGAAGTTCCTATTCGGATTACGAAGTCAACTGGGGTATCACTACATGGTGATGGTTGGCAATTAAACGAAGATGAAAATAAGGATAAGATAGATCCAAGATTTCAAAAATTAGATGAATTTTTTAAAGGTGGTGAATAGACATGGCAGTTCCTTTCAGAAGAACTAGTAAAACTAAAAAAAGAATGCGTAGAACTCATTTGAAAAAAGAAGTTGGAGCTTTAACAAAGTGTTCTAAATGTGGTGCTACATTAAGACCTCATAGAGCTTGTACTAAATGTGGTAACTACAATGGCAAAACTGTAATTAATGTTGCAGAAGAAAATGAATAAGAAATTACATAAAAAAGTGTAATTTCCTTTTTTTGAGTTGAAATTTTGTAATATTTGTGTTAATCTTATTATAGAAGGGAAATATGAATTATGACGAATGATGAATTAAAAAGTTTTTATCTTGATTTAATTAAGGGTTTAGAAAATGGTTTAGTACCTAATCCAGATTATTCTGAACACTATTCTAAAGCACGTGAAAATAATACTTTAGAATCTTCTTTAGATGAATTAGATGATTTAAATAAGAAGATGAATCAAGGTATTGATGTTAGTGGTTTTACAAAAGAAGCCTTTAATAGTTTAAGTGATATTAGGGAAATAATTGATAATGATCCTTTATTTTTAAGAAATAGTGGTAATGAAGAATTTACTAAGTATTTAAATGAAGTAAGGGAACAATTTAATATAGCAGGTGAAGCATTAACTAATGAACAAGTATTAAAGAATTGTGAAGAAGTTTTAAGTGATAATGAAGCTTTATTACAAGATGCTAATAAGAAAAGAACTGCTATAAAGAGTGATAGTAGTTTATCTATGTTAGATAAATCTATTATGTATGCTGAAGCTAATGCTTTATATGAAAAGAGATTACAAGCTAGGGATTTAGCAATTAAGGCAAGAGATGAACAAAAAGTTAAATTTGAAGCATCTTTAAATGATATGAAAAAGAATTTAAACATTAATGAATTTATTAATGGTATTTTAAAAAGTGTTAATAAATTAGATGTTTCATATCGTAATTTAGCTATATCTAGTGGTGCATTAGAAAAATTAGGTGATGCTATTCGTGATTTAAGAGATAAAGTAGTGGTATTTAGAAATGATGCTTTATTTGATGAAGCTAAATATAATGAAATATTAAAAAATTGTGGATTAATGAAAGCAGAAGAATCTAAGGAAGAATTAGATAAAAAGATTAGTGAAATTAGAGATGCTATTGCTAAATTAGATGGTAATGTTGAATTAATTAGTGAAGAAGTAAAAAATAATACACAAGAAAAGGATGAAGAACCTGGTTTTAGTGTTGATGATTTAATTCCTGAAGAAATTTCTTTAGATGATGTAAATGAAAAGAAAGAAGAAGTTTCTGAAGAAAAAGTGGAAGAAAAACCAGTAGTTGAAGCTGAAAAAGAAAGTAAAAATATTGAAACTGTTGCTGAATTAGTTGCTGAGTTAAAGAAGTTAAATCCAAATGCAAAGATTAGTAACATTGATGGAACTTATACTTTAGAAGAAGATATTAATACAATTACTTTACCAAAGGATTTTAAATATGATAATAATTTAGGTATTAATAACAAGATAGATGATTTTACACCATATATTAGTTTAGATGTAAAAGCACCAGTAATAGAAGAAAAACAAGAAGAAACAAAGGTAGCTGAACCTGTTGCTCCAGAAAAGAGAGAAAATCCTAAAAAAATAGATACAGCACCACAAGTTCCTAGTGGAAAATTAAAAGTTAAAAAGATAAGAAAAGCAGTAGTAGCTCCATATGTTAAATCTATTTTATGCTTTGGTTCAATTGAAGGTATTTGTTGGATACTTGCAGGATCTAATCCACTTGCATTAACCTCTGTTATAGCAGGTAGTGTTACATTAGGTGTGTTAGCTCAAGGTATTTATAATAAATTAGTTAGTGCTGGAACTGTAAAGGGAATGTATAATGAAATGGAAAGAAATGATCCTAATTTTGAAGGTGAAGTTTGGGCTTATCCAGTTCTTAACAAATTTATGAATATGTTTAAGGATATTCGTCATAATAAGAAAAATACTAAGGAAGAAGTAAAAGGTGCTTCAGAAGAAGAAAAACCAAAAGAACCTGAAGTTAAAAATGAAGAAGTAGTTGAAGAATTAACTCCAGCAGTAGAAGAACCGAATAAAGAAGATGATATTGGTTTTCAACAATTATTTAATAATACATTAGAAAGTAATTTGAAAGAAATAGATGAAGAAAGTACTTTAGGAGGAAGAAGATAATATGACAGTTGATAGTGTGATTACATTAGAAAATGATGTGAATTGTTTATTACTAGAAAAAGTTAATTATGAAAATGATAATTATTTTCTAGCAGTTGTATTAACAATAGATGAAGAACCAAGTAATAATTATGTTATCTTTAAAGAAATTATTGAATATAATGAAAATTATGTTGAAAAGGTTGAAGATGTAAGTTTACTTAGAACATTATTAGGGCTATTTACTGTTAATGTTGATGAGTTAATTAAGTGCTTACCAGATGAAATATAGAAAGTGACTTTTGTCACTTTTTTTGCTGTAAACTATTGCATTGGTAAAATTAATATGATAAAATTTTATTAGAATAGAGGCTTCAAGAATAGAGGCTTCAAG
>FR903529.1 GCA_000438075.1 Clostridium sp. CAG:609 | reverse complement strand
TATAAATATTCCTGCTTTTTCAAGTTCTTCCTTGTAACTTCTAACCATTCTTTCGGATACTTCAATTTTTTCTGCTAGTTCCTTTATATTGTATTTTCTACCATTTTCTAAATATTCAAGCATTAATAAACAATTTGATATTTTTGACATTATTAGCCCCAATTATAAGTCCAAAGCTAATTTAAAAGCTACTATATAATTTATAAATCATATATGCTGCAAAGAGTAATGCTAATAAAAGTATTCCACTTAAAACAAGCATTTCTGCTAAACCCCAGCCTTTATTATCTTTTAGTTTGCTTTTTAACATTTTCATCACCTGTATGTGTATTATATAAAAAATGATAACAATTGTCAACACAGAAAAAAACCACATAAATTGTGGTCTTTTATTAATTTAGAATTAAACTAATTCTACTTCAGCACCAGCTTCAGTTAATTGAGTCTTAATAGCTTCAGCTTCTTCAGCAGGAATATTTTCTTTAATATTTCCACCGTTGTCAGCTACAGCTTTAGCTTCAACTAATCCTAAACCAGTAATTTCTTTAATGATTTTGATAACTGCAATTTTGTTTCCACCAGCTGATTTTAACACAACTGTTCTAGTTTTTGGTCCTTCATCTACAGCAGCAGCTGGAGCAGCAGCAACAGCAACAGCCATTGGATCAACACCAAATTCTTCTTTCATTGCATCAACTAATTCTTTAACTTCAAGAATAGTCATTTCTTTTAATGCACTTATAAAATCTTCTTTGTTTAATTTTGCCATATTCTATTCCTTCCCTTCTAATTGTTCGGCATAAAGATTTAACCCTATTGCTAAATCTTTTACGTATTGCATCATACCACCAGCAAGCATTGTAAGTAATC
>FR903528.1 GCA_000438075.1 Clostridium sp. CAG:609 | reverse complement strand
TTTTATGTGTCTACTTTTACTTTATCACTTCACATCTAATTCATTTAACTCTTGTTTTTTATTATTTAATATTTCTAATTTTTCATTTATCTTTTTTAGATCCTCTTCAAAATCTTTGAATTCAACTATACCAGTTAGATATGCTTTTTTAATTCTTTCTTTTTGTTTGATGTATCCCTCAATTTCTTTATCTAAATTAAGGTCAGTATTCTTATCTTTTTTATCTGCAAGTATTGGTAAAAAGAAACTATTACACATTTGTTCAAACTCTAAAAACTCATATATTGCTTTTATCATGTATTCTTCCACATAATCTTCTCTTAAATTGAAATGACAAAACTCACAATTATAATAAATATATTTTTTCTTTTTACCACCTGAACCTTTACACTTCATTATTCTTCCGCATTTAGGACATACTAATTTTTGAAAGAATAAATAAGTTCTTGTTCTTGTATAAGTTCTTTGATTAGCTAGTTTTTGTGTTTGGCATTCTTCCCACATAGCACGAGTAATTATAGGTTCTACAACATTCATATAAATAACAGTATCACGGCCAATTTTTTTAGCTATTCTTTTGTATTGTTCATAGTCGCCCATGTAGATTCTATTATTTATAATTTTTTCTATATCAGTATCATACCAAGATTTGTTTAACACTTTTTCTTTATTAAAAATATTAGATATTTGTTGATAACTATTTCCCTCTAAATAAAGATTAAATATTCTTTCAATAATATGTCTAGTTGTTTCATCTATGATAGTCTTTTTACTACCATCTTTTTTATATCCAAGTGGAACAACACCAGGTAAATGTCCTGATTTTATAGCACCATTAAGTCCAAACTTTGTTCTTTCTGATACGATTTCTATTTCTAGTTGTGAAAGAACCGTTAACATTCTTACAAAGAATCTTCCATTAGCAGTGCTAGTGTTAACATCATCTCTATCACATACAAGATAACAATTATATTTTTCTAGGATATTAATTAGTTCTTCTAGGTCACGAACGGAACGAGTGACTCTATCTAACTTATAAGCAACTATATAATTTATTTTACCTGTTTTAACATCATTAAGCATTTCTTGAAACTTAGGTCTATGTTCCATATCTTTTGCACTTATTCCAGCATCTTCATAAACTTTAAAAACATTATATCCTTTAAATTCACATAAACTAAGTAGTTTTTCTTTTTGCTCTGGCAAACTAAAACCTGCACGAGCTTGATCGTCAGTACTAACCCTAATGTAAATACCAGCATTTTTTATTTCTTCTTCACACATTCTTATCCTCCTTAACAAAAAAGGGCGAAGCAATATTTAGGTTATAAATACTACTTCACCCAATAGGTTTAATATTTTCTATAACCATTATAACACAGATTTCGTCATTATTTTAGTTTTTTGATGAAATCTTTTAAATCAGATAGTTTAATTTTGGCATTTAAATCCCTGTAATAAGCAAATTCGTGTCCATTGAATAAAAGATATGTCTTATTATTAATAATTGCTCTATGCGGCTCTATATAGCCTATATTAGTAGGTTCTAACTTTAATAAACTACCATTAATGAAAATTGGTTTAGTACTATTAAGTTTACAAGCCCATTCAACTTTGTTTTTAAGTTCATGACTTATTTTAATTTCTTGTTTGATTATTTTTATCATAATATCATCAACACCTTTCTTAAACGACAAAAAAATCAATCATTTCTGATTGATTTAATCATTAACATCGCTTTGGTGCGACGATTTTTGCTTCTGGAGCAAGTGAGCAGAATCGAACTGCCGTCTCAACCTTGGCAAGGTCGCATACTAACCTCTGTACTACACCTGCGTAAATAAATTGTATCAAATTTTTAGAATTTTTGCAACAATAATTGATAAAAAATGTAACTTTTGTTATACTTATGTAAGTAAGAAGGGATGTTTATGAAAAAAGATTTTAATAAAACCATAAAAAATGTTAAGAAAAATGTAGTTGAATATGTCTTAACAAATAGATTATTTATTTCTTATTGTATATTAGCATTAATTGCTACGATATGCATTAGAAAGTTTACAATTAATTCGGTGTTTCGCATCAAACCATTAATTACTGACTTAGGATTAATATTACTTATTGGTAGTTTTGGTTATTTTGTTAAACCTAAGAATCAATTTAAATATTATTTTACTTGGTTAATTATTATTAACTTAGCATGTTTAATTAGTTCAATCTATTATCGTTTCTTTACATCATTTGCATCAATCGGAGAACTTGCAACTGTTGGTCAAACTGAAACAGTAACGGGTTCTATATTTGATCGCCTTAAAATATATGACTTCATCTATATAATTATACCTATTATATTTTATTTAATACATAAGAAGTTGTTATCTAGTGTTTATTATTCTTTCATTGATAAAATTGAAAAGAGTAAAAAGATGTTTATTGCAACATTTTGTGTTGGTATAGTTTTTGTAGGTTATAGCTTGGGTGTTGCTAAGAATAGTGATTATTCAAGGCTTGCTAAACAATGGAATAGATTATATATTGTTGAGAGATTTGGTATTATTATGTATCAAGTAAATGATTTTGTTCAATATTTAACACCACAAATAAGTAGTTTATTTGGTCAAGAAAAAGCTACGGAATTATTTAATGATTATTTTAATACAAAAGAAAAAACTAAAGAAAATAAATATACTGGTGTTTTAACTGGTAAAAATATAGTCTTTGTTCATATGGAAAGTATGCAAAGTTTCTTAATGAATTTATCATTTAATGGTAAAGATGTTACACCGAACTTAAAAAAGTTAGCTAAAGAAGGAATGCATTTTACTAATTTTTATCCTCAAGTGTCTACGGGTACAAGTAGTGATACTGAGTTTACTTTATTAACTGGTTTAATGCCTGCTTCAAGTGGTACTGTATTTGTAAGTTATTATGATAGAAATTATTTTACAATACCTAAGTATTTAGCAAGTCGCGGTTATGAAACATTTAGTATGCATGGTAATTTATCTAGTATGTGGAATAGAAATAAAGCTCATCCATCACTTGGTTATAATAGTATGTATTTTGGTGATGTCTTTGATTATACCGATAAAGATGTAATTAATTTAGGTATTAATGATTCTTTATTCTTTAAAGAAGCTATACCTATGTTAGAGAATATTGAAAAAAATAATACAAATTATATGGGTACAGTTATTACGTTATCAAATCATTCGCCATTTAAATTAGCTAGTATGCATAGTAATTTAGATTTAACTAGTCACTATGAGGTAACCAATGATTCTGGAATAACACAAACACTAGAAAAAGATTATTTGTCCAGTACTTCAGTTGGAGAGTATATAAAAAGTGCTAATTATGCAGATAATGCTTTAGGTGACTTTATATCTTATATAAAAAATTCTAATTACTTTAATAATACAGTATTTGTTTTCTATGGAGATCATGATGCTAAGTTATCTAGAAATGAAATAAATTACTTATATAATTTGAATCCTGAAACTGGTGGGGTATATAAAAAAGGTGATAAAAATTATGTTTTATATGATTATTATGAACATGAGTTAAATAAAAAGACACCTTTAATAATATGGAGTAAAAATAAAGAGTTACAAAGTATATTTAAGGGGGAAGTTACTTATACTATGGGTATGTATAATGTAGCAGCTACAATACTTAATATGTATGGTATATATAATAAATATAATGTTGGTGAAGATATATTTACTGTTAAAGATAATAATTTAGTGATATATCCGAATGGTAATATATTAACTAATAAAGTATATTATAATAATTCAACTAATGAATATAAAGAGTTAACAGATGAAAAAATAGATAAAGAATATTTAGATAATATAAAGAGTATAGCAGAAAAGAGATTGGATGTATCTAATGCTATAATTGTTTATAACTTATTAGAAAATAAGAAAATGAATGGAGAATAAAATGAGGAAGAAGTATAAAAGATTATTAATAGTAATTATTATATTTATAGTTATCATTGTAGGTCTTATTGTAATTAAAAAAGTAACAACAAAATCTGTAAAAAATGATGTAAAAGTTGTTGATAGTATTGATTCATTTTCATATACATTGGATGAGAGAGATACAATTTTAATGAAGAATACTTATAATGAATTAAAGAAAGTGTTAAAAGAAAAAACAATAGATAAAGAAAAGTATGCATCTTTATTAGCAGAGTTATTTGTTATTGATTTATTTACAATTGATAATAAAATAAATAAGTATGATGTTGCATGTTTAGAATATGTTTATCCATCAAGTGTAGATAATTTTAAAATGAATGTTGAAGATACACTATATAAAAGAGTAGAAGATAATACGTTTGGTAAAAGAAAACAAAAATTACCTGTAGTTAAATCAGTAAATGTAAGTGATGTAGAAAATAATACATTTAAAATAAATGATAAAGAGATGGAATCTTTTGTAGTTAAATTAACTTGGGATTATGAAGAAAATTTAGGTTATGATACATCTGCAAGTATTACTTTAGTAGAAGATAGTAATAAATTATATGTTGTAGAATATGAAACAGGTGTTAATAATGAATAAGATGTTAAGAAAGTTAAAAAAGTTAAAAAAGTCTAAGAAAGCTTATAGAGTTATATATTATATAATAAATATATTTTATTTAGTTACTTTGGTTTTATTTATTAAAAATATTTTATCACTTAAGGGTATTGAAACATTTATTAGAGTAATAGTTATTATATTTTTTATTTTATATTTCTTTATTTATAGTTTTTGGAATTTACTTAATTTATTAAGAAGAAAATATAAAGGTTTAATTATTACATCAATTATTACATTATTATTTATTATTGTTTTTTCTGTATCATCATATTATATAAATTTTGTATATAGTAATATAAATGGTATGAAAGAAAAAAATGAAGTTATATATAATAGCTATTTAATAGTACTTAGTGATAAGACTTTTAATAAAGATAGTGTTATTGGTATTATTGATAAAGATATAGATAAAGATAATTATGATTTAGCACAAAAATTAATTAAAGAAAAAAAGTTATATAATAAAGTAGAGTATTATAATGATTATATTAAATTAATTGATGATTTATATAAAGGTGTTATTGATGCAGCGATAGTACCTGGTAATTATGAGAATTTAGTTAAAAATGAAGTTGGTTTTGAAAATATAGATAGTGATGTAAAAAAAGTATTTGAATATAGTGAAAAGAAAAAGAATGAAGATTTAGATTTAGTTAGTAATAAAGATTTTAATGAACCATTGACATTTTTGTTTTTGGGAGTTGATTCTGAGGGGGATGGATTAAATGCAAGTTCATCATTTAATGGAGATACTTTGATGCTTATGTCAATTAATCCGAAGACATTAAATGCTATATTACTTTCTATACCTAGGGATACTTATGTACCAATAGCTTGTAATAAAAATAATTATGCAAAGATTAATTCATCAGCAGGATTTGGTACTTCTTGTGTAATTAGTACTATTAATAATTTAATGGGTATTAATATTGATTACTATGTTAAGATTAATTTTAAAGGTGTTGTTGATTTAGTTGAAGCAGTTGAAGGTATTGATGTTTTTGTTGAAGCACCAACTTATACACCAAATAAATATAAAGGTAAAGTTTGTGAACAAAATAGTGATAGACAATTTGGAAATAAGTTAGTTTGTATGGAACCAGGATTACAAACATTAAATGGAGAACAAGCTTTAGCTTATGCTAGATGTAGACATATGTATATTGGTAGTGATTTAGATAGAGTTAGACATCAACAACAAGTAGTGGAAGCGTTAGCTAATAAAGCACTTCATTTTAGTAGTATTAAAGATTTACAAAATATATTAACTGCAGTTAGTAAAAATATATCTACTAATATGGATACAGATACAATGTTATCAGGTTATAATGTTTTAAAAAATGTAGTGGGTAGTAAGTTATCTGGAACAGATGGTTTAAATATTTCTAAAGCTACACTTGAAACTTATAGTTTGAATGTGTATGTTCCTCAAAGTGGAAGAAATACATCGGCACAAGGATATTATTTAAGTAGTTTAAATGATATAAAACATGCATTTAATGTTGTACTTGAAAAAGAAAAAGATGAAATGGTTAAGACATTTAGTTTCTCAGTTAATGAAACTTATGAGTTATATAGTCCAGGTAAAGGAAAAAGAACTGAAAAGTCTGGTGAATTATTACCAAGTTTTGTGGGAAAAACAGTGGATGAAGCAAAAGAATTTTGTAATCAATATAATATTAGTTTAAATGTTAAGTATGTTGATCCTGAAAGTGAATTTTATAATAAAAGTGTAAATGTCGGTTTAATAGGTAATCAAAGTGTACATAAAGATGTTTTAGTAAATAGTATTAGTGAATTAACTGTTTATATTGTAAATAGTAAAGTAGAAGAAAAAAGTAATAATAGTACAGATGATAATAAAGATAATGATTTAAAGAGTGATGAAGATATTATTAAGGATATGTTAAATTGAGTGAGGTAATCACTCTTTTTTTATTTACCAAATATACTTGGGTGTGTTATAATATTTATTGTAAAGTAATATAAAGTGAGGTTAAGAAAATGGAAAAGAAAAAAGCTGTTATATATAGTACGGTTGCATTAATTGCATTAGTTATTTTAGTAGTTGGAGCAACATATGCATATTTTCAAAACCAATATGGCTCTGCATCAAATGCAGATGTTAATGTTACTACATATACAACTGATGTATTGACTTTTGAAACAGGAGATGCAATAAATATAACTGCAGATCAAGAAAGTTTTGCACAAGGAAAAGGTAATAGAACTGGTTCAACATTTTCTAGAGCAACACTTCAAGCAAATAATAAAACAAATACAGCAACTGCAAATTATTATGTTTATTTAAATATTAGTGGTAATGATTTTGAATATTCAAAAGATAGTAGTTCGCCTGAATTGTTATTATCTATCACAGATAACTCAGGTAATCAAGTAACAAAATTAACTGGACTTAATTACATAACAGTAACAGATGGAAGTAATAAATCAGTATCTGGTTTTGATATAACAAAATCATCTGGTTTATTAACTTTAATTGATAATAAAGAAATAAGTGCATCACCTAAAAAAATAGAAGAATGGAATATTACAATAACATTAGTTAATTATAATTATGATCAAAATGCTAATACAGGTAAGAGTTTTAGTGGAAAATTGATGATTCAAAAGGACGAGTATATATTAACAGCAACTGATGTCTGCTCAGGTAAATCATTAAGTGATTGTGTTATTGCTCAATATACTGGAATAAAAAATTCAAATATATATTATCACGATTCAAACCTAACAAATGGAGCAGGTGATAGTTCATATAGATATGCAGGTGCAGATGTAAAAAATTATATTTGTCTAGGTTCAAGTGAAGCAACTTGCCCAGATGATAATCTATATAGAATTATCGGTGTATTTGGAGACAACAATCATGGAATAAAAGACCAACAACTAGTAAAAGTAATAAAAAATACATCAATAGGGAATATAAAATGGAATAAGAGTAATTCAAATGTTTGGGCAAATGCATCACTAAATACAACATTAAATTCTACATTTAAAACAGAAAAATTATCAGGATTTGAAGATAAAATTGCAGAAGTATCATGGAGAGTAAGTGGATATAGTACTAGTGCTGCAACTGTAAAAACAGTGTATACAGCAGAAATAACTAATGCCACAAAAACACATACAGCTAAAATAGGATTAATGTATCCAAGTGATTATGAATATGCAACAACACCAGATTATTGGACAACAAATTTATTTGATTATGATACTGCAGCAAAGAATAAAGATTGGCTTTTCTTAGGTTCTTATGAATGGTTATTGTCGCCTGGTTCTGGCGATTTCAATGGTGCTTGGAATGTGAATAGCAGTGGTCGTGCCTACAACAACGGTGGCGTGGTCTATGCCAGCGCGGTGCGTCCGTCATTTTATCTTTTATCTTCTGTAAAATATGTATCTGGATCTGGGACATCTAGTTTACCGATTCGCATAAATTAATACAAAATAAAATCATAGATTTATATCTATGATTTTTTCTTTCTGTTGTTTTTCTTTCTTTTTGTTGGGCTTACATAACCATTGTTTCTTCTTGATGAATTGTTTTTAGTAACATTACTTTTCTTTTTAACTGTATTTGTTTTTTTCTTAACTGTAGGTTTCTTCTTTTTGACTACTGCCTTACTGGCAGGGGTGGTCTTTTTAATTGGTTTACTTGGTTCTGAATTAATTATTTTATCAAACTTAGTATTTGAACTTAATTTAGATGAACCTTTTGTTTTTATTTCATATTTTTCTAATTTAGATAGAATTAACCAAAGTATTATAATAACTAATATTAATAGATAGAATGATATTAATGCAATTAATAAAATATCAATACCATCAAAAGATTTTTCCATAACCATCACCACACATAATCTTATTATATTATATTTTTCTTGAAAAATATAGCAATTTTACACATTTTTAACTTAAATTTTGTAAATAATTTGTTTGATAAGCAAATTTTTGGTATAATATTTACGAATATAGTAAAAGGAGGTCATACAATGAAGAAAAAAATCATGTTGTTAAGTTTTGTGACATTCTTTTTGTTTTGTTTAAATGTTAAAGCAGTTGGTTATACATATAGAGTTAAAATTATAAATAGTGGAGTTAATTTAAGAAATAATCCCGGGGGTAATGATGGTGTTAGAGTTGGTTTGTTATCAAGGAATGACTATTATATTTTAGTTGATGATAAATTGTATGATGACGAAAATAACCATAAAAGATGTAATGGTGGATGGTATCATATGACATATTATACTGATGTTGAAGGGTATGTATGTAGTGATGATGTTAAACTTGTTAAGTCATATAGTTCTGATGATATTGAAGCTTCGACGGATTGTGAGAAGGAACTAGCTAGTTTAGGTTTTCCATCAAGTTATTGGGGTGGTATTTGTAGTATTAAAGAGGATCATCCGACGTGGAATTTTCAACCAATAAAAATTAATTATAACTGGGTTGATGTAGTTGATAAAGAAAGTGTATGTGGAAGAAATTATATTCATTTAAGTGTTTATGATAAAGAGTTTTTGGATAAAACATGTACATCTACTTCGCCGGGGGGGTATGTTGCTCCGAGTCAAAAAGCTGTTGCTTATTACATGGATCCAAGAAATGCTTTTTCGGAAAAATATTTATTTCAATTTTTAGATCAATCATATGATGCTAGTTTGGAAAAAAGTTATCCGAATGCTGTTGAATCTATACTTAATGGTACTAGTTTTAATGATTATCACAT
Organism: Clostridium sp. CAG:609; assembly: GCA_000438075.1. Taxonomy (GTDB): domain Bacteria; phylum Bacillota_I; class Bacilli_A; order RF39; family UBA660; genus Onthocola_B. The sequence continues at coordinate 83,065 of FR903528.1, read as the reverse complement.
TAATACTGGTGTTAGCCTAAGGGATGTAATATTAGCTAAAAGTGTTAATAAGGTAAGTCCGATTGCTATTGCATCAAAAATGAGAGTTGAACTTGGTACAGGAACTAATTTATATAATTTGTATTCTGGTACTTATGCAGAACAAAATGGCATATATTTAGGTTATTACAACTTCTTTAATTTTGGTGTTACTGATTCTTGTGTTGCTGAGTCTGGTACATCAGTGTGTGGTTTAAGTTATGCTTATCGAGCTGGTTGGAAGGGTGTTGATAATGCAGTTGAAGGGGGAATTGTTCAGTTTTCATCTGGTTATATTTTAAAAAATCAATATACTGGTTATCTTCAAAAATTTAATGTTTTAGTAAATGATTTTGATAAACTTGGTACTCATCAATATATGACTAATTTAGCTGGTGCGATGAGTGAATCTAATACAGCATTTAATTCTTATAGTAAAAATAATTTATTGGGTATTGCTTTAAATTTTAAAATACCTGTTTATAATAATATGGGGGATACAATAAATAATAGTGCGAATGGTGCAGTTGATGATGGAGATAATTCTACGAAGCCAAGCGATATGGATATTCCTACGATTATAACTGGAAGTAAATTAAAAAGCTTATCTGATTATATATATGGATTTACGGTAGGTAGTGATGTTGCCACAGTTAAAGGTATTATTGAAGGTGTTGCTGGTAATAATACTGTAGTTATATATGATAGTAGTGATAATGAAATAAGTTCTGGTTTAATTGCAACTGGTCAAAAAATAAAGATAAGTAATAAAACTACATCACAAACATTTACAGTAGTAGTAAAGGGTGATACATCAGGTGATGGTGTTATAAACGCATTAGATTTATTACAAGTTCAAAAAAATATTTTGGATACATATAATTTAACGGGGACTTATAAAGAAGCAGGTGATACATCAGGTGATGGTGTTATAAATGCATTGGATTTGTTACAAGTTCAAAAAAGTATACTTGGGACTTATACAATAGATCAATAAGGAGGATTAAATGAAGAAAATTAAAGTAATATTGATTAGTTTATTTTGTCTTTTGGTAATACCAAAGACTGTGTTTGCTGCGAGTGGTAAAATAAATGTAAGTGGAACATCAACAGTTGTTGTTGGTAATAATGTAACTGTAACAGTTACTTTATCTAGTTCAACATTAATAGGTAGTTGGGAAATGTCACTTAATTATGATAAAAATTATTTGCAATTAAGGAGTGCCACTAGTGAAAGTAATGGTATTAGAATGGCTGCATCAACTGCTACTGGTGTTAAAAGTAAATCTTATACATTTACATTTAAAACATTAAAAAAAGGAAGTACTAGTGTAAGTGTTGGTGGTTATCTTGCATATGCTTATGCTGATTTAAGCGAAATATCTTTATCAAGTAATTCAAAAAAAATTAATATTATTACTCAGGCAGAGTTGGAAGCAAGTTATTCTAAAAATAATAATTTAGCATCTTTAGGGGTTGAAGGTTTTACTTTGACACCTGAGTTTAATGCAAATACTTTAGAGTATTCTGTTACTGTACCAGAAGATACTAAGAATGTAAATATAACAGGTACTGTTCAAGATAAAAAAGCAAGTATAACTGGTGTTGGTGTTCAACAAGTTAATCAAGGTAATAATAAATTTTTAGTTACTGTTAAGGCTGAGAATGGATCTGAAAAAACATATACAATAAATGTTGATGTAAAAGATGAAAATCCAATTGAAGTAACTGTGGGGGATAAAAAATATACAGTAGTTAAAATAAAAGAAAATTTACCAATAGCTAGTTTATATAATGAATATAGTGTTAAGATAAATGAATTCGATATACCTGCATATAAAAATGATTATACTGGGTTAGTACTTGTAGGTTTAAAAGATACTGATGGTAATATATCATTATTTATATATGATGATGAAAATAATAGTTATAAAGAATATAATGAGTTAAAATCAAGTCAAATTACAATATATCCATTAAAACCAGAAGAGAATGTTGAAGGGTATAAAAAGGGTAATGTTAAGATACAAGATATTGATGTTGAAGGTTTTTATTTAAATGAAGATTCTGATTTTTTTGTTATATATGGTGTTAATGTAGAAACTGGGGATAAAGGTTTTTATATGTATGATAAAAAGATGCAAACTTTAATAAAGTATAATGATGAATTAAGTAGTTTATTAAGTGAAAAAATTAAGTTATATACTTATATTATTATTGGTTTTATTTCTTTATCTGTAGTTATGTTAATAATTATTATTGTTCTTGTTTGTAAAAAAGGTAAGAAGAAAAAAAGAGGTAAAGATAAAGAAAAAGTAGTTGAAGAAAAGATTAATAAAGAAGATAAAAATGAGATTATAGAGATGTAAGTGTTATTTTGTTGAAATATTTTTAAAATTGTGTTATTCTATTGTGACAAAAGGAGGTTTGTGTTGAAAAAATATAATGTTTATAAAGAAAATATAGATTTTATTGTTGATGAAACAGTTAAGAATTTAACTGGTAGTAGAACTAAAAAATTAGCTTTAGTAGGCAAAAATAAACTTAAGGCAATGCTAAAATACAATAAGTATGAAGGATGTACTGAATTAGCATCAGAAAAGTTGTCATATGAAATAGCAAAATTTTTAAATTTAAAATGTGCCAGAGTTGAATTGGCTAAGGATAGTAATAATGTGCCAGCAATTTTAAATTATTATTTCTTGAACGATATTGATGAACATATGGATGCTTTATATTTTTTGCGTAAATTAGGAGATAATAGAAAAGAGTATTTAAAACTAGATAATATTATTTTGGCGATTAACTCTATTAATAAAGAAATGTTAGTGGATTTTTTAAAAATTATGGTTTTTGATAGTTTGGTTGGTGAACAAGATAGACATGAAGAAAATTGGGGTATAACGTCGACTGAGAAAGGTGTTGAATTATCACCAATTTATGATAATGGATGTAATCTTTTAAGAGACCAATATGCTAATTTAGATCAATTTCTGAATAATCATTTTAAAATGATAAATTATATAAATAGAAGTACTTGTTTTATATATAATAACAATGGTAAGAAATATAAACATTTTGATTTAATTGATGAATTGCTCTTAAGATTTCATTCAGAAATGAAAACTATAATTAAAAGCTTTGAACGATTAAGTGATAGTTGCATTGAAAATATCGTTAATGCTGTGCCAGATGAATATTTGACAGATAAACACAAACTTTGTATAATTCTTTTTATTGAAGAAAGAAGAAATATATTATTAAGTAAGATAGAAGGTGAATAATTATGGAAAGTTTATTATTAATTTGGAAAGATCCAAAAACAAGAATTAGATATAAAATTGGAAGATTGGAAAAGAATGAAGAAAATTTTATTTTTGAATATGTTGATCCTGAGTTGTCAACTGCTTTAAGAAATAAGTTTACTATTTATCCAGGTTTTCCCGATTTAAATAAAGTTTATGTTGCACCAGATTTGTTTCCTAATATTTCAGGTAGGCTTCCTAATAAAACTAGAAATGATTATATTGAAATTTTGAATTTTTATGATTTAGATAAAAGTGCTAGTGATTTTGAAATCTTGAAAAAAACTAGGGGTAGATTAATTACTGATAATTTTGAATTTGTGCCAGCGTTTAATAAAAATAAATTAGAGTTTGAAGTAGCCGGAACAAGATATAGTAAACAATTGGAAAAGTATAAAAAGTTAATAACTGTTAATTTGGATTTAAGTTTAGAATTAACTAATTATAATGGAGAGCCCGCGATTAAAATTATTACGAATGTTGATAATAAAAAAATTGAACTTGGTTATGTTCCTAGATATTATGCTAAGGAAATTGCAGATTTATTAGAAAATGGTGTTAAATATTCAGCTATGATTAAAAATGTTCGTTTTAATCAATATAATCCAGATGAACATATTACTGCAGTAGTTAAGTTATTATTTGATTAAGCGTTGCTATTTAGTGATGCTTTTTTTGTCTTTTTTTGAAAAATCTTTTGCAAAATTTGTGATTTTTCCCTGAAGTCCTGGAAAAAAATTTTTTGATGGTTAAAAATATTATGTAAAATTATGTAAATGGTGTAATTTAAATTAAATCAAAATGTAAAATAAAGCTTTCAATTTGACGTTTTTGGGTTTTCTTCCTTGCTTAATTAATTATTGTCAAATTTGTGTAAATTGATATGTTTATTTTGATTAATATGTGTTATAGTAATTAATCAAGGAGGTTTATATGCAAGAGGTATATATTAATTTAGATGATTCAGGTAAGCTTTCGGTACATGAAAGTGTTAGTGTTTATGGAGGTATATTGTTTTTATCAAAAAAAGAAAAGGATAAATTTATTACTCAATATAGAAGTATAATTAAAGATATTAAATGTAAATATTGTTCTAATAAGAATAATTGTAATAAAAATTGTCCAGAGATTAAGAATACTAATATTAAAAATAGTGATAAAAGAAGGATAATGAACTATATAAAGAAATACTTTATTATTGGACTTATTATTAATAATGATAAAGTTTATGTACATATTATAAATGATAAAAAAGCCAAAGGAAGGTTCCTTGACTATGGGTTAAGAAGAATGATTAAAGAAGTAATAAATGAACAAATTAAAAAAAATAATATAGATTCGTATAGACCACTTAAAGTTATAATAAATATAGATGAACAAAGTACTAAAAGTAATGGGTATTATAACTTACAGGATGGACTTATGGAAGAGTTAAAATATGGTATTAAGAATTTTAATTATGATAATGTATTTACTCCGATTGTTCATGATAAATTAGATTTACACATTAAATATCAAGATTCTAGTAAGAGTTATTTAGTTCAGGCAGCTGATTTAATATCAGGAACTATTAGAAGAATGGTTTTAAATGAAGATGATGTAAATGAATTTTTAAATTTTAAAATTATTTTGCCATGAAAAAAAGCTACATAATTGCAGCTTTATTCCAGTTAGTATGGTGTACTTACATTACACTTAATTTAAATAAATCATTATCTAACTATCGACCTGACGAGATTTTATCTCCGGTATTGATATAATACTATAAAAGTATTTAGTTGTCAATTGTATTTTTTGTTAATATAGTTTATAATATTAAAAAGAGAGGGAAGTACATGAAATTAATAGTAAATGGTCATAATGTATATATAATTTTGTTAGTTACCTTTTTAACTAGTTTAATATTGGTACCAATTGTTAAAAAAATTGCATTACATGTTGGTGCAATGGATATGCCAAATAAAAGAAAGGTTCATAAAGTTCCGATGCCTAGATTAGGCGGACTTGCCATATATTTTTCGTTTTTACTTGGGTATATCTTATATGGGGAAATTAATACTCAGATGATATCTATTTTAATATCAAGTTTTTTACTTGTTATTGTGGGTATTTTTGATGATATTAAACCTGTTAGAGCAAGATATAAATTAGTGGTTCAAATAATTGCTGCAGCTATTGTAGTTATTTATGGTGAGTTAGCTTTTCATGAAATTTCTTTTTTAGGTTTAAAGTTTTATTTTGCACCATGGTTTAATGACTTTTTAGCTATATTTTTTATAGTAGGTATAACAAATGCTATTAATTTGATTGATGGATTAGATGGACTTGCTAGTGGTATTAGTGCGATATATTTTTTAACAATTGCTATTATTGCTATTATTTTAAATAGATTAGGTGGTTTAGATATTGTTTTATCTTTGATTATGCTTGGAGCAACACTTGGATTTTTAGTTCATAATTTTCCACCAGCAAAGATATTTATGGGAGATACTGGTAGTTTGTTTTTAGGTTTTATGATATCTGTTATTGCTTTACTTGGATATAAAATTACAACATTTACTTCATTAATTGTACCTGTAGTTATTTTAGCAATTCCTATTTTTGATACATTGTTTGCTATTTTAAGAAGATTATTAAAGGGACAAAATATTGGAGAAGCTGATAAAGAACATTTTCATCATCAACTTCTTAAAATGAAGTATAGCCCAACAGCAAGTATTTTAATTATTTATGCAATAGATATATCTTTTGCAACAATATCAATATTTTTTATACTTGGGGATAATCAAATTGCAATTGCTCTATATATCTTGTTGATGATATTACTTATGTTTATTGTTTTAAAAACAGATATATTGTTTGATCATAAAAAGAAAAAAAGAAAATGAGGTAGTAATATGAAAGAGAGAAAAAATGTAAAAAATATAATAGAAAATGTAACTGTTTTCTTTCTTTTTTTATTGCCTTTGTTTAGTACAGTATTTTTATATAATAAAATATCTACCTTGATACAAATTATATTTGTATTTTTATTACTTTTTGTTACATTAATATTATATAAAGATTCTAGAAAGAATATTAAATGGATGATTCTTTATTATGTGTTATGTTTAATTTATCTTGGGGTAAGTTTTTATCATCAAGAGTATTTTAAAAGTTTATTACCTAGTAGTTATGGTTTTAATATAGTTAGTGAATTACTTACGATATTAAAGTTAATTACACCGATTACATTTATTTATTCATTATATTATATAAAATTGCCTTTTAAAAAGTATATGTTGGTATTAAAAGTATGGTGTATATTATTTGCAGGTTCAATAGTTTTAACTAATATATTTAAAATAAGTTTAGGTTCATATAGTGATACATTTATAACTAAGAATATATTTGAATGGAATAAGTATAATTATTATAAATATACCGCTAGTAAAGGTTATTTTATGTATGCTAATCAAGTATCAGCATTATGTATAATATTTTTGTTAATGTTTATATATGATTACTTATATAATAGTAAAAAAAGTATTATATATGTCTTATTAGTTAGTTTAGCTATGCTTATGTTAGGTACTAGAGTATCTACTTTAGGGGGTTTACTTACTTTAGTGTTTGCGATAATATTTTATTTTATTATAAATATTTTTAATAAAATATGTATAAAGAAAAGAATATATATACTGGTAATACCAGTGCTTGGATGGGTTTTATTATTACAAGTAAGTCCATATAATAATAGAAGCATAGAACTTAATAGAAGTATGGATATTGATATAAATAGACATATGGATGATACATCCATAGTAGATGATAAAGCTATAGTTATGGATGATACATCCATGGGTGTAGATAAAACAAAATATGTATATCAAAACTATAATAAAGATTATTTGCCAAAAGTTTTTTTTGAAAAGTATTATCCGATTAAATATGATGAAGAGTTTTGGTATAACTTTGTTAAAAATAATAGTATAGATAAAATTAATTATAGATATATAGAAAAAAGTATAATAAGAAGAGTAGTAGAGGTAAATAATAATGCATTAGATAAATATATTGGTATAAGTAATACAAGAATACAAAATATAGTTAATATAGAAAGTGATTTTATATTACATTATTATGCTTTTGGTATTATTGGAAGTATTATTTTACTTGTTATTTATTTGATATTATTTATTTATGCATTTAATAATTTTGTAAAAATACAAAATTATTATGCATTTACAATGTTATCGTGTGTGGTATTATTTTTATTCTCTGCATTTTTAACCGGTAATATAATTAATTCAATTAATGCAGTATTACCATTTATTTTTGTTGTTAGTGGGGTTATTTATGAAAAGTGAGCGGTTTTATATTTCGTGAAGTTGAATATTGAACGTGACATTTTATTTGAAATTTGATATAATGACATTGTAAGTTGAGAGGTGATTTGAAATGCAAGCGATTATGCTGGCTGCTGGAATGGGTTCCAGACTTGGAAAATATACAAAGGATAATACCAAATGTATGCTAGATGTTTATGGTAAAACTTTACTTGAAAGGGCAATTGATTCTTTATTGAATGCCAATATAAATAAATTAATATTGGTGCTTGGTTATAAAAAAGAAAATGTAAAAAAATATATAAAAGAAACAAAATTAGATGAAAAGATTGAGATTGAATTTATTGATAATGACGTTTATGATAAAACTAATAATATTTATTCTTTATATCTAGCTAAAGATAAACTCATACAAGATGATACTATTTTATTAGAATCTGATTTAATTTATGATGAGTCTATAATTAGTGAGTTAGTTAATTCTAAATATAATGATGCTGCATTGGTTGCAAAATATGAAGAATGGATGGATGGAACTATGGTAACTTTAAATGAAGATAAGGTTATAAGTTCTTTTGTTGAAAAAAATAATTTTGATTATAATGAAGTTAATAGTTATTATAAAACTGTTAATATATATAAATTTAGTAAAGATTTTTGTAAAAGGTTTTATTTGCCTTTTTTAGAGTCTTATATCAAAGCATATGGTCATAATGATTATTATGAATTAGTTTTAAAGGTAATTAGTGGTCTTAAAGATGCAAAGTTATATGGTGTAGTTTTAGATGGAAAAGATTGGTATGAAATTGATGATTGTCAAGATTATGATATTGTTAAAGCAATATTTGCACCAACTACAAAAGAAAAGTTAGAATTATTTCATAAAAGATTTGGAGGTTATTGGAGATTTAATGGAATTAAAGATTATTGTTATTTAGTTAATCCTTATTTTCCAACTAAACAATTAATAAGTAAAATGAAATATTTTTATGAAAATTTATTATTTAATTATCCATCTGGTCAAAAAATTGAGAGAATTATTGCAACTAGATTTTTTGAGAATGTAAGTGATGAAAATATTATTATTGGTAATGGTGCTGCAGAATTGATAAATTTACTTAGAAATGTAGTAGGTAAAAGAATAGCACTTACTATTCCATCTTTTAATGAATATGTTAGATGTTTTCCTAATAGTGAATTTGTTTTTATAAATAGTAAAGATAATGGATATCGTTTATCATTAGAATCTTTAATAAATGTATTAGATGATGTTGATACTTTGGTAGTTATTTCTCCTGATAATCCTAGTGGGTCTCATTTATCTTATGACGAAACAATTAAATTGTTAAATATTGCTAAGCAAAAAGAAAAACAAATTGTTTTTGATGAATCGTTTATAGATTTTGCTAGTGATAACTATACTTTAATTGATGATTCTATTTTAAAAAGATATGAGAATTTAATTGTTATTAAGAGTATTAGTAAATCTTATGGTGTTCCTGGGTTAAGATTGGGAATACTTGCTAGTGGTAATAACGATATTATAAATATAGTAAATAATAATTTACCTGTATGGAATATTAATTCTTTTGCTGAGTATTTTTTGCAAATATTTAATATATATAAAAAAGATTATAAAAATGCTTGTATTAATATAAAAAATGAAAGAGATAGATTTTATAATGAATTAAAAAATATTAAAGAATTATATGTGTATCCATCTGAAGCAAATTATTTTATGATTGAATTGAAAAAAGGAAACTCTTTTGAATTGGCTGAATTTCTTTTAAATAATAAAAAGATTTTAATAAAAGTATTAAATGGTAAAAATGGTTTTGATAGTAAGGAGTATATAAGAATTGCTATTAAAGATAAAGAGGAAAATGATTATTTATTTGATTGTTTAAAAGAATATTTTGGAGTTTAGTTATAATTAGAAAATAATATAAAAATAAATAATGTTTGAACTTTTAGATACAAAGGGTTGATATTTATCAACCTTTTTTGTTATAATATCAATTGAAAGGATTATTGATATGAATAAAGTTATTAACAATTTTAAATATACTTATCATAAGTATGGTTTCTTGTTACAACAATTAGTATCAAGAGATTTTAAAGTTAAATACAAAAGGAGTGTTTTGGGTGTTTTTTGGAGTTTGTTATATCCAGTATTAATGATGGCTGTTATGGCTATAGTTTTTTCCAATGTGTTTAAGTTTTCAACACCGGGGGTTAGTTACTTAGCATATTTACAAATTGGGTTAACATATTTTAATTATTTTAGTGAAGCATCTAATTTAGCTATGAGTAGTGTTGTTGCTAATTTTGGGTTAATTAATAAAGTATATTTACCAAAGTACATATTTCCATTTTCTAAATGTGTCTTTGTAGGTATTAACTTTTTACTTACATTGATTCCTTTGTATGCAGTAATACTTCTTACTGGTACAGGTTTATGTTGGTGGCATTTATTATTACCATTCTCATTCTTATGTTTATTTATGTTTACTGTAGGTATGGGATTTATTTTATCAACAATAGCAGTATTCTTACGTGATATGTTTTATATCTATGGTATTATTATTACAATTTGGACATATTTAACTCCGATTATGTATGATATTAGTATATTAAATCCAACATTTGCATTTGTTTTGAAGTTTAATCCATTATATCAATATATTAATTTTGCTAGAACAATTATCCTTTATCATAATTGTCCAACACTTGGACAATTTGCAGGATGCTTTATCTCAGCTTTAGTAGTATTTGTAATTGGTATTGTTGTGTTTAAGAAAAAACAAGATAAATTTATCTATTATGTTTAAGGGGTGAAGATATGAAAGATAATATAATGATTGAAGTTAATGATGTTTCAATGAGATTTAATTTAGGAATAGAAAAAGGTTTTTCATTGAAACAGGGATTTGTTGATTTGTTTAACAAGGAAAAAAGAAAGAATAAAAAGAAAAATGAATTCTGGGCTTTAAAAGATGTTGACTTTAAAGTTAATAAGGGTGAAGTTGTGGGATTCATTGGATCAAATGGAGCTGGTAAGTCAACACTTTTAAAGGTGGTAGCTGGAGTTATGAAACCAACTAAAGGAAATGTTAGAGCTTATGGTAATATTTGCCCGATGATAGAGCTTGGTGCGGGATTTGATATGGAGCTAACTGCTCGTGAAAATATTTATTTAAATGGGGCAGTAATGGGTTATTCAAAAGAATTAATTGATTCTAAGTTTAATGATATTGTTGAGTTTTCTGAGCTTCATGAATTCTTAGATGTACCAGTTAAGAATTTTTCATCAGGTATGGTTGCAAGGTTAGCATTTTCTGTTGCAACTATCGTTGAACCAGAAATACTTATTGTAGATGAAATATTATCTGTTGGAGATATAGCATTTCAAACAAAAAGTGAAGCTAAGATGAGAAGTATGATTGGGGGAGGAACTACGGTATTATTTGTATCACATTCAATTCAACAAATAAAGAAGATGTGTGATAGAGTTGTATGGATAGAACATGGGGTTGTTCAAAAAATAGGCGGAAAAGCTGTGTGTGATGAATATGTAAAATTTATGGAAAATAGGAGAGAAGTAAAATGAAAATTAAGTTTGGAAATATGATTAAATATAAAAATAATGGATTGTCAAAGTCAATTGATAGTGATGGTGTTGTTATTGAAAATAATACTTTAAGTCATGGTTTTTATGTTAAGCCTAATTTGTATATCGGAAAAGATAAGTTTTTAAAAGTAGAATTTGATGGTGAAGTTATAAAAGGAAATTCTGCTGTATTAACTATATTAAATTCTAAAAGGCAACTAATCGGAGAAATAACTTTAAATGGTCAAGGAATAATTGAATTGCCTTCTAATAAAAAGTTTATTATTGCAATAAAAATATTAGCTAATACTACAGTGAGAATAAATAATGTTAAATATAATTATGTCAGCAGTGATGAAGAAATGATAAAAGATTTTTCTAAATCTGATACTCTTATAATTACTCCATCTTATCCTAGTTTGGAAAATAAATATTTTGGAGCTTTTGTTCATTCTAGAGTTGCAGCGTATCAAAAAGAAAATATGAAATTTGATGTTGCATGTTGTTTTTATTATCAAGGTGTTGTTAAGTATAATTTTGAAGGAGTAAATGTTTTAAAGTTATCTTTTGGTAAGTTGAGGCAATTATTGCAAAGCAAAAAATATAATAGAATTTTAGTACATTTTTTTGATTCAAGATATGCTCAAGTTTTAGATGCAACTGATTTGACTGATACAAAATTATTTTTATGGGTTCATGGTCCTGAAACTTTGTATTGGGATTGGCCGGAGTTTTCAACAAGATATTTTGAGAAAAAATATGAAATAACTGAAACTGACAGAAAAATTTTTGAAAGCAATGATTCATTAATTAAAAGATATAATGAAAAGCCAAATGTGTCTTGGGTTTTTGTTTCTAATTGGATAAAAGAACGTAGTGAGGAACTTATTAATGTTAAATTTAATAATTATTATGTTATTCCTAATCTTGTTGATGATAAAAACTTTAGGTTTGTTCCTAGAAAGCCTGAACATAGAAAGAAAATATTTTTCTTAAGAAGATTTGATAATATTGATAAATATGCTATTGATATTAATATCAGAACTATAGTTGAGTTAAGTAAGAGACCATTTTTTGATGATTTGGAATTTAATATTTATGGTATCGGAGACTTTTATAATCAATTGATAAATCCAGTTAAAAATTTTAAAAATGTTCATTTGTATCCTCAATTTTTATCTCATGAAGAAATTGCTAAAATCCATCAAGAGAATGGAATTGCTTTGTTTGCAACTCGATATGATTCTCAAGGAGTTTCAATGTGTGAAGCTGCTATGTCTGGGATGGTTGTTGTTAGTTCCTTGAATGACGCAATAAAGGAATTTTTGCCTAATGATAAAAATATTTTGGCTCCAACAGAAGATTATGTGAAATATGCTGATATTATTGAAAGACTTTATTATAATCCAGATGAATTTTGTAAATTAAGTCAAGAATGTCATGATAAAGTTTATAGTAAATGTTCGTTTAATGAAACTGTAAATAAAGAAATTGAATTGTTTAAAAATAATACCGATTATTTTAAGTTTGAACCTGTTAGTCAAAGTCAGCCTGTATTATCCATAATTATTCCTTCTTATAATGTTTCAAAGTATATTACTAATACTGTTTCTTCATTAGTAAATCAAACTAATGCTGATAAATTAGAAATATTAATTGTTAATGATGGTTCAAAGGATAATACAAAAGAAGTTGCTGAATCAATAATTAAAAGATTTACTACTTCAAAAAAACCAATTATTAAATTGATTGACAAGGAAAATGGTGGACATGGTTCTACTATTAATGTTGGAATAAGGAAAGCTACAGGTAAATATGTTAGAGTAATTGATGGGGATGATTGGGTAAATAGTGTTGATTTTCAAAAACTAATTGATATATTAAAAACTGAAGATTCTGATATTATAATTACTAATTATTGCGAAGATCACGCCGATAGTAACATTTTGATTCCTAAAAGATTATATGATTTTATGATACCTGGAAAGAAATATGATTTTGAAGACTTATGCGATGAATATTATGGCTTTAAGGAATGGGGACCAATTTTGGCAACTGCTAATTTTAAAACAAAAATGTTACAAGAACTCGATTTTAAGTTAACAGAAAAATGTTTTTATGTTGATATGGAATTTAATTTATATAGTATTTTAAATGCTAATACTATAACTTATTATGATTTGGATATTTATAGATATTATATAGGTAGAGTTGGTCAATCAGTTAGTTATGAATCTTTTATTAAAAACAGATTTCAACACGAAAAAGTTCTATTAAACATGATTAATTTAGTAAATACTAAGGAAATTAGTCAAGCAAAGAAAGATTATATTAATAGATTATTGATTATGCCGATGTTAAAATCACATTATATAATTTTAGCTGAGTATGTTAAAAAAGGAAAAGAGTTTAAAAAATTTGATAAAATTATAAAACAATATCCAGTTTATTACAATGATAAAAATATAGTCACAAGATTTATAACTCTTAACAGAAAAACTAATGGTTATTTAATTAAAATTTCACCTTTTTTAAAGAAAATAAATCAATTTATTAAGAGGAGATTCAAATGAAAAAAGTAAAAAATTTAATTATAGGTGCCGGTATATCTGGTTTAACTTATGCAAATTATTGTAATGGAGATTATTTAATTGTTGAAAAAGAAAGTGAAGTAGGGGGTTATTGTAATACTCACTATGTAAAAGATTATATCTGGGATTATGCTGGACATTTCTTTCACTTTAAAACAGATGAATTTAAGAAAAAATTTATTGATAGTTTGGATAAAGATGATTTTGTTACTCAAGATAAAAAAACATATATTTATTTTGATAACGCTTTAGTTGATTATCCATTTCAAACAAATATCCATGAATTATCTAAAGATAAATTCATAGATTGTTTATATGATTTATTTAATAAAGAAGAAAAAGATGTTTATGATAATTTCTTAGATATGTTATATGGAAAGTTTGGTAAATCTATTACTGAAATGTTTTTAAAACCATACAATGAAAAATTATATGCTTGTGATTTAACTAAGTTAGATAAAGATGCAATGGGAAGATTTTTTCCTTATGCTGATATAAAAGCTATTATTAATAATATGAAGGATTCTAAAAATACTTCATATAATAATACTTTTATGTATCCGAAGAGGGGTGCTCAAGTAATAATTGATATATTAATGGAAAATGTTAATAAAGATAATATATTACTTAATACTATGGTAGAAAAAATAGATTTAGAAAAACATGAAGCTAAACTTAATAATGGAGAAGTTGTAGTGTTTGATAATTTAATTAATACTTCACCATTTAATACTTTCTTAAAATTAACTAATAATTTAGAATATAATGAACTTAGTGATAGATTAACTTATAATAAGGTATTGGTATTTAATTTAGGTTTTAATAAAAAATCTAAATATAATAAAGAACACTGGATTTATTTTCCAGATAAAGATATTAATTTTTACAGAATTGGTTTTTATGACAATATATTAAATTCTGATAAGTTAAGTATGTATATTGAAATTGGTTATCCAAAGAATGCTGTGATAAATAAAGAAGAAATTGATGATGAATTAAATAAGACATTAAAGAACTTAAAAAAAGTTGGTGTTATTGATGATTCATTTGAATTAGTTGCTCATGAAAGTATTGTTATGAATCCAGCGTATGTACATATTGATACAGAAAATGATAAATTAGTTAGAAAAATAATGAATGATTTAAGTGAAAATAATATTTATAGTATTGGTAGATATGGTGCATGGACTTATTGCTCAATGGAAGATTGCATGTTAGAAGCTAAAAATTTATCTGAAAAAATATAAAGAAAGGAATGTTTTATCCTTATGTTAAAAAAGTTTAAAAGATTTATTAGTAATTGTAGTGATTTTGTTAATGTATATTCAAAAAGAATAGATGAGATAAGTAAAGAAGTAAATTTTTTGTCTAATGAATATAGAAATGTTGAAAGTAATATTAAAGATGATTTATTAAAGATTGATGAAAAAATTGTTAATTTGGATTATAAAATTAGTTCTTTATTATCTAGTTTAGATTGTGTTAATTTAGAATACTTAAATTTAGATAATTGTGTTTCAAAAAATAAAGTGTTGATTGTTGGATTTTATGGTGCTCCTAATTTAGGGGATGAATTAATGTTACTGACAATACTAAATAAACTTTCATCTTTTGATAATATTTTAGATATAACAGTAATGATGTCTGAAAATTATAATTTTGATATTACTGGTTATCCAAAATGTAAAATTATTCATTATCCTAAAAATATTATTGATATTAACACATTAGCTAATTATTATGATACTGTAATATTTGGTGGTGGTGCACTACTTGATGATGCAGATTATAGTTTAAATAGTAATATGTTATCATTGGGAACAACACTTATTAATTTAGCGTATAGGATGATAACTTGTAAAAAGAAGGTTATACTTTATGGGTTAAGTTCTAGTTATGAACTTAATAATAAAGAATACATTAGAAAGCTTAATTATGTTGCAAGTAATGCTAGTTATTTTTCTTTGAGGGATACTAATAGTTTAAATGTTTTAAAAAAATATGGTATTAATACTGATAAAATAAAAATAGTTCATGATTTGGTTTATTCACTTGATTATTATAAATATAATAAAACTTTTATGAAATATTCTTATATAAAAGTCGGCTTGATTTATGTTTGTAATGAAAATAATTATGATAAGTTATGTGAATTAACAAAAGCTGTTGTAAAATACTTTAAAGATAATAAAAAAGATTATAAAATAGTTATGATACCATTTTATGAATATTTAAATAATGATTCAAATTATTATAAAAAAATTATTGATTGCTTAAGTGATAAAAATATTGAAGTGTTGGAGTATACAAATAATGTTGATGAAATATTTAATACTATTTCTGGTTTGGATGTATGTATAAGTATGAGGTATCATGGTACACTTATTTCTAATGCATTAGGAGTTCCAACATTAAATTTGTTATATGATATTCATAGACATTACAAAAATAAAATTGATTATTTATATGAGAATTATGGTTATAAAAACTATCAAGTAAATTATTCTTCAGCAAATAGTGAATCTTTTATTAATACTTTTGATGAACTGTGTAAACAACAGCGAAGTAAATCATTAAGTAAGCAGATTAATATAGAAGCTAATAAACAAATAGATGATGTAATTAATGAATTTGTTCTAAAGGAAGGTAAGGTGGATTAATGAAAAATATATTTGTTACTGGATGCACAGGTTATATTGGAAGTCATACTTGTGTTGAATTGTTAGATGGAAATTATAATGTTATTGGTTTAGATAATTTTAGTAATAGTAAAAGAAGTGTTCTTGATAATATAACTAAGATTACTGGAAAGTCCATTAATTTTTATGAAGGTAATATGCTTGATAAAGAATTACTTGATAAAATATTTAGTGAAAATGAAATAGATGCTGTTATTGATTTTGCTGCATTTAAATCTGTTGGAGATAGTGTAAGTAAACCAATTGAATATTATATTAATAATGTTAGTAGTGTTTTAACATTATTAAGCGTTATGAAAAATCATAACGTTAAAACTTTAGTATTTAGTAGTAGTGCAACAGTTTATGGAGATTCTAAAATAATGCCAATTACTGAAGAATGTAAAATTGGTGGAACTACTAATCCATATGGAACAAGTAAGTTATATTGTGAAGGAATATTACAAGATTTATATAAGTCTGATAATGATTGGAATATTTGTATATTTAGATATTTTAATCCAGTTGGAGCTCATAAATCTGGTTTAATTGGAGAAGAACCTAATGGTATTCCAGCTAACTTAATGCCTTTTATTTCTAAAGTTGCAACAAAAGAATTAGAAATTTTAAGTGTATTTGGAAATGATTATGATACACCAGATGGTACTGGAGTAAGAGATTATATCCATGTAGTTGATTTAGCAAAAGCTCATGTTAAAGGAATTGAAAGATTAGATATGGATAAAAAGGGAATGCATATTTATAATCTTGGTACTGGAAAAGGATATAGTGTTTTAGAAATGATTAAAGCTTTTGAAAGTGCTAATGGTGTAGAAGTTCCTTATAAGATTGTTGGAAGAAGACCTGGGGATATTGCTACATGTTATGCTGATCCATCAAAGGCAGAAAGAGAACTTAATTGGAAAGCTGAATTAGGTTTAAAAGATATGTGTAGAGATGCTTATAATTTTACAAGGAGATTGTTAAAATGATTAAAGTAATGAGTATATTTGGAACTAGACCTGAAGCTATAAAAATGGCTCCACTAGTTAAAGAATTAGAAAAATGCGAAAATATAGAAAGTATAGTTTGTGTAACAGCACAACATAGAGAAATGTTAGATCAAGTTCTTGAAACATTTGCTATTAAACCTGATTATGATTTAAATATTATGAAACAAGGTCAAACACTTGGTGATGTTACAACTAGAGCATTAACTGGTTTAGAAGATGTTATTAAAGAAGCAAGACCTGATATTGTATTGGTTCATGGAGATACCACTACAACATTTGCTGGTGCTTTAGCTGCTTTTTATAATCAAGTTGCAATAGGTCATGTTGAAGCTGGTCTTAGAACTGATAATAAATATTCACCATATCCAGAAGAAATGAATAGACAAATGGTTGATAGATTAAGTGATATGTATTTTGCACCAACAGAAATTAGTAAAAACAATTTATTAAAAGAAAATATTAATGAAAGTAAAATATATATTACAGGAAATACTGCTATTGATGCAATGAGTACAACTGTTGATAAAAATTATACACATAAAGAACTTGAATGGATTAAACCAGGTGAGAGAATGATTTTGCTTACTGCTCATAGAAGAGAAAATTTAGGTGAACCAATGCGTCACATATTTAGAGCAATAAAAAGGATTGTTGATGAATTTGATGATGTTAAAGTTATTTATCCGATTCATATGAATCCAAAAGTACGTGAAGTTGCTAATGAAGTATTTGATGGAGATGATAAAGTTAAATTAATTGAACCACTTGAAGTATTTGATTTTCATAATTTTCAAAATAAATCTTACATTATCCTAACTGATAGCGGAGGAATTCAAGAAGAAGCTCCGAGTTTGGGTAAACCAGTATTAGTTTTAAGAGATACAACAGAAAGACCTGAAGGTATTAGTGCTGGTACTTTAAAACTAGTTGGTACTGATGAAGATATAATTTATGAAGAAACAAAAAGACTTCTTACTGATAGTAAGGAATATGAAAGAATGAGTAAAGCATCTAATCCATATGGTGATGGTCATGCAAGTGAAAGAATTGTTGATGCTATAGTTGAATATTTTAATGAAAAATAATAGATTTATCTACATTGTATTAGTTATTGGAATTATTACTTTCTTTATATCTAAATTGTTTTTTTCTATTTGTGTTATTCATGGAGATTCAATGAAGCCAACATTAAATGATAAAAGTTTGGTTATTGAAACAAAAATTGTTAAAAGAATAACTAATGGTGATATAATTGTAATTAAGAAGAATAATATAAAAATCATTAAAAGAATAATTGGTATTCCAGGAGACAAGGTTGTAATAAAAGATAATTATGTATTTGTAAATGATATAAAATATGATGATTTTATTACAACTTTTGCTGGAATTTTAGATAAAGAAATTATTCTTGGGGATGATGAATATATAGTTTTAGGTGATAATAGAAAAGAAAGTATAGATAGTAGATATGAAGAAATTGGTATTATAAAAAGAGATGAAATAATTGGAAAAATAATTTGAATTTATAGGAAAGAAGCGTGTATTTATGAAAGAAAAATTAAGTTTTAAAGAGTTTAGTGTTAGTTTAATAATGTTTTTTACTTTTGCATTTATGTTATTTATTTATGAACCAATAGTTGCTTATTCATCAAATGTTAATGATTATTGGTTTAATTTTAAGACATTAGTTTTAAATAATTTATTGATTTTTATTGGAGTTTTATTGTCTTTTTCTGTATTATCATTTATTATTTATTTTGTAAGTAAAAAATTTAAAAAAGACATTGTTTATAAGATTTATTTAATGATTGTATTTATTATATTTATTGCTACATATATTCAAGGAAATTATTTGGCTGGGTCTCTTCCAACTTTGGATGGTTCACCTATTATATGGAGTAATTATACTAAACAAGGTTTAATTTCTATTGGAATGTGGTTAGTATTAATAGTTATTAATATAATTTTGTATAAAAAATTAAGTAAAGAATATATGTCTATAGTTAAATATGTTTCTTTAGCAGTATTTGCTATGTTATCAGTAAGTTTGGTTAGTATTTTGCTAACTAATAAAGAGATTTATGTTGAAAAGGGAAGTTATACTTCTACTAATTTAAATATTAATAATTTATCTAAAAATAAAAATTTTTTAATTTTATTAACCGATTGTGTTGATCAAAAAGATTTTACAGAAGTTATTAAATCTACAAAATCAGAAAATGTTTTTGAGAATTTTACATATTATCCAGATACATTATCTACTTATGGGTTTACTAGAGACTCTGTTCCATATATTTTTTCAGGGATTTGGTATGAAGCTAAAACTACTTATGCGGAACATTATTTGTATGCTTTTGATAATTCTAAATTATTCCATACTTTGAAGGATAAAAATTACGATTTAAATATTTATGACGAAGAATTATGGATTTTTAACAATGATACTTATGATATTAAAAATGTAAAAAAAATAAATTCAAACATCAAATTTATCCCTTTTATAAAACAAGAATTAAAATATATTTTATTTAAGTATCTTCCTTTTCAATTGAAAAGGTTTTCCAAAATTGAAACATTAGATTATTCATTATGTAAAAAGGAAATTGATAAAAATACCGACAATAGAGTATTTACATGGTTAGATATGGTTGATTATGAATTGATTAATGATGTGACTTTACAAGATAATAATTATTTTCAATTTTTACATATTGAAGGTGGTCATTACCCTTTTAATTTAAATAAGGATATGGAAAGTATTGAAAATGGTACTTATCACGATAAATTGGAAGCTACTATTACTTTTATTGATAAATATTTAAAGAGAATAAAGGAAAGCGGTCAATATGATAATACTGCTATAATTATTTTGTCAGATCATGGTTTTAATGGCTATGAACATGTAGGAAGACAAAATCCTATTCTTTTTATCAAAGGTTTTAATGAAAAACATGATTTAAAGGTGTCTGATAAAAAAGTTTCTTTTGAAGATTTAAATGAAATATATATGGATTTACTAGATGGAAAACAAAGTAATGAAATGTTGAAAAATATTCAAAAGAATCGAGTTAGAAGATATTTGTATTATAAAGATTATGATAAAATGTCTGAACAATTATTAGATGGTCATGCCTGGGAAACTGATAAATTAAAAAATACTGGAAAGAAATATGAAAGGTGATTTAAATGTTAGTTGATGTTTTAGGATTTATAATGTCGTTTTTATATAATTTGTGTAAAAACTATGGGGTGGCAATAATATTATTTACTTTATTTAGTAAGATAGTATTATTACCAATTAGTATTTGGGTTCAAAAAAATTCTATTAAAATGGTAAAAATGCAACCTGACATTAATAAAATAAAAATAAATTATTTTGGAGATAAAGATAAGATTGCTGAAGAAACTGCAGCATTATATAAGAAAGAAAAATATAATGCTTTAGTATCTTTAGTTCCCCTTATTGTACAAATTATTTTATTACTTGGTTTAGTTGAAGTAATTAATAAACCATTAACACATATTTTGGATGTTCCTGAAAATGTTGTTACACAATATGAAAATATCTATTTAGATAATAATAAGGATGTTGATAGTGAAGCGTCTTCATTAGAATTAATGGTTGTTAATGATATTAAAAATGGAAATGCCAATAGTTATAAAAGCATTGATGGATATGAAGATGTAAATAAAAAAATAATTGATTTTAATTTGATGTTTTGCGGAATGGATATGAGTTGGATTGCTCAATATGAAGGTGGAATAGCTATATTAATTCCAATTATTGCAGGTCTTAGTGCTTTAATTATGTGTATTGGTCAAAACAAAATGAATGTATTACAATCTGAACAATCTAAAGCTAATAAATGGGGTATGTTAATATTTTCTGTTTTATTATCACTATACTTAGGTTATTTTGTACCTGCTGGTGTTGCATTATATTGGACATTTAGTAATTTATTTGCAGTATTAAATCAATGGTTGTTAAATATATGGATAAATCCTAAAAAGTTTGTTAATTTTGAAGAATTAGAAAAAGGACAAAAAGAATTAAAAGCTTTGATGAGTTTAGATAAAAAGAAAAAAAGAACTAAAGAACAAATAAAAAAAGAAAAAGAAGATTATAAAAGATTCTTTAAAATAGCAAATAAACATTTAGTTTTTTATTCTGAAAGTAATGGTTTTTATAAATATTATAAATCTATTATTGAATATTTATTGGAACATACAAATATTATAATACATTATATTACTAGTGATTATAATGATAATATATTTAATATGGCTAAAGATAATAATCATATTAAAGCTTATTATATTGAAGAAAAAAAATTAATTACTTTAATGATGAAAATGGATGCTGATGTTGTAGTTATGACAATGCCTGATTTGGAAAATTATCATATTAAAAGAAGTTATGTAAGAGATGATATTACATATGTTTATATACCTCATGGTGTAGATAGTATTAATTTAACTCAAAGATATAAATCTATTAATGCATATGATGTATTTTTGGCAAGTGGAAAATATCAAAGAGAAGAAGCTGAAGCTACATTTAAGTTGTTTAAATTAGATAGAAAAATTGTAGATTATGGATATTGTTTATTAGATGATATGTTGAAAAACTATAAAGAAAAGAAAAATAATTCTAAGAGAAAATCTATATTAATAGCACCATCATGGCAAAAAGATAATATATGTGATTTGTGTTTAGATGAATTAATTAGTGAATTACTTAAGAATAAAGATTATGATATAATTGTTAGACCACATCCACAAGAAGTAAGACATAAAAAAGAAAAATTTGAAAAATTAAAAGAAAAGTATAAAGATAATAAACAAATTTATATTCAAACAGATTTTTCAAGTAATAATTCTATATTGGATGCTGATTTATTAATTACAGATTGGTCTGGGATAGCGTATGAATATGCGTTTACTACTAAAAAACCAGTATTGTTTATTAATACCCCTATGAAGATAATGAATCCTCATTATAAGGATATAAAAATAGAACCTTATACAATATGGTCTAGAGAAGTAATTGGTAAATCAATAGCACCAGATAAATTAAAAGAAGTTAATAAAGTTGTTAAGAGTTTAATTGGTAATAAAGAATATACTAAAAAAATTACTGATTTGTTAAATGATAGTATTTATAATATTGGAAGTTCTGGCGAAGCTGGAGCAAAATGTATTATAGAATGTATTCAAGAAAGAATTGAGGAAAGGAGTAAAAATGAAGAAAAGTAGTAAAGTTATAGTTGCTTTATTCTTTGCAGTATCTTTTATGCTTTTATATAGTGATAATGCACTTGCATATATTGATCCATCTGTTATGACATATGCTATTCAAGCAATAGCTGGCATAGCAATTGCCATTGGAGCTTTTGTAGGTATTTACTTTAGAAAAGTTAAAAAGAAAGTTGGTAAAAAATTAGGTATTGATGAAAATAAGAATAAAGAAGTAGAATCTGATAAAATAGAAATTAAGAAGTAATGAAGAAATTCATTGCTTTTTTATATTCCTTTCACTTTTTATTAATTTTATTGTATTTAATTGCTTTACCATGTTATAATAATGTTGTATAAATGAAAGGATTAAATATGAATAAGTTAAAGAAATTATGTAATCATGTTAAAGAATATGGTTTGGTTAAAACTATTAAATGGGTTTATAAATATATTGCATTAAAAATAAATCATTTAAGTGTTAAGAATATTGATTTTGTTGATGTAGAAAATGATAGTGATAGTAAAGAATTTGGTTATCTAAAAGAATTACCAAATATATTTATTGTTGCAAGTATTCCATATTATGATATTGGAGCTGGTCAAAGATGTTCTCAACTAGCAAAGACTTTCAATAAAATGGGGTATAATGTTAATTATTTATATGCTTATAAGTCTAGTGAAAATACTAAATTTAGTATTGAGATGCCTATGTCTAGTCATATATTTATTGACGATAAAATAATAGATAATATTAAAGATAAAGTACATGAAAATGATTTGTTTATATTTGAGTCACCATGTAATAAATTTAGCAAAGTATTAGATTATGCTATTAACTCTAAATGTAATATTGTTTATGAAAGTATTGATAATTGGGAAACTAGTTTAGGTAATGGAATATATGATGAAGATATGTTATATAGACTTCTTGCAAATGCAAGAGTGGTGGTTGGTACTGCAAAATACTTGGTTGAACAATTAAATGGTTATTTAAAAAAATATAAGATTAAAAATAAGAAAGTGTTGTATTTACCTAATGCAGTAGATGAAGAATTGTTTTGTGGACTAAGAGAAATGGTTAAACCAAAGGACTTAGTGGTTGGTAAAAAAACATTATTATATTATGGTTCATTATGGGGTAGTTGGTTTGATTGGGATTTACTTAATAACTTAGCTAAAAATAATCCTGAATATTCAATTAATTTAATAGGAGATTATTCTAGAGTTTTAGATAAAGATAAATGTCCAGATAATATTCATTTTCTAGGATTAAAAAAACAATATGAATTGCCTGCTTATTTAAAGTATGTTGATTTTTCATTTATTCCTTTTAAGACTGGAGAAATATCTGATTATGTTTCACCATTAAAAGTATTTGAATATATATCTATGTATACTTGTGTTATATCAACATATTTACCTGATATAAGTAATTATCCGAATTGTTATTTTGGTAATACTTATAAAGAATGGGAAAGTATTATAAATAAAGATGTTAAAGTAGATAGAGAAGCTGCAGATAATTTTGTTAATGATAATACTTGGTTTAATAGAGTAGATACTTTAATAGATAATGTATACAATAATAAATCAATATTAAAGGATAATTTGTCAATTGTTATATTAAATTATAATAATAAAGATATTATATTTAAATCAATTAATTCATTACTTAAATATAATGAATTATATAATTATGAGATAATTGTTGTTGATAATAAAAGTAGTGATGGTTCATATGAATTATTAAATAATAAATATGGCAATAAAATTAAGTTATATAAGAATACTAAGAATGGATGTTCAAGTGGAAGAAATTTAGGTGTAAGTAAATCTAATAAAGAATATATATTATTTTTAGATAGTGATCAATGGGCAACAAATAAGTATTTTTTACATCCTTATGAGAGATTACTAAAACATGATGATATTGGTTTAATTGGTTGGGCAGCAGGTTTTTTCAATGATTCTGGTATTTCATATTATGTTGTTGATAATTTTCCTTATAGATATATGCCTCAGAATATGTTAGCTAGAAGTGATATAAGTTATTTAGGTAGTGGAGGTATGCTTATTAAAAGAGATTTATTTAAAAAAATAAATGGGTTTGATGAACTCTATGATCCGACTTGTTATGAGGATACTGATTTATCTTTGAAAGTATTAAATGAAGGTAAAAAAATAGTATACTGTCCATATCTTGGAATTATTCATTTGCCTCATCAAACAACAAAAGATGGTACAGATGCTCACACTAAGATATTACTTGAAAAAAGAGAATATTTTAAAAATAAATGGATGGATAAAAATCCTGATTTATTAAAAAGATGTATTAAGTAGGTGACTTATGAAAGATAAAATATCTAAGTTAATTTCTGTTTATAAAAAAGATGGATTTAAAGTATTTTTTAAGAAGTGTTGTAATTATATTAATTCTAATTATTTTGATAAAGTTAGTTTAAAAGTATTATTTAATAGGGGTAAATATAAAGATATAATACATGATATATTAAATAATAGTAATTATGATAGAATTATTATATGGAGAAGTACTTTTGGGTATAATGTACCTCTTTTTCAAAGACCTCAGCATATTGCTAATAATTTAGCAAAAAATAGATGTTTAGTATTTTATGAGGTTACAACGATGACTGATAAAGTTAAGTTAATGGAAAAATTAAATGATAATTTATATTTATTTAATTTTAATAATAGGTTACTTAGTAAAATATTAAATGAAGAGATAATAAATAAAGGTATGCCAAGGTATGTTGAAATATATTCAACTGATTGGAAGATGTCTATAAATGAATTATTTAATTATTTAGATAATGGATATAAGTTAATATATGAGTATATTGATCATTTGTCAGCAGAATTATCTGGGACGAAAAACTTACCTAAGAATATTTTAGATAAATATAATTATGTAATGGAACATGATAATACTTATGTAGTTGCAACTGCGGATGCATTAATGGATGAAGTAATAAAAAGAAGAGGTAAAAAGAATTTAGTTTATTCAAGTAATGGAGTAGATTATAACTTTTTTAAAAGTTTTGATGAAGAGTTTAGTTTTGATGCGGACTTTAATAAAGTATTGAGTATAGGTAAACCAATTGTCATGTATTATGGTGCTTTAGCAAATTGGGTAGATTATGATTTAATTAAGTCTTTAGCTAAAACAAATAAATATAGTATTGTCTTATTTGGTGTTAAATATGATTCATCTTTTGATGATAATTTAAAAAGTGTTAATAATGTCTTCTTTCTAGGAAAGAGAGATTATAAGGTGTTAAAAAATTATGCAAGATGTGCAGATGTACTTATGATACCATTTAAAATAAATGATATTACTAAGAGTACTAGCCCAGTTAAAATATTTGAATATATGGCACTTCATAAACCAATTGTTACAACTAATATGCCTGAGTGTAGAAAGTATAGAAGTGTTATGATTGGACATGATAAGAAAGAATTTATTGAACTTATTGCTAAAGCAATGGACATGAGGGTAGATTCTAATTATATTAAATTGTTAGATAAAGAAGCTTTAGAAAATGATTGGAGTAAGAAAGCTAAAGCAATAGTTGATATGATAAAGAAAGATGAGTAAGAATGAAAGAATATATAAATAAGTTATATAAGGGTAGTAAAGAGACATATTTTAAAGAAATGGACTTATGGTTAAGTGGTGGCAATAAAAAGATTATTGTTACTGTTAATCCTGAAACTTTGATGTTAAGTGAAAAAAATGATAATTTAAAGAAATTAATGGATAGTAAGTGTGTTTCATTAGTTCCAGATGGTATCGCAGTAGTTAAAGCAAGTAAATGGGTTAAATCACCAGTATTAGAAAGAATTACTGGTATTGAAATAAGTGAAGAATTATTGACCTTAACAAATAAAAATAAGTATTCATTATATTTGTTAGGAGCTAAAGAAGAAGTTGTTAGTAGTTTAGTTGATAAAATAAAAGTGGAATATCCATCTATTAAATTGCTTGGTTTTTCGAATGGTTATGTTAAAAATTTGGATAAAGAAATGGAAAAAATATCTAAGTTAGAACCTGATATATTACTTATAGCACTGGGTATACCTATGCAAGAAGAATTAATATATAGACATATGAATGAATTTAATAAAGGTATTATTGTAGGCGTAGGTGGGTCATTTGATGTTTTAAGTGGCACTAAGAAAAGAGCACCGAAGATATTTATTAAATTAAATTTAGAATGGTTATATAGAATTATAAAAGAACCAAGTAGGTTAAAGAGATTTTGGAATAGTAATGTTAAATTTATTTTTAAAGTTAGAAAAGAAAAATAGAATCAGAAGAAAATTCTGATTTTATATTGACAAAAAACACGAACATAGGTTATAATATAGTTACTTTAAAAAAAGAATGATTTTAATAGAAAATTTATATAGAAAATGATATAATTAAATAACTAAATACTTTAGGAGGTGTCATAAATGGAAACAAAAAAATTTAAAATATTAAGTTTATTTGCTGGAGCAGGTGGTCTTGATTTAGGTTTTGAAAAAGCTGGATTTGATATTGTTTATGCTAATGAATATGATAAATCAATTTGGGAAACTTATGAGAAAAATCATAAGACTCCATTAGATCATAGAGATATAAGAAAAATTTCATCTGATGAGTTACCTGATTGTGACGGGATAATTGGAGGTCCTCCTTGTCAAAGTTGGAGTGAAGCTGGTTCTCTTAGAGGTATTAATGATTCTCGTGGGCAATTGTTTTATGATTTTATTAGAATTTTAAAAGATAAAAAGCCTAAATTTTTTGTGGCTGAAAATGTTTCCGGTATGCTATCTAAAAGACATCAAGAAGCCGTTGATAGATTTATAAAATTATTTGAAGAAGCTGGTTATGAGATGCATATGAAATTATTAAATGCAAATGATTATGGTGTTCCTCAAGATAGGTTAAGAGTTTTTTATGTTGGTTTTAGAAAAGATTTAAATGTGGATTTTGATTTTCCTGAACCTTTAAAAGAAAAGCCTACTTTGAGAGATGCAATTTATGATATTAAAGATTCTGCAATACCTGCAGTTTTAAAATCTAAAACTAATGGGGATAATTGTATTATACCTAATCATGAAT
This sequence comes from Clostridium sp. CAG:609, assembly GCA_000438075.1. GTDB lineage: Bacteria > Bacillota_I > Bacilli_A > RF39 > UBA660 > Onthocola_B. Next base: position 55,156 of record FR903528.1, on the reverse strand, counting down.
ATATGACCGGTTCTTTTTCTTCAATTTATATGTCTAGAAATAGAGTAAGAAGTTGGGATGAACCATCATTTACCATTCAAGCCGGAGGAAGACACGCACCAATTCATCCTCAAGCACCTAAGATGGTTGAGGTTGAAAAAAATAAAAGGATTTTTGTACCTGGTAAAGAGCATTTATATCGAAGATTGTCTGTTAGAGAATGTGCCAGAATTCAGACATTTCCAGATAACTTTATCTTTTATTACACTGATGTTTCTGCTGGTTACAAAATGATAGGTAATGCAGTTCCAGTTAATTTAGCTAAAGCAGTGGGAAATCAAATAAGAAAAAGTTTGGAGGTTTTGGAAAATGAAAAGTAATATTTTAAAAATGATTAATAATATTTCATTATATGGTTCTAATGAAATAATAAGAGATTATGTTGGAAACAATAGAGCAAATAATGAAGGAAATGCTTTAGAACTATTTGTTAAAGATGCATTTTGTAATTCATTTGGTTTAGAGGATGAAGAAGCGAAGAAAAAATATAATGAAGTTTTTTCTTATATAGGAAATAATAAAAATCCACCAGATGCTATTATTAGAAATGGTGATGCAATTGAAGTAAAGAAAAATAATCAAAGTAATAAAGTTCAATTAAATAGTTCTTATCCTTCAAAAAAATTAAATAATAATTCAATGATGATTAACAAAAGATGTAGGGAGTGTGAAGGCGTAAATGGTTGGACTGAAAAAGATTTAGTTTATTTTGTTGGAGAACTTGGTAACAATAAGCTTAAATATTTAACCATTACCTATGGTGATTGTTTTGCTGCAAATGAGGATGTTTATTTTAGTGTTAAAAATACCATTAAAGAAAAAGTTAATGGTATAGAAGGTTTTACATTTGAGGAAACAAATGAGCTTGGTAAAATTAATAATATAGATAAGCTATCGATTACTGATTTAAGAATTAGAGGGATGTGGATTATGGATAATCCCCGTTCAATATTTAGTTATGTTTTAGATGAATATAATAATGTTCTTAGTGATATGAATGTATTTTTAATTATGCTGACAGAAAAATATAATTCTTTTTCTAGTGAAGATAGAGCATTGGTTGAACAAAATAATTTGTTACACATACATGATATTAGAATCAAAAATCCTGATAACCCTGAAGATATGATGGATGCAAAACTAATTTGTTATTATTTATAATTTTATATAAATACCAAAATTTCACATTTAGACTTGATTATTTATCTATTTACCTTTATAATAAAATTATAGAGATATAAATGTTTAATATATATTCTATAGAAAATTGGAGGATTTAAATGGATAATATTTTATTTCCCATTTTATCCCTTATAATTGGAATTTTGGTAGGAAGCATTGCTGTTTGGGTGGCATTTAATATTAAAGCTTCCAAAGCCATTAAAAACGCTAATAAATTTATAGAAGATGCTAAAAAAGAAGCAGAAAAGAACAAAAGAGATACATTATTAGAATTAAAACAAGAAACACATCGTCTTCGTCAAGAAGCCGAAGCTGAAATTAAAAATAGAAAAGCTGAAGCATTACAAGCTGAAGATAGACTATTAAGTAGAGAATCTAATCTCGATAAGAGGGAAGAAATGCTTCAAAATAGGGATAATGTGTTACAAGAAAAAGAAAATGATTTATTAGCTAAACAAAAAAAATTACAAGAAAAAGAGGACAAAATGGATGCATTAATTAAAGATGAATTAGTGCAACTTGAAAAAATTGCTGGTTATAGCAAAGAAAAGGCACGTGCTTTAATTATGGAACGTGTTGAAAGTGATATGGAATTAGAAATTACTAATTATATCAAAGATGAAGAAAGAAAGGCAAAACTTGAGGCTCATGAAATTGCTAAACAACTTATTGTAAGTAGTATGGAAAGATATGCTGATGATGTTGTTGGAACCCAAACTGTGAGTACGATTGATTTGCCAAATGATGATATGAAAGGAAGACTAATTGGTAGAGAAGGTAGAAATATCAGAACTATTGAATCAGTTACAGGAGTTGATTTAATTATTGATGATACTCCGGAAGCAATAAGTTTATCATCATTTGATCCACTTCGAAGAGAAATAGCAAAGATTACTATTGAAACATTAATTAAGGATGGAAGAATTCATCCTGGTAGAATTGAAGAAGTGTATGATAAAACTGTAAAGGATGTAAATGCTAGAATCATTCAAATAGGTAATCAAACAATAAATGACTTAGGTATTACTAAGATGGATCCTGAATTGGTTACATTAATTGGTAAACTTAATTTTAGAACTAGTTATGGTCAAAATGCATTGAAGCATTCAATTGAAGTTGCTAATCTTTGTGGACTTATGGCTGCAGAGCTTGGTGAAAATGTAACACTTGCTAAAAGAGCTGGATTATTACATGATATTGGTAAATCAATAGACTTTGAAGTTGAAGGTAGTCATGTTGAAATTGGTTTAGAATTTGCTAAACGTCATCATGAACCTGAAGTTGTACTTGATGCTATTGCTTCACATCATGGTGATACAGATGCTAAATCAGTTATTGCGGTTTTAGTTGCTATTGCCGATACATTATCTGCAGCTAGACCTGGTGCTAGAAATGATTCATTAGAAAACTATATAAAGAGACTTGAACAACTTGAAGAAATAGGTAATTCTTATGATGGTGTTGAAAAAACATTTGCAATGCAAGCAGGTAGAGAACTTAGAGTTATAGTTAAACCTAGTGATGTAGATGATGCTAAAAGTTATAAAATTGCTAGAGATATTAAAGAAAAAATTGAAAATGAAATGCAATATCCAGGTACAATTAAGATAACGGTTATTAGAGAAACTAGAGTACAAGAAGAAGCTAAATAAAGTTTCTTCTTTTTCTTTTCTTTTGGATATATTTATGTTATGATATAAATAGTTAAAAAAATTAGGAGTTGTGTTGTAATGAAAAAGTTTTTAAAAATTTTGGCTAAAGTATTTGCTTTTGTGGGCGTAACTGTAGGGATGGTATTTGTTTGTTTGTTATTAACAATTACTTTGATTTGTCATGGCCCATCAAATAGAGCAAAAGAATTATTTGCAACAACAATACTTGAAACTGGACAACTTAAATTTTTAGCTAATGTATTTTTAAGTAAAGATGAAATTGAGGGTATTGTTTCTAAAAATTCACTTCAAGATATGAATGTTGAAATTGATGAGAACTTAATTAAAACTAATATAGATAAAACTAAGGAACTAATTGAAATACATGCAGTTAATGGTAATAATTTTGAAGGTAAAATGATGGTTGTCAATGATCCATCAAAAATTAGTTTAGCTACTACTTATCCATGGGGAGAATATGGTAAAGAACTTGGAGTTTTAACTGAAGATGCTGGTGCTATTGCTGGTGTTAATGGTGGTATTTATTATTCAAGTGGAAATAAAGGGGGAAGACCTTTAGGAGTAACTGTAAGTAATGGTGAAATTCAAGATATTAGTTTAGGTTTAGTTGGTTTGTATTTAATTGGGTTTGATGAAAATAATTTGTTAAGAATTATTAGTTTAGATGGTATGAATAAGGCTCAAGTTGAAGAATTAATAAAAACAGAAAAGATAAGAGATGCAGTTGCTTTTCAAGAAGAATCAAGTGATAAAAATAATCACTTTGTTAAATTAATAATTAATGGTGAAAAAAGAGAATTAAATGGAATGGGTAGTGGTGCAAATCCAAGAACTGCAATTGGTCAAAGAAAAGATGGAAGTGTATTGATACTTGTAACAGATGGTAGAGGAAAAAATGGTCATTTAGGAGCTACAGCATCAGATATAATTGATATTATGGCTGAATATGGTGCAGTTAATGCTGCGAATTTAGATGGAGGAAGTTCTTCATCTCTATATTATAACCATGAATATTTAATGACAAGTGTAACATTTTATTATGCAAATTCATCATGGAGATTACCAACAGCATTTGTAGTAAAGGATAATTAATTATGAGAAGAAGAAAAAAGACATTATTTAAAACTAGTTTATTAATATATACCATTGTTGGTTTAATATTATCTATTATATTCCTTGTGTATATTTATTTAACATTAAAAAGTTATGAAGCTAGTCAAACTGATAATTATTTGAAAAATTATGTTACTAGTTTAGATGATAAAACATTAAAGAAATTTTTAAGTGATAATAATCAAAGTGAAGATTTACTTGTTGATTATAAAAAAGAAATAAATGATAAAGATATAAAGATTAAAAAAATAGACGATGAAAATTTTGAAGTAACATTAAATAAGAGAGTGCTTTTTGATATAAAGGTTAAGAACTTAGGTACTGAAACTAAGTTAGGCTTATTTAGTTATGAGAAAATTGAAGTAGAAGAAATAATACCAAATTTAAAAAGAGGTATGAAGTATTATGATGTTATTATACCAAGTAATTATGTTTTGTATGTAGATGATAGAAAGGTAAGTGATACAAAACTTAAAGAAAAATATGAGAATTTAGATTATATGTATGTTAGTGATGCAATGCCATATATAGCTAAGTATGAAATTAATAATTTGGTTAATGAAGCAAAAATTAAAGTATTAAATGAGTATGGCGAAGAAGTTAAATTAAATGAAAAGCAATTTGAGTATACACTAGACAAAAATTATTTAAGTTTTGATTCATATGATGAAGCTAAAAAATATTTAAGCAGTGAAATTGATATTTGGGAGTTTGCTCACAATTGGAGTTTATACTTAACTAAAGATTTAAAGGGAGTAAGTTATGGATTTAATACTTTGAGACCATATTTTATCGAAGGAACACAGATGTATCAAAGAGCATATAATTGGGCTCATAGTATTGATATTACTTTTACTAGTAAACATACTTTGAAGAATCCAACATTTACTAATGAAGTATTAAATAATTTTAAGGTGTATAGTAAAGATGCATTTTCTTGTGAGATATCTTTAGAAAAGAATATGGTTGTAGCAGGTAAAGATCAAGTTGATAAGATGCATGATACGTTGTATTTTGTTAAATATAATGGAGAATGGAAAGTTGTAAATATTAAAAGCGGGGGATAATAATGAATAAAAAAATAGTGGTTTTAATACCGGTTTATAATCCGAATGAAAAGATTATGGAAAAATTCTTAGATGAGTTATCTAAAAATTTTGAAAATATTGTATTTATAAATGATGGATGTAGTAAGAAATATGATAAGTTTATGAATAATATTGCTAAGAAGTATCCGGTTTTAAAACATCATATTAATTATGGAAAAGGTAGAGGCTTAAAGAATGGTCTTAATTATATATTGAATGAATATAAGAATTGTAAGGTTATAGTAACGGCGGATTGTGATGGGCAACATAGCGTTAAAGATATTAAAAGAGTAGCAGATGTTGCTTTAAAAAATCAAGATGATTTAGTTTTAGGGGTTAGATGTTTTAAAGATAGTGGAGTTCCTTTTAAATCTAAGTTTGGTAATATTATTACTAGAAATGTTTTATATAATTTTGTTGGTGTTAAAACTAGTGATACACAAACTGGACTTAGAGCTATGTCGTATGATGTTGCAAGAAAGTTACTTGATTTACATGGTGAGAGATATGAATATGAAACTAATGTGTTGATTGAAACAAACTATAGAGATATAGATATTAAAGAAGTTGTAATTGATACGATATATATTAATAATAATGAAACTAGTCATTTTAATCCAGTTAAAGATTCTTTAAAAGTATATAGATTATTTGCTTATTATATATTGGTTACATTGTTTGCATATATTATAGAATGTTTTATCTTTTATAAGACATTTGATATATCAAATAAATTCTGGGTTTTACCACTTTTCTTATTTTTAAGTAAGTTAGTTTCTACGATTATAATAATGATGTTTAATAATCATATTAATATAAAATATACAATTATTAATTATGCTTTTGAAACTATAATTTTATCATTATTATCAAGACATAGATTTATATTTAAAATATTAATTGATATAGTTATGTTTGTTTTATGCATAACTTGTATGAATATAAAAACAGATAAAGAAAAAGTCACATCTTAGATGTGGCTTTTAACTTTGATTTACTTCCATTATTACTGGTAAGATAATAGGTTTTCTTCCAGTTAGATTATTTATAAATGGAAGTAGTTCAAATATAATTTGATTTTTTAAATCAGTATAACTATATGGTGCTTTTGATAAAGCAGTAGTTACAATTTCACTGATTTTTCTTTCTATTTTTTGCATTAATTCTTGATTTTCATTTACTAGAACGAATCCACGAGCAGTAACATTTGGTTTAAGTAATAGTTTTCTTGTTAATGTGTTAATATTTAAAATTGTAATTAAGATTCCATCTTGACTCATTAACTTACGATCTTTGATAACAACACTACCTATGTCTCCGATTCTTGAACCATCAACATATACATCTCCGGCTTGAACTGTTCCAGTACGTTTTACTTCTCCGTTTAATAGTTCAATAACATCACCATTTGTACAGATGAATGTATTTTGGGGAGCAACACCACACATAATGCCGATTTCTGTATGTTTTTTTAGCATTCTGTATTCACCATGCATTGGCATAAAGTATTTTGGTTTAATGATTCTTAACATCCATTTTAATTCTTCTTCTTTAGCATGACCTGATGTGTGAACATCACTGAATTCGGAATTTGTAAATACACGAACACCTTTTAAGTATAATTTATTAATTATTTTGTTAATGCTTTCTGCATTACCTGGAATTGGACTTGATGAGAATATTACTAAGTCATCTCCGAGTAGTGAGATTTGCTTATGTTGTCCATTTGCAATACGTGATAATGCAGCGAGAGGTTCACCTTGGGAACCAGTACATAGAATACATATTTCATTTCTTTTTAGACTTTTGGCATCATTTGCATCAATAAACATTGATTTATCACTTATTAATCCATTGTTTAGAGCAAGTTCAATACTGTTTTCCATACTTCTTCCGAATACAATTATTTTTCTTCCATATTTTTTGCAACTTTCAACGATGTGTTTAATACGATAGATGTTTGATGCAAATGTAGCAATGATTACTCTGCCATGATGTTTGCTAATCATATCATTTAGAGTTCCATCAACTGCTGATTCACTTTTTGAATATCCACTAGTTAAGGCATTTGTTGAATCACTTAAAAGTAGGGTAACTCCTTCGCTTCCAAATTTAGCCATTTTGTGAATGTCTGCCATTGGACCAACTGGAGTTAAATCAAATTTAAAGTCTCCGGTTTCAAATATTGTTCCATTCGGAGTTTTAATAGCAATTGCAAAACTATCTGGTATTGAATGGGTTGTATTAATAAATGATACATCAAAATATTTTGTTTTAACATTTAATTCAGGATTTATAATTACATAGTTTTCATATTTAATATTTCTTTCTACGAGTTTCTTTTCAATTAAATCCTTGGCAATCTTCGGGGTATATATAACTGGAATATCCATTGCTTGAAGTAAGAATGGAATACCTCCGATATGATCTTCATGACCATGAGTTATAATTAATCCTTTGATTTTATCAATATTTTTCTTTAAATATGTAACATCTTGAATAACATAATCTACACCAAGTAAGTTATCTTCAGGAAACATTACTCCGGCATCGATGATTAATATTTCATCTTTATGTTCAACGATATACATATTTTTACCAACTTCACCTAAGCCACCTAGAGCAATAACTTTTGTGGCTATATTATTTATCTTTTCCATTAAAAAAATTCCTTCTTTCTTAAAATATAATTAATTCATAAAGTTACTGAACTGAGTAAATTATACCATATTCTTGAATAAATTGCAATAGAGAGGATAATTTGTTATAATATTGTTTATGGAGGTATTAAAAATGGGATTATTTAATAAATTAAAAAATATAATTAGTAAAAAAGAACAAGAAGAAGTTGTTGATGAAAATGTTTTAAAATATGATGAAGGGTTAGAAAAAACTAGAAAAGAGTTTGTTTCTAAGTTAAGTATGCTTGGTATAAAATATACGAAGATAAATGATGAGTATTTTGATGAACTTGAAAATATTTTAATTATGGCTGATATTGGTGTTAATACAGTAATGGATTTTATGGATAAATTAAAAAAACGTGTTAAGTCTGAAAATATTACTGATACTAAATATTTAAATGAAGTTATTGTGGATGAATTATTTATTATTTATGTTAATAATGAATCTATTACTGATAAAATTAATATGGCTAGTAGTGGACCAACAGTTATCTTGATGGTTGGTGTTAATGGAGTGGGTAAAACTACGACGATTGCTAAACTTGCTTATAAATATAAGTGTGAAGGTAAAAAAGTTATGCTTATTGCAGGTGATACTTTTAGAGCTGGAGCTGTTGATCAATTGAAAATTTGGGCAGATAGAACTGATTCATTATTTTTTGGAAAAGAAAATATTGATCCGGCGGGTGTTATATATGATGGACTTCTTAAAGCAAAGGAAGATGGTGTTGATATAGTTTTAGTTGATACTGCAGGTAGACTTCATAATAAGGTTAATTTAATGAAAGAATTAGAAAAGATAAATAAAGTTATTGGTAAGATTATACCTGATGCTCCGCATGAAACATTGTTAGTTATAGATGGTACCACTGGTCAAAATGGAATTATGCAGGCTCAAGCTTTTAAAGAAATTACTAATATAACTGGTATTGTTTTAACTAAGTTGGATGGAACTGCTAAAGGAGGAATTGTTCTTGCTATAAAAGAAGAAGTAAATATTCCGGTTAAGTTTGTTGGTTTAGGAGAAAAGATGACTGATTTAATACCATTTGATATTGAAAACTATATATATGGTTTATTTAAGGATTTGATGTAATGAAAGAGTTTGTGTATTATGGTGAATTATTTAATATTTATAAGGGTTTGTTAAATGATGCAAATAAGAAGTATTATTCTTTATATTATGAAGAAAATTTAACTTTGCAAGAAATAGCAGATTTAGAAAATGTATCAAAAAGTTATGTTGGTAATATTATAAATAAAACTAGTAAAAGGTTAGATAATTTTGAGAATATTCTTGGGTTATATCAAAAGTATAGTTTGTTAGAATCTGCTTTGGAAGAAAAATCACTAGAAAATATTAAAAAAGTTATAAAAGAAATTTTAAATTAGTTCTATAAAAAAATAAAACTCATAATAATTAGTAAGGTGTTTAATATGAAGAAAGTATTATTAATTTTGTTGAGTTTTTTTTCTTGGATGAGTATTTCTTTGGCACAGGAAGATTATACTCCGAATGCAAAGAGTGCTATTTTAGTTGATAGTTTATCTGGCAAAGTTTTATATGAGAAAAATGCAGATGAAAAGCTTCCTCCGGCATCAATGACTAAACTTGCAAGTATGCTTTTAATAATGGAGTCAATTGATAATGAGACTTTGAAGTTTGATGATATGGTAACTATTAGCGAAGAAGCTGCTAATATGGGAGGTAGTCAAGTTTTTTTACAAGCAGGTGAAACTTATTCTGTACGTGATTTATTAAAAAGTATTGCAATAGCAAGTGGTAACGATGCTGTTTATGCAATGTCTGAGAAAATTGGTGGGTCTCACGAAGAATTTGTTAATATGTTAAATAAAAGATTAAAAGAAATTGGTGCAGTTAATACAAATTTTGTTAATGCACATGGGTTAGATGCAGAAGGGCATTATTCAACAGCAAGGGATATGTCTATTATAGCTAGAGAACTTTTGAAACATGAAAAAATTTTAGAGTATACCAGTATCTATGAGGAATATTTAGAAAAAAATGACGGAAGTAGAATATGGTTAGTTAATACTAATAAATTAGTTAGATATTATAATGGTGTGGATGGTTTAAAGACTGGGTTTACTAAAACAGCAGGTTATTGTTTAACTGCCACAGCTAAAAAAGATAATTTTAGATTGATATCTGTTGTAATGGGAGAAGATACTTCAGAAAATAGAAGTGCAGATACAGTTAAGTTACTTAATTATGGTTTTAATACTTATAAAATTAATATTATTAAAACTAAAGATGAAAAACTAGGTAAGGTTAGAATTTATAATGGTAAAAATTATTTTGCAAATGTAGTGCTTGTTGCTGATGCAACAGAGATACTTAAAAATAATGAGAAAGCTGATAATTATGAATTTAATTTGAAAGTTGGTAAGATTAAAGCTCCGGTTAAAAGGGGAGATGTTATTGGAACTGCAGAAATAATTGATAGTGGTAATAATATAATTGATGAAGTTGATGTAACTATAGATAAAGATATAGAAAAGGCTGGATTTGTTGATTATTTATTAAAAAATTTAAAGATGGTAGCTAGCGGTAAAACACTACTTAAACAATAAAAGATGGAATTTTGCTTCCATCTTTTATTTTGTTCTTATTAGTTTTGATTCATTATCTAATGCTATATAGTATTCATTATCTTGTTTAATTTCTTCATTTAATAATTCCATTACTAAAGTATTTGTAATATATCTTTCATAATATATTTGTTTTAATTCTTCATTATCAAATAATAAATCTAAGAATGCTTTAAGTTTTTCTAATTCATCTTTTATTGTGCAAATAGATTTAGCTATTTTTATTCTTTCGTCGTCTTTGTCTAAAGTATTTAAATCGTGTGATACTTGAATTAATTTTGCAAAAAGGTTAATGTTTGCAAGTAATTCATCAAAGTCTATTTCTCCATTAGCCATTCTAAATTCAATTGTGTTTTTATTTGGTTTATTTATATTTTGAAGATTTAGGCCACGATATCTAGTTTTACTTATACCTTTTAATTTTGAAATAAAATCTTGGTTGTTTTGGTTTGTTTTATCAAATGATGATAGTAATTCATCTTTTACTTTACCAGCATACTTTAAAACACTATGTCTTTTTTGAGAGTGAGCTTTATCTGTTATTTTATAAATTATATCTTCCATATTTATATATAGATACATAAACATGTTGTAATCTTGTTTTGTTTTTAAATAGTCCGCTCCGATATGTATGTGTCCTCCGCAAGTATCATTTGTGTAGAATCCAGTTTGTTTTAAAACTTCACAAACACTTTTTAACGTACTCAAATCAGATTCTGTATAGTGAAGTACTGGTGAAACAACTTCTAATCCATTTTTTACTGAGTTATCTATTGTTACATCAAAGTTTTTAAATAAACATGGTATGTTTTGGTACTTTTCTATTTGGTCATTAACAGTTTCAAGTTCAACACCGATGGTAATACTTGGATTAATAGCTTTATCTGTCTTTTTATCTAAAGTGCAGTGATATTTAATTTGTTTTGTATCATCATTTGTGTGTAATAGGTATAATACATCTTGATCATCTATTTTTCCTGTTAGGTAATCTTCAAGTTTTTTGTTACCCATTATATGAACATTTTTAATATATTCAACTTTGTCACTGATTGTTTTAGCTTGGTTAAATTCATATTTAATTAAGGATTCATACCCAGTTGCTACGGTGAATATTGATTTTATGGTGTTACTTAAAATATCCATTTTGTCTAAGAAAAGGATTGCAACAGTTTTTAAATCTTTATTATCTAAAGTGTTTTTAAAATATTTTAAATCAAAATTATCGAAGAAATTAACATATGTATAAAAGAAATCATTTCTTAATTTGTCATTTTTAATACATAGAGTTGCAATAACGAATTCATATAATTCTATTTTTTGTTCTGTGTTTGTTAAATAGTTTATTATTTCTTCATCACTAAAATATTTTAAAAATTCTTGGATTTCATCTACTTTTTTCATCACATTTACCCCCATATTTAAGATAATTTTACCATAAAATAGGGTATTTGTCAAATTTGCGTAAACAAATGGTTAATTTTCATCTTAAAATATGGTAATATAGGTATATGATAGAGAAATTCATATAAAAAAAGAAACATTTGATTTTGATATGTCAGGTAAACTTTTTTTTGCCAAAAAAAATGAATGCTTGATTAGCATTCATAGTCTTCGATTTCTGTTTTGCTTTTATGTGGTTCATCAAATAGAAGTCCATCATAATTTCTTTGTCTTAGTGCTTCATATAACATGATTGCAACAGTATTTGATAAATTTAATGCTCTTACATTAGCAGTCATTGGCATTCTCATGCATGTATCTAAGTGAGGTTTTAATATTTCTTTAGGTATACCAGTTGATTCTTTTCCAAATACAAAATATATATCTTCAGAAGTATTGCTATAATCAAAACTAGAGTGGGGTTTATGTCCATATCTAGTTAAGAAATACATTTTTTTGTTAGGATTTTTACTTAAAAAATCTTCCCAATTTTCATAAACAAACCAATTTAATTTATCTATATAGTTTACTCCGCATCTTTTTAGAGTTTTATCATCAACACTAAATCCGAGTGGTTTAATTAGATGTAGAGTGGTGTTTGTTGCTACACAAGTTCTCATTATATTTCCAGTATTTTGTGGTATCTCAGGTTCAAATAATACAACGTTTAACATATTTCCTCCGTTTAAAAAAGGTCATTATTGACCTTGATATTCATAAATATCTAGTGTGCGTTGAAAATCACTAGCATTAATAACATTTTTATCATATCTTGTAACTGTATCAATTAATTTTCCATCCTTATAATATAAGATAATTGGAACTGTTTTAATTTTATCGGTGTTGAATGTACTGTTTAATCTTGTTAAGTAGTTATCTTCATTCATCATGTCTTTGATATTTAAATAGTAGAATGAATCACTTAGTTTGTATTTATCAACGATTTCTTTTAGACCAGTTTCTAGATTATATGTTGCTTTGTTTCCTGTGTAAGTTATCAGTATAAAGTATTCACTTGGGGCTTCGGTTAGAATTTGATTTACTTCATCAATGTTTTTAATTTCTAAGTTAAGGGTTCCTGAGTCAATTAGGTAACTTTTGCTATAAAGCTCTTCTTGTTTTACTTTGTTAACTTTGTAGATGTATAATCCACCGAGCACTAAAACTAATATAATGATTCCAATGATGATTATGTTTTTTCTTGATGCTTTTTCATCATTTACTTCATTTGTTTTAATTTCTGAAGTCTTTATTTTTTCTTCCTTGATAACTTCTTCAGTCTTTCTTTCTTTCTTTTCAACTTTTTGGGGAGTAGTTTTTTTTGTGTTTGTTTTTTTATTTTTTGTTTCTGCCATTTTTAGCACCTTACCTTTCATAATTATATTAACATAAATTTTAAATTTTTAAAATAGATTTTTATTGTTCTACATCATTTTTTTCTAATTTTACTAAAACTTCACGGGGTTTAGATCCATTTTGAGGACCAACAATACCACGGGCTTCGAGTAAATCCATCATTCTTGCAGCTCTGTTGTAACCAAATCTGAATCTTCTTTGAATTAGTGAAGCACTGATTTTACCTGTTTGAATTGCAAATTCTACGACATCATTGTAAGCTTCGTCATCATCACCGGATACTGCAGAATTACCTGAACCACTTGAGGTATTTTGACTTACATTTTCAAATGCTTGGTCATAGTTAGCTGATCCTTGTTCTTTACAGTAATCTATTAATCTTTTTATTTCATCGTCATTTATGAAACATCCTTGAATTCTGGTGGGAGCTGATTCACCCATTGGGAAGTATAACATATCACCTTTACCTAGAAGTCTTTCTGCACCTCTTTGGTCAAGTATTGTACGAGAGTCAATTTGAGATGCAACTGCGAATGCTATACGTGATGGAATGTTATTTTTGATTAAACCTGTGATGACATCAGTTGATGGTCTTTGCGTTGCAACAATTAAGTGAATACCTGCAGCACGAGCAAGTTGAGTAATACGAGTTATTGAGTCTTCAACCTCTTTAGATGCAACAAGCATTAAATCTGCAAGTTCATCGATGATTACAACGATGTAAGGCATCTTACTTTGAGGACTTTCTGGATGTTTTTTGTTATATTTTTCTATCATTTCATTGTAACCAGTTATGTTTTTAACTTCTTTATCACTGAATGTTTGGAATCTGTTATCCATTTCTGTTACAACTTTTTGGAGAGTAAGACTTGCTTTTTTAGGATCACTTACTACAGGACATAGTAGGTGAGGAATACCATTGTAGTTTGTAAGTTCAACCTTTTTTGGGTCAACTAGAACAAGCTTTACTTCGCTTGGTTTATATCGCATTAGTATTGATGCAATGATACCATTAATACATACTGATTTACCAGATCCAGTAGAACCTGCTACTAGAAGGTGGGGCATCTTTGTTAAGTCAAATACCTTTGGTGTACCCATTATATCTTTACCTAATGCTGCACATATTTTAGCATCACTTTTTAAATTTTGCGGACTTTCTAGAACTTCCCTTAGGGTTACACTAGATATTGTTGGGTTTGGAATTTCAATACCAATTGTACTTTTTCCAGGTATTGGTGCTTGAATAATAACATCTTTTGCTGCTAGAGCTAGAGCTATTTCTTTATCGATATTAACTATTTTATTTACTTTTGTTGCTGGTGGAACGGTAAGTTCATATTCTGTAACTGCTGGTCCGATATGAATTTCAACAACTTTTGCAGCAATACCAAAGTCTTTTAGAACTCTTTCAAGTATTTCTTTATTTGCTTGAGTAAATGACGTATTGTTGTTTTTCTTTGGTTTTAACGGATCAAATATTTGACTGAATTTTGGAAGAGTGTAAGATTTGTCTTCTTCGGTTGTTGGTGTTGTTTTACTTGGTACTTCAAGTGACTCTTGGGTAATTGGTTTATTTTTTAATTCTTCCATACTTGTAATTATTATTTTGTTGTCTTCATGTTTTTCAATAGGGGCTTCTTTAATTGTGTTGCTATCAGAGATTGGTATTTCATCTGGTTCATTATTGTTATCCATTTTATCTTTTTTCTTGAATTTAAATATACCAAATATTTTCTTAAATATTAAAGATAGGTTTATATCAAATGTTAGAACTGATGCAAATATACCAAGTAGAACAAGTATTACAATAGTACCAGTTTTACCAACACATGCGTATAGAGCACTTGCAAATAAGGCACCGATAAAACCTCCGCCGATGATAACGGTACTAATTCCAGTTGAATGTAGAGAGTTATTGGCATTCATTGTACTTATTCTTTCCATAAAGTTGTTGTATGTTTCAACAATTATATCTTTAGCACTATCTGTCTGATTAATAAATTCAAAGTGACTAGCTACGAGTAATATAATTATAAATATGTAAATACCTATCAGCTTTTGATCACTAAATTTTGGCATTTTTCTTTTATATAACATATAGACACCTAATATAATAAGGATAGATAATATGATAAACCACCATATTCCAGCTAAAAACATGGCAAATTGTTTTAATAAATTACCAACTATACCAAAGCCAAATCCTATTATACCGATTAGTATTAAAATTAATCCGGTTAATTCAACACTATATCCATTATTGTTGCTATCTTTTTTCTTTTTCTTCTTTGCCATTTTTATCACCATTTTAATTATAACCTAAAATACAAAATTATTCAAATGTTTCTAAGCAATTAACCTAGTTTATTTAAAGTTTATTACATAATATAATTTAGGGAGGGAAAAATATGTTATTTGATGATAATTTAGGTTTTTTTGGTTTTACGATACCGAAGGAAGCTGTTATAAAAGAAAAAAGCAATTTAGCAAGTATTGAAAAGGGCTTTTCACGTGGTAATATGTTTAATGATTTGTATGATGAATATAAGGATTATAAAGTAGTTGTACCAGTTGCAACTACAGAAAGAGAAAGTGATTTGCTTGATATAATGGCTTTATCTCTTGCTTTGAATGATTTGAATTTGTATTTAGATTTACATCCAGGTGATAAAGAGATGCTTAAAAAATTTAATGAACTTGTGGAAGTCTCATGTACAAAGGAAATGGAATTTGTTAAAAAATATGGACCTTTAGAAGTAAATGATGGAGCTTATTATGAAAAATTTGAATGGATTAATAATCCTTGGCCATGGGAAAATGAAAGGAGTAGTAAATATGTTTAAATATGTAAAGCATTTGTCATATCCGGTAAATGTTAGTAAAAAAGATTTAAAGATGGCTAAGTTAATTATTACTCAGGTTGGGGGTTATGCTGGAGAACTTGGAGCAACACTTAGGTATTTCCATCAAAAATTTACGATGCCAGATGAAAAGGGAAGAGCACTTCTTAATGATATAGCTACGGAAGAAATGGGACATCTTGAAATGGTTAATACAATTGTATCTCAACTTATGAGAGATGCAACTCTTGACGAAATTAAGGAAGCTGGTTTGGAATCATTTTATACTGAACATGGTAAGGGTGTGTTTCCAATGAATGCTAATGGTGTTTCTTTTAATGCAGATACTTTTGCTGTAACTGGTAATCCTTTGGCTGATTTAAGTGAAGATATGGCTGCGGAACAAAAAGCGAGAGTTGCATATGAACACTTAATTGATTTGGCAACTGACAAATCAGTGATTGAACCACTTTTATTTTTAAGACAAAGAGAAGTAGTTCACTTTAATCGTTTTAAAGAATTATATGATTATTATAAGAAATTAGGTTATAAATAATAAAATATTAGTCAATTAT
Source organism: Clostridium sp. CAG:609 (assembly GCA_000438075.1). Classification (GTDB taxonomy): domain Bacteria; phylum Bacillota_I; class Bacilli_A; order RF39; family UBA660; genus Onthocola_B. The sequence goes on along the minus strand of FR903528.1, from coordinate 38,550 downwards.
CTCAAGATAATTGATTTTTTGTTCTTTGCTATATTGACATAATGAGGTTTTTATTTTAAAATTAATATTAGGATAGGTAAGAGGCATATGAATAAGTATACTAGTAAATTTAAAAAAATCCTTCAAAAAGATATAACAAGTTTTGTTAAAAAGAATAGAATACCACTTATAAGTATATTGGTGGTAGTGCTTTTAGCGTGCATTGGGTTGATTGCAACTTATGCATTTTATCAAGTAAAAGTTGTTAGTCCTGTTATAGGAGGATCGACATCAAAAATAGCAGATTTAGATGTTAGGATAATGGCTGAAGAAAGAGATTCTAATGGTAATGGATTAAATAAGTATGGATTATATCCTTATATACCAAAGGCTGGTTATGTTTATAATAGTGAACTTAGTTATTGTACGAATGGTTCAGTGATAGATTATCATTCATCAACATATGACGTGGATATTAATGCTTATGGTCATGATGTTTGTTATTTATATTTTGATTCAACAGCTCAACTTGATATTACTTTAAATGTTTTTGCTGAAAATATAAATAGTGATGGTGTTGGTACTGGTGAGTATACTAAGTTAGAAACTACAGCTTTACCATCAATTGGGTATGAACTTAATGCAAGTAAGACAAGTTGTGAAAATGGTTCAACTGTTACATATGATGCTAAAGAAAATCAATTTTCTGTAGAAGCATCAAATAAAGATGTATGTACTGCATATATGGATGCAATGGATGTTGATATTGCATTAAAAATTTATGTTCAAACTAAGAAAAATTCAGGTAATTATTATGAAACAAAGACTATACCAACGAATGCTTTTTATGAAATTGGAAGTAAGTCTTCATGTACAGGTACATCGACAATGTCTATGAAGAATCAAAAGATTGTTATATCTGCGACATCTAGAACTAGTTGTGTTGCGTATTTAAATATTGGTTCTGGTCCAATTTTGGAAAGCATGAAAAGTACTGTTAATGGTCAAAGTGTAAAAATTGATTTAACTAATTCATCAATTGGTACAAGTGCTGTTACTTATTATTATAGTAAAGATGGTGGTGCTACTTATGTATCAAGTACAAGTCCAACTTATACATTTGATAATTTGGAACCTTTGACTGAATATACATTCATGGCTTATTCAGTGGATTCTTCTGGTAAAACATCATCAATATTTACTACAACTGCAACAACTGATTATAAATATGTTGGATTATTTGATTATAAAAATACTGCTCAAGTGTTTAATGTTATAGTTTCTGGTTATTATAAATTACAAGTTTGGGGTGCTCAAGGTGGTTATAGATCATCTGCTACATATTCTGGACTTGGTGGTTATTCATATGGTACAGTTTATTTAAATGCTGGTGATAAAGTGTATGTTCATACAGGTGGTGCTGGTGGAAGTGGAACTTCTGGATGTGGCTCAACTATATGTGCTGGTGGTTATAATGGTGGTGGCTATCGTTATAAATATTATGGCGGTGGCGGAGGAACCGATATTAGAATAAATAGTGATTCTTTACTTGCTCGTGTTATTGTAGCTGGTGGTGGAGGTTCTGATGGTGCTACTAGTAAGAAAGGTATGTATGGTGGCGGTACAACTGGTGGTTCAAGTACTGAAAATTATAGTTCGGTTGGTAACTATGGTGGAAAAGGTGGTAATCAAACTTATTCAGGATATAGTGCTTCGTATACCATAACAAAACAAGCAACTACAGGATTAAATAGTAATACTAAAGATTATTATGCTGGTGGCTTTGGCTTCGGCGGTGGCGGTGTCTACTTAAGTAGTGGATATGGTGGAGCCGGTGGAGGCGGCTGGTACGGTGGTTCTGGTAACGTTCCTGATAGTTCTGGTGATGATGACCGTGGTGGCGGTGGCGGTTCTGGATATGTATATACTTCATCCACTGCTTCAAGTTATCCATCTGGTTGTTTATTAAATAGTAATTATTATTTAACAAATGCTGCTACAACTGCTGGAAATGTTGCTTTCGAATCAACTTCTGGTGCTACAGAAACTGGTCATTCAGGTAATGGATATGCCAAAATTACATATTTGGGTAAAACATTATGATTTGCAAGAATTGTAAGAATCCATTACCTAGTGATGGTATTGTGTGTAAGTTTTGTGGTACTTTGATGAGTCAAGAACAGATAAATGATCAAAGAAAATATAAAGATAGAGAAAATGAAAGAATTGTTTTATTGAGTGAAAAATATGGTCATGAAAATAAAATAGAGTATCGTGAAAATAAAGAAAATAAAATCCTTGGATTTATTTCTATAGTAATAGTATTGTTAGTTTTAATATTTTTGGCTATACTAATGAATATGTAAGGAGTGTTAATATGGTGTTAATGTGTCTTAAGATATTTTTAGCAAGAATAATTGATGTTACCTTGGGTACAGTTAGAACTGTGTTGGTTGTAAGAGGAAGAAAAAATACAGCTGCACTGATTGCCTTTGTTGAAGTGTTGATTTGGTTTTTGATAGCTAGAGAGGCTTTATCAACTGATCTAACATCTTGGTTAATTCCGATTTGTTATGCTGGTGGATATGCAACAGGTACTTATATTGGTAGTTATATTACAGTTAATTTTATGGAAAGCTTAATTGGAGTTCAAGTTACTACGAAAGAAGCTAGTGTTGATAAAATGATTAAAGAAATTCGTGATGCTGGTTTCGGGGTATCGGTGATTGATTTAAAGAATCCGAGTGATAGTCATAATAAGAAGATGTTGATGATTCAACTTAATAAATCAAAGTTAAAGGTTTTAACTCACATTATTAGGGAAAATGATAAAGATGCATTTGTTGTTATTAGCGATACGAAATATGTTCAAAATGGAATAATTAAATAACACTTAGGCTAAAGCTTAAGTGTTTTAATTTACTTATTTAGTGATAAGTGTTATAATATTGGTAAGTTATGGAGGAGAATTGTTATGAAGAAAAAACAAATTGTTGATTTAATTATTTCAGTATTTTTAATTATTTGTGGTAGTGTACTTTTGTTATTTCCATTGTTTCACTTTGTGAATGTTAAAATAATCTTTTTAGGTGTTATTGGGGTTTATGTTGTACTTAGTTTGATTAAGTTTGGTTTGACATATAAATCAAGAGATTTTGAAGGATTACTTACTAGTTTAGCATCTATCATAGTATTTATTGTGGCTTTAAAGCTTGATATAAATAAAGTGCCATGGTATTTAGCTTTATGTTTGCTTATTTGGATTATATTGTTATCTTTGATTAAGCTTAAAAAAGGTGATTATTATAATGATAGAAAAAATAAGATGTGGATAGTGGAAGTAATTAGTTTAGTGTTATTTATTTTAGCGGGACTTCTTACTACGATGAATTTATATTATGAAAATGATATTCAAGTATTGATACTAGGTTATTTCTTTTTGATACATGGTATGCTTGAGTTGTTTGATCCTTTGATTGTTGGATTACAAAAATAGCGAGCTTTTGGCTCGTTATTTGTTTGTAATAATTAACTTGATGGCTGTTTTTTGTTCTCCGTTTATTGTGATGTCGTTAAATGCTGGTATTACAACTAGGTTATCACCGGTTGGTGCTACAAATCCTCGACATATTGCTATTGCTTTGATTGCTTGATTTAGTGAACCTGCACCGACGGTTTGAATTTCTACTTCTTTTTTTTCTCTATAGATATTTGCTATAGCTCCCGCTACTTTACTAGGGTTAGATTTTGTTGAAACCTTTAGAATTTCCATTATTACCATTCCTTTCATTTAAATATATGTTGAAATTTTATAAATATGTATTGATTTTTTATTTAAATGGTGATATACTTAAATAGTAATCATTACTATTTGGGAGGACTATATGAAAAATACTAAACAGAGAAATGTTATCTCGAGTATTATTAATAATAGTAATAATCATTTGGATGCTTATGAAATTTATGATATGGCAAAACGTGAAATTAATAATATTAGTCTTGGAACTGTCTATCGTAATTTATGTCAACTTGAAAGGCATGGGATGGTGATTAGTATTGTTGTTAATGGGGTAAAGCACTATGATAAAGTGGTGCCACATCATCATTTTATATGCAAACGTTGTGGTAAGATAATTGATGTATTTGATTTAGATGTACCTGTTGTAAGTATGTATCAAAATAATATAGTAACTGATTATGAATTAGTTCTAAAGGGCATATGTATGGATTGCCAGAAGGAGGAAAAAAATGGAATTAAAAGGAAGTAGAACTGAAGCAAATTTAATGGCAGCTTTTGCAGGAGAAAGTCAAGCAAGGAATAAGTATACTTATTATGCTTCAAAAGCTAAAAAGGATGGATATGAACAAATTGCAGCGATTTTTGAAGAAACTGCCAATAATGAAAAAGAACATGCAAAGATGTGGTTTAAAGAACTACATGGTGGAAGTGTACCAAGTACTGAAGAAAATTTATTAGATGCTGCGAATGGAGAAAACTATGAATGGACAGATATGTATTCTGAATTTGCAAAAGTAGCAAAAGAAGAAGGTTTTGATAGAATAGCATTTCTTTTTGAAAGTGTAGCAAATATTGAAAAAGCACATGAAGAAAGGTATCGTAAATTGCTTAAAAATATTGACGATAAGCTTGTGTTTAGTAAAGATGGCGAATGTATTTGGATTTGTCGTAATTGTGGTCATATTGTTGTTGGCAAAGAGGCTCCGGGAGTATGTCCAGTATGTGGACATCCACAAAGTTTTTTTGAATTAAAAGCAGAAAATTATTAAAAATACTAGTTTTTTATATGATTTTGTGATATATTAGATTTGTAAAGACGAAGATAAAGGATAAGTAATTATGTAAGTCAGATAGAGAGTTCTTGGATGGTGAAAAAGAATTGATGTAAATAATGAAATCTACCTTTTGAGTTGGGCAATGTTGCTCCGGTGGAAAGCCGTTAGAAAGTAAGTTAAATAAAGGATGGTACCGTCATTATGACTCCTTGGGTATCATCTTTTTTTGTTTGAAGGATGGTGAATGAAATGATTGATATTAAATTAATCAGAGAAAATAGTGATTTAGTCAAGGAAAATATTAAGAAAAAATTTCAAAATGAAAAATTAGGTTTAGTAGATGAGGTTTATGAATATGATAAAACTTATCGTGAATATAAGATGAAAATTGATGAATTAAGAGCTAAGAGAAATGAATTAAGTTCTTCAATTGGATTGCTTATGAGAGATGGTAAGAAGGACGAGGCTGAAGAAGTTAAAAAAAGTGTTGGTAAAATTAATGATTTAATTAGTGAATTTGAAGAAAAGGAAGAAAATTTATCTAAAGAAATTAAGGATAGAATGCTTGTAATTCCTAACATAATTGATGAGAGTGTACCAATTGGTAAAGATGATAGCGAAAATGTTGAAGTAGAAAGATTTGGTGATGCTGTTGTTCCTGATTATGAAATTCCATATCATGCTGATATAATTCTTAATTTGAATGGGATGGATAAAGAAGCTGCCGGAAGAACTAGTGGAGAAGGATTTTATTATTTGCTTGGGGATGTTGCTAGACTTCATGAAGCAATGCTTGCTTATGCAAGGGATTATATGATTGAAAAAGGTTTTACATATGCTATACCTCCGTTTATGATTCATAGTAATGTTGTTACTGGAGTTATGTCTTTTCCTGAGATGGAAGCAATGATGTACAAAATTGAAGGAGAAGATTTATTTTTGATTGGGACTAGTGAACATTCAATGATTGGTAGATTTAAAGATCAAATTATTAAAAAGGATGCGTTACCAATTAAAATGACATCATATTCACCTTGTTTTAGAAAAGAAGGTGGGTCACATGGTCTTGAAGAAAGAGGTTTGTATAGAGTTCACCAATTTGAAAAGCAAGAAATGATTGTTTTATGTGAACCTGAAGAGTCAATGGAATGGTATAATAAAATGTGGAAATGCACTGTTGATATATTTAGAAATATGGATATTCCGGTTCGTCAGTTGGAATGTTGTAGTGGTGATTTAGCCGATTTAAAGGTTAAATCTTGTGATATTGAAGCTTGGAGTCCTAGACAACAAAAATATTTTGAAGTTGGTTCTTGCTCAAATTTGGGCGATGCACAGGCTAGAAGATTGTCAATTAGGGTAAAGGGCGAAACAGGAAATTATTATTTGCATACTCTTAATAATACGTGTGTTGCAACTCCACGTGGGTTAATTGCTTTAATTGAAAATAATTATCAAAGTGATGGAAGTGTTAAAGTTCCAAAAGTTTTACAACCTTATATGGGTGGTTTGAAAGTTATAAAGCCTAAAAAATAAAATTGGTGGAGGGTTTATGGTTTGTTTAATTTTATTGTCTGCTTGTATAATAAGTGGAGTAGAAACTGGGAAAGTTTATATAGATATACATAAGTTTATTAAAACGAGTGTTAAACCTTTGGCTTGGAAGATGAATTTAGATTATAAGGAAATGCTTGAAATGTTTGATGTTGATTTAACTTTTAATTATAAATTGTTGATTCCAATAGTTAATTATTTTCATGCAATGATTGAATTTGGTTCAATGATTCTTAATTATAATAATTTGAAAGATAGAGTTTATAAGATATCGCCGGAGTTTCAATATCAAGATGATGTTAGGCTGGAACATGAAACTGATGGCGATTTAAATGAAAAACAAGATTTTTTTGTGGGGCGTACTATCGATGGTAAAGTGCAAAATATATATTTTGATTATGATGGTAAATATATTAATATAAAAGATTATTCTGCAAGTAATTTTATTGCTTTGCCTGAGGATATGCAAAAGGAAGAATTATTTAATCTTTTGTGTGAGTGGTATTATGGCGGTTATAAATACTTGAATGGTAGCAGTAATATATCTCACGTGTTTGATGAAAAAGTAGTTGAAGCTGTAAAAAGTATTTATTATGGAAATGTCGATTATGTTGTTGAATATGAACAAAAATTAACAAGGAAGCGTTAAGTTATTCCTTGTTTTGTTTTTATATTTAACAAAGTGCTTTTATTTATTTGAATTTTATGATAAAATAAGCAAATGAACGGAGTGATAATATGAATGTACCTGATTTAATGGTTGCTAAAGATCGTAGTAAGGTTGATGTTAAGGAAAAAAAGTTAGATTTAGATATAAAACCTCTTTTTAAAGGTAAAAAATATTTTTTGAGGACTTATGGATGTCAAATGAATGTGCATGATTCTGAAGAAATTAAATATTATTTAGAGTCTCTTGGGTATACAGCTGTTGATGTGTTGGAAGATGCTGATATAGTGATTTTAAATACTTGTGCTATTAGGGAAAATGCTAAAGATAAAGTTTTTGGTTATTTGGGAAGATGTAAACATTTAAAAAAGACTAAGAGAGACTTGATAATTGCTATTACTGGATGTTTAATGCAACAACCTAAGGAAATAGAGGAAATTCACAATCGACATAAATATATTGATATTATAGTTGGGACTCATAATTTAAATGAATTGCCATCTATGATTATAAATGCTAATCAAAAACATTTACAAGAAATTGAGGTTTATTCAAACAGTGATATTGTTTTTGAAAATGTTAAGTACAATAGGGATTCTAAATTTAGTGCATGGATTAATATTATATATGGTTGTGACAAGTTTTGTACATACTGTATAGTTCCTTATACTAGAGGTAGGGAGAGAAGTAGAAAAATAGAAGAAATTTTAGATGAAGTGCGAGATTTAAAGGATAAAGGATATCTTGAGATTACTTTACTTGGTCAAAATGTTAATGCTTATGGTAAAGATTTGAACTTAGGTTATGATTTTGCAATATTGCTTGAAGAAGTGGCTAAAATTGGTATTCCGCGCATTAGATTTGTTACTTCACATCCTTGGAATTTTACTGATAAGATGATTGATGTGATTGCTAAATACGATAATGTTATGCCTTATGTTCATTTGCCAATTCAATCTGGTAGTGATGAAATCTTAAAGAAGATGAACAGAAAATATACAATTGATGAGTATAAAAAATTATTTGATGAAATAAAAAGTAAAGTTAAAAATGTTTCTATTACTACTGATATAATTGTTGGATTTCCAAATGAATCTGATGAAGATTTTCAAAAAACTTTAGATATTGTTAATTATTGCAAGTATGATGGAGCTTATACATTTATTTTTTCTCCAAGAGATGGAACACCTGCTGCTAAAATGGTTGATACTATTCCTATAGAAATAAAAGAACGGAGATTGTATAAATTAAATGAACTCGTTAATAAATATTCATTGGAAAGTAATGAAAAGCTTGTTGGAAATGTTGAAAAGGTTTTGGTTGTAGATAAAAGTGAAAAAGATGATTCAAAAGTATTTGGATATACAGAGTCAATGAAACTTGTTAATTTTGTTGGTTCAAGTGAATTGATTGGAAAAATTATTAATGTTAAAATTATTGATGCTAAAAGCTTTAGTTTAGATGGAGAGGTAAGTCAAGATTAAATTCTTGGCTCTTTTTATATGTTGATGGCATAAAAAAAAGTCCGTTTGGACTTTTGGTTTTTAAATGGTGGCTCGTCTGAGATTCGAACTCAGGACCCTTTGATTAAAAGTCAAATGCTCTACCTACTGAGCTAACGAACCAAATTCAATAATGTTTTCATTTACTTTTGAAAAAATAAATGGCTGCCTCGGCAGGATTCGAACCGGCGGAATGTCAGAGTCAAAGTCTGATGCCTTACCACTTGGCTACGAGGCACTATTTAAAATGGTGGGGAGACATAGATTTGAACTATGGAACCCGAAGGAACAGATTTACAGTCTGCCGCGTTTGACCACTTCGCTATCTCCCCAAAAAAATGGTGCCGACAGAGAGAGTCGAACTCCCAACCTACTGATTACAAGTCAGTTGCGCTGCCAGTTACGCTATGTCGGCAAATTCATGGTGGGCGCTATAGGACTCGAACCTATGACCCCCTGCTTGTAAGGCAGGTGCTCTAACCAACTGAGCTAAGCGCCCATCTTTCCGATGACAATTTAGATTATACCAGATGATATGATAAATTGCAATAGTTTTTTTTAAAAAATTGCAATTTATGCATTTTTTTTGTGATAATTTCTTTTTTGGGGGGGAGATAGCGTAGTTATAAGGTAATATTAATTTATATGAATTAATTATTATCGCTATTTATGTGTGACCTAGGTCAAGTTTCAGGTTCAACTGTGCAAAATAAAAAAACAGGAAATCCTGTTTAAAAAAACTAAACTGGTCGAGAAGACAGGATTTGAACCTGCAACCCCTAGGTCCCAAACCTAATGCACTGCCAAATTGTGCTACTTCTCGAGGTATACAATCTATCAAGAAAAAAATTAATGGTGCGCCCAGAGGGACTCGAACCCGCAACCTTTAGATCCGTAGTCTAACGCTCTATCCAATTGAGCTATGGGCGCTTATTTCATCACGTTTCTTCTCGAATGCAATAATATTATATTACATAGAAAGCATAAAAGTCAATGAAAATTACAATTATTTTGCTTATTTTGTCAATTTTTTATTAAAAAAGATAAAAAAAATACTTTTACTTCTTTAATTCGACAAATTTTTTACTTTTTTTGTGCTATCATATCTTCTCGAAAGGAGGAATTATTATAGAATCCTTAAGTGATTTAAATTTATCTGACGCTGAACATGAAGAAACTATGAAGCAAAATATGAAAATTTTTTGTCAACAATTTTATTATATTCAAGCTTTAAATTGGGTTAAAAGTTCAGGTAATGGAAGTGCTGCTGCTGGAAAAACTTTTGAAGATTTAGTTGGAAAAGCACAGGATAGAATGTTTCTTCCTGATTATTTAGGAATTGAGATAAAAACAAAATCTGTTTCAGCAAAAAGAAAACTTTGTTTATTTAATATGGCACCTGATAGCGAACCTAATATTATTAGAACTCTTTGGAGTAAATGTGGTTGGAGAAGTAAGAAAAATGATTTGAGAGAATTCTTTGCAACTGTTGATGCTCTTAATTTTTCTAATGAACATCGTAAATATGCATTTAAACTTAAAGTAGATTATGATAATAAATGTATTAGACTTTGTATTCGTAAAAATTGGGATGATGTTGATGAAATTGATGATCGTTTTTTCTGGACTTTTCAACAATTGGAGAGTAGAATACATGTAAAGCTTTCATATTTGGCATTAATTCACTATGAATCAAAAATGTCATATGGTGAATCATATTTTAAATTTACTAGTCTTGATATGTATCGCTACAGATACTTTGAAAAATTTTTAGAACTTATTGAAGCTGGAAAAATTACCGTTGATTTTAAAATTTTAACCCATGGTGATGGGGATGACTTTGGAAAACCAAATGATAAAGGAACCAGTTTTATAATAAGTGAAGATGATTTGGATATTTTATTTGAAAAAATTCCAATTAGAAACTATATTTTTAGTTAAAAAAAACGGACTGCATGAGCAGGACGTTTTTTTTGTCATTCAACGGTAACGGATTTTGCTAAATTTCTTGGCTTATCAATGTCGCATCCTTTATTTTTGGCGATTCTATACGATAATAATTGAAGTGGTATTATTGTCAAAATTGGTTGTAATATTTCTTCAATTTTATCTATTGTTATAATTTTGTCATAAAATTTTTCATTAGGTATCATATTAGTTACCAATATTACATATGCACCTCGTGCCTTTGTTTCTTTTATATTGCTTATTGTTTTTTCAGCGATTTCCTCATCAGTAAGTAGGGCAATAACTGGTGTGTTTTTAGCAATCAACGAAATTGTGCCATGTTTTAATTCTCCGGCTTGGTATGCAACACTATTAATATAAGAAATTTCTTTTAGCTTTAGCGATGCTTCTAACGCTATTGCGTAATCTATGGCTCTACCAATAAAGAAAATTTGTTTTTTGTTGTAAATTTTGTCGGCAATTTCTATGTAGTTATCATTTTTAATTGTCTTTTGAATTAATTTTGGCATTTCTTTAATTTCATCACTTATTTTTTTGTATTTTTCATCACTAATTATATTTTTGGCTTTACCTAAATACAAAGCAATTAGACTAAATATTGCAACTTGTGCTAAATATGCTTTAGTTGTTGCAACAGCAATTTCAAATCCAGCTTTAATATAGACAACATGGTCAGCTTCTCTTGCAATTGATGAACCAATTACATTTACAATTGCCATTGTTGTAATTCCATCATTCTTAGCTTTCCTTAATGCTGCAAGAGTATCAGCGGTTTCTCCAGATTGTGATACAACAATCAATAAAGTGTCTTTATCATAAAAACATTTTTTATAGCGGTATTCACTGGCTACTTCAACATTTACAGGAATGTCAGCGTATTTTTCAATCAAGCTTTTACCAACAATTCCAGTGTGATACGCTGATCCACATGCAACTATATCAATCTTTTTAAATTTTTTAATAAAACCAAAGTTTTTTTCGAGTGATTCCATGCTTCCATCATAATAGTAATTAATTGTGTCTTTAAAAACTTTATCTTGTTCATTTATTTCTTTTAACATGAAATGTTCATATCCATTTTTAGTAGCCGCATCCATTGTTCCTTCAAAAACTTTTATTTCTTTTTCACATTTGTTTAAATTTTTATCAAATATCTCTATTTTATCTTTCGATAGTTTTACAATGTCTAAATCATTTAACAACATATATTTTTTTGTATATGCAAGTATTGCTGGTACATCTGATGCAACATAATTTCCGTCATCGGCAATTGCGGCTATCATTGGTATTGCATTTCTTGTTGCATAGATATGTTCATCTTTATCCACCATTACTACAAATGCATATGATCCACGCAAAATTTTACTTGCTTCATTCAATGTTTTAACCATATCATTGTTTTTTTTATACAAGCTATCAATCAAAGCGGCAGCGATTTCGCTATCAGTTTTACTTTTAAATTTGTATCCTTCTTTTACAACTCTATTTTTGATATCTTGATAATTTTCTATAATCCCGTTATGTATCAAAGTTATTTGACCAACCTTATGTGGGTGAGCATTTATTTTATTTACTTCACCATGTGTTGCCCACCTAGTATGACCAATTCCCATGTATGCATCTACATCCATATTAACTTGTTCTTTTAAATTTTTGATTTTTCCAACTTCTTTAATTATTTCTACTGTATTATTTTTTACGTAAGCTATTCCAGCAGAATCATAGCCACGGTATTCTAATGCTTCTAATGCATTAATAAGTTTTGGAACACATTTTTTAGTTCCAATATATCCAATTATTCCACACATTTTAAAATTCCTTTCTTAAAGTATGTGATATATTTTTTGTTACAATTTTGATTTTGATTTTTATTATATATCTTTCGAGTATACTAGCCCGTGATGTATCCGCCGAAATATCGATAATCATCATCCTCGTTAACCACGTGGGTCTGGCGCTAACAAACAATTTTACCTCCATTAATTATTTTGTTTTTTTAATTATAATATAGATTGTATCTTTTGTCAAAATATAGTATAATATTTTTGGTGATGTTATATGGCAAGTGTCAAAGGAAAATTGGAAAAAAAGAATAATTCATCTAGTAATGAATTAACAAATACATTGATTTTAGGTTTGGTTGGTCTAATTTTATTGTTAATTCCGGATACATTAAATAAGTTGTTGGGAATAGTCGTAGGATTAGGTTTACTTATCTTAGGTATTTACTCAATTTACCAATATTTACAACAAAAATTATTTACATCAAACATGATCAGCGGTATTTTGTATAGTATTCTTGGTCTAATTGTTTTATTATATCCAGGTTCTGTCATCAGAGCTGTTGCAATTGGTATTGGTTTTGCTTTAATTGTAATTGGACTTTCTAAATTAAGACAAGCTTTAATATTAAAAAATGTAAACACAAAATGGATTGGAACGCTGGTGGTAAGTATACTAATTTTAATTTTAGGGTTTTTACTTGTGTTTAACCCATTTTCTGGTGTGGCAATAACTAAATTAGCCGGTGCTTTTTTACTAATTGTTGCTATATTTAATGTTGTTGATAATTGCGTTTTTCAAAAGTAACTGTAAAAAGTTATTTTTTTTAACTTCAAAAATTCAGCAATATATGATAAACTATATATATGGTGATGTTATGGATCGAATTACATTTATATTAATAGCAATTGCATACTATATTTTAACTATTGTTTCGGTAATAGTTATTTTGAATGTTCTAAATAATAAAGAGAAAAAGAAATTGAAAAAAGAGATAGAAAAGTTAGAAACTGAAAAAAATATGGTAATTTCTGCTTCAATGTTATCTGAATTAAACAAAGTTGAGGCTTTGGTTAATAATGATGAAATGAAAGAAAAACTAAATGATTGGAAATCTAGATTTAATGACATAAAGGAAGTGGAAATGCCAAAAATAACTGATACCATCAATGAAATTGAAGAATTATTTGAAGAAAAAAACTTTAAAGATTTAAAAGGATTAGTTTTAAAAGCGGATTTTGATTTAAATACATTAAAAACAAAAGCTAGTTTTTTACTTGATGAAATTAAAGATGTAACTCTAAGTGAAGAACGAAATAGAGAAACTATTACAAAATTAAAGGCTGAATATCGTGATATTCTTGGAACGTATAAAGAATTTGAAGAAGAATATGCTGATGTAAAAGTACCTTTGGAACTTCAATTTGAAAATGTTGATAAATTATTTGCAGCTTTTGAAAATGCGATGGATCAAAATGCTTACACTGAAGTGGGTAGAATTGTAAAAGCAATTGCTGATGTTATTGCTAATTTAAAGGTAATTATTGATGAAGCACGTCCAATTATAACTTTGGGCAAAAATTTAATTCCTAAAAAAGAAGAAGATATTAAAAATATTGCTGAAAAAATGACTCGTGAAGGTTATAATATTGAATACTTAAATATTGATTATAATATTAATGAAGCAAACAAAAAAATTCAAGATATTTTTCAACGTTTAAATGTTTTGAATGTTGAAGATTCATTATTTGAACTTAAAACAATGCATGATTATTTTGATTCTTTATATGCAGATTTTGATAAAGAACGTATTTCTAAAAAAATATATGAGGATTTTAGCAGAAGTATTTTAATTAAGGCTACGAAACTTGAAAAAGTTAACAATGAACTATATAAAAAGATGGGGGATATTAAATATAGTTATGATTTATCAGATGATGAGGTCTCAGTAATAGTTGAAATTAAACAGGAAATAATGAGTATTCGTGCTAGTTATGATAAAATTGTTGATGTGGGAAGAAGTAAAATGCTTGCTTATTCGAAACTTGCTAGAGAAATGGAAATTATTAATTCTAAGCTTATTAAAACTGAAGAAAAGTTAAATGGTGCCTTAAAAAATTTAGGTAGCTTAAAAGAGGATGAACTTAGAGCACGTGAACAACTTGATGAAATTAAAAAAATTTTATCTTCAACAAAAGAAAAAGTTCGTTCATATAAGCTTCCATGTGTTCCTAAGAATTATTATGTCGAACTATCCGAAGCAATGGAAGCAATTAATGAATTAGTTAAAGAATTAGATAAACGTCCAATCTCAATAAAAATTCTTAATTTAAGGGTAGATACTGCCAGAGACTTAGTTTTAAAAGTTTACAATACTGTTAATGAAACTATTAAAACTGCAAAAATGGCTGAAACTGCAATAGTATATGGAAATCGTTATAGAGTTACAAATAAAGAAGTTGATTTTGGATTAACTAAGGCAGAAAATGCATTTATAAAAGGTAATTTTAAGATGAGTCTTGAAAATGCAATTAATGCAATAAATATTGTTGAACCAGGTATACATAAAAAATTACTTGAGGAATCATATAGTTAGGAAGTGAATAAATTTGATATATTTTGATTATAGTGCAACAACACCAGTATCTTATGATGTTCTTGATACAATTACAAAAGTTAGCAAAGATTTTATAGGTAATGCCAATTCTATTCATAGTTTGGGGCAAAAATCCTTTTCTTTATTGGAAAGTGCAACAAAACAAATTGCTGATATATACTCAGTTAATCCATCTGAAATTGTTTATACGAGTGGGGCAACTGAAGCTAATAATATAGCTTTAATTGGATCTTGTCTTGCTAATCATAAAAGGGGTAAACATATTATTGTTTCTAAGCTTGAGCATCCATCAATTTATGTAATTTGTGATTATTTAAAAACAATAGGTTTTGAAGTGAGTTATGTAAAAAATGATCAAGATGGTTTAATAGATTTTGAAGATTTGAGGAATTTAGTACGCGATGATACGATTTTAGTAAGTATTTGTGCAGTTAATTCTGAAACTGGAGTAAGACAACCTTTAAAAATGATTAGACAAATAATAAAAAAAGAAAACATGGGTACAATATTTCATTCCGATATGACTCAAGCTATTGGTAAGGTTAGTGTAAATATGCATGATGTAGATTTAGCTAGTATGTCAAGTCATAAAATATTTGGACCAAAAGGAATTGGTTTTTTATATAAAAGTAGTATGGTTAAAATAACTCCATTAATTTATGGAAGTGGCAAAACCAATGATTTAAAACCTGGGACACCACCGCTTCCTTTGATTGCAGCATTATCTAAAGCTGTTCGTCTTGCGAATGATGGTCTTGAAAAAAAAGAAAGATTTGTAACCCTTTTAAATGATAAAATTGTAAATGCATTAAGTAAATATCCAAATATTAAAATAAATAAAACAAAATATAGTATACCTCAAATACTTAATATAAGTGTTATGGATGTTATGCCTGAGGTTTTAGTCCATGCATTAGAAAAATACGAGATTTATGTGAGTACGAATACTGCATGTTCAAGTGGAGACATTTCTAATAGCGTCATTGCTATATATAATGATATAAATAGAGCAAAACATACAATAAGAATTAGTTTATCTTATGTAAGTACAACTGAAGAGGTTAATAAATTTATTGAAGTGTTTAAATCTGTTTATGAAAATTTAAGTAATTTACGTTAAAACTACCATTTTTGGTGGTTTTTCTTGTGGATTTGTGATACAATCTATTTGTTTGGTGGTTTATATGGAAAAAATAATAATTATAAAATATGGAGAATTAAGTACAAAAAAAGATAATAAAAACTTCTTTATAAGTAAATTAAAGAATAATATTGATGTAACTTTAAAAAATATTGAACACGAAACTTTTTATGATTTTGGAAGAATGTTTATAAAAACAAATTATATTGATGAAGTAATAAATCTTTTAAAGAATGTTTTTGGTATTCAAGAAATTATGATAGGTTATAAAAGTTCTAATCTAGATATCGAAGATATAAAAAATAATGTGTTAGATTTGATTAAAGATAAAGAATTTAAAACATTTAAAGTTGTAACAAAACGAAGTAATAAAAGTTATCCTTTAGAATCAATGATGGTTAACAATATTTTGGGGGGACACATTCTTAAAAATATTGATGGAATACATGTAGATGTTCATAATCCAGAAATTGTAGTTAATGTTGAAATTAGAAATGAAGAGGTTTTATTCTACTTTAGTGGTATCAAAGGGTTGGGGGGATATCCAGTTGGTACTTTAGGCAAAGGTTTACTTATGTTAAGTGGAGGAATTGATTCTCCGGTTGCTGGGTATCTTGCTATAAAAAGAGGGGTAAAACTTGAAACTATTTATTTTGAAAGCCCACCACATACGAGTGATATGGCTAAAGATAAAGTTATAAAACTTGCTAAAGTTCTTGCAAAATATAATACTGAAGTTAAAATACATGTTATTAATTTTACTGAAATTCAAGAGTCAATTTTAAAAAATATACCTCATGAATATTTGATAACTATAATGAGAAGAATGATGTATCGAATTAGTGCAATTGTTGCAACACAGAATAATGCTAATATTATTGTAAATGGTGAATCAATTGGTCAAGTTGCAAGTCAAACTTTAACAAGTATGAGAGCAATAAATGAAGTTGTCAAAATACCTGTTATTAGACCTGTTGCATGTTTTGATAAACTAGAAATTATTGATATTTCAAAACAAATTGGTGCTTATGATATTTCAATTTTACCATTCGAAGATTGTTGTACTGTATTTGTTCCAAAGCATCCAGTTATTAATCCAAACCCAATAAAGTGTAGTGAATATGAAGAATTAATTCCTTATAAAGATTTAATTTATAAAGCAATAAAACATCATGAAGTTATTAAAGTTTCAATAACTGATGACAATAAATATAGTGATTTATTATAATTTTTCTTGATAATCATAAATAAATAATATATAATTAAGTTGAAATGAGTGTGTTAATATGGAAGATAATTTTTGTTTAAAGACTTCAGGGATGTGGCAACTTGCAGGTTATGTTTTGTTTGCTATAAAGATAATTGTTCCTTTGATTATTATAGTTCTTGGAATAATTGATTTTGCTAAAGCTAGTTTAAGTAGTGATGATAAGGCTGTATCTAAAGCAGCATCTTCATTATTAAATAGATTTATAATCGGGATTGCAGTTTTCTTTGTACCAACAGTAGTATCTATTGTTTTAGGTTTAGTTGTAACTAAAGAGGAAGATGGAACTGGTATTGATGCATGTAGAGTTTGTTTATTAAATCCTACTGATACTGATTGTGATTCTTATAAAAGAAAAGCAAAAGGAATAGATGCTGTTGATAAAGCTGATAAAGATTCATTAAGAGATTATGAATAATTAATTAGTTTTTAAACATAATATTATTAGGTGATATTGTGTTTAAAATAAATGATTATTATTATAAAGGTTATGATATTGAAAATAAGTCGAGGTTAGAAAAGTTAGTTATGGGGTATTCAAATCCTTATGGACCTAACTTAGGTAGTAACTCTCGAAGAATAATTGATTATCAAAAAAGTGCTACTTTTACTAATCAAGATAATACAAAGTTAAAAATAACTAAATAATTAGTCACTAATTTATAAAATATTTTGTAAATTAGTGACTTTTTTTTCATTTTAATGTATAATAATGGACAGAGGTGAAGTTATGAAAATTTTAGCAGTAAATGCAGGTAGTTCATCACTTAAATTTACATTGATTGAATTACCAGAAAAGAAAGTATTAGCAAATGGATTATTTGAAAAAATAGGAATTCCAGGTTCTTGTTATACAATTAAATATAATGGAGAAAAAATTACTAAGGAAGCTAATTTAGGAGATCATTCAGTTGCAGTACAAATTTTAATGGATGAATTAATTAATATGGGTATTATTAGTTCATTGGAAGAAATAGATGGGGTTGGACATAGAATGGTTCATGGTGGTCAAGAATTTACTGAATCAGTTGTATTAACAGAGGATGTACTTGAAAGGGTTTCACAATATAATGAACTTGCACCACTTCATAATCCTGCCAATATTATGGGTGTAAGAGCTTTTATGAAAGCATTACCAAACACTATTCAAGTTGGTGTATTTGATACTGCATTCCATACAACTATGGAACCAACTGAATATATTTATCCAGTACCTTATGAATGGTATGAAAAATATGGAGTTAGAAAATATGGATTCCATGGAACAAGTCATCGATACATTAATAAAACAATTAGTGAATATTTGAAAAGAGATGATTTAAAAGTTATTTCTTGTCATATAGGTAATGGTGGATCTATCACTGCAATTGATTCAGGTAAAGTTGTTGATACTTCAATGGGATTTACACCACTTGCTGGTATTATGATGGGTACAAGATGTGGTGATATTGATGCATCTATGTTATCTTACTTAGCTGGGAAGACTGGTAAAACTTTAGAAGAATTAACAAATGATTTAAATAAAAAAAGTGGTCTTTTAGGTGTTAGTGAAGTAAGTAGTGATTCAAGAGATGTTGAAAATGCTGCGAATGATGGAGATGCTAAAGCTATTCTTGCTCAAGAAATGTATGCTAGAAAAATAGCTAATTATATTGCTATGTATAATAATTTACTTGGTGGAGCAGATGTTATTACATTAACTGCAGGTGTTGGTGAAAATAGTAAAACTATGCGTAAATCTATTCTTGATAAGATTGCATCACTTGGTGTTAAAATTGATGAAGAAAGAAATGACTTTAGAGGAGAATTCCGTTTAATATCAACTGATGATTCAAAAATTCCAGTTTATGTTGTTCCAACTGATGAAGAATTAATGATTGCGTTGGATACTGTTGAATTAAAAAATAAAAATAAATAGAAATGAGTGATAAAATGAAGGAAATGTATAAAAAAGTATTTAAAATAATAAAGAAGTATAACAATATTGTTTTAGCTAGACATATAAGTCCGGATCCAGATGCTATAGCAAGTCAAATAGCTTTAAGGGATTCTATTAAACTTACATTTCCAGAAAAAAATGTTTATGCAGTAGGTGCTGGGGTACATAAATTTAAATATTTAGGTACCTTGGATAAACCTGATTTAAGTTCTTTGGATAATGCTTTGTTAATTGTATTAGATGTTCCAAACTTTTATAGAGTTGATGGAATAAATGGATTAGAATATAGTGCTATATTAAAAATTGATCATCATCCAGCTGAGGATATAATCGGGGATGTTGATTGGACTGATTCAACTAAATCTAGTACATGTGAAATGATTTCTGAACTTTTATTAAATACAAGCTTAGTTATGGATAAAAAATGTGCTGAAGATTTATATGTAGGAATGGTTTTTGATAGTGATAGATTTTTACTTCCAAATACAACTGCTAATACTTTAAAAACAGCATATGAATTAATAACTGCAAGTAATATAGATTTTGTTAGTTTATATGATAATTTGTATGAAAGAAGTATTAATGAAGAAAAATTCAGAGCATATTTAATAAATAATATAGAGATAACTGAAAATAAATTTGGTTTTATCTTTGTGTCAAGTGAAGATTTAAGAAAATTTAATGTTGAAGCTACTAGTGTATCTAATCAAGTAAATGATTTTTACTTTATAAAAGAACTTATTTGTTGGATGTTTGTTGTATATGATGAAAGAAATAGTATATATAAAGCAAATATAAGAAGCCGTGGACCAGTTATAAATGAAGTGGCATCTAAGTATAAAGGTGGAGGTCATAAATTTGCATCTGGTTGTAGAACAACAGATTATAAAGTAATCGAAGATTTAGCTAAAGATTTAGATAAAACATGTAAAGAGTATTTTAATGAAGAAAATATCTAGTATAAAGTTATATAAAAATAAATATATTGTTTACTTTGATAAAGAATATATTAGTTTATATTCTGATACAATAATTAAGTTTAATTTACTTAAACCAAGGAATATTAGTGATATAGAATATAAAAATATAATTTTATATAATGATTATGTTGATGCATATAATAAAGCTTTAAAACTAATTGGAATAAAACTTAGAACTAAAAAAGAAATTAAGGATAAATTAAGTAATTATAATAAAGATACAATAGATAAGGTTATTTTGTTACTTCAAAAAAATGGTTATTTAAATGAAGATTTATATATCAGTGCATATATTAATGATAAACTTAATTTAAGTAGTGATGGGCCAAAGAAAATACAAAGTAATTTGGGGAAATTAGATTTAGATAAAGAAAAAATTAATGAACAAATTAGTTTGATAAATAGTGATGTATGGCTTGATAGAATAGATAAGGTTATAAAGAAGAAAGATAAACAAAATAAAAAATTATCTAAGAATATGTTTATTAAAAAGATAAAGAATGATTTATTGTTGTTAGGTTATCCGAGTAATCTTATTAATGAAAAGTTAGATTTATTAGATAATAAAGATGATGCAATATTAAAAAGTGTGTACGAAAAAGAATATAAAAAATTAAGTAGAAAGTATGATGGAGAAAACCTTAAGAGTAAGTTAAAATATAATTTATATAAAAAAGGTTTTAAAATAGATGATATTAATAAAATAATGGAATAGGTGGTATATATGAAGAAAAATATGAAATGGTTAATTGTTTTTGTTAGTTTAATGATGCCAGAAGTTGCATTTGCGGAAGAAATAAATGTCTGTAGTGGGCAAAGTTTAAGAGCTTTTCAAATTATTGGTTATTTAATTTATGTGGCAAAAATGGTTATTCCTCTTTTGCTTGTAGTTCTTGGAAGTATTGATTTAGCAAAAGGTGTTATTGCAACAAATGAGAAACCAAATAAAGATAGTTTAATGGCTTTTGGAAGAAGGTTAATAATTGCTGTAGTAATATTTTTGATACCAACTGTACTTGATTTTTTACTTAGTTTTGTTGATGGAGCCAATGATACAATGGATAAATATTCTGTATGTACAACATGTTTACTTGATCCTTTAGGGGACGAATGTCAAAATGGTGTTGATGAATAAAGTGGATAAAAAACTTATCCATTTTTCTTTTATTTAGGTAATATTTTTGATATAATAATATTACATTAATGGAGGTTAACAATGGATATATTAAATAATTTAAATAACGAACAAAAACAAGCCGTTATGCATATGGAAGGTCCATGTTTAGTTTTGGCAGGAGCAGGTTCAGGTAAAACCAAAGTATTAACAACAAGAATTGCTAATATGATAAATGAAGGTATTTATTCTGGTAATATTTTAGCTATTACATTTACTAATAAAGCAGCGAAAGAAATGCGTGATAGAATTAGTTTATTAGTGGAAAATAATTATGCTTTTGTAGGAACTTTTCATTCTTTTGGGCTTAGAATTATCAGAGAAAATGTTGAAAAATTGGGTTTAACTAGTAACTTTACAATTATAGATAGTGATGATGCACTTAGTATTATTAAGAAAATTATGAAGGAATTTGATATAAGTACAAAAGATTTTAGTCCTTCATTTGTTAGAAATAAAATTAGTTTTATTAAAAATGAAATGTTAAGTGATGCTGAAGTAGAGAAGTTTTTAGCTAGTCCTCCGGAAAAAGTTGCTGCTAAAGTATATTTTCAATATGAAAAGGTTTTAAGAAAGAATAATGCCGTTGATTTTGATGATTTATTAAAAAGACCTGTTATGTTATTTTTAGAAAATGAAGATATTTTAGATAAATATCAAGAAAGATATAAATATATATTAATTGATGAGTATCAAGATACAAATGAAGTTCAATATAAGTTAGTTAAGATGCTTGCAAGTAAGTATCGTAATCTTTTTGTTGTAGGTGATGTTAATCAAAGTATCTATGGTTTTAGATGGAGTAATTATAAAAATATTCTTAATTTTGAAAAAGATTATCCGGATGCTGTAAGTATTACTTTGAATCAAAATTATCGAAGCACTAATACAATTTTAACTGCTGCAAACAATGTTATTAAAAATAATGTTGAAAGAAAAGAAGTTAATTTGTTTAGTACTTATGGTGATGGAGTTAAGATTAAGTATTTTCGCGGGCTTGATGAAAAAGATGAAGTAAGACTTGTAACTGATGAAATAAGAAAATTATTAAATGAAGGATATACTTATAATGATTTTGCTATTCTTTATAGAACCAATGCTCAATCAAGAAATGTCGAAGATGCTATATTAAAATTAAATTATCCATATAGGGTAGTTGGTAGTTATTACTTTTATAAAAGAAAAGAAATTAAAGATTTGTTATGTTACTTAAGACTTATTTCAAATCATCAAGATGATGTATCTTTAGAAAGAGTTATTAATGTACCAAAAAGAGGAATAGGTACAACATCAATTCAAAATATTACAACACTTGCAAATGATAATAATACATCAATGTTTGATTGTTTATCTAAACCAAAGGAATTAGAATTTAAAAAATTAATTTTAGATTTAACAGAAGAAGCTAAGAATAAGGATTTAACTGAGTTAATTGATTTAGTATTAGAAAAAAGTGGTATGAAAAAAGAACTTCTTAATGAACATAGTTTAGATGCTGATATTAGGCTTGAAAACTTAATGGAATTTAAGAGTATTACTGAAAATTATCAAAAAGATACTGGTAATGTTAACTTGGAAGATTTTTTGGAAGATATAAGTTTAGTGGCTGATTCACAAGAACATCAAGAACTTGATAATGCGATTACTTTGATGACAATGCATGCTGCGAAAGGTCTTGAATTTAAAGTGGTATTTTTAATAGGTATGGAAGAAGGTATTATGCCTCATTTTATGAGTTTAGAATCATCAAGTGACTTAGAAGAAGAACGAAGACTTTGTTATGTTGCAATTACACGTGCTAAAGAAAGATTATATATTACAAATGCTAAAAGAAGACTTTTATTTGGTACTGTAAATATGAATCCACCATCAAGATTTATTTCAGAAATTGATGATAACTTAATTGAAAAACAAGAAAATAAAGAAAGTTTAATGAATAAAACTTTTGAAAAAAGTAAGTTTTATGAAGGGGACGCAATTGATTATAAACCAGGTGAAGTTGTACTTCATGCTTCATTTGGTAAAGGTGTAGTAGTGGATATTGATGATAGATTTGTAACTGTTGCATTTAATAAAAGATTTGGTGTAAAGAAATTTTTAAATAATTATAAAGGATTAAGGAGGATAAATTAATGAAGACTTTAGTTATTATGGCTGCAGGAATGGGTAGTAGATTTGGAGGGTTAAAACAAATTGAACCAGTTGGACCAAGCGGAGAAATTATTGCAGATTATTCTGTGTATGATGCAAAAAAAGCTGGATTTGAAAGAGTAGTGTTTATTATAAGAAAAGAAAATGAAGATTATTTTAAAGAACATATTATAAATAAATTTAATGATAAGATTGAGGTTGAACTTGCTTTTCAAGAGTTATCATATATTCCAGAAGATGTAATTTTACCTGAAGGTAGAGTTAAAATGCTTGGCACTGGACATGCTTTATATTGTGCACAAGATTATATTGATGATGATTTTATTATTATTAATTCAGATGATTTTTATGGATATGATTCATTTTTACAAGCATCTAAGTTTTTAGATAGTAAAAATGAAGATTACATGAGTGTTAATTATCCTTTTTATGTAACAATGAGTAAGTATGGTAAAGTAAAACGTGGTGTAGTAAAAGAAGATAATGGTTATGTTAAAGAAATAATTGAAAGTGAAATAAGTGTTGATGGTGATAAAATTATTGCCAGTAGCTTAGTTAATGGTGATATATTTGAAATAGAAAAAGATACACCGGTGGCAGTTAATTTCTTTGCATTTAGAAAGAGTTTTTTAAATGTATTAAATCAAGAATTTGATAAATTTATTCATGGTGATATTGATTTAAAGAGTGAATTTTTACTTCCAGATATATTAAAATGCGGACTTGCTGAAAAAAAGTTTAAAGTAAGATGTGCTACTTCAAAAAGTAAATGGATTGGTATGACTTATAAAGAGGATGAAGAAGATGTTAAAAAAAGTATTAATGAATTGATTAGTTTGGGTGAATATCCTAATAATTTGTGGGGTTAATATGGAAAATATAAAAAAAAGAGTAGAAGAATTAACTAAGATATTAAATGATGCAAATTATAATTATTATGTGTTAGATAATCCAACGATTACTGACCAAGAATATGATAAATATATTAGAGAGCTTGAAGGTATTGAAGAAGAATATCCAGAGTTTGCAAGTGATGTAAGCCCGACGAAGAGAGTTGGAGGAGAAGTAATATCTAAATTTGAAAAAGTAATTAGAGATAAACCGATGCTTTCAATCGGAGATGTCTTTAATGAAGAAGAAGTTAGTGATTTTGTTAAGAAAATTATTAATGAAACTGATACACATGAGTTTGTTTGTGAACAAAAGATAGATGGTTTAGGTATATCTTTGATTTATGAAAAAGGTGTATTAGTAAGAGGGGTTACAAGAGGTGATGGACTTGTTGGAGAGGATGTTACTCACAATGTTAAAACAATTAAGTCTGTTCCTTTGAAGTTAAAACGTGATGTTGATATTGAAGTACGCGGGGAAATTTTTATGCATAAAAGTACTTTAGAAAAAATTAATAAAGAACGTGAAATGCTGGGAAAACCTAAACTTCAAAATGTTAGAAATGCTGCAGCTGGTAGTATTAGACAACTTGATTCAAGTGTTACTGCTAAAAGAGAGTTAGATACATTTATTTATTATTTACCTAACCCAACTGATTTTGGAATAAAGACTCATTTGGAGGCTTTACAATTTATGTCTGATTTAGGTTTTAAGATAAATCTTAATAATAGGCTAGTTGGTAGTTTAGATGAAGTATTAAAATACATTGATGATCAAACTAGAAAAAGAGGTAGTTTAAGCTATGAAATAGACGGTGTTGTTGTAAAAGTAAATAGTATAGAAATGCAAGAAAAATTAGGCAATACTGCTAAATATCCAAGATGGGTAATTGCATATAAATTTCCTGCTCTAGAAGTTTTAACAAAATTAACTGATATTATTTTTACAGTTGGAAGAACTGGAAGAATTACTCCGAATGCTGTACTTGAACCTGTTATTGTAATGGGTTCCACAATAAGAAGAGCAACACTTCATAATGATGATTATGTAAATCAAAAAGGTTTAAAAATTGGAGATATAGTTTCAATTAGAAAAGCTGGTGATGTTATTCCTGAAGTAGTGGAAGCTAAGATAGAAAGAAGAACTGGTAATGAATTAGACTTTGTGATGATTGATAAATGTCCAATGTGTGGTGGAAAAATAGAAAAAAGAAATGGTCAAGTTGATTATTACTGTGTAAATCCAGATTGTCCAAGAAGAAATATTGAGAGTATAATTCATTATGTATCCAGAGATGCAATGAATATTGAAGGTCTCGGAGATGAGATTGTTGAAGAGTTATATAACTTAGGTTTTGTTAGAAAGATAACTGATTTATATGATTTAAGTTCTAAGAAAAAACAAATAATGGAATTTGATGGATATGGTGAAAAAAGTTTAAATAAAATAATTGATAATATTGAATCTAGTAAAAATAGTAGTTTAGAAAGATTATTGTTTGGTCTAGGTATTAAAGAAGTTGGTAATAAAACTGCGAAGATACTTGCAAGTAATTTTGAAAAAATGGATAATTTAATGGATGCATCAATTGAAGAGTTAGAAAGTATTAAAGATATTGGTCATATTACAGCTTTATCAGTTTATGAATTTTTACAAAATAACAAAGATTTAATTAATGAACTTAAAAATATTGGTGTTAATATGAATTACTTAGGCAAGAATATGGGTAACAACAATTTAATAAGTGGTAAAAAGTTTGTTATAACTGGTACCATTGATGGATATGGAAGAAAAGAAATAAAAGAAATTATTGAAAGCTTTAATGGTGTTGTTAGTGAATCTGTTAGTAAAAATACTGATATTGTTATTGTTGGAGATAAACCAGGTAGCAAATATCAAGATGCATTAAAGTTAAATATTATGATTTGGGACAATAAAAAAACACTTGAAGTGTTAAATAATTTGCCAAAAGCATAAATAGATAGTATAATTATATTACTTAAGAGGTGTGTTATGAAAAATAAGTTTAAAGAATTATGGGGGAAGAATAAAGTATTAATCATTCTTGGTTTAATATTAATAGGTTGTTTAGTTGCTATTATTATTGTTAGTATTTCATTCTTTTTTGGTAAGGGTAAATCTATTGAAGGAGATAGAATAAATGATATTAGTAAGTATCCGATTACTGAGACTTTTAAAAGTGATTTTGTTACCTCAGTAGAAGGTAATGAATCTGTTAAAAGTGCTACTTTAGAAGTAAAGAGTAATCGTAGAACAGTTTATGTTGTCATTAATTTTAAAGATGATACATCACTTAATGATGCTGAAGGTATTGCTCAAGCAAGTCTTTCTAACATAAGTGAAGATTTACTTGGTTATTATGATTTTGAATACATTTTAAAATGTGAAAAGACTGAAAATAGTGATGGATTTATTATTATGGGGGCAAAAAATGTAGCTGGAAGTGGTCTTGTTTGGAACAATAATACTCCGGTGGAAAGTGAAGAATAATTATGAAAAAAAGAAAAAATATAATAATTGTTATTATAAGTGTACTTGTTGTAATTGTTAGTGCGGTAGTTTTATTTAATATTTTAAATGATAAGGATAAATTAACTGTTGTAGAAAGAAATTGGATAAATGATAACATAGGTACTATATTAAATATTAATGTTTTAAATAACGCTAATGTATTTGGTAAAGATGGTAGTGGTGTTTATTATGATTTTTTAAATGATTTTAAAGATGAATATAGTTTAAGTATTAATCCAATAACATTTAATTCTGGAACTAATCCAAGTGGTATAACATTGGGTGTTAAATATAATGTTGATAGTAAAGATAAAGTTATTTATAAAGATCATTTTGTATTAGTTTCAAAAAATAATGATGTTATATCAACAATTAGTGATTTAAATGGTAAAGAAATTGGTGTTGTTGGAAGTGATTTAAGTTATGTAACTAAATATATTAAAACAAACGCAACATTTAAACAATATGAGACAAAGGATGAACTTGTTAAAGAAATGAAAGATTCATTATCTTATATGTTAGTACCTTTGACTGATTATTTAGATACAATATTAAGTAATGATTATTATGTTGTATATCATTTTAGTGATATAAAAATATACTATGTTTTAGAACTTGATGATTCAACTCTTGCTAGTGTTTTAAGAAAATACTATAGTAAGTGGGAAACTAGTTTTAAAGAAAAATATAATGATAATTTATTTAAAGCTTTTACAAATGCTATGAATATTACTGATACAGAAGTAGATGCGATGCAAAGTGTAAGTTATAATTATGGATTTGTTAATGCAAGCCCATATGAAGTAATATTGGGTGGTAAATATGGTGGTATTGTTGCAGTTTATTTAAGTAAATTTAGTGATTTTGCTGATGTAGAATTTAATTTTGTTAAGTATAAAAACTTTGATAAATTTAATAAAGCAGTTAGTAAAGGTGAAATAGATTTATATTTTAATTATTATAATTTTAAAGATGATTATTATCAAACCGATGGTTTACCAATTGAATATGTAGCAGTTGCTCCGAAAGATGATAATATTGTTATTAAGTCACTTAATTCATTGATTGGTGAAGAAGTATATGTTTTAAATAATAGTAAAATATATGATTATGTTAATGGTATAAGTGGGATTACAATAAAAACATATAATACAACAAAAGATTTGCTTAAATTAAATAAAAAAGATGTCTATATTATTTTGGATAAAAATACATTTGATTATTATAGTGATAAAAAGCTAGATAATTATAGTGCAAGATATGAAGGATTTATAAATAATGAGTATACATTTAAGGTTAAAAATAATAGTGCTCTTTATAAATTGCTTGATAAATATATTGGAGTTATGGATGAAAATGAAATGGTTTTGGAAGGTTTACTAAATCATGAAGAAACTATTAAAAGTGGAAATTTAATAACAAAGATTGCTGAATATATATTATACGTTGTTATAATTGTAGCTGTAGTTATAATTGTATTCATTAAAAAGAGTAAGAAAATATCTATTGCTAAAAAAATTAAAAAAGATGATAAGATGAAATTTATTGATCAATTAACAAGTTTAAAAAATAGAAATTTCTTAAATGAAAATATTGAAACATGGAATAATAATACGATATATCCTCAGACTATAATTGTAATTGATTTAAATAAAGTTCAAGAAATTAATGATAGTTATGGTTATAATGAAGGAGATAGACAAATTAAAGCTTTAGCTAATATATTAGTTAAAACTCAACTTGATAATAGTGAAATTTTAAGAACTGATGGTAATGAATTTGTTATTTATTTAGTTGGATATAATCAAAAACAAGTAAGTAATTATATTCATAAATTAAATAAAGAAATTAAAAAATTACCATATGATTTCGGGGCTGAATTTGGATTTAGTATGATTTTAGATGATATTAAAACTATCGAAGATGCTTTGAATGAGGCGATAGAAGATATGAAAAAAAATAAGGAAAATAATAATGATGAAGGTAAAGCTTAAGTTAAAAGAGTTCTTTGATAATTTTGTTAAAGTAATGTTAAGACCTGAGATGGCAATCCTCCCAGGTCAACTTGCTTACTTTTTTGTCTTAGCAATAGTTCCCACGATTACATTAATAAGTTATGAAGCAGCACTTCTTAATTTGTCAACTGATGTTATATTTGATTTTATAGGAAGTGCATTTTCACCAGATATTGCCAATATGCTTCTTAATACAACAGATGCAAATAAAGGTGGATTTGGGTTCTTTATGGTAATTGTTGTTGGGTATTTTATTGCATCAAATGGGCCTGCATCAATAATTGTTACATCAAACACAATATATGGAGAAAAACAAGAAGGATTCTTTCGAAGAAGATTAAAAGCAATTATAATGACATTCTTTTTGGTTTTACTTTTTATATTTATGTTGATAGTTCCTGTATTTGGTAATAAAATTGTGAAATTATTTGAATTTGTTAATTTAAATAGTTCAATTACAAAAAATGTTGGTACAGTTATGCTTTTTTTACAAGGACCAATTACTTGGTTAATTATGTATTTCTTTATTAAAATATTATATACAATGGCACCGAATAAAAGAGTTCGAAGTAAAAATGTTGGATATGGGGCATTATTTACTTCTGTATCATGGATAATTATTACATATATTTATTCATATTATATAAATAATATTGCTCATTATAGTACATTCTATGGTGGACTAGCTAATTTAGTTATTTTAATGTTTTGGATTTATCTTCTTGCTTATGCTTTTACAATTGGTATGGCACTTAATTATAGAAAAGAAGAGGTTGAATTAGAAAAAACTGGTACTATAAATTTGAATAAATAGGGTAGTATAGTAGTATGTACTACGGGTATTACTTATGTACATGATCTAATTTTTCGATATAAGATTAGTATTCTTTACTAAAATATATTGGAGAGTAATATTCCAATAAAACTCATTTTAATATGAGTTTTATTTTTGTAAAAAAATAATTAATCATGTTACATTACTTGATTTTTTTATTAAATGAAAGTATACTTTATTTGTGGTGTATATGAAAAAAAATAAGAAAAGTAATAAAAATAAATCAAATGGTTTTAGAAAGTATTTGGCAATATCTTTAGGTGTAATATCTATTATTGTACTTTGGTTAGTATATTTTATTAATGTTTTACCAATGGAGTATTTTATAGTTTTATGTTTTTTACTTTTAATAATTGATGTTATAGTTATATCCTTGTTGCTTTCTTTTGGAACAATAAAAAACATTTTAGGAGGCTTTTTTTCTTTACTTCTTATAGTAACAATGATAGTGGGAATCAATTATGAACTGAATACTTTAGATTTCTTTAAACAATTTGGATTCAATGAATATAAAACTGAAAATTATGGTATTTATGTTTTAAAGAGTAGTAATTATGAAAATATAGTTGATTTGGAAAATAAATCTATTGGTCACTTAGAACTTAAAAAAAATGCTGGTCTTAATAAGATGGTTGATAAAATAACAAAAAAGATAGAGTTTAAAAGTAAGACTTACGATGATATATATTCAATGGTAAGTGGCCTTATCGGGGAAAAAATAGAGGGAATTATTTTAGAAGAAGCACAGGTTGAAATTTTGAAAGAAGAAAATTATAATGAATATGAATTATTAAAGAGTATTTATGGTGATGCAATAGAATTAAGTATAAAAAAGAACAAGTCTAATATCGATATTACAAAAGATTCATATAATATTTATATATCTGGAATTGATACATATGGAAATATAACTAATGTTTCAAGAAGTGATGTTAATATTCTTGCAACTGTAAATCCTGTTAAAAAAGAAATATTATTAACAAATATACCTCGAGATTATTATGTCAAGCTACATAGTTTTAATGAGTATGATAAATTAACTCATGCAGGTATCTATGGTATTGATGAGAGTATTAGCACTATTGAAGATTTACTTGATACGAAAATAAATTATTATGTAAAAGTAAACTTTACTTCTTTGATTGATATTGTTGATGCATTAGATGGGATTGTAGTAAACTCAAATTATAGTTTTACAACTGTTGATGGTTATTCATTTAAAAAAGGAAATAATTATCTGGATGGAAAAGAAGCATTAAGTTTTGCAAGAGAAAGAAAAGCTTTTAAAGAAGGAGATCGTATACGCGGTGAAAATCAACAATTAATTTTGACATCAATCATAAATAAGGCAACAAGTACTAAGATTATAACAAATTATACAGAAATATTAAAAGCAGTAAAGGGTAAATTTATAACAAATATTAAGGATGAAGAAATTACTAAATTAATAAAGATGCAATTTAGGGATGGTCAAGCTTGGAATATAAAGTCAATAAGTGTAAATGGAGTTGATTCTTATGATTATGTTTATAGTTATAAGAAAAATAAACTGTATGTAATGAGACCAATACAAGAAACTGTAGATAATGCAAAAGGTAAAATTAAAGATGTAATGAAGTAAAAGTGTCAAATTTGACACTTTTTTAGATGGATGTTTTGGCTACTTTTGTCGAACTTGTTTAAAATGTTTTAAAAATTATCTAAACTATATTTGTAAGGTGATAACATGTTTAAAATGGAGCTTGAGTATAAAAATGGAATATTATTTGCAAGGTTAAAAGGTATTTTAAATCGAAAAAATAGTTATAAAATAAATAATTATTTGAATCCTGTATTAAAAAAACATAATATTAAATGTCTTGTGTATAATTTTGAAAATTTAGAAAGTGTTGATAATACTGGTATTGATGCAATATTAAATAGCAAATACACAATTAAATTAAATAAAGGTGTTATAAGGGTTTGTGGTTCTAGTGGTTATAATGAAGCTTTACGAAGATATTTAAAAATTCCAAAAATTGATAAAGAAATGGAGGCTTTAAAATGATAGAAAGATTAATTAATGAGTGTGTTCCACTGGTATGGAAGATTTCAAAGCAATTTTATGGCGTCGATAAAAATGATTTATACCAGGCAGGAATTCTTGGTATTATTAAAGCATATCAAAATTATAAAAATGATGGTACTACAAAGTTTAGTACATATGCCTACAATTATATTTTTGGTGAAATGTATTTAGTAAGTTGTAATAAAGAAATTAAATTAAATAAAGATATCAATAAATTAATTAAGATGGTCGAGGTTGGTAAAAATAGACTTAGTCAAGAAATATTACGTGAACCAACTTTAAAAGAATTATCTAATTTTTTAGAAATTCCTATGGAAAAGTTAGAACAAGTAATGCAAATATCAAAAAGCTTTGTTAGAATTGATGAAGAAAAAGATGATGAACGTAGTTTGCATGAGATGATCAAAGCAGATGAAGATATTAGTATTGATGATAAAATAATGATTAATGATGGAATAAATACTTTAGATAATCTTGAACAGGCAATCATTAAAAATAGATATTTTTTAGATTTAACTCAGAGCGAAACTGCTAAACTTTTGGGAATTACTCAAGTAATGGTTTCAAGATATGAACAAAAAAGCTTAAAAAAATTAAGACAATATATGTATATGTAAAATAAACCTTACCATAATAATAATGGTGAATATAATGGAAAAAGAAGAATATAAGATTTTAGTTAAAAAGCATTCTCCGAAGGAAAATAGACTTAAAAATATTGGAGTTGCTTTTTTTGTTGGTGGTTGTATTGGGTTTGTATCAGAATTCTTAGTTGAGTTTTTAAAGGTGAGTTTTGGAATGAATAATGTTGATGCAGGTCTTTGGGTTAGCTTAATAATTATTTTAGTTTCATCAATATTTACAGGTCTTGGATTTTTTGATAATTGGGTAGGTAAAGCAAGATGTGGTTTAATTATTCCAACTAGTGGTTTTGCTCATAGTGTTGCATCTAGTGCACTTGATTATAAAAAAGATGGATTAGTTACAGGTCTTGGTGCAAATTTTTTTAAACTAGCTGGTTCAGTTATTTTGTATGGAATTATTAGTGCTTTTTTGTTGGTGATTGTGAGGGTGGTTATCAGTGGCTAGTATAAAATTTAAAAATGTATATTTAAATGATTATAAAACAATTATTGGCCCGATGGAAAAAGAAAGTCATTTAAAAAAAGCTGATATAGTTATGAATGATTATTACTTGGGTGAAAAAACTTTTGAAATGGCTGAGGTTAAAATGCAAAAGTGTGTTTTTGATAAAGTTTTAAAGGATAATAATTTAAATATAAGTAATATTGATTTATTAGTGGGAAGTGATTTAACTAATCAAATTGCTATTAGTAATTATAATGCAAAAGAGTATAATATACCTTTTTTAGGTTTGTATTCTGCGTGTGCTGGGTTTGTCCAAGGCTTAATAGTTTCATCAACATATGTGGATAGTGGAACTTTTAAAAGAGTAGTTAGTGTAACTAGTTCTCACAATTTAACTGCAGAAAGACAATTTAGATATCCGGTTGAATATGGTGCTCCGCGACCTAATACAGCAACGTTTACAAGTACGGGTGCTGTTGCAACATTGTTATCAAAAAAGGTGGGTAAGATAAAAGTGGAAAGTGCAACAATTGGTGTAGTAGTTGATTTAGGCATAAAAGATGCAAATAATTTAGGAGCAGCAATGGCACCAGCAGCAGCATCAACAATTGCAAGTCATTTTAATGAACTTAAAAGAGATTATAATTATTATGATTTAGTTTTAACTGGTGATTTAGGTTGTGTTGGTAAAAGTATTTTAGAGGATTATTTAATGCAAGTATATAATATAAAGCTTAAGAAGTGCTTAGATGCAGGGTGTGAGTTATATTTAGATAGTCAAGATACTTATTCTGGTGGTAGTGGTCCGGCTTGTTTACCGATTGTTCTTTTTAACAAAATTTTATTAAGTAAAAAGTATAAAAAAATATTAATTGTTGCAACAGGTGCATTACATAGTCCGACGATAATTAATCAAAAGGGGAGTATACCTGGTATTGCTCATGCAATAAGTCTGGAGGTTTTATAATGAATTATATAAATGCATTTTTATTTGCAGGTCTTTTATGTGGAATTGCTGAGGTTATTTTGGATAATTCTAAATTAACACCAGGACATATAACTAGTCTTTATACCCTTATGGGAGCAATACTTGCATTTTTGGGAATATATGATAATTTAATTTCTAAGTTTGGAGCAGGTGCTACAGTTTTAATTTCTAATTTTGGTAATAGCTTATATTCTGCGGCGTGGGAAGGTTTTAAAAATTCAGGTTTTTTAGGTATTTTTACAAATATGTTAACTAAATCATCGGGGGTTATAACTGGAGCAATAATTGCTTCGTTCTTAGTTTCATTATTTTTTAAACCAAAAAATTAGTTCGTCGAACAAGTATTTGAAATTTTTTGTTGACTTTTTTCTTGATTTAGAGTACAATTAAGGTGTATCAGGGAATTAGGAGGAAAAAATGAAAATTATAAAAGATGAAAAAAATAAGGATAAAGCACTAGAACAAGTTCTTGCTGATATTGAAAAACAATTTGGAGCAGGAGCAATAATGAAGTTAGGTGATAATGAACACATGAATGTAGATGTTACTTCAAGTGGTTCACTTACTATTGATATTGCTTTAGGGGTTGGAGGATATCCGAAAGGAAGAATTATTGAAATTTTTGGACCTGAATCTAGTGGTAAAACAACTGTTGCATTACAAGCTATTGCTGAAGTACAAAAAAATGGAGGAAGAGCTGCTTTTATTGATGCAGAACATGCGTTAGATCCAGTATATGCTAAAAATTTAGGTGTTAACATAAATGAACTTTTATTAAGTCAACCAGATACTGGTGAACAAGCTTTAGAAATTTGTGATGCTTTAGTTAAAAGTGATGCAGTTGATATTGTAGTTATTGACTCAGTTGCAGCATTGGTTCCTCAGGCAGAGATTGATGGTGAAATGGGAGATTCTCATGTAGGACTTCAAGCAAGATTAATGTCTCAAGCATTAAGAAAATTATCTGGGACAATGAATAAAACAAAAACAACAGCAATATTTATTAATCAATTAAGGGAAAAAGTTGGTGTTATGTTTGGTAATCCTGAAACTACACCAGGTGGTAGAGCTTTAAAGTTTTATTCAACAATTAGACTTGATGTAAGACGTGGTGAACAAATTAAATTAGGAGACCAAATTGTTGGTAATAAAACTAATATAAAGGTTGTTAAAAATAAAGTGGCACCTCCATTTAAGACAGCAACTGTTGATATAATGTATGGTGAAGGTATATCTAGAGAAGGGGAAATTCTAGATATTGGAAGCGAATTGGCTATAGTTGATAAAAGTGGTGCTTGGTATTCATATAATGGTCAAAAGATTGGTCAAGGTAAAGAAAATGTTAAAGTTTATTTAAAGGAAAATCCTGCTTTACGTGATGAAATAGAATTAAAAATCAGAGAACATTATGGTTTTGTTGATAAAAAGAAAGATAAAAAAGAAAGAATTCAAGAAAAGTAATCTTGGTTTCTTTTTATTTTACACAATATAGAAACTACTAGAAAAAGTCAAGAAAACTCTTGACTTTTTCTATGTTTTGTATTATTATCTAGTGGTGTTTATGCGAAAAAAGGGTGAAGTTTTATGGATAAAATAATTAATATAGCTGTTGTTGCACACGTAGATGCTGGAAAATCTACATTAGTAGATGGACTACTTAGACAAAGTGGCGTTTTCAGAGAAAATGAAGAATTAGTAGATTGTGTAATGGATAGTGGTGATATTGAAAAAGAAAGAGGTATTACAATTACTGCAAAGAACTGTGCTATTAAGTATAAAGATTATAAAATCAATATAGTTGATACTCCAGGTCATGCTGATTTTTCAAGTGAAATTGAAAGAGTTATTAAAACTGTTGATACAGTTATTCTTTTAGTTGATTCTGCAGAAGGACCTATGCCTCAAACAAGATTTGTTTTAAAAGAAGCATTACAAAATAATTTAAGACCTATTCTTTTTATTAATAAAATTGATAAGAAGGATCAAAGAGCTGAAGAAGTTGTTGATATGACATTTAACTTATTTATGGAATTGGGTGCAACTGATGAACAATTAGATTTTCCGATTCTTTATGGTAGTGCTAGAAGTGGTTATGCTATTTATAATATGGGTGATGAAGGTAAGGATTTAACTCCATTATTTGAAACTATTATAAATAATACTAAAGTTTTTGAAGGTAATGAAGCTGATCCATTACAATTACAAGTATGTCAACTTGCATATGATGATTATATTGGAAGACTTGGTATTGGTAGAATTAATAAGGGTAAAATAAAGAGTGGTGAAACTGTTTCTTTAGCAACTAATGATGGAAGAGTTGAATCGTTTAGAGTATCTAAGTTATTTGTTAATCAAGGTATTAAAAGAGTTGAAGTAAATACTGCATATTATGGTGATATTGTAACTGTTGCTGGATGTAGTGATGTATCAATTGGTGATACTATTTGTGAAAAAGATGTAATTGATCCACTTCCTAAGATTGTTATTGAAGAACCAACTTTATCAATGAATTTCTTGGTTAATAATTCTCCATTTGCTGGTCAAAGTGGTAAATTTTTAACAAGTAGACATTTAAAAGAAAGATTAGAAAAAGAACTTGAAACTAATGTGGGATTAAAAGTAGAGCAATTAGAGGGTGCAGATGGTTTTAAAGTTAGTGGACGTGGAGAACTTCATTTATCTATTTTACTTGAAAATATGAGAAGAGAAGGTTATGAATTATCTGTTTCTAAACCTGAAGTTATTTTTAAAGAAGTAGATGGAAAACGTGAAGAACCATATGAAAAGGTTATTGTTAATGTACCAAATGAATATTCTGGAACAGTAATTAATTCTTTAAATGAAAGAAAAGGTATTATGCAAAGTGTTACGCCAGGTGAAGTAGGTTATACAAGATGCGAATATTTAGTTCCAACTAGAGGTTTAATTGGTTATCGTGGTTCATTTATTACTGAAACTAAGGGTGAAGGTATCATGGTTCGTTCATTTGATTCATATGGTCCATATGCTGGTACTATAGTTGGTCGTAAAAATGGTGTTTTAGTATCTATGGTTAATGGTACAACTTTTGGTTATTCATTATATAACTTAAGTAATAGAGGTACAATGATAGTGGACCCATCAACAGATGTTTATGTTGGTATGATTGTAGGTATTGCAAATAAAGAAGGAGACTTAGATGTTAATCCTTGTAAGAATAAAGAACTTACAAATACAAGAAGTGCTCATGCTGATGATGCTATTGTTTTAAATAAAGCAAAGAAATTTACTTTGGAAGAAGCATTAGAATTTATTGAAGATGATGAGTATATTGAAATTACTCCGACGGAAATAAGATTAAGAAAAAAATACTTAGATCCAAAAGAAAGATATAGAAAAGGACGTTAATTAACGTCTTTTTTTTATTAAATAATTTACTTTTTAAAATATACATGTTAAAATAATTCTAGGAGAAGATTTAAATGAAGAAGATAAATTGGGAAAAAGTTAATAAATTTATTAAAAATAAGAATTTTGTTATTGGATTTTGTGTGTTTTGTTTAACAATGGTATCGATTGGATTTAGTTATGCATCGTTTTTTAGTGTTAAAACTAATTCAAATAATCAAAGTATAACAACTGGTACATTGTCAGTTTCTTACGGTGCTTCGACATCATCTGTTTTAAGAAATGGAATGAGTTCGATGAGTAATGCAATGGGTATGGCTCAGGATGAAGCTAGTTTAATTTATATTCAAAATACCGGAACACTTAATTCAACATTTAATTTAACTATTGGATATGATATGGAAAACTTTACTGGAAGAAGTGGTTATAGTGATAGTGATCAATTAACACCTTTAGATTATGTTATGCTTGCAGTATATCAATATAATGGAGCTGGTAAAGAAGATACTTTAGTAACAGGACCAATAAGTGTAGCTGATTTACCAATTTATTCAATTAATACAAGTGATTCAAGATATAATAGATATTCAATTTTATTTAATACAGTGGGTAGTTCATCTTCATCAACATCTACGAAGACTTATAAGGTAAAAATGTGGTTAAGTGATAAAGCTATACCTGCGGCAAGTTATACATATTTTTATTTAAATACTGAAGTTGTGGCTGAAGTTGTTAACGCAAAGATGGCTTATACTTTAAGAGGCACAGTAAAAAGTGGTACATCAAATGCAAATGGAGCAGTAGTAAGTTTTCATAATAATTCACTTAGTAGTACAACTACCAGTGCTGGTGCATTTACTTTAACTGGAGTATATCCGGGAACTTATAATATGGATATTACATATAATAATGTTACTTATAAAGGTAATTTGAGAGTAGAAGAAGGTACTGCAAATAGTTTAACTAGTTTGGGTACTACTTTTACAGGAACTGATATTTATCAAGTTGCTAATAATTATGGTACAACATTAAGTAAGATAATTGATAAAAATAATATTACTACTTATAGTAGTGCAGCAAGTATTACAAGTGGTAATTTATATCCGACATATAAATTTGTTGGAGGGGCTACAGCTTCTGTAAGCGGAATAGTTATTACACTTGATTCAACAAATAAAACTTATACCATGAGTATGTAAATTAATTTTACAGTTAAATACTGTAAAATTT
>FR903527.1 GCA_000438075.1 Clostridium sp. CAG:609 | reverse complement strand
TATTAATGTCTACTTTAAGGGATGCATTTCAACGGTTATATCTTTTTTTATAATATAAATAACAAAAATACAAAAAACTGATAGAAAATTATCAACTTTGACATTTCTATCAGTTTCTATAATAACATTTATAAATTAAATATTTGCATACGCCATGCCTGCATTACTAATCACAATTTTATTCGTATCGGGTTTACGGCTGTGCCTTCACCCGATGTAAATTTTATCGAAGATGAAAGACTGAAAGACGGACGAGCGACGAGCCCACGCCCATCCGAGCCGTCAACAAAATCAACATACACAAGGCCATAGACATTCACATCAAACGCAATGTCGGAATCATCAAAAGTACGCGAAATGGTCCATTCGTTTAAGCCTGTATTCATCCAATTATCATTATAAGCTTTAGTATAATCTTCTCCAATCCAAGTAGTTTTATCCTCATTTGGATGTCCATTTTGATCAAACCCTGGTAACATCCAATAATCTGGTGTTGCTCCATAGTAATATTCACTTACATACATTAATCCGATTTTTGATGTTAGTGTTGTTGTAGCATCCTTATTTGCACCTACTTCATAATTATATGCTGTTTTTGCATTTGATAATGCTCCATAAGTACTAGTCATTCCACCTACATACCATGTTGTGTCTGCTATCATTATTTTCCATTTTGTATTTTTGCTATCTAAATATGCTATATAATTTGTATTTAAATTCGTTGTGTTGGTTGTACTTGTACTCCATGTATTATCTCTTGTTTTATTCCATTTATATGTACCAATTTTTGTTAAGTCTCCGTTTCCTTTGTAATATGAAGAAAGACTTCCATATGAAGAAAGACTTCCCCATGCTTCTTGATATGTTTTTGCATATCCTTCATCTGTTCCAAGCATATCAGTTGTTGCTCCATATGCATGAATTAATTTTACTTTGCCATCTATTACTCCTATTATTCTATATAGGTTTTCATTTGGACATGTAGCTTCATCTGAACCAAAGCATACATAATTATTTGGATCAGCCCCTGCAAATCTATATGAATTATCTCCTGCTCCATTTGTTAGACTTGCATCATGATGATATAATCCTGTATATGATGGTTTACTTTTTGTACTTAAGTTTTGTAAAGCAGTTACCAAATTATCTCCGCTTTTAGCAACATCTGCTACACTTGTAATTATTTTTTCTTTTTGAATTATTAACTTTCCATTTAGATTTTTACCTGTATTAACATTTTGATCAAAGTTATGATTTACTAATGTTATTGTAATTGTGTATTCTTCAATGGTTTTAGGTGATGCACTTATTTCTTTGTTTAAAAATAATGCTATTAATCCCTTTTTGGTTGTTATATCAAATCCTGATATTGAAGTATTTTTGCCATCTGTTACTGTTACATAATTTAGTCCTGTTATATTAGTTACTGGGTTACCAGATGTCTTATCTACAACTTGTAATAATAACTCTGGTGTACCAGTGTTAGTGTATGTAAATGTATTGTTTTCAATATTTAAATACATGTAATAATTTGCAGTTGCAGTATTAGTTTTATTATTTGCTTGAAGGGTAGCTCTTGCAAATGTTGATCCTGTTTTATTGCCTTTGCCACTTGCAAAATCATCTTGTCCTGCAGTAAAATTTATATTCCTACCCGTTTCAAATGTTAACATATCTGTTGTGTATGTTGTAACTTTAACATTTGCATTTGATGCAGCCCCATATTGGTTTTGAAAATATGCATATGTTGCTCCGACTACTAGAAAAGCTAGTGCTAATAATGCTATTGCACTAAATAATTTTACTTTCTTCTTTTCCATTTTATTCTCTCCACTTCTTTATTTTTAATACTAAATAAATAATATCACAAATAAAATCTAATTACAAGTATCCATTAAAAAAGAAATTAAAGATGTATCTTTATCTAATAAACCTTTCTTTATTCCAACATCTATATTACTTAAACTAACTAAATTATCTAACAATTCATTATTTGTATACTTTAAACCATTATTATATAATTTATTAATTTGCCACTCTTGCATATGCAAGTAGTCAATTAATCCATTAATACCTAACTTATTATATAACGTTTTTACATAATACATTAATCTATATTCTCTAGCAAGTAATATAACTAAACTAGTTGCATCAACTTTATATATCTTTAAATTATTAAATATCTTTATTGCTTTACCTAAATCTTTATTTATAACAGCATCCACAAATAAAAAATTATTATTAGTTTTTTCTTCTCCCACTATTTTTACAACATCACTATATTTAATATCACAAGGAAACCCATAATAAAGCATAACTTTATCTAATTCATTAAACATAATATCTAAATTCTTAAATGAATTATCCATTATATAATTAACAGTTTTATAATCCATACTATAATTATAATTTCTTAAATATGAATTAAGTACTTCATTTAAAGCTCTTTTATCCATCTTACTAATATTAATTAAATGTCCTTTTTCTTTTATACATTTAACTATTTTTTTCTTAGAATCAATTCCATTTAATGTTGTAAATATAATGTGAGAACTAGGATTTGAATTATTTAAGTAATTAAGTAGTAAGTTATTATCTTCTTCACTTAGTTTTTCAGTTCCAAAAAATGTAGCATTACTTGCAACAATCCATTTTTCATCTATACCAAGTCCAAAATATGAAGCTTCTTCGATTACTTCTTTTATACTACACTTTGACATATTAAAAATAATATAATTATTATCTTTAACTATCTTTTTTATTTCTTTATCAATCAATCTATAACTTTCTGCACTAATTAAATAATTCATAACACCCTCCTAAGTAGATTATACCATACAAAAAAAGAAAAAGAAAGCTTCCTCATCTTTTTCTATCTAAACATTATATAATGTACTATATCTTATGATTATTAATAAAACATGTTAATTATTTTTATATCTTTTATAAATACTTTCAAATACTTTAATACCATCCATTGCACTTGTTGTAATACCTCCAGCATAACCAGCACCTTCACCACATGGATAAATACCTTTTATATTTGATTCTAAAAATTCATCTCTTAAAATTCTAATCGGACTGCTAGTTCGAGATTCAACTCCAGCAAGTATTGCACTATCCCCATTAAATTCCTTTATCTTATTATCAAAATAATCTATTCCTTCTTTTAAGTTTTCATTTATAATATCTGGAAATATTTTATTTAAATCAGCACACTTAATATTACCTTTAAATGCATCACTTTCTATATTGTCAGATATTTTATGTATTTTATAATCAACATACCTTTGAACTGGAATAAAATCATTACCTAACATATATGCATTTTCTTCCAATTTTGATTGAAACTTCAAACCATCTAATGTATTATTTCCATAAATATCTGGACCTACAGTTACAATAATTGCACTATTTGCATATCCAGAATCCCTTTTATAATTACTCATTCCATTAATACATAATCTATTTTTATTAGTGCTTGTATTTACTACATAACCTCCGGGACACATACAAAAACTATATACCCCATGTTTTGATTTACTATTGTAAGTTAATTTATATGATGCACTTGGTAAAAACTTATAATTAATCGGATACTGGTTTTCATTAATCATTTCTTGAGGATGAATTATTCTAAGACCTACAGCAAAAGGCTTAGATTCCATATTTAATTTCTTTTCATATAACATATTAAATGTATCTTTAGCAGAATGACCTATTGCTAAAATAAGTATATTACATGGAATAATTTCTTTATTAACTATAATTGATTCTAACTTACCATCTTTAATTATAATATCTTCTAGTTTAGAATTAAATTTAAATTCTCCCCCTAAAGATATAATTTTTTCTCTTAAATTAATGATAACATTTCTTAATATATCAGTTCCAATATGAGGTTTACTATCATACATAATCTCTTCTGGTGCTCCACATTCTACAAAAGTCTTAAACACTTCCTTCATTCTAAAATATTTATCTTTTACTAAAGTATTTAACTTACCATCACTAAATGTACCAGCTCCACCTTCACCAAAACATACATTAGATTCTTCATTTAATTTATTATTTTCCCATAAGTCATTTATAGTTTTTATTCTTTCTAAAAGAGTTTGTCCTCTATCAATGACTATTGGCTTATAGCCATATGTTGCTAGCTTTAAAGCAGCAAATAATCCCGCAGGTCCAGCTCCAACAACATATACTCTATTATTTATTGTTTCACTACCTTGACTAGGTAATACATATTCTTCCTTTTCAACTTTAACAATATTATTATCTAAATACCTATCTTCATTATCTATCTCTACATCAAAATCAAATACATATGAAAACATCATCTTATTTCTTGCATCAATTGATTTTTTATGTATTTTATATAATTTTATATCTTCTTTATTTACTTTAAGCTTCTTAGCTATTACTTTTTTATAATCTATAACTTCTTCAATACTAACCCTAACACCTTTAATTCTTATCATAAAAACCTCCGGCAATTAAAGCTGTAACAAAAGCAATAGTTAAGTTATAACCTCCACAATCTCCATCTATATCTAGTATTTCCCCAGCAAAATATAAGCCACTTACAAGTCTAGACTCTAAAGTATATGGATTAACATCCGATAAATCAACACCTCCACTAGTAACTTGTGCTTCATTAAATGAATTAGTATCAAAAATTTTTACTCTTTTATTTGTAAGTACATTTATTAATCTATTTTTTTCTATCTTACTTAATTCATCATAACGCTTATCATGTTTAACTTTTGCTATATCAAGTAATACATTACTTAATTTATAATCTAAGAAACCATCTAAAACACTAGATAACTCATAATTTTTATAAAGTATTTTATCACTCTTATACCATGGAACAAAATTAATACCTATTTCAACACACCTATTTTCTTCTAAATACTTATTTACATCTCTACTTAAATTAAATATACATATACCACTTAAACCATCCTTAGTAAACTGAAGTTCACCAGATTCTTTTTTTACTAAAGAACCATCTACATAAAGTGATAAATCTACAGTAGTTCTAACACCAAATAAATCTTTTTCATACCCAGTATTTGTTTTTAATCCAACCAGTGATGGATATGTTTTAATTATATTATGATTAAAACATTCCGCTAATTTATAACCATATCCATCACTTCCAGTCTTCTCATAAGATTTACCACCCGTAGTAATAATAACTTTATCATAAGTATTCCCATTAATAATAAACTTATTTTTATTTTTAATTATATTATCAACAAAAACATCATAATAAAAATTAACTCCTCTAACTCTAGCATTTGCTAGAAGACAAGATTTAACACTACTACTTTTTTCACTATATGGATATAGATAACCATTCTTATTTTTTAAAATAATACCAAAACCCTCAAGTAATTTTTTTACATCTTTAATTTTTTCTTCTAGTTTCATTTTTTTTAAAAGATCCATATTACTTGAATGATAATGTTTAATATCATTATCCATATTACCTATATTACATTTACCAGAACCCGTAAGAAGTAACTTTTTACCTGCAGTATTATTTTTTTCATAAACATCAACATACCCCCAGTCACTTGCAATAATACTTGCAAGAAGTCCACTAGCACCTGCCCCAATTATAGCAATTTTCACTATATCACTTCCTTTCTTATATTATATAATCTCTTTAATACTTTTTTCAAGTATAGAATACAAATATAATTTAACATCTTTTTTTGTTATATTTTTAACATAATCTGAATATACATGTAATTGCTTAACATAATCTTCTTCATTTATATTTTTAAGTTTATAATCAATTATAATAACTTTATCACTATATTCGAGCATTAAATCTATTATCCCATGATATGTTTTATCAGAATCATATAAAAACTCTAATTCTTGGTACACTTTGGCATTATCAAAATCAAAATATTTTCTTAAATCATTTACTAAAGTATTATTGGTATCACTAAATGTTGCATATTCTAAGGATTCATGCAAGCTTGTTCCATACATAAGTAACTTTGCATTATTTTTATCAAGTATTTTTTCAACTCTTTTAGATGCTTTAGCAACTTCTATTTCTTCACTATCTATTACGACATCCACAAAATTAATTTTATCACTTACTTTATCATTCATATTCTTACTTATTGCTCTACTAAATTCATAATCTTTAGTTAACCCAAGACTATTTAAATCAATTCCATACATATATTTTTTCATAGCTCCTGCAATTGAAGATAAAAACGAATAAAACGAACGATACTTAGATTCTTCATAAAAATCTGGTTTATCATGAGGGTATTCTTTAACCTCAGGCATAACCATAATCATTTTTTCTTTTGCTCTAGTTAAAGCTACATAAAATAATCTAA
Organism: Clostridium sp. CAG:609; assembly: GCA_000438075.1. GTDB lineage: Bacteria > Bacillota_I > Bacilli_A > RF39 > UBA660 > Onthocola_B. The sequence goes on along the minus strand of FR903527.1, from coordinate 4,663 downwards.
TTTTCTCAGCAATTTCTTCAAGTATAGTATCTCTTTTAATTAATTCTTTTACAAAAGTAACACCTAATCCATCACTATAAAACGGAGTAATTATCCCATAAGTCTTATCAAACATAAATCTATTTTGTAAATCTCTCAAATTAAAATCTTTTTTAAACCCAGTAAAATAACAAACTGGAAATTCTAACCCCTTAGATTTATGAATATTCATCATTTTAACGGAAACACTACCAGACTTAGCTTCTTTATATGTAATATCTTGTTTAATATCAACCAAAGTTTTTAAATATGTATTAAAATCTTCTACTGTATAACCCAAAGATTCAATATTCTTTGCTAAATCAAGTAAATAATTTATTCTTTTAATACCTGCATCAACATTACCAACTAAAATAAGTTTATTATATATATCAAATCTATTTATTATTTTTTCAAGTATTGTTGATGGTGTTTCATTATCTAATGTTTTTGCTAAATCATTACATATATTATATACTTCACTTTTAAACATCTTATTTTCTTCCAAAGCTTCATATATTTCTTCATCACTCATATTCCCTAAGTAACTTCTTGCAACACTCGTAAAATAATACCTTGTTTCTTTATTAAATATCTTCTTTGATATATTAATAATTAAATTAATAATATTTTTGATAATATAAATTTCTGTTTCATTCATTAAATTATTATCTTGATAAATTTCCATAGGTATGTGAAAATACTCAAAAACTTTTTTAAAAAGTGGCATACTACTTCCACGATCTAAAATAATGCAATAATCACTATAATTTGACTTACGTAATCTCCCAATATCAAAATCAGCAACTAAATAACCATCACTTACTTTTTTCTTAATATCATTTGCAATAGCAAAAGCTTCTATTTCATCTTTAGAAAACTCTTTACCCTCATCATTATAAGTAAGTATCTCTAAATTATTGTTATATTCATTTTTACATAACTCTATATATGTCTCATTACCATAAATCATCTCATGATTATCAGTATAATCTATACCCCCTAAATCTTTAATCATAAGTAAATTAAATATTTCATTTATATTATTTAAAACTTCACTTCTACTTCTAAAGTTCTTCATTAAATCAATTTTTCTTCCCCCAATATTTTTACTATAATTATCATACTTATTTTTAAATATCAAAGGATTAGCATTTCTAAATCTATAAATAGATTGTTTTATATCACCTACCATATAAACATTATCATTTTCTATTTCCCTAATAAAGATTTCCTGTAAATCACTTGTATCTTGATACTCATCTATCATTATTTCATTAAAATAATACTTTATTTCATCTTTAATATATTTATTTTCTTTAACTAACTTTATTGCCATCTTAGCTATATCACTAAACTCAAATACACCATTACTTATTTTATAATTATTTAGATATTCATCTAATTTCTTTATTACTTTAATTATTACTTTAACATAATCTTTTGTACTTAAATAATACTTTATTATATCTTCTCTACTATATATTATTAATGATTTTATTTTTTCTAGACTATCTTTAACTCTTTCTTTTAAAAATACACCATCTTCATCTAAACCTTTAAATCTACCTAATTTTATATCTCTATGTTTATATAAATCATCATAAGTCTTTGGTCTAAATATCTTAGATACACTATCATATATACTTATATATGCATCACTTTCCATATAGTTTTCTAAACTCATTACATCAGTCTCAAAATTATCAACAAGTTCACTCAAATATTTAAAGTAGTCATTAAATATCTTATTAACATATTCTTTATTATAAAAATTTTCTATATAATTATCTAAATATTCATTCTTATCATACTTTAAATCAATACCATCATTTATATTTAATATATCATTTTTTAATACTTCATCATCTCTCATAGTAAATGTTTTAACAAAGTTTAAAAAATCTAAATCTTTCTCTTGATAAAATTCATCAAATATTTTATCAAGTAGACGTTTTCTTTCTATATTTATAATCGATGTATCAATTATCTTTATATCTTTATTTATATTAAGTACATAATGATATTTTTTAACTAAAGAAAGTGCATATGCATCAAATGTAGTAATATATGCTGAATCTAAATATTCAAGTTGTTCTTTTAAACCACTTTTTTTTATTTTTTTTCTAATTCTTGCAGACATTTCTCCTGCTGCTTCATTAGTAAATGTTAAAATAAGGATTTTTCTTATATCAACTCCATTTAATACTTTTTGTAATACTCTCTCAGATAATACTGCTGTTTTACCTGAACCTGCTCCAGCTGATACAATTATATTTGATCCATCCATTTCAATTGCTAACTGTTGTTCCGTCGTCCACTTCATCTTTATCCTCCAACACTACTTCATCATCTTTTTGTACAAAACAAATATCTTTAAAATTACAATATTCACATGAAATATTTTTCTTTTTATAAACTTTCGGATTAATATTAAATTCTCCATTTTCTATACTTTTAATTGTATTATTTATTAATATATCTATTTTACTAACTAAATCATCCATTTCATCATTCGATAAAACATTACTTGATGCATAAAAACTTCCATCACTTTTAAATCTTAAATTCTTAATCATTTTACCATCTTTATAATTATGATCTAAAACCTCAATTATATCAACATCACTATTTGTAAAACCAGATAACCTAATATTTTCTTCTTTTTGTACTTCTATACTTTTCTTTAAATCTTTATTTAACACATTATTAAGTACCTTTTCTATATAAAAACCAGCTATATAAGCATCTTTATACTTTTCATTATTTTTTAATAAATACAAATATATTGGTAATTGTAAATTAATACCATACTTAAGTAAATCTAATTTAACACTTTTTTCACCAGTCTTATAATCTACTACTGCTATAGTTAATTTATTATTCTTATAACCATACATTAACTTATCTATAAAACCTTTAAATATTACATCTATACCATCTATTACTTTTTCTTTCGTCAGTGATACTTCAAATTCATAATTTTTTAACCCACTAGACTCTTGCATTCTTTTTAAATATGCAAGAACAAACTCTAACTCATTTTTTAAAATGTCCAAATAAAACAACTCTTTATCTTTAAAAACAAAGTCACTTTCACTTACATACTTTTCTATATACTTACCAACATCTATATCACTTGTAAGTCCATGTTGTAAAACATAATGTGTTATATTACCAAGTATAGTTTTAAAACTCTCTTCATATATATTTAAATTTAATATATTACTTAGATAATATTTAAAACCACATAAAGAATAATTTTCAAGTGTTGTATATGATAAAGTTAGTCCATCTTCTAATCTTTCTTTTAGTTTAAAATTATCAATATAACTAAATTTATTATTATATTCTCTATATTTAATATTTAAATTATTTTGATATAGTTTTAAATACTTTCCTTCCATGTTAAACTTATATAAATTATCTAAATCTTTTGCATATAACAAATTAGTATAATTCCTGCTATATGAGATTTTCTCATCTATATTTATAGTCTCAGGAACTACCCCAAGCTCATCAATTAAATTAGAAGGATACAATACTTTATCATTAAATAAAGAATATGTTATAATTAAATTCTTTATATTCTTTATACCATTAAGTATTACACTTCGCTCATATCTTTGCTTATCTAAACTTGTATCAATACCAAGCATCTCTTTTAAAGCATCACTTAAATACTCATCATCTCTATAAACTTTCGGATAAACATTTTGATTAAACCCAAGTAAATATACATAATCTTCATCACTAAATGCATCACTAATACTAGCTTTAGTTACTCCATGAGTATAAGTAACACTTTTAACATATGTGTTTTTTAAATCCCTTATAATAAATTCTTTTCTAATAAATTTATCTTCCACTAAACTAGATTTATTTATTACATCTACTAAATCATTTACATTCTTATAACTCTTAGATAAATATTCTATAATACTATCTATACTATTATCATCATACATATCTAAAAACTCTTTACTAATACTTAAACTATACATAGAACTACTACTACTTAAATTAATTGATATATTAAACATATCAAAATAAAACTTAATTTTATTTTGATATTCACTATTAACAATTAATTTAATATTATCTATACTTACCCCACTATTAATAGTCTCTAGTATTTTTCTAGTAACAAATTCAATCTCTGTATCTATATCTTTAGCTTCATAAACAACAGGTACATAATTGTTATAATTATTAACTATTTCATAATCTAATCCATTTAATACTTTTTTATCTTCTTTAGTAAGTTCATAATTATATATAATTATTTTTTTACTAACTATATATTTTTTAAAAGCATCATTAATAATAAGTAACTTATTATTAATAAGCTCATTCTTCAAATTATTTAAAAACTTTATCTTTTCATTATCAACATCATCTAAAAAATACATATTATCCATATATATTTTAGCTATATTTAAATTAACATGATACTTACTAACTATGTATTCTAAAGCCTCATCGTTATAATCAAAACACATATTCTTTTTAAATTCATTCATAGTATAAAATTTATATTTATTAAACCTTTTTTCTTTTAAAAATTTCTTTAATAAATTCATTTTATTATTATTACTTGTTATAACTATTTCCATCTTTATACCTCAACTAAAATAATTATAAC
>FR903526.1 GCA_000438075.1 Clostridium sp. CAG:609 | reverse complement strand
ATATACATTTACAGGATTAAATGAAAAAACAAATTATTCAATAAAAGTAAAAGTAGTTGATACTTTAGGAAGAGAATCAAATGTGTATAACTTAAGTGTAACAACTGATGAATATGTACTTCCAAAAGTTACAGATGTATCAACTTCATCAACATCTAATTCAATTACCATAAATGTAAGTGCAAGTGGTGGAACAGGAAACGTTGTAAAATATTATTATTCAAAAGATAATGGTTCAAATTATGTAGAAAGCACATCAAGTAGTTATACATTTAGTAATTTAACTAGTAATGCTACATTCTATATAAAGGTTTACGTTAAAGATAGTAATAATCGAACAAGTAGTGTGTCTGCTACATCTATTAGAACAAAAAGTAATGTTAAATTGTATAATTATGTAAAATCTAAATATACATCGCAAGGATCAAACGGATTATATTATCATGATAGTTCTTTAACAAATGGAGCAGGAGATAATTCGTATAGATATGCTGGAGCAAGTGATGCAGTAAACAACTATGTTTGTTTTGGAAGTACACAAAGCCCATGTCCAGCAGATAATCAACAACTGATGCATATGTACTTCCAAAAGTTACAAATGTATCAACTTCATCAACATCTAGTTCAATTACCATAAATGTAAGTGCAAGTGGTGGAACAGGAAACGTTGTAAAATATTATTATTCAAAAGATAATGGTTCAAATTATGTAGAAAGCACATCAAGTAGTTATACATTTAGTAATTTAACTAGTAATGCTACATTCTATATAAAGGTTTACGTTAAAGATAGTAATAATCGAACAAGTAGTGTGTCTGCTACATCTATTAGAACAAAAAGTAATGTTAAATTGTATAATTATGTAAAATCTAAATATACATCGCAAGGATCAAACGGATTATATTATCATGATAGTTCTTTAACAAATGGAGCAGGAGATAATTCGTATAGATATGCTGGAGCAAGTGATGCAGTAAACAACTATGTTTGTTTTGGAAGTACACAAAGCCCATGTCCAGCAGATAATCTATATAGAATAATCGGAGTATTTGGAGATAGAGTAAAACTAATTAAATCAGATTATGCAACAAGCACTTTATTAGGTGCAGATGGAGATTATAAACAAGCATATACAGCTACAGGTAATGCTTCTTCAAATTACAAAGGAAATAATTTAGCTAATATAGCAGCATATACATGGAATTATAAAAACAATACTACAATAAATAGTGGATATGGATCAAATACATGGAGTACAAGTTTGTTAAATAAAACAAATTTAAATACAAACTTCATAACAAATATAGGAGCAGACTGGGCAGCTAAAATAGCAGACACAACATGGAAGGTTGGAGGAAATACATGGGCAAATATAGGATGTATCTGCTACATCTCTAGCAACAAAAAATCGTACTTTAGTAGATTATGTAAAATCATTATACACAGGAACTCAAGGGGAAAATGGTATTTATTATCATGATGCAAGCCTAACAAATGGAGCAGGAGATAATTCATACAGATTTGCAGGAGCAAACCCAAATAATTATGTATGCTTTGGTTCAGATGAAGCTACATGTCC
>FR903525.1 GCA_000438075.1 Clostridium sp. CAG:609 | reverse complement strand
TTGATGTCTACTAAACGGGGTTCACATCATAACTTGTTGGTTTTAATATGTTACATTCCAATAATATATGGATTTTCAATTGACCCATCGCCATCATAAACAAACACAGATGAGTCTAGATATGCAACAGGACGAACAGCATAGCCTTGAGACACGCTACTGCGTCCACCAAGACCATCTTCATAAAAAGAAAAAGCATCAGTTCCATAAGACGAGTTTGGAGTTAATGTCCATTCATAGCCTTTGCCAAATAACCAACTTTGCCCTGCACATGAGTTACTATTATAAGATCCAAAATTAGTTGTTCTTGCACAATTACTTGATAATACACTATATCCATAATCACTCGGATACATGAGACCAATATATCCTGTAAATTTTGTAGGTCTTCCATTATATACTGTCGTTCCTCTTTCATATCCATATAAGTTTTCAGGTGTTTCTTCATTATTTGAATACCCACCTAAATACCATGTTACATTAACTACCATACTTCGAGACTCAGTTGATAATCCTTTCCTTGTATAGTTACAATTCATGGTCATATTAGCGGAACCATAACAATAATCAGAATTTGAGCCATCTTGAGCGTTAAAATATGCTCCATTAAGAAGTTTATTCAAACTAGCAACTGTCCAATCATTACTATTTGATTTATGCCAAGCAAGCCCATCTAACACATCTGCTCTTATTATTTTAACCAAGTTTTTTCCACTTACACCATGCGTTGTACTATCAAATACTCCAATAATTCTCCAATACTCATTATTGAACCACACATAGTTATTTGGATTTTTTCCTTCATATCTATATCCATTTTCATTTAACAATTGTCCTGTCCCTTGTGTTGTTCCTTTGAGTCCTATTATATAATCATTAAAGTATGTTTTTGTAATTGTTTTAAATTTTATATTGCATGAAACATCACCAGTTATATTTTCTATCGCTAATTTCCAATCATCATATAACCATTTCCCATCTGCACCTTCACACGATACATTTACTTTATATAATCCTTTAGATGGAAAAGATGTTATACTTTTTTCATCTAAAGATAAAGCATATAATATTCCATCTTTTTTAAATGTATATTTATTATCAGTATTATTATTTAAAATAATTATACTAACAAATAATACTATCAATATAATTCCTATACTTATTTTTTTCTTCATAAATTTCACATCCCAATAATATATGGATTTTCTAGACTGCCATCCCCATCCATTTTATATACAAAATCTTCTAAATACAAAACTGGACGGACTCCAAATCCACAGAATGCATTATGTGCTCCATAATTGGAGTATACGCCTCCCATAATAACTAGGAAAAAAACACGTGAGCTATCAACCGAATCAGGTGTAAGTGTCCATTCATACCCTTTTCCATACAACCAACTTTGCCCTGCACATTTGTTACTGTTATAAGAATTTAATTTTGTTGTCCTTGCACAACCATTTGATAACACACTATACCCATAATCACTTGGGTACATTAGACCTATATACCCTGTTGTGTATGTTGGTCTTCCGCTAACCACTTCAGTTCCTCTTTCATATCCATAAAATTCTTCAGTTGTTACTTTATTATTTGAATAACCACCTAGATACCATGTAACATTTGCAATCATCTTTCTATATCCAGATTGTATACCTTTTTTTGTATAATCACAAGTAGAGGAAATTGAAGCATCACCATAACAATAACCTGAATTTGTACCGTCTTTAGCATTATAGTAAGCACCATTTAACAATAAATTCAAACTAGCTACTGTCCAATCATTAATATTTTTTTCTTCCCATGCTAATGCATCCAAAATATCTGCTCGTATCATTTTAACTAAATTCTTTCCGCTTATGCCATGTGATGCACTATCAAATACCCCAATTATTCTCCAATATTCATTATTGAACCACACATAATTATTTGGTTCCTTCCCTTCATACCTATATCCTTTTTCATTTATTACTTGTCCTGTTCCTTGTGTTGTTCCAGCTAAACTTATAATATAATCAGCAAAATTAACCTTTGATGTACTATCTGAATAATTTAAAGTACACGAAGAATATTTACCATTAATTTGGGATACTTCAATTCTATTATATTGTTGATTATATGTTGTATTACTATTTTCACAAGTAATATTACCTAACTTACCATACATAGTTGGTAAGTTATTAACTGCAACACTAACATCCGGTGGAACTAAATCAAAATAAATATAACATTTATCACTTATATTAGATTTTAATGTTACCTTTCTCGTTTCTTCATTATAACTTAATGTTCCTCCATTTTCACAACCACTTTTTAATTTATTAAATTCATATCCACTCTTTGGAAATGTTCCAGTAGTTGATATATTATATTTACCAGAACCCGCACTAGTCTCCAACATAATAGCTATCCCTGATAATTTATCGGTAGTCTTAACATTATCTTTATTATCTAAAACTTCTTTATTATAATTATTTTTATATATAAATATAATAGATAATACAATAATAAATATAGACAAACTAATATATAATTTATATTTTCTTTTCACTATATTCACCTCATGAAAAATGCTTTATCTTATTTTTCTAATATAATTATGCAATAGATGTTTTGCGTTGTCAAGCAAAACTTAAAATAATATGCAACAATATTCATGAGGTGAATATAGTGAACATAGATAGATTAAGAGAAATAAGAAAAGATAGAGATATAAAACAAGAAGATGTAGCTAAAGCACTTGGTATTAAAAGACAACAATATAGTGAATATGAAATTGGCAAAAGATTAATACCACTTCATTATATAAGTGATTTAGCAGACTTTTATAACGTATCAGTTGATTACCTAATAGGTAGAACAGATACAAAAGAACCATATAAAAAATCTATATTAGCAAAACAAAATAATTCTAAACATGAAATAACCCAAGCATAAATGCCTGGGTTTTATTATTCATTATCCAACACTACTTTAGTATGTCCAACTATATCATGTAAACCTCTTCCATCACTTCTTACCAAAATCATTAAATAAGTAATTAATGTTATTAAACTTCCAACACTACTAAATATTGATGTTAAATTTAAATACATATTACCACTAAATCTAAAAGAAACCCAAACATTTAAAGAAGTAAACAATAAATTATATGCAAATACACTTCTTATTAAATAATCTAATCCACTAACCTCTTTTTTATCTACAGATACAACCTTTATTCCCATAAGCTTCTTTCCAACAGTTTGATCCTTATTCCATTTTTGAAATCCAACAAAATATAAAACATAACAACAAACAGATATAATTGATGTAATACTGTTACACTTACTTAAATCTCTATATAAATTAATATTATCTTCTTTAAATACAACATCCAATATATTATCTTCATTAACATCATTATAAGCTTCCCTTATTTTATCTTGAACTTCTAAATACTCATCATAATACGGATTAATTATCCTTATATTTGCTAAACTACTTGCAACTAATCCCACAATCATAATATCTATAAAATATGCTAAAAATCTTTTTAATTTCATATACCCTCCAATATCAGAAAAAAGTAAGCTTACGTAGTTTGCTTACTTGTTCCTAATTTCACACTAATTTCTTTAGCTTTACCATCTCTATAAACAGTAACCTTAATTGTATCCCCAGCTTTATGTTGATATAAATAATATCTTAAATAAGCAATATTTTTAACATCTTCATTATCTATCTTTGTAATAATATCTTTAGTTTTTAAACCAGCACTACTTGCAGGACTTCCCTTTTCAACACCCGCAACAATAACACCACTTGTTAAACCAGATTCTTTAATTAAACTACTATATTGATAAGAATAATAAGCAGTTGATACATCAAACATTGATACTCCAATATATGGATATTCAGTACTTTCTCCTTTAATTAAATCTTCAGCTTTATTAATAGCAAATTCAATTGGAATAGCAAATCCCATTCCTTCAACTCCACTACTAACAAGTTTTAGTGATGTAATACCAATAACTTCCCCATTACTATTACACAAAGGTCCACCACTATTACCAGAATTAATCGCAGCATCAGTTTGTAAAACCTTCATAACATAATCACTATTTTTATTATTTGAAAGTGATACTTCAACCATTCTATCTTTACCAGATAAAATACCTCTAGTTACTGTCCAAGAATAAGCACTATCAAGTGGTGCCCCTACTGCAAAAGTAGTATCCCCAACTCTAGAATCTTCACTCTTACCAATTTCAACAACACTTAAATCTTTATCAGATTCAACAGTTAAAACTGCAATATCAGCATATTGATCAGAACCCACAACCTTTGTTTCTAAAACAGTTCCATCAGTAAATGATACAGTAACTTTATTACCACCATCAATAACATGATGATTAGTTAAAATATAATATGTTTTATTATCTTTTTTATAAACAAAACCAGTACCAGATGCTGTATATGTATCATCTTGATATGTTGAAACAACTACTACTGCATCATAAACCTTTTCAACAGCATCTGCTATTCCTTTATCTGTAACAGTTACATCCTTTTCTAACTTAGTAATATTTTGAGTTATACTAGTTGGAAAATAATACACAACTGCATACATAGCTAAACAACCCACAAAAAAGGCAATCAAATAATAAATAATTTTTCTTCTTTCCTTATTCTTTACTTCAATCTTTTCTTCATTCATTTTTCTAACCTCACTATTTCTTTATAATTATTTGGAAATCCCATTTCATGTAATACTTTTTCTATCTTTATTACATTGAGCTTACCAGACAACCTATCTAATTCATAACTTACCTCATTTATAAATAAATTAAAATTATCTGGATCTAACAACGTTTTAAGAATAATCACTAATGCAAATAAATCATTCTTACCATATATATATTCCTCATTATTTATAGGAATATACAATAACTTATGATATTTTGTATCATCAATAGCTTTCTGAGTTCTATTAATATAACAAATATCTTCATGGGCACATAAATTTCTATAATTAGCTAAAATAGGTAAATAATCAACCATATTTTTGATACTTACACCAAATACATCAGCTATTTCTTTTTGATCTTGATACTGAAGTATAGTATAAAGTTCTCCAACAATACCAAATGATAATACTTTAACTACTACCCACAATGGAATGTACCCATAATTTATAATGTAATGTGCTGTTGCTGTATGTTGTTTTCCATTTACGCTAATTTGTCTTTTCATCTTTCTAATTAAGTCATTAATCTGTCTATTCTTTCTAGAATCTCTAACAAAATTATTCGGATTTAAATAATTATTTTCTTTAAAACCATGGTTCTTACTCATTACATAAGCAAGTATACTCTTTAAATTATTTTCAACAATCAAGATATTTTTAAATATTATATTTCTTATTTGTCTATCAAACAAAAACATAGAATATAACTCTTTAAATGTTGTTCCTTCCAAATACCTTTTATTATCTATTGGATCCATAAATAGATGACGGTATCCACTTAAAAAGAAATAATTTTCACGTAACAAAATACTTTTAGTGGCTTCAACATCATCTACCACTAAACCTTTGTTAACCAGTATGTCAATTTGTTCATCTAATGTTTTAAATGTCTTCGATTTCACACTATACCGCCTTTACTATAAACATTATATCACAATCAACATAATAAATATACCTCTATTTAATGTCTTTAATGTAAAAAAACTGTGAAAAAAAAGTGAAACAATGTAATTTTAACTTAATTATAATAATTTATTATAGCATCTCCAAGTATTTTTGCAAATTCTTTTTGATATTCTTCTGTTATTAATTTATCTCTTTCTTCTTTATTAGATAAAAAACCACATTCAACTAAAACACCTTTACTATTTAATTTACCATACATGTAAGTATCCCCTGGTATTTTTTTTACACTTCTATCTGTACCCAATTTTTTATTAATATATTCTTGTATTTTAACTGCAGTATTTTTATTATCTTTATTAAAAAATACCTGAGGTCCATTATATCTATAATTAATCAAATAATTTAAATGTATTGATACATACATATCAACATATTTTTTATTAATAATCTTTATTCTTTCATCAAAATCTTTTTTCTTTCTATGATTATTTACTCCATTACTTAAATCACTATCACTATCCCTAGTCATAATGACTGTTGCACCGCAACTAGACAAATACTCATATAAATATTTTGATATATTTAATGTAATATCTTTTTCATATATATCTCTATATATAGCACCCGGATCAAGACCACCATGACCAGCATCAACAACAATAACTTTTCCTTGCATAGGTAAATCAGCCTTAACAGGATTCCCATATAAAACTAAAAACAATATAATAAACAAAAACATAATCTTAACATAATAATTCTTCATATTAATATTTATGCTTTATATTTAATTATTATATATTATTCACAAAAAGAAAGACTACTTATCATAATCTTCCATAAAACTTTTATATACTCCATCCTTTTTAAAACCAAGTACACAATTTAAATTAACATTATCTAATGACTTAAATATATTATAATCAATATCAGGATTCAAACTTCTTAAATGTTTAATTAACTCTTTCATTTCTCTTCTTTTACTTAAATTTATATCCCCATTTACTTTTTCAGTAAATTTACAAGCACAATTAATAAACTTTAAATTATTATATTTAACCCAACCAAGTATATTGTTTTCTTTAACTAAATAAAGAGGTCTAATTAATTCTAACCCTTCATAATTTTCACTATGAAGTTTTGGTAACATAGTTTTAACTTCACTTCCATAAAACATTGATAAAAGTGTTGTTTCAATAACATCATCAAAATGATGACCCAATGCAATTTTATTACATCCAAGTTCTTTTGCTTTATTATAAAGATATCCTCTTCTCATTCTAGCACACATATAACAAGGACTTTTTTCATTTAACATATTTGCAACATCAAATATATCACTATCAAACATCTCTAAATTTATATTTAATTTTTTAGCATTATTTAAAATCATCTCTTTATTTGCATCATTATACCCCGGATTCATACAAACATAAAAAGCATCAAATTTAACCCCGCCATGTTTTTGCAATTCTTCAACACACTTTGCAAGTAAAAATGAATCTTTTCCTCCAGAAATACATACCATTACTTTATCCCCTTCATTAATAAGTTCATATTCTTTACAAGCTTTAACAAACTTTGCCCAAATTTCTTTTCTATATTTTTTTATAATACTTCTTTCTATTTCTTTGTATTCTTCCATTTTTCTATTTCACCTCCAAATAAACTCCATGGATATTCTTTAAGTGGTGGTTCTAATTTAAATAATAACTTTTCTTTTAATGTCGGATGCACAAATTCTAAACTACATGACCACAATGCAATTTGTTCTTTAGGTAATGCATTTTTATTATATTTTTGATCTCCCCACAAAGGATGATTCCTTGATGAATATTGAACTCTTATCTGATGAGACCTTCCAGTTTCCAAATTAATTAAAACCAAACTTAAATTATCTTTATAACCTAAAACTTCATATGATAATTTTGAATATTTGCCTTCCTTATCCACAATAGTTTTATTTTCAGATTCAATCTTTTTTAAATAATCTTCAAAAACACCATTTTTATCTAACTTACCTTCAACAACTGCCAAATAACTTTTATGAAAATCATGAACTCTAATTGCTTCAGATAATCTTGATGCAGCTTTACTAGTTCTTGCAAAAACCATTAAGCCACCTACTGGTCTATCTAATCTATGAACAAGTCCCAAATAAACATCCCCAGGTTTATTATATTTTTCTTTAATATAACTTTTCAAACTACTAAGCAGATCTAAATCTTTTGTACTATCTTCTTGAACCAACATATTTCTTGGCTTTTCAACTACCAATAAATGATTATCTTCATATATAATTTTATTCATCTTGCCATAACCCATAAATACCACATGGAAGCACTAAATCGTTTCTCTTTATTGGAAGCCCAATTTCTCCAGCATCAATAACACCACCATATGTCTTACCAACAGTTAGTTTTAAAATATTATATAAAACCGTACTTGATACTCCAGTTGTATAAGCATTTATAAGAAAAAACAATGGATTATCACTAAGTAAAAGTGCACATCTACTAACAAGTTCTTCTAAGTTCTTTTCAAGTTTCCAAACTTCACCACTAGGTCCTCTTCCATATGAAGGTGGATCCATAATAATAGCATCATATTTATTACCACGTCTTATTTCTCTTTCAACAAATTTTAAACAATCGTCAACTAAAAATCTAATATAGTTATTTTCAACTCCAGAAAGTTTTGCATTTTCTTTTGCCCATTCAACCATACCTCTAGCAGCATCAACATGAACAACAACTTCAGCTCCAGCCTTACTACATGCAACAGTAGCAGCACCAGTATAAGCAAACAAATTAAGAACTTTAATACTTCTTTTAGCATTTCTAATTTTATTCATACAAAAATCCCAATTACAAGCTTGTTCAGGAAACAAACCAGTATGTTTAAAATTAGTGGGACTAACTTTAAACTTTAAATCTTTATATTCCACTGTCCAATAATCAGGTAACTTTTTATTAAATTCCCAATGACCTCCACCATCAACAAATCTATAATAAACACCATCAACCTTTTTCCATGCATCATCCATTTCAATTGGCCACATAGCTAAAGGTTCAGGTCTACGCAACAAAACATTTCCCCAACGTTCAAGTTTTTCGCCATTACCAGCATCTAAACATTCATAATTTTTCCATTCATTACTAATTCTCATAATTATCCCCTCACATGTAACTATTTTACTAAAAAAGAAAGATAAAAACAATAGCAAAAAAGAAATTAACTAAGTTATTCCTCTATTAATTTCTTTAATTTATTAATTCTTTCATTTGAGATGTGAGTAAACTCTTGATATTGATGCAATAAATTATCAAACCACTCAGGTATTCCTTTTAACTTAGATACATCAATTCTTTTAATATCTTTAACAACTTTAATAATTTCATCAAAACTTCTCACTTCATAAAAGAATCTACCTTCTCCAGTTACATACAACTCATCTTCACTATAATAATTAATATTTAAACTTTGTCCATTATCAAAGAAGTTTATGTCATCATATTTAATATTTGTATCAAAAGGCTTTAGCCAATACTGATCAGATAATGATTAACCAAATGCTTTATTAAGTAGTTCATTCGGAGTAATAATATTTAATCGATGTAACAACAAATCTAACCTATCTCTCCATGATGGAATACCACGTCCCAAGAACCAACGAGATACTCTTTTTAATAAAGCAGAATTATCATTACTAATTCTACTAATTATATATGGAGCATATTCCATATTAGACACATTATAAATTTTAGTAAAACTACAACTTATAGAATCATATTCTAAAGTCATTACTTCAACATTTTTATTCATTAAAATACGTTTCATCTTATACTCCTCATTTCATAAATATTGTATCAAATAACAACAAAATTTTAAAAAAATGAAAAAAATAATATTTATTCTACAAGTTTATATTTACATCTTGAAAATTGCAAAATATTATATTAAAATAAATGTTAAAGTTTTTGTATAAAGGAGGTAAAAAGATGGAAAACAATGAAATACAAAAATATAATAAAAAAATGTTTGAAAATATTAAACACATCGACGAACTAGGAAACGAATATTGGGAAGCAAGAGAATTAATGCCAGCTCTTGAATATAGTAAATGGGAACACTTTGCAAAAGTAATAAATAAAGCAAAGTTAAGTTGTAACTTAAGTGGATTTAATATTGATGACCATTTTCCCGTTAAGGGGAAAATCGTAAAATCTGGTGCAACAACAAAAGAAGTAATAGATTATAAATTAAGCAGATACGCTTGTTATTTAATAGTTCAAAATGCAAACCCCGTAAGGCACAAATCCGTTGCATTAGGTCAAACATATTTTGCCGTTCAAACGAGAAGAATGGAATTAACACAAGAAGAATATAACAAATTAAATGAAGATGAGAAAAGACTGTATACACGAATTAATATTAAAAACAAAAATAAATACTTATTTGATACTGCAAAAAAAGCAGGTGTAAACAATTATGCAAAGTTTAATGACTATGGTTATAAAGGTCTATATGGTGGAGAAACTGCAAAAGACATTGCTAAAAGAAAAGGAATTGATCCAGATAAAGAAGAAATACTTGATCACATGAGTAGCAACGAATTGGCAGCAAACTTATTTAGAATTACTCAAACAGATGAAGTAATAAAAAATAATAATGTTACTGGAGAAAGAAACGCTTGCAATACACATCATATGGTTGGGCAAGCAATCAGAAATACAATTATAAAAGTCGGAGGAACAACACCTGAAAAATTACCTACTCCTAAAAAATCAATAAATGAAATTGAAAAGGAAGAATTAAAAAAAATATCAAATAAAATAACAAAATAATGAAAAAGTCATATAATATTGACTTTTTTTATGATTATCACCAGTTCTATTGAACTTTTTCCTATTCACGGGAAAACGATAATAATTACAAAACAAAAACCCCATAAACCAATGGTTTATGAGGAAAGTTAAAACCGAAATTCTATTAACGTTTACTAAATTGTGGAGCTCTTCTTGCTTTCTTAAGACCATATTTCTTACGTTCTTTAACTCTTGGATCTCTTGTTACAAATCCAGCATTCTTAAGAATATGTCTATAACTATCTTCTCTAGTTTGGTCAGTATTTGCATCAAATGCAAGTAATGCTCTAGTAATACCTAAACGAATTGCACCAGTTTGTCCTGAGAATCCACCACCATTAACATTAATATCAATGTCAAATCTATTTTCATTACCAGTTGCAACTAATGGTTGTTTTAAATCCATTACTAATGTTGCAAATGGAAAATAATCATTAACATCAACACCATTTACAGTGATATTACCAGTACCACCAACTAATCTTACTCTTGCTACACTTCTTTTTCTTCTACCAGTAGCTGTCCATTCTTGTTTCTTAGCCATAATTCCTCCTATTTAATTTCCAAAGTCTTTGGTTGTTGAGCTTCATGTTTATGATCAGGTCCGCTATAAACAAATAATTTTTTACCCATAGCTCTTCCTAATCTATTATGAGGAAGCATTCCTTTAACTGCTCTTTCAACCATTTCTTCTGGATAATTATTGATCATTTCTTTAGCTGTTCTTTCTCTTAATCCTCCTGGAAAGCCACTATGATTATAATATTTCTTATTATCTAACTTGTTTCCAGTTAAAACTACTTTATCAGCATTAACTATAATTACATAATCACCACAATCAACATATGGAGTATAAGTTACTTTATGTTTTCCTCTTAAAACATGAGCAACTTGTGTTGCAACACGACCTAAAGTCTTACCTTCAGCATCAACAACATACCAATTTCTTTCGATATTTTCCTTTTTTTGCATAAATGATTTCATATTCAAATTCCTTCCACTACGTTCAATGTTTAATTTTCCCACGACTAAACAAATCACATAAATAAAATGTACCGATTAAAATTATATGAAAAAAATGACAAAAAGTCAAATGTTTTTAAGCAATTTATGATTATTTTTTATATATTTCGTAAAAAAGTTACTAAATATAGCAAAAATACAACAAAAATAGTACCAACGTATAAAATTATATTTTGCCAAAAACAAAACCAATCAAACACTACACTATTATGTAAAACTAAAAATGAAACTCCAAAAAATAATAATCTAAACAAAGTAATAAACAAACTAAATATCAACAATTTATTAATTAACACACATCTCATCTTACATCTTAGCAAAAGAAATTCACTTGAATTATATTTTTCAAATTCTAAAAAGAGCAAAAACATATATATTAAACTTAATAGTTGAAATCCAATCCATAAAACTTCCAAAAATGTAACATCATAAGTATAAAAAACGCCCAAAAGAAAGTAAAAATCACTTAATCTTACTCCAACCGGAGAAACAATCACCAAACTAAAAATTATAAGAAGGAATAACAACCAAACTCCAAAAAACTTCAAATAACTTTTCTTAATTAAATCACGTAACACACATAATTGATATATCATTTTATTACCCCATTTTATATATGGTATCACACAACTTTTCTAAACTATTTGCTATATGACTAGTTATAATTATTATTTTATTATTTTTCTTCATTTCTTTTAAATACTCTTCTATTTTTAAAATACTTTCACTATCAATACCATTAAATGGTTCATCTAATATTATTACTTCTGGATTTTCCATAATAACCTGAGCAATACCTAATTTTTGTTTCATACCCAATGAATAATCCCCATATAACTTATCTTTTTCGCGAGTTAAATTTACAATATCTAAAGCTTTATTTATATCATCATCATTAATCTTATTTGTTATTTTTGATAATACTTTTAAATTTTCAAAACCTGTTAACTCAGGAAAAAAATATGGTGTATCAATCAAAGCTCTGACATTAGATTTAATAACTAAATCTTGATTAATTTTAACTCCATCATATAAAACACAACCAGAACTAGGTTTATATAATCCACATATAATTTTTAACAAAACACTTTTACCAATACCATTTATACCACTAAGTCCATAAATATTACCAGATATAAATGTATAATTAACATTATCTAACACTTGCTTTTTATGAAAACTCTTACAAACATCTTTAACTTCTATTTTCATTTTGACCTCCAATATCTTTCAGATTTTATAACTAACTTTTCTTGATTCCTATATGCTAAGAAAACACCTACAAAACTAATAACTAACATAACAAATGAAAATAACATCAGCGATGAAACCCCATAAGCATCATTAAAGGTAAATGCATCCATAATATTAAAAAATGACCCACCGCAATAGTCTTTAAAGAAGACATTACAAACACCAGATGCACTAAACAACTCTAAGAAAAGCTCTAACCCAAAGAAAATTATATAAGATAAAACCAAACTTAAAAAATAATTATTTTGATATCTTGCAACAATTAAACCAAAATTTATAAACATACATGAATACATAAATACATTGATTAAGTACAAAATAATAAATAGATAAATATTATTTGTAATATCACTCATCCATAATGTTAAAGTATTAGTGTTATTCTGAATAACTCCATATTTAAGTGATACACAAATCATTATAATTGCAATTAATGGCAATATCCACACAAACCTATAAGCCTTACCAAATAAACACTTTAAAAAGCTTAAATAATTCTTCCTAGTTAAATAATTTACAATATAACCATTCTTAAGTAATCTACACACATAATAAAGGGCAGGAACTAAAACAACCAATAAACCTAAGTAACCAACTACTAAACCACATTTTTCTATTGCCATATCACTTAAATAATTATAAAAGCTAAACTTATCATCTTTATAAGATAATATATTTTCACAATACTTAATATAATTATCGCTATAACTATTATTTTCATCACTTAAATCAGTTTCACATTTTAAAGCTATATTTTCTTTTCTCTTATCAATTTGTTGAAATTCATTAACACTTTTACTAATACCATTAAAAACATAACCAAAAACAACTATTATAAACACTATAATAAATAAATTTCTTTTTAAAAACTTAAACACAATTACCGCCTTTACTTCCTGTTATCATACTTAAAGATTACCAAAAAACTAATAAAAAGTCAACAAAAAAAGGCACAATTACTTATGCCTTTTCTCTCTTCTTAAATCATCTAAATCAAGTAATATTTGATTATCTCCACTTAACCTATAATATGTTGAACTTAATAATGCATTATCAATTAATCTAGTAGCTAAATAACATGATATTAAAGCAACAATTTCTTGTAATGTAAAACATGTAAATATATTTACCCACGCAGTATTAGCACACGACATAAACAAAAATGTCCCCTAGCATAGCTAGAGTTACTAAATAATTCTTATTACCAGTATAATTAAACTTTTTTAAACTAATCAATTTCTTTAATTAAATATTCTCTATCTTCCCTTTTTTTCTCTTATTAACTTTACTTCATCATCAAGTTCATCTGCTCTTTTAAATAAATATTTTTTATCAACATATCCCTCAATTATATTCGTCATAGCTAAAGCACCAATAGCAAGCACTAAATCTTGCATAGGTCCCACTAACAAAGCATTACCAAATACAGCTAAAGCAAGTACTAAAAAATGAATCGCACTTTTAACTGATAAATTAAATGTCTTTGAATAAATCTTATCTTGCACTTCATCTATATAATCTTCGGGATAATCAAGATTCTTTATATTTTCTTCTGTTTCATATTTTTCAATTATTATCTTTCTTTTAATAGTTTCTTTAAATACTTCATAGTTTACTAAATATCCGCCAAAAATAGTAAATAACTCTATAGCTATAGTTTTTGCATTAACATCATCAACCATAATATGGTTACCACAAATCATTAAACCCACTGTTAAAACTTTAATAACGTTATTTAATACTTTATCTTGTTTTACATCCCTCTTATATTTTTCAATATTTATTACTCTAAATTCTTCTTCCATAACCTACACCTCTTATATCATTAATTAATTTTTTACCCAATTTATTCTTTTCATCCTCACTTGCTTTTGCAAGAATTACCTCATTACCAACAACTTTTTCCTTGCATATCAAGATGTCATCACTATCACTTACATTAACCAAAGTAATATACTTAACATTTCCAATTATTGATATATCTAAAACAGTATATTTTTTATTATTATCTAAAGTTACTACATCTAATACTTCCAAAATATCCTCCTTATCAAGTCTAATATTTAATGTCTGTCAAATATAACCCACATGCAGGTACAACACATAATTTTTTAGTAAATTCTTTATTATCAATCATACCATAAATAGTTTTTATATCCACTTTACCTTTTCCAACATCAACTAAAGCTCCAACTAAATGTCTTACCATATAACGATAAAACCCAGCACCAACAAATTTAAATGTAAGAATATTACCAAACTTACTTATCTTTATATTATATATAACAGATTCATAATCATCTCTATATCCACTTACAAAGTTTCTATAATCATGTACTCCCACAAAAACATTACTAGCTTCCCTCATTTTCTTTATATCTAAATCATACTTAATCTGATAATAATATCCTTCATAATTACTTTTATACTTACCAACATTTATTTTATAAACATAAGTTTTTTTCTTAACATCATGTCTTGCATGAAAATTATTATCCACTAACTTTAAATTATTTATAACGATTTCTCCATTTAATATCTTATTAATACACTTTATATCTTTCCAAGTAACTTTTTTTGATGTATCAAAATGAGCACATTGACACTTTGCATGAACTCCAGCATCAGTTCTTCCACTTCCCTTAATAAGAATATCTTGTCCAAAATAACCACTTAGTGTTTGTTCCAATAATCCTTGAACATTTTTAACATTCTTCTGACGTTGAAATCCATGAAAAAGAGTTCCATCATAACTAAATCTAATTAAATATCTCATGACTTAATCCTATAAATTGCTTTTAATAAATCATCTAATTCTTTATAATGATTTATTTTAACACCTAAATCATTGCTTTTGTTATTAAACTTAACAATCTCAGGTAACTCAATATACTTACTTAAATTATTATCAAATATGTCATCTGTTTCATATACAATATCTTTGTTAATAACATAAAACTTATCAACAAGATTAATAAACATTTCACTATTTTTATCAATTAATATAATCTTTCTATTATAACTAACTATTCTTTTAAATAACTTCTTATAATGTTCTATATCTTTACTAGTTAATCCTTTACTAAAATTATTAAGTATTATAACTTTATCTTGTAACTTACTTGCAAGTATTACTTTATTTTTATCTCTATATGACAATTTATCAAATAATTTATCCATATACTCTGTCGTAAGTCCAGCCATTTTCAACGCATCTAAACTTCTTTTTTTAACAATATCCTTAACCATTAGTCCCTGATATTTCAGTAGTTCATAATCATCACTTATAACACCAATAATATTTCCCTTTAACTTTTCTAATTCCATAAAGCCCCCACTAATTCATCTAAATCATAATAAACTTTATTAAATATATCATAATAATTAAGTTGAATAGATAAATCAACCACAAAAGGTAATCCATACCCAAGTCTTTTCAAAGTCTTTTCTTCTTTTAAAACTTCATTTCTATTACCTTCTAAGACTAACTTATTTCCATCATAAACAAATATATAATCAGAGTATAATGCATCTTCAACATTACTAGTTACATTTATATATGATATATTTTGTTTTTTTAACAACTTAAATATTTCCGTCTTTTCATCAAGTTTTAAGCCATACAATGTTTCATTAAATATAACTTGTTTATTTGGAAAAAATTCTAATCTTTCTACCAACTTATTAAATTCTAAATCTTTTATAACAGGAATACTACCAAGTTTATTAATAAAATTTTCATCAGGATTATTATGAAGTATACAATAATTTATCTTTTCATCAAACATCATATAACACAACATCTCCTTTTTCTAAAGACTTTTTAACATCAATTAACCTTTGGTTAGTGCTACCTCTAAACTTACAAGCTAAACTTTTCTTATCAAGTACAAATTTACCATCCACTAAAACATCAACATTTTTTAACAATTCCAATCTGTCCTTATCTCCATTAATTAATGCATCATACGTAAAACCTGTATAAGCCCAGACATTCAACCCAATAGATTTAGCAAACTTTGCAATATATAATGCTTCCTTAGGTTGAAAAAATGGATCTCCACCAGATAAAGTGATACCACTTTGATACTTCAAAGATTTAAGTTCACTACATATCTCATCAACATCTTTTAAAAATCCCCCATTCACATCATGAGTTTCTGGATTTTGACAGCCCAAACAATTATGTAAACATCCTTGAAACCATATTACAGTTCTAATTCCACTACCATCTAAAATACTATCTGGTTGAATTTCACTAGCTAATCTTACTTTCATCATTACCACTTCTTTCTTTATGATTTTTAACTAAATTATTTATCTTAATAAAACGATGATTAATACCAGACTTACCAATTTTATAATTATATTCAAGTGTTACTATATCAGCAAGTTCTTGCATTGAAACCTCCGGATACTTAATTCTAGCATTAGCAACAATTCTCGTATTTTCATCAAGCAACCCCAATAAATCATGACTAATTAAATAATTAATCGCTTCCACCTGTGCTTGTCCAGTTCTAAATGTCTTTTCTTGATTAGCAATCTCACAATTATTTAATCTATTAACCATATTCTTATGATCTCTATATATTCTTATATCTTCAAAATAAAATAATGAATTTGTTGCTTTAAACATCTTTATTAAATCACTTATACAATCACTAGCTTTAATATACACTATATTTTTATAACCTCTTTTTATTAACTTAGCCTTCAAATTAAAATAATTTAACAAATTAAGCACTTGCTTTGCAAGACGTTCTTTAGTAAATATAAATTCCAAATGATAACCACTAGTACTTGGATTTGATACATTACCCACTGCCAAAAAAGCTCCTTTAATGAAAGCAATTTTCTCTTCATCACTAACTAAATCATCAACATTTATTTTTATACCTACACTTATATCTTTCTTAATAAAATCAATTCTTTCTATTATCCTTAAAATATATATTTGTTTTACTTTAAATCTTTTTTGTATTCTAACTACAATACTTGGATTAATCCCATATATTTCTTTAATCTCTTTATATATCATCCTAGCTATACTAGCATTTTCCAAAGTAATTAATATCTCATCTTTATTAAACTTAGCTACACTATTTAAAAATGCACTAAGTTCATACCTAGCTTCAATAACATTAATATCATTCTTCGATATTTCTTCTTTTAAACTCGTTGTAAATGTCATTTTCTACCATCCATCAAATAAGAAAATATTAAATATCCAGTCTTTAAAGAATCATGTCTATAAACACCATCTTGTGTAGTAAATAACTTATCTTGGATAACATAAATATCACTATCATCAAACTCATGCATATCTAAAATAACTGGATCTTTTTGTTCAAGTGTTGCATACCTATTAGCTAAATTACTACTTATTACTTCATTATTAGCAATAACAATATCAATACTTCCTTTTCCCAAGTACTTTTCTAAATACATAATATGATCTTTAACGCTAAAATCATCTGTTTCTCCTGGTTGAGTAAACAAATTACAAATATACATCTTTTCGGCTTTAGCATTATTTATTTCTCTAACTAAAGTTTTATCAATTAAATGAGGTACAATACTTGTAAGCAAACTTCCTGATGAAAATATAATTAAATCAGCATCTCTAACAGCATCAATAACATCAGGATTAACCACAATATCTTTATCATATTTTACTTCCATTATTTTTTTAGCACACTTAGTAATCTGAGTTTCTCCATAAACCTTTTTACCATTCGTAGTAATACCTACCAAATTAACATTATCTTCAGTCAAAGGCAAAATATTTCCCTTTACATCCAAAAGAGTTTCCATAACAGGTAAGCTTTTAGCAAAACTACCCTTTAAATCCATCAAAGCCATCAAGAGCAAGTTTTTAACTGAATGTATTCCTAAACTCTTTGACTTAGTAAAACGATAATTCATTAAATCAATAACATCTTGACTAGATTCAGACATACTAAGCATAACCTTCGATATATCACCAACCGCAGGTATATTTAATTCCCTTCTTAGTAAACCAGTACTTCCCCCATTATCTGCAACAGATACTACCGCAGTAATATCCACTGGAAATAGCTTTATTCCTTTTAAAAGTTGAGAAAGACCACTGCCTCCTCCAAATATAACAATCTTTTTCATAAGCAATCACACCATTAGTGTACCACAAATATTACAAAAATGGAATATTACTTCGTTTAACTCCACCATTAACTTCATAACATTTGTCTATTACAATAAATGCAGATGGATCAATTTCTAGAATACGATTCTTAAGTAAATAGTAATCATTGTTAGAAACTGCACACATAATAAGTACTCCATTTTTATGTGAATATCCCCCAGTACCAGGTATCGTAGTAAACCCAGTTTTAAATTCTTCAAATATTAATTTCTTAACAGCTCTAGTCTTTCTTGTATAAATATAAAATAGCTTACTATCAGATATACCAAACATAATCTTATCAATAAAATATGTTGAACAATATAATATAATAAATGAATAAACAGCTTTAGTAAATCCAAAAACAATCATCCCAGAACAAATAATAAAACCATTTGCAACAAGCAATGCTTTTGATTCAGAAACATTACAATATTTGTTTATTAGTTGCATTATTATGTCAGATCCCCCCGCAGTAAATCCACTTCTATAAATAAATCCACTACTTATACCATATAAAACAACTGCAAATAATAATGTTAAATAAAAATCTTCAGTAACTATATATTTACTTAAAAATGTTGCAACTGGTAGTGATATAGTTACCATTAATGGATACAATAAAGAACCAATTATGTTTTTTTTCGTAGTTTTCCAACCAAGAAATATAAAACAAATAATAAGTAATATGACATTTGCAATAAGCAAAAAGACAGATGGAGTCCATCCAAATAATTTTTGCATAACAATAGATACCCCACTAAAACCAGATACTACTAAATCATTCGGAGTTAAAAACAAATTAAAACATAATGCATAAAAGAATAATCCAAAAACTAATGAACATCCATCAAATATTATTTCTTTATAATTTATTTTTTCCATTTTTATTACCCACTTTACTATATTAATTATAAACTATTTGCTATATTTTTTCAATTAAAACATATATTGTTATGAGGTGAATTTTAAAATGAACGGTAACTATTACCAAAATCCAACATTTCCATCAACAGGTTATCAAACACCACCAGGAAATATGCAAATAACTGATGTTAACAAAGAAAATTATGTTTATAATGAACAAAGTTATATTGAAAACATACTAAGACTTAACAAAGGAAGAAAGGTTAAAGCTTATGTTTCATATCCAGATAGTAGTGCATGGCAAAATAAAGTATATGAAGGAATTATCGAAGAAGCAGGTAAAGACCATTTAATAATCAGAGATAATACCAATAATTTATGGTACTTAATTAGAATACTTTACCTAAACTATGTAGAATTTATGGAACCAATCATATACTCACATGCATATTCAGAAAAAACATACTAACAGAAAAATCAACCAATCAAGGTTGATTCTTTTAATTAATTAAAATCGGATCATATTTATCTCCGGTACCGGATTTATAAGTAACAGAAGATAAAAGATTAAAGCAAGGTCTAACATGATTACTGGTAGTAACACTAGGATCGCTTAATGATCCATTAGCATAAATAGTAAAAGATCTATCAGTAGTTCCAGAAGATCTAGTAATTGTCCATTCATCTGCACTTAAGACCATCCAATTTAATGAATTTATTGATGAATCAGAATAATTAGCCATAGAACTTGTCCATGCAGTTGATAATGCGGCATAACCATAATCACTTGTATACATAAGCCCTATTTTTGTAGTAAAAGATAATGAAGTAGCTGGGGTTATCAATTCATTTTTATATGCTATTGAAACAATTTCTCTTGATATATTATAAAAATTATTTCCACCCACAGACCAAGTCGTATCCGCTATCTTTTCTTTTAAAGTTGAATCTAAAGTATTATAATAAGTTGTATTAAAATAAGAATTTAAAGACGACGTTGACCATACATTTGAGCCACTACTATCCCATGCATTTTGACCAATAGATTTATCCCTTATTACTTTTACTTTACCATCTATTACCCCAATAATTCTAAACAACTCAAGAACAGAACAATCAGATGAAGTTTTTAAACAAATATAATTATTCATACCAGTATTAGAACCAGCATATCTATATGAATTATCTCCTGCACCATTTACTAAAGATGCGTCATGATAGTATAAGTTATTCTCACCCTGAGTACCTGTGTAAAGTTTTTTTATCCACGAAGCTAAAGTTTGAACACTAACTTCAACAGTTTTACTAACAACTTCACTCATCTTTCCATTTGAATCTTCTACATATGCTTTTACTTTATAAGTTCCTTTATCAAGACTAGTAAATACATAATTATTTGATGTGCTTTCCACATATGTTACTCCATCATCTTTTGAATAATAGTATTTACTAATTGTTCCAGTACCACTTGTTGCATCAATTGTAATAGTTATTTTATTACCACTTGAGGTAATAGAATAATTATTAATCTTTATTGGATTATATTTATCAAAAAATACATAACATTTATCTGATGTATTTCCTTCCATTACTACTTTTTTATTTGTATCATCCCACTTTAAAATACTACCTTGTTCACATTTACTCATCTCTTCATTAAACATATAACCATCAGTTGGCCAATCATTGCTAGTTGATTGAATATATGTTTTTGAATTAGTATCTGTTTCTAACATCATACTTAACATACCACTTTTAACTTTACAATTATTTATCTCAACAGGTTTTGGAGTTAATCTTAAAAATATATTTCCAGCTAAAGCAAAAATATTAACAAAAGTAACAAGTATCACCAATATTTTTTTTTTCATTCTTACCTCCGTGCACAACGTTAGGTTGTATTATAAATTTATTATACTACCTGAGGTTGTATAAGTCAATACAATCAAAAGTTGTATAGTAAAATCTTATTTGAGGTGTAACAATGAATATATCAAGACTAAAAGAAATAAGAGAAGACCATGATTTATATCAAAAGGATATAGCAAACATTCTCGGGGTAACTCAACAACAATACAACAAATATGAATTAGGAATCAACTCAATTCCATTAGAAAAAATAAACATACTAGCAGACTACTACAAAACAAGCATTGATTATTTAACTTATAGAACTGATGAAAGAAAACCATATAATAAATCTATTTTAAAACAAAACTAAAAATCAACCAATCAAGGTTGATTTTATTAATAGTAATATTTAAAATTATTCTTTTCTACTCCAAGTTTTGTCTTTGGACCATGCCCCGGATAAACAATTAAATCATCCGGATACTTAGATATTTTTTCTAAACTTTTTATCATATCAATATCACTCCCTGATGGTAAATCAGTTCTCCCTATCGTATGATAGAATAAAAAATCCCCACTAAATAATACTTTTTCACATTTAAAATAAAAACATTTACTATCACTGGTATGCCCAGGTGTCAATATAACTTCATAATCAAAATAACCACTTTTAGTATTTTCCTCTAAACCAAAATATTCTTTTAATTTATCTAAAGCTCCAATATGATCAAAATGATAATGAGTAACAAGTATTTCTTTTACATTTTTCTTTTTACATGCATCAATAATTTTTTCTACTTCATCCCCTGGGTCTACAATAAATGTATTATTTCCTATTGTACAAACATAACAATTTTCTTGTAATTCACCAACTACTAAAGTTTCTATATCCATTATTTAAACCATTGGGTTCTTGAATAGAACCTTACTCCTTTTCCTGGAAATCCTGGTGGATTAATTAACTTCTTATAAAATGTTGCCCAATTTGTCCAGTTACCTTCAGATACAGAATAATGTAAATGAGCACCAAAAGTACAAGTATCATAACCACCATATTTTGATGAGGTACTATAACCGCCTGAATAACCTATAATAGTTTGATTAGTTACACTTTGATATAACTTAACATTATAAGAAAGTAAATGAGCATAAAGCATAACATAAACTTTACCATCAACAACAGATTCAATATAAACTTGATATCCACCACATTTCCACATCTTAGAATTACTAGAATTAACCAAATAAACTACTTTTCCATTTGTTGCAGAATATACCGGAGTTTTTTCAGGAACACCAATATCAATACCACTATGAGAACCAGTCTTACCATTTAAAGTTCTTAACCCAAATAAACTAGTTACCATCCCACTATTAACAGGTTTTAACCAAGTCCCATTATAAGCAAACTTAGCACATTCTGTAAATTTTTGATTTTCACCACAACCGAGTGACTTATAATGATTTATATTCTTAGTAACTATATCAATTTCATCATTAATATCAACACCAATATCCACTAAATTAAGTAAACTAGTATCTAATTCTTCAATTTTCTTTTCATAACTAGCTATATTACTATTTAGTTGTTTTTCATAATTAACTAAATCTACATTTTTTTGTTCATTAGATTTAATTAAATTATCCATTTCTTCAAGTTTGTTTTTATTAAATTCACTTAGTTTTTTAACTGCATCAATTCTCATTATTAAATCAGTCATACTAGATGATTCACTAACAAACTCTAAATAAGCATTACTACTCATCATTTCTTGATAAAACTTCATTAAATCTTCAGTTTGTTTATTTAATTCTTCAATCTTTACTTTAGTATTTTCAATTTCTTGTTTTAACGAAGTAATTTGATTTTCAGAATTAGTTATTTCATCTTTAGCATTAAGTATCTCTTGATTCTTTTTATTCTTTTCTGCTTGTGTCCAAGCTTTCTGATTAGCTAAATCCTTTTTTTTCTTTTGTAACTTAGCAAGTTCCTGACGTAACTCAGCAAGTGTTGTTGGTTCACTACTACTTGTTGCAGCATCTACATCATCGGGACTTACCAAAAAACATGAAACTACAATTGTAATTGCTAACATATATCTTATAAAGTATTCACATAATTTTTTAATACCCATAATTACACCTTCAAATACTTTCTAACAGCTTTAATACTTCCATACATACCAACTAAAGCACCAATACCAAGTAAAATTAATGAAATCTTAAATACAAATGGATATGGTTTAATAAGCATAATCATATTTGAAAATAACTTACCATGCATTCTAGAATATAAAATAACATAACCATATATAGTAATACAAATAGGTATTATTGAACCAACTACGCCAATTATAAAACCTTCAAATAAGAAAGGTAGTTTAATTGTAATATTACTTGCACCAACAAGTCTCATTATTTCAATTTCTCCTCTTCTACTAAATATAGTAAGTTTAATAGTATTACTAATTAAGAAACCAGTTACTAAAACTAAAGCTATAACAACAACAAGTACAACTTTTTGAATAACATCAAATACAGAAATAACATTTTCTACCATGCCTTCTCCATATTTAACAGTATCTACTCCTTCAATACCTTTAATAAATTCACTAGTTTCACTTAACTTCTTAACATCTTTTACTTTAACAACGAATGAATCATTCAATGGATTTTCATCTAAATAATCTAAAACGGTTTTAAATGAATCATCATATTCACTCATTTCTAACTTCCATTCATCTTTACTTTTATATGTAGTTTCCAATACATTTTTATAACTATTTAATTCTGTTTTTATATTTTCAATTTGTTCACTAGTTACATCACCATTTAGATAAACTACCACAGTTAATTCATCTTCAATTAACTTAGTTGCATTATTAACATTAGCTGCAGCAACCATAGCAACAGCCACTAAAATAAGTGTTATTGTTGTACACATAATTGATGCAAAACTTAAAGAAAAATTTCTAACGACGCTTTTGAAAGCATCTCTTATACTTCTAAAAAATATTCTACATGCCCTCATTTGTCTTATAACTTCCTTTCTCATAATCACCAACTAATACCCCATGGTTAATAACTAAAACTCTTTTCTTCATATTATTAACTATATCTTTATCATGAGTAGCCATAATTACTGTTGTACCTAATTCTTTATTAATTTTATCTAAAACTTTCATAATTTCTTCACTAGTTTCAGGATCTAAATTACCTGTTGGTTCATCACAAATTAATAACTTTGGTTCATTTACTATTGCTCTAGCAATACAAACTCTTTGTTGTTCTCCACCAGATAATTCTCCTGGAAAAGATCTAACCTTTTCTTTTAAACCAACTCTTTCTAAAGCATTTAATACCTTAGGTCTAATTTCATTACCCTTCATACCAATACATTCCAAAGCAAATGCAACATTTTCATATACCGTAAGTCTAGGTAACAACTTAAAGTCTTGAAATACAATTCCAACTTTTCTTCTTAATTTATAAACTTTACCATTTCTTAGTTTACCCACATTTAAACCACCCACATAAACAGTACCACTCGTAGGTTTTTCTTCTCTATAAAGCATCTTTATAAAAGTAGACTTACCACTAGCAGTTAAACCAATAACAAAAACGAATTCTCCCCTAGCAACTCCAACAGATAAATCAGCTATGGCAGTAATTCCATTCTTATAGGTTTTATTTACATTTTTTAATTCAATAAACTTCATAGAATATAATCCTCCAACATAATTATACCAAAGAATTTCCAATTAATAAACCACTTTCAACATACCTTTTCTATTACTTTACATTAAATTTAACTACATTCCTTGCAAGTAGACCATAATTTTAATATAATAATTAAAGACGGAGATGATTTTTTTGAAAAAAAATGAATTTATTGAAGGAGCATTAATTGCTACCATCGCCATAATTGTATCAAAAATACTCGGAGTACTTTATGTAATTCCATTTTACAATATAATCGGAGAAAACGGAGGTTCCTTATATGGTTATGCCTATAACATATACAATTTCTTTTTAATTATATCATCCGCTGGTATACCACTAGCTATCAGTAAAATTACTAGTGAATACAATACCCTTGGTAAAATGAAAGAAAAAACATACATGTTCAACTATTCAAAAAAGTTAATAAGAATATTTTCAATCATATCATTTTGTATTTGTTTTTTCGGAGCTAACATAATAGCTAATGCAATTGTAGGTGACTTAACCGGAGGAAACACTGTATCAGATGTAGCATTTGTAATTAGATGTGTATCATTTGCAATATTAGTTGTTCCAATACTTTCAATTTCCAGAGGTTATCTTCAAGGACATCACTACATAACAGTTCCATCAATTGGTCAAGTAATTGAACAATTTGTAAGAGTCTTAGTTATAATAATTGGTTCTTATGTTGCTTTAAAAGTATTTCACTTAACAACTGCTCAAGCAGTAGGTATCGCAGTATTCGGTGCCTGTGCTGGTGCATTAGTGTCTTATGCATATTTACTAATCAAAACAAATCAAGCAAAAGATGAATTATTTACAACTTATGAAGAGGTATCAAAAGAAGAAAAGAAAGCCATATTTAAAAAACTAATTGGTTATTGTATCCCTTTCATAGTAATTAATGTTGCAAACAGCATCTATAATACAGTTGATATGATTCTTGTAATAAAAGGATTAAATTGGATTGGTTACCCAGCTCAAGATATTGAAACAATTTCATCAGTATTTACCACCTGGGGAAGCAAATTAGTAAGTGTTGTAACAGCCATAGCTACTGGCTTAGTTATAAGCTTAATTCCAACAATCGTAGAATCTTACACTAAAAAGGATATGAAAGAAGTAAACATCCAATTTAATAAAACTTTACAAGTTCTTCTTTATGTAATATTACCTCTTTCAATATTCTTAAGTATTTTTTCAAAACAAGTATGGACAATTTTTTATGGAGAAAGTTTCTATGGACCATTAATATTTAAATACACCATATTACTTGCTATACTTGATTCAGCTTATATAATGATATGTAGTGCACTTCAAGGTTTATCCAAAACTAAATTAATTTATATTTCATGTGCAACAGGTTTAATAACCAAAACAATATTAGATATACCACTTATATTCTTATTTAATAAAATAGGTATTTATCCATTCTATGGTGCAATACTTGCTACAACTATTGGTTATTTACTATCACTTGCTATCCCACTTTACACATTAAAACACAAATATAACTTTAACTATACAGATACTATAAAATCTATTCCAAAACTAATAGTAACAATAGTTATCTTAGTATTAATTTGCACTGGATTAAGAAGTATTGTATTTACCCACGTCACTGGTAAACTACCAGAACTTATTGCACTTGCAATCATAGGAATATTATCTTTAATAATTTATTATCTACTAAACAAAGATTTATTAAATCAATTAATCGGGGATAAATTTATCAACAAGTTTAAAAGAAAGAAAAATTCATAAATTTGTCAAATTTCAATATTTATTTTACAATTAAAAGCAAAATGATAATGGTTTATAATAAAATAATAATCATTTTCATCTATGTACATTCTCTTACTAACTTAGTATTAGTTAATGAAAAAGTCTTCAAAAAGAATATGAAGACTTTTATTTTAGCCTAATTTATAACATTTACTATTATGAAGTGACCCTGAAAGACAATAATTTGTACAATTACTAGTAGCAGTTGTTTTAGAATCATAATAAGAGTTATTGTCACTGCATTTATAATTAATTGATATTATTATTAAAAATATATTTCTATGCTTCATATTAACAAATCCTTACAATATAAATTGTACAAAAGATGTTTTATAAAATCAATACTAACAAACAAAGAAAATAGTATTTAATTTTTGTCTAAAAATAGACAAATTTTCATTTTATTACCCATTTTTCTAAAAAATCGGCATTAAAAAACACCTAATTTCTTAAGTTTACTTATGTTCATGATGAGAATGTCCTTTTACACCATACTTCT
Source organism: Clostridium sp. CAG:609 (assembly GCA_000438075.1). GTDB lineage: Bacteria > Bacillota_I > Bacilli_A > RF39 > UBA660 > Onthocola_B. The sequence goes on along the minus strand of FR903525.1, from coordinate 64,638 downwards.
TAGTTATTGGATCTTCAAATATAAAGTTTTCAAAAGGCATTAATGTCAGAATCATATAAAAACCAAATATAACATATAATAATATGACAGCAAAATAAGTAATAAAGAAACTGATTGAATTTAAACCTATTATATATTTAAATAATAAATTACTAACAATTATAGATATATAAAATATTATTATATCAATTGATAACATAGCTTTCTTAGTAAATATTTGATAAGCATAAAACAATACTGGTATAATTATTATTATTGCAAGCAAACTAGCAGTTTTAGCTACAAAATAATTTGGTTCTAGTCCATATCTTGCTCCATCATATAACATCCATATAAAACTTGGAGTCAAAGCAATCTTAATATGTTCCCAAGTACTTTCATTAACCGCAGCAAATATTGAAACAAACCTTTTATGTCCACTCCATTCATACATAAAATGAAGTAAAGTTCCAAATATAGAAACAAACAATATTCCAATTATAGTATCCATTTAATCAATCCTCCTTTAATTTAAAATTTAATATACCATTTTTAAAAACTCTCATTTCTGAGAGTTTATTTTTATTGAAACATTTTCTTAGCAGTTCTAAGCATTTGAGCTGTATAACCATATTCATTGTCATACCAAGCTATAATTTTAACAAGTTGAGAACCTTCTGCTTCCACAATGCTTGTTGATAATCCATCAACAATAGCACCAAACTTTTTACCAACACAATCACTTGATACAATTGGATCTATTGTAAATTTAATAGTTTCATTTTGATTATCCATAAATAACTTATTAATTTCATCAACACTTGTATTTCTACTAAGTTCTAGTGTTAAATCCACAACTGAACCATCTGCAGTTGGAACTCTTAAAGCATTACCATCAAGTTTACCAAGAAGTTCAGGAATAACTAAACCAATTGCTTTAGCAGCCCCAGTACTAGATGGCACAATATTTTGAGCACAAGCTCTACCACGTCTAGACTTAATACCTTTTTTATGAGCAATATCTAGTGTTGCTTGATCATTCGTATAAGCATGAACAGTTGTCATAAATCCTTTTTTAACTCCAATATTCTTATGTATTATATTAAGAACAGGCGCTAAACAATTTGTTGTACAACTTGCAGCACTAACAATAACATCATCACTAGTTAAAATATTATCATTAACATTATAAACAACAGTCTTCATTTCACCTTTACCTGGTGCACTAATAAGTACCTTTTTAACTCCTGCAGTAATATGTTTCATTGCATCATCACGAGCAGTAAACTTACCAGTACATTCAAGCACTAAATCAACTCCAAGTTCACCCCAAGGTAAATTAGCTGGATCAGTTTCACTAAAAACTTTAATTCTTTTAACTCCCGCAACAACTATTTCATTGCCTTCTGCTTTAATTTCATCTTCATGAAAAGAACCATGTACAGTATCATACTTAACTAAATAAGCTAAATCTTCTGCACTTGTCAAATCATTTATAGCTACAATATCAAAATCTGTTTGTGTAACTATTTGCCTAAATGCAAGTCTACCTATTCTACCAAAACCATTAATCGCAACTTTAATCATTATATTTTCCTCCTATAAATTCGCGTAATATTGATTCATCATTAACATATTCTCCCGGTATCGGAAAGAATTGTTTTAAAAAATCCACTAATCTTCTTGCTTCTTCGTAATAAATGCTATCAACACTTACTGACAAAAGAAGTGGTTCAACATAAACCTTTAAAACTCCAACTTCATAAGCTAAAGCCGTATTGATAATCACATCAGCTTGATGAATATATGGAAATATATATTTTTCTTCCCCATTTCTAACACTCTGCCAATTATCAATTGTATCTACTACATTATAACCTCTTGTTCTATTATCTCTAACAATTCTTCTAAGTAATCTTAAATCCAATGTTGAAATATAATTATATCTATCAATAGAAAGAGGTATAAATGGACTTAAATAAATTTTATATTTATATTTTTCATCTACATCTTTTGTTAACTCTTCATTCAAAGCATGCAATCCTTCAATTAAGAATATCGATTTATCACTCATCTTAACTTTATTTTTATAATATTCTCTTTTACCAGTTAAGAAATTATATTTTGGAAATATTACTTCTTTACCATCCAACAAATCATTTAAATTATTATTAAATAACTCTACATCTAAAGCATTCAAACATTCAAAATCGTAATTACCAAACTTATCTTTTGGATTTTTATCTCTATCAACAAAATAATCATCTAAACTAATTAGTATCGGATCATACCCAATTGCTTCAAAGTAAGAAGATAACCTATGAGTTGTTGTTGTTTTACCACTTGATGAAGGACCTGCAATAAGAACAAACTTTATATCATTATTTAATGAAATATTCTTAGCAATTTCACTAATTTTTAAACTAAACATTAACTCAGTTGAATTAATAAAATTCTTAATCTTTCCATTTCCAATAGTTTTATTTATACTAGTTATATAACTCATACCTAAATTATCTAACCACTTCTTTCCTTCCATAAAACTATCAATAATCTTATCATAGTGAACATACTCAGGAACTAAGCCATTACTTCTTGTAGTTGGAAACAAAAATATCACTTTATTATTACCTAAATACACAAGCTCAAATTTATTTAAACAACCTGTACTATATGGCATAATTGAATAAAAATAATTAATATTACCCCTAAGCTTATAAAAATTAACAACTTTATCATTTATATTCTGAACATTTTCTAACTTTTCATACTCATTTTTATCTTTTAAAAACTTAATAGCATCTTTAAAAGCAACATTCAACTTAGTAATCTTATCATTATTATTAATTATTTCACACATTTTACCCTTTATCTTAGATATATCTTCTTGAGTAAGAATCTTTTCTCCAGTGATAACACCAAGCATTCCACGTGGTACACTATGTTCATATCTAATATCAAACGTCGGAAAAACTTCAGTAAGTGCAACCAAAAATAAAAATTTCAACCCGGCTTTATACATTTTATTACCAATTAAATCATCAGTATTAATAAAATTAATTTTAATATCTTCCATTACTTTTGTATCCAAGGAAAATACTTCATTGTTAATTTTAAAACCAACAATATTTTCCATATCACTATCTTTGCTTACTTCATAAAACAAAGTACCTTTTTTATACTCGTGGATACTTCCATCATTAAATGTTATTTTTACTAAATCCATCTAATCATCCCTTTATGTTAATAATTATATCAATTTTTTTTAAAATTGTGAATAAAAAACGATAAATTTTACTATTATTTACTTAGGTGATATATTTTGAACATAATTCCAACAGTAATTGAAAAAAGTAGTAACAAAGAATATGCATACGATTTATACTCTAGACTTCTTGAGGATAGAATAATATTTTTGTGCGGTGAAATAAATGATTATACAGCTAATATCATAATTAGTGAGCTTCTATTTCTTGATAATAAAAATCATGAAAAGATTTATATTTACATCAATAGTCCCGGCGGTGTTATAACATCTGGTATGGCAATTTATGATACAATTAAATATATTGAAAGTCCTGTTGTAACAATAGGTCTAGGAATGTGTGCAAGCATGGGAGCTTTTCTTTTATCCAGCGGAGATGAACGCTTTGCATTAGAAAACACTGAAATAATGATTCATCAACCCCTCGGAGGTGCCCAAGGTCAAGCAACAGACATCAAAATCGCCGCAGAACACATAATTAAATTAAAAGAAAAACTTAACAAAATACTTTCAAAAAATACAAAACAACCTCTAGATAAAATTTATAATGATACAGAAAGAGATAACTTTTTATCTGCTCAAGAAGCTATGGAATATGGTTTAATAGATAAAGTTATAAAAGAAAATTAGCATTGTTAAAATGCTAATTTAATCCATTCTTATAATAATTTCTCCATCTTCTGAATACATAAATTTTTCTTTTGCATATCTTGCAACATATTCATCATCTTGTAACTTAGTTACTTCACTAACTAATTTTTCTTCGTTACTTAATAGTTCATTATATTCTTTATTTAATTCTTTAATCTTACTTTTATTTTCTAATATTGATGGACATGTCGTAGCTACTGAATAAACTAATACACTCAAAAGACCTACAATTGAAACAGAAAGGACAAATAATCTTTTCTTTTCTTTTTTAGTTTTTTTCATTAATTCATCTCCATTCTTAACTGCACTATACAACAAAAAAAAAATATTGTAAAGAATAATACAATATTTATTTAATAAATTTACACTTAATTGACAAAACAAAACCCAATATTAAAGATATAATAAAATAAGGATGTATATTACCAAAATTAATCTTATACATAATAAATATATATATTATAACCATATCAACCACATAGACTGTTGTTACCAACAACTTGACAATATTATTTTTATTACTAATTATATATTTATTAAACTTTGATAATATATAAAAAACTATACCATATATAAAAGATACTAATAAAGATATTACTTGAACATAACTATTCATTTAAATAACTTATTTATAATACTAGATTCTTTATTCTTAATCTTTTCATCTATATAAGTATATGAATTAATTTTCCCCTTTATTTTAACTATACCATCAGTGGTATCTAACTTAAGTAACTCTAAAGTACTACCAAGAATTCTTAAATTACCCATTATTGTTTCCATCAAAAACTCTTCATCATCAAAACTAACCAATTTAGCAACACCAGTTATAGATATCATACTCCTATCAACTATTTTAACTTCATGTGTTCCATAAGTCCCTTCTTTCATATAATTATCACCATTTAATTATATGAAAAGAAGTAGACAATTATTATCTACTTGATTGTGTTCTTGATCTATATAAATCATTTAATTCAATTAATGGATCATCTGGTTCTAATGTTTCAACATAAGATAGTTGTAAATCTAATTTTTGCTTTAAAATATTATCAGTCGCTTCATTTCTATATATTTGTAAAGCACTTTCTAATGTATCTTCGATTAATTCATTACTAACCCAAGGAAGTACAATATCTCCTTCTTCTAGGAATTCATATTCACCAGTTTGAGGAAAATAAATAACACCAGCAGCTTCATATTTTTCATATTGAGCCTTGAATACTTCTCTATTTCTTACTCCAATTAATTGAGCATTTTCTTGATTATAGTAAATAGAATCAAAATCTAATTGAATACCAACATATATTTCTTTAACAGTAGTATTCCTACCATCAAATTGAAATACTTTTGCTCCTTCTAAAACTTCTTTTCTATTTGCATCACGATCAAAAACATATTGAATTTTATATAACATTTTTATCTCTCCTTTTAAAGCGACGTTTTTTAATTCTACCACAATATCTATTGTATGTCAAATGCTCTGAAAGTTGAAAACAACAAAACCTAGATAATTCCTAGGAAAAATCAAGATTTTAAAGAATGTACAAGTATTTTTTCAAAGGAATAAATACACTAAATTGCATTTTTTCAAAGGAATAATTACCTCAACATTACATTTTTTCAAAGGAATATCTCTATTTAAAAGAAGAAGTTAACCTTCATTAACTTCTTCTTTTACCATTTCATCATATTTAGCTAATATAACATTTTCAAACTTTTCTCTAGTTTCCTTATTTGTTGGAAATACCATATTTTCTTCTTTGCCTTCTTTATTCATTTTACTTGGCATAGAAACAAATAATCTTTCATTTCCTTGAATAATTTTTGCACCACGTATAGCTAAGCAATCATCTAAAGTAAAATCAACAAATGCTTTTAGTCTAGAGCCTTCTCTTTCCCTTCTAAAAACTTCTAATTTTGTAATTTCCATTCTTTATACCTCCTTATGTTGTTTACACTTATAATTATACCCTATTTTTCACATAATCGCAACACAAATTTCACAAAACCTTCACTTTTACATCACCTGTTATAACATCTCTATAACAAAAACTCTTTTCATCCCCATTAACAAGAACTGTAAATAAATTCGGATAAACTTTATAAAGAACACCTTCATATCTTTCAATCTTATTTCTAAGACCATAAACACTTACTAAAACCCTCTTATTTAACTTACTGCGTATTTCTTCTTTTATAATATTAATATTCATATCCACCTACCTTGGATAACCAACATACATAAGCCCATTACAAATAAGTCCCCCCATACCTTCTTCTTTATATTTAGTTTTTTCAAGTAACCTCTTTAAATCAATTTCTTTATTTCTCTCTGTCAAAGAAATACTACTTGCAATAATCGCCGGATCTAATGCATGAATATTAATCCTTTTAGGACTTGATGCAAAATTAGCTCCTGCTTTAATTAATTCTTCATAATCACTCTGACAAGCTCCAGCAATAATAACTAACTTTTCATGACTTTTCTCATAATTTCTCGCAGCCTTAACTGCTTTTACAAAATAAATTGAATTCTTATAATTATTTATATCATTTAAATCTCCTTTTTTCTTGTAATAAGCATCATGTCCAGTTATAACCACTATATCAGGTTTATATTCTTTTAAAAGTATAGGTAATTGCTCATATATATTCTTTTCATTTATCTTTTTACCTATTGCCATAATACCATTTCTTTTATAAAACTTTAAACACCTATTTAAATATTCACTATCTCCATCTATATGTAATACCTTCGCTGGTAAATAAAAATATTCTCCCCGTTCTAATAACTCATCTTTAACCTCTAATTCATCAATATCATCATCTTCTATTACATCTTCTACTATTTCTAAATCATCTAAATAAGCATCTGCTATTAATCTAACTTCAGCCCCTTTTAAATAAACAATACCATCTTTTAATTTAATTACTTTAAAAACTGTATCATTATTATAACTATTCCTAGTTACATAATCTCCTACTTTAATATTCACTTAATAATCACCAATAAATTATATGATTAAAATAAAAAAGAATTCCTACTTCAAAGAATTCTTAAATACATCAAGTAATATCTCTTCACTTAATTCTTCACTTCTATTACTTACACTTAACCCATATTTATTTAATGTATTATTAATTTTTTCTATATCATATATACCATTTATATTATTTCTAATATTCTTTCTTTTAAACCTAAACATATTTTTTAAAAATTTAAAGTATTCTAAAGTATCTATTTCTTCAACCCTCTCTTTCGTAAGAAAGCTGACAACACTACTTTCTACTTTAGGTACTGGATTAAATGAATACTTTGATACATCACATACTTTCTTTATGTTAAAATAATATTTAAGTACTAATGTTATATAACCATAGTCTCTAGTACCTGTACTAGCCAAGAATCTATCCGCTACTTCTTTTTGAACCATTATAGTAAATTTCTTAAAATTTATTTTAGATTCTATTACATGTTCTATAATTGGTGTTGTTATATAATATGGTAAATTACCCACTAAATATAAGTTATTATATTCTACACTCTTTATATCTTCACTTATATCACTAGTTAAAAAATCTTTATATATAACCTTAACATCACCATTTAAATTATCTAACACAAAACGTAAGTCAGTATCTATTTCATATGCAATTACCTTACAACCTAAAGATAATAACCTCTTAGTTAAAGCTCCCCTACCAGGTCCAATTTCAATAACTAAATCTCCAGGTAATGCATCTACTTCACTTACTATTTTTTTAATTACATTATTATCAATTAAAAAATTTTGTCCTAAACTCTTCTTTGCTTTCATAAATAAATTATCGGGTAGTATTACTCCCACCCGCTCCTTAAAACATCATATGTAATTTTACTTCTTCCAATATACTTTGAAGCATATTCTTCACTCGGGGTAAGTAAATCAAGGGAATTACCACGTACACCACGATCAAGTACTATTGCAACTATTCTTCCGTCACCAACTCTATCACTATAAAAACTAACAATAGAACCACATGGAAGATTACTACTTGATGCAACGATATTTACTTCACCATATTTAACATCAGTATACTTCGTAGTACCGTCCATTATATTATAACTAGGTAAACATCCAAGCTTTCCACCACATAATGGACAATTATAAGCATAACCAGTTAAATCACCAGTGTATGTATTAATTGCAGTATATTTTTGTATCTCTTCATTTTCTTCAACTTTCATTGCCATAGTTGTTAAATTAATTGTTTTATTAGTATTATTATTTTCAACTGCTACATCTCTTATATCAGTACTACTCTTAGCAATAATAAGAACAAATAACAGTAGAAACATTCTAACAAAATAATTTACTACTTTCATAAATGTATTCACCTCTTCGGATAACTAAATTATATCATTTAATAACTCATAAATCAATTACCAATAATTACACATAAAACATAGAATTTACAAAATGTATATTGCTACAAAGATACTATGGGACTTTTATACAAAAATTAATAAAATCTAAGTAAGTTATTTAGTATGGACGCCATAGACTAAGTTTCAAATAATATAAGGTATTATAAGACTCAAGAAGAACTGGCGGAAAAATTAGGCACCACAACTACATATGTATCAAGGTTAGAAAATGCTAAAAAAATACCAGAGTTGACTATATTAATCACATAGCCAATACACTTAATTATTTATAGAATGAACATTAATTAAAAAAGCAGAGATTCAAAACAAAAATAATAATATTCAAAATAAATTAAACAGTAATTTGGCAATGATGCTTGAAACAAGTACAGAAAACCGAAAGTATAAAAAACTACATTAAAAAGTTGGCCAACTGATGATTATTTATTTAATTCCCATCTATTTGGATGTAAAAATGTATGTAACAAAAACAGTAACCATACCAGAAAAATATGAATTAACAGAAATACAACACGATATCCAAGAAGATATATATACACATTTGCCGACGGAGAAATAATTGTTAATGAAATTGAATCAAAAGATATAACAGTAAGTTACGGAAGCTCAGATTCAGGAACTAAAGATGTAACAACAAAATACTTTTGCCCGGGAACCGATTGTAGAAAAATATTTTATTCAACAAAATCATTTTATTATGACGGATGGTTTGCCCCTTCATCTTCTGAAGCACATCACACATAACCATTACAGTAGGACCACCATTTACAGAATATAAATTAAATTTTACATCAGAAAAAGAAGAAACAGTAACAGAAAAACAATTTGTTAATTATGTAACGAGCACAGATCCAAATGCATATCCTAATGCTGAAGATGTTGGCAATTAATACTATGAAAGAGTATAAAAAAATTTTCCTTAATTACAGGGATTTTTTTATGTCACTTTAAATTAGTCAAGGGGTTCACTTTAAATTAGTCAGGGTATACACTTTAAATTAGTCAGGAAGGTCACTTTAAATTAGTCAAGGTATACACTTTAAATTAGTCAAAAAAAAGAGTAAAATTAAACTAACTTCACTCTTTCATACATTCTTTTAATATTTTCATTAGTTCTATAAGATAATTCTTCTAAAGATACATTATAAAGTTCACTAACAAACTTAGCTATATCTAATATATGTGATGGATTATTCTGCATACCTCTATAAGGAACTGGTGTTAAATAAGGACTATCAGTTTCTAAAACTATATTATCTAAACCAACTTCCTTTATAACATCTTTTATATTACAATTATTAAATGTAATAACGCCATTAACTCCTAATAAATACCCCATTTTAATATATATCTTCGCAGTTTCTAAACTTCCAGAAAAAGAATGAATTGTACCCCTACAATTAAATTTCTTTAATGTATTTATTATATCTTCTGTTGCATCCCTTGAATGAATAATAACAGGTAAATTATACTCTTCTGCTAAAGAAAGTTGCATTTCCAATAACTTAATTTGTTCATCTTTATTTTCTTTTGTATAATGATAATCTAAACCAATTTCCCCAATTGCAACTATTTTTTTATTACTTAAATTATTCTTTATAAATTCAATGTCATCTAAAGAATAATCATCTACAGTCTCTGGATGTATACCCAGTGCTCCATACATATTATCATACTCTTTAACTAACTCTAATACTTCTTTATTATATTCTCTATCACTACCATTATTAATATAATATTTTACATTATTATTACTAGCATTATTTAATACTTCATCTATATTATCATAATCACTTTTAAATATATGACAATGAGTATCAACAAACATTATTTAACCTCTATTCTATTAAATAATATTTCAGGTTTATTAAGTACTATACCAGTTTCTAAATTACCAAATGTTTCTATACTTTCAATATCTCTTTTACTTGTATTTAATTGATTTAATATTTTATCACTAGTTAGATTAATAAATGGTTCTAATAATATTGCACATATTCTAATAGATTCTAATATATTATATATAACTGTTTTTAATCTATCTATTTTTGCTTCATCTTTTGCAAGTAACCATGGTGTTGTATCATCAATATATTTATTACATTTACTAAGTACATTAAATATTTCTTCTAAAGCTTCATTTACTTTTAATGAATCCATTTTTTCATTAACTTTTGTCTTTAAACTAATAACACTTTCAATTAAGTCTTTATCAATATCTTCCTCAGTCTGTGGATTTTCCACATGTCCATCAAAATACTTATAAGCCATACTTATAGTTCTATTTACTAGATTCCCTAAATTATTAACTAAATCAGTATTAGTTCTATTAATCAAAGCTTCTTCAGAGAAATTACCATCACTTCCAAAAGATACTTCTCTTAATGCAAAATATCTAACAGCATCTACACCATAAGCATCAATATATTCTCTAGGATCCTTGTAATTACCTAAAGATTTAGATATCTTTCCTCCATTAATTATTAACCAACCATGACCAAAAATTTGCTTAGGAAGTGGTAAATCTAATGCCCACAATAATGCTGGCCAAATTATTGCATGAAATCTAGTAATTTCTTTACCAACTAAATGTAAATCTGCTGGCCAATATTTTTTAAACAATTCACTATTTTCATCCGGATAACCTAATGATGTAATATAATTTGTTAATGCATCAATCCACACATATATAACATGTTTAGGATCAAAATCAACAGGTATACCCCATTTAACTGATGTTCTTGATACACATAAATCTTCAAGACCTGGTTTAATAAAATTATTAACAAGTTCATTTTTTCTTGAAACTGGTAAAATAAAATCAGGTTGTTCTTCATATAACTTAATTAATTTATCTTGATACTTAGATAATTTAAAAAAGTATGCTTCTTCAGTAACTAATTTTACTTCTCTACCACAATCTGGACATTTACCATCTACAAGTTGTGTTTCAGTCCAAAATGATTCACAAGGAACACAATATAATCCTTCATAAGAGCCTTTATAAATATCTCCTTGATCATATAATCTTCTAAATATTTTTTGAACTGCTTTAACATGTTTTTCATCAGTTGTTCTAATAAAATAATCATATGAAATATTTAAACTTTTCCATAAATCTTTAGCATTTAAAATAATTTTATCAACATATTCCTTCGGAGTAACTCCGGCTTCCTTTGCTTTTTGTTCTATCTTTTGACCATGTTCATCAGTTCCAGTTTGAAAAAACACATCATACCCATTTAATCTTTTATATCTTGCTATAGCATCCGCTATAATTGTTGTATAACAATGACCAATATGAAAATTAGCACTTGGATAATATATTGGTGTTGTTATGTAATATTTTTTATTCATTTTTACTTCCTTCTTTCTTTTTATTTGTACTTCCAATACCACCAGTTCTAGAAGTATCTACATCATCATCAATAGTTGTTAAAAACTTAACAAATATTCCTTGAACATATGCATCTCCTTTATTTAATGTAAAATCTTTATCTCCATGATTTTGTAAACAAACCCACATATGTCCTTCATTGTCTTGATTATTATAATAATCACTTTCTATTATTCCAACTTGATTTGTAAGCCTTACATTATATTTAAAACCGATACTACTTCTTACAACAAGCAAAAGCATTTCATCACATTCAAATGTTGCTTTATACCCAGTTGGTATTTTAATTATTTCTCCAGGTTTTATAACATAATCTTTAATAGCAAAAAAATCATATCCTGCACTATACTTCGTCCCTCTTTTAGGGAGCATGTAATCATCATACAAAGTTTTATTATCACCAAAAACTTTAACAAATTCAGGATAACTTATTTTTTCAAACTTTCTCATATTTACCTCCAATAAAAAAATCACAAACAAAGGACGAGAAAAACCCGCGGTACCACCTTAATTCATGATTTATCATGCAGCTTAAATTTATAACGTAATTACCCGTTTTTAACTCCAGAGCCATGTTCGAATATCTTCATCTTTTCTTTTCCACCAACCAAGAAATCTCTATAAAACGAATGATATCTACTCTTTCCTTCTTCGTTAATTAAAATTAGTTTATCACAAATCTTAGTTTAATTCAAGTTAAAATATATCATAAATTATAACAAAACATTTTTGATTTAATGACTAAGATTAACCCAGCAAGTATAAAAGTAATACTAAAAATTTGATTAGTTGAAAGAAAAAAAACAACATGACCACTTCGCAAATAATCTAGAAAAAATTTTACAACACCGCAAATTATAAAAGTTTGACCAATAAATATATTTTTATCAATATCAACTTTATGAAATTTAATAAAAGTATACAAAAATATTATCAAAAAAACGATTGATTCTAATAATTGAATTGGAAATAAGCTCATACCTTTTGGTGCAATTGCAGAATAATTATATGTAATATTTAAAAAGCCATTGTATTCTATACCATAACAACACCCAGCAAAAAAGCACCCTATTTTCCCAACAGCATACATAAATGGAATTGCTGGTAATAAAATACAAAGTAAGTCTTTAAAATTTTTTCTATATTGTTTTGAAAAGAGTAAAAGCATAAATAATATTCCAATTACAGCACCATAAGATGATAAGCCCACTCTAATAAAGTTAAAAAAACCATTGTATTTTTGATAATTAACAAAATATGTATAGTATTTTGCTCCAAAAATACATCCCAAAGCAATATAAAGCAAAATGCCAATAGTTTCTTCTTTTTTAAATTTTAAAAATTTTAAATTCATATAAACAATTACTAATCCACATATAATTGCTAAAATAATAAATAATCCATAAAATGAAAAATTAGTTTGAAACATATTATTAACATCTCCTAATAAGTGAATTTAAACCTATTATCAGAATAAGCAATAATACCATAATGTATATCAAATATGCTAAAAATAGATTGAACATTATTCTAATTTTTTTACTATCACACATAGTTATTCTAGCATAAATAATTATTATAAAACTACTAATAATCAACAATGAATTTATGAAAGATATAAATTCATATTTTTCAGATAAATTAAAATGAACTGATAAAAAATACAACGAAAACAAAATTATTACAGACAATATGTATATTTTTTCTTTTCTTTTATAAGAATCTAATTCATTCTTCTTTTCTTCAATATTTATTCTTTTTTCAAAAACTTCAGCACCACAATTTGTACAATATTTTTCATTAAGATCTAATTTTTTTCCGCAATTTCTACAATAATTATTCAACATTTTTTTGACCACCCTTTACACTATTTTCATTACCTTCATTATCTTTATCTTCACCATAAATATTCTTACCTTCTACAACATAAAAGTTATTATTTTGATTAACAACAGTTAATGTAAGTTCTTTATTTTCAATTATAACTGAATAATAATATGACTTACATTCATTTTCATCTAGATATTTATATGGTTGACAAGTGCCACCATCACATCCCATAACAGGGTCAAAAATACAATTACCAGAAATTATGCATTTACCAACTGAATCATACGTAATTGAATATTTTTCACTAGTATAATTTTCTTCTAAATATGGTTCTATATAATTATTTTGTAACCTTTTAATAGTAAGTTTATTGGTAATGTTATTAGCTATAAAAACACCAATTAAACATAATATAATAATACCAATTATAATTAACATTACACGTATAAATTTTCTTTTTCTAGAATCTACAAATTTATAATTATAAGGCAGTTCAATTATTGGAGTATTGCAATTATTACATATTAAATCACTTTTCATTAATTTTTTTCCACAATTTGTACAATAATTATTCACATAAACCACAACCTCTACAATAATAATCTTATCATAAATAAAATTTAAAGTCATTAAAAGACGACAAATTTAAGTCTATTTACAAAATTTTTTACAATAAAAAATGATATGTTACTTTTATAACATACCACGTTGTCAACAACCTAACTTATTGTTGTATAATAACATTAAGCATATCAATAAGTGCATATATATATATATCTACTTGTTGCACTTCGTATGAAAATTTAAGAGTCATTAAAACCTAAATCAGTTTTCCTTAAATATTTCTTAAAATATATCAATTTTATCAGAAATAATCTTTGCTAGTAATTTTCCCAAAGAACTATAATCATTTAATTTATCACTTATAATAATAACAAGCCCCAACGAGTCACTTGATGCAATAATAGGTATAATGGTAAAATATCCACTTATATCAACACCTAAATTTATTGTTGATAACTCCTTAGTTATAAACATTTCTCTATTATCAATAAATTCCAAAAATTTGTTATTAAGTTTAGAGTTTTCCACAATATCCTTATTCGAAGAAGTAATAATCTTTTCTCTATCTGTAATTACTAAATCAACATTATAAATATTTTTAATAAGTTCACATAATTTACTACTTAAATCTTCATACCTTCTTACCTCATAATATTTTTTTAATATTATTGAATCATCACTTGTAAATATTTCTAATGATTCTCCATCCCTAATACCTAAGTTCTTTCTAATTTCCTTTGGAATAACTATTCTTCCTAGTTCATCTATTTTTCTTGTTACACCAGTTTGTTTCAAAAAATTCACTCCACTTCATTACTTATTGTGGAACAAATTATTTTTTTTATGTATTAAAGTATCTTTTCAAGTAAAGTTACTATATAAAATATAAAATGTTTTGGTAAATCTTTAGTATATAAAATTATTTTTATTTTTTTATTTATATACTTTATATTAAATGCCCTAGATAAAGACATAGATTCAATTAATAATTTATCTCCTTTTATAGTACTTGATAGCTCTTCTGGTAAAGTTATCTCTATACTTCTATCAGTTTGTAATACGTCTTTTATATTATATTTTTGTGCAATTTTTTCAAACCATTCTTCATACATATAAACAAGCATTTCATCACTTACTTTACCAAATCTATCTTCTAATTCATTCTTTATTTCAAGTAATTTTTCATATGAATCAATTTCATTAATCTTTTGATGTATTTCAATCTTAACATCTTCATCTAATACATATGAATCACTTATATGAGTATCAACATTAATTAAAGCTTGAGTACTTGTGTCTTCTTCTTCAACATATTCTCCTTGTTGACGTTTTATTTCATCTTCAACCATTTTCATATAAAGGGAAATACCAACGCTATCAACAAATCCAGCTTGTGAAGAACCAAATATATCACCAGCACCTCTTAAACTTAAATCTCTCATAGCAATTCTATAACCACTTCCTAGTTCAGTAAATTCTTTAATTGTATTAAGTCTTTTAATTGCAATATCATTTAACATTTTATTTTGCTCATATAACAAATATGCATAAGCAATTTTATCACTTCTTCCAACTCTGCCTCTAATTTGATATAACTGACTTAAACCAAATCTATCAGCATCATGAATAATCAAAGTATTAACATTTGGTATATCAATACCACTTTCAATAATTGTTGTACATACAAGTATATCAAATTTATTGTTAATAAAATCATCCATTATATCATCTAAAGTATCTTTATCCATTTGCCCATGGGCAAAATTAATTCTAGCATCAGGTACCAACTGTTGAATATGATTCATAAACTTTTCAATAGTTTCAATTCTATTATAAAGAATAAATACTTGACCATTTCTTGTTAATTCCTTATAAATAGCATCCTTAATTAAAAAGTCATTTTCACTTGCCACGTAAGTTTGAACTGGATATCTATTAACTGGTGGTGTATCAATAACTGATAAATCTCTTAAACCTGACATAGCCATCTTCAAAGTTCTAGGTATTGGTGTTGCACTAAGGGTTAAAACATTAATATCACTTTTCATACTCTTAATTTTTTCTTTGTGGGTAACTCCAAATCTTTGCTCTTCATCTACAACAAGCATCCCTAAATTCTTACAAACTATATCATCACTAAGTATTCTATGAGTACCAAATAAAATATCTATTTTACCACTTTTTAAATCTTCCAATATTTGCATAGTTTTTTTATGAGTTACATGTCTATTTAATAAAGCTATTTCTATTGGCCAATTCTTAAATCTTTCTTTAGCAACATTATATTGTTGTTTTGATAATATTGTAGTGGGACACAAATATAAAACTTGTTCATTATTAAGTACTGCTTTAAACATTGCTCTCATTGCAACTTCAGTTTTACCAAAACCTACATCTCCGCACAACAATCTATCCATTGGTATATTTCTTTTTAAATCACTATTAATTTCTAATATACTCTTTTCTTGATCTTTAGTTAATGTATATTTAAATTCACTCCCAAAAACATCTTCTTCAGGATAATCCTTATATGGTGCCTTTTTTAATTCTAATCTCTTTTTATAAAGAAGTATTAACTCTCTAGATATATCTTTAACTTTATCTTTAATATATCTTTTAGTTTTTTCCCAATTAGTACTACCTAATTTATTTAATTTAACATTAACTCCATCTTTACCAGTATATTTATATATTAAACTAATCTTTTCAACTGGTACATATACTTTATCACTACCATCATACTTAATAGTTAAAAAATCTTTATTAACTCCCTTTACTTTTAATGTTGTTAAACCTTGATAAATACCAATACCATAATTAACATGTACAACATAATCTCCTTTTTCTAATTGATTATAATCTTTAATCTTTTTACCAATATGAAAATTATTTTTATACTTAGTATTAACTTTATTTACTTCTTCAATATCAGAATCTGCTATAACTATATATTTATCTAACATAAAACCATTATCGATATCTTGTATTACTACATTACATGTTGGTATTAATTTTTTTATCTTTTTTTCTTCATTTTTATCAGTTAAATAAAAATATACAACTTTTCCTTTTTTTATCCATTCATTATAATCACTTACTAGTTTATCAAAATCTTCTTTATAATTAATTATTTCATGTGCATTTAAATTATATCCAGTTGATTCAAATAAATTAACATATATCTTATCTACAAAATTAAAATCATCTAAAGAATACATTAATTCTCCATCAATATTATTACTTGTTTTATAATCAATTATATCATCATATAACTTAGAAAATGATGCCTTTATTTGTTCTTTATCAACCATTACTACAACTGGATTATCAGCATAATCTACTAATGAATTATATCCATTTAATTTAATTTCATCAATTGCTTTTATATCTATACTTTCTATATTTCCAAAAGACATTTGTGTATTTTCATCAAAATACTTAATAGATTCTATCATATTACCATCAAATTCAATTCTTAAAGGATGTTCATTATCTAAAGGATATATATCTAAAATAAAACCACGTACAGCATATTCCCCACTTGTGGTAACCAAGGATTCTCTATGATATCCAAGTTCATTTATTATTGTTACTAATTCATCTCTTTTTATATTATCACTTATGCTTATTTTATAATCAGTCTTTGTATTTAAACTAGGTAAATACTTTAAATAACCCATTAAATTAGTAACAATAATAAATTTATCTTTACTCTTTAATTTATCAATAACTTCTAATCTTTTATATTTTAACTCAGGACTTTGTGCAACAATCATTGATGATAAAAAATCATCCATTGGAAACAATAAAGCATTATCATTAATCTTAGATAAACTATTATATATTTTATTAGCTTCATATAATGAACTAGTTAATACAATAATATTTCTATTATAAACTTCCCTTAGTTTATTAACGTAAAAAACGTTTAACTGATTAGTTAAACCTGATAATTCAATTCCTATATCATATTTAAAATACTCATTTAAAAAATTCATTATTCATTCCTTTTACTATTATAACAATTCATTGTTTTATCAATACCTTGGTTAATAAATGAATCAATTATATCATTAAAATTATTATATTCATCTTCGATTATACTAAGCTCATTCTTACTAAATTTACCTAAGACATAATTTACTACTTCATCTTTTTTAACACTTCCAATACCTATTTTTAATCTTGGAAAATCTTGAGAATTAAGTGATGAAATAATTGACTTAATACCATTATGACCACCACTTGATGAATGTAACTTTAATTTATATTTTCCAACACTCTCATCTAAATCATCTTGAATGATTAATATATTTTTATAATCTATATTATAATATCTAACAAATTCACCAACACATAAACCGGAATTATTCATATAAGTCTGAGGTTTTACAAATATAACTTTTTCTCCATTAATGATTTTCTCATTATACATTCCATTAAACTTAGTTGACCAATTAACACTACCTAAATAATTATCAATAACCATAAAACCTATATTATGTCTAGTTTTATCATATTCTTTACCTGGATTACCTAATCCTACAACTAGTTTCATTCTAACACTTCCCTTCAAATAAATGTTGATAAGTATCTAAGTTATCAACACATATTGGTTTTAACACCCTTACTCCACTCTTACTATTTTTAACACATTTAACAAGTATTGTATTTAATTCACCATCACTTTTAGTACTTATAAACTGTAACATTTTAACATTTAATCTATAATGTTTTGCATAAAACATTATATCATCTAATCTATTAGATCTATGCACTAAATAAAATACCCCATTATTTTTCAAATAATTATATGCTATTTTAAATATATCTTCTAAATTAATCATAACTTCATGTCTAGCAATAGTTAAATAATCATTTTTATTTTTATAACCATTATCTAGTGTATTAAAATATGGTGGATTACATGTTATTATATCAAAATAATTTTTATTAAAATACTTATCAATATTCTTAATATCATCATTTATTATTTTAATATTTTCTATATTATTTATTTTAACAGATTCACTTGCTAAATATGCAATATCTTTTTGTATTTCAAAACCTGTTATAAAAGAGTTAGTTTTTAAACTTAATATCAAAGGCACCGGAGCATTACCAGTACACATATCAAGTATATTTTTATCTGTTTTTTTTACACTTACAAACTCAGCTAAAAGTAGTGAATCTAATGAAAACTTAAATGCATTTTCAAACTGCATTATATATCTATTTTTATAATCAAATAAATCATTCTTTACAAGTAAATTCATAATCTACTTTTTCTCCATTTAATAGTATTTTACCTTTTGAATTAATTATATCAACACTTACAACTTGAGCCTCACCATCTAAAGTCATAATTTTATCACCAACTTTAGGTAATTTCTTAGCTTGTTCTAAGTATGTACTATCTTCATATGCTAAACAACATAATAATCTTCCACAAGCACCATTTATTTTACTTGGATTTAATGCTAAATTTTGATTTTTAGCCATATTCATACTTATTGTATCAATCTTTTTTAAGAATCTTAAACAACACAATTCTCCGCCACAAACACCAATACCACCAATTTCTTTAGCTTTATCACGAGCCCCAATCTGACGAAGTTCTATTCTAGTATGATATATTGCAGCAAGTCTCTTAGCAAGTTCTCTAAAATCAACTCTTCCATCCGCGGTAAAATTAAATAACAATTGACTTCTATCTAAATTAAATTGTGAACTAACTACATTCATATCAAGTTCTAATTCTTTAGCAAATTCTTTACACTTTTTCAAAGCTTTCTGACTATCTTTTAAATTTTCTAAATATGCATTATATTCACTTTCATTTGCAATTCTTTCAATACTTTCATATTCACTTATATCATCTTTAGTAATTATATCCACAACTTTAACTAATTGTTCTCCTCTATCAGTATTAACAATTACATAATCACCAACACTAAGTTTTCCATTAAATACATAATAAAACTTTTTTTCTAATTCATTAAATATAACACCATATACATTATTCAATACTATCACCCAATTCTATAACAAACTTATCTAACAATAAATCTATATTTGCATTACAACTTATATCATCTATAAACTTAATTATCAAATTAATTCTTCTTGTTACTCCCTTATAACTAAGACTTTCCAACTTACTTAATTTATCAAAATTAAAATTATTTTCTAACTCCATTATTTTCTTTAATAATTCTTCATAAATAATAAGCATAATTTTAAAACAAATCTTAATATCTTCCCTTTCTTTAAAACTATTTAAAATTACATCTTTATTATACATTATTAAATAATTTTTTTCTACCTCTAATTTAACTAAATAATCTATTACTACATTTAATTTATCATTATAAACACCACTTAATAGTGAATTAATATCTAATTCATGTACATCATAATAAACCTTTAATGCTTCACATCTACTTCTTACCGTAGATATTACATTATTTATATTATCAGTAATGAAAAAACCTAGTATATGAGGCTCTGGTTCTTCCAAAAACTTCAACATTGTATTCGCAGAAGCACCATTTAACTTCTCAGCATGCTTAATTATATATATATTATCTTTTGTGTAAATTGGCATCGTACTAAAATTCTTTTTAAGTTCTAGTACCTGTTCCTTTTTTATTGTTGCTCCATCTGGTTCAATTACTACAAATGATGGAAGAAATTCTTGGTCAACTAAACTACATATATTACATTCATTACAATTTTCTTTATAAGTTCCACTACAAAAAATTTGCTTAACAACACATTTTAAATCTAAGAAGCATTTATCTATATTATTTGTTTCAATTAAATAAGCATGAGATATCTTATTCTCATGATAATATTTTACTAACTTTTCTAATTCTTTTGCTTCCACTTAAACCTCCTAAAGTATGTAATATATTGCAATTAAAGCAAGCATTCCACTCATACCTAAACTTGCAACAACACTTACTGTAACTATATTAATGGGAATAAATATTTTTAAACCAGTAACTAACAAATCAAAAGCATAAATAAAGCTTATAGCTAGTACAATTCTCTTAATTATTAAAAATATTTTTTTCATACTAATCACCATTAAATTATATGTTAAATTTAATAATTAATCACTTATTTTTTTTCTATCTTCAAGGGCTCTATCTAACGTCATTATATCTAAATAATCTATTTCAGCACCCATTGGTATTCCATAAGAAAGCCTTGATATTAATACATTCTTTTTTTCAAATATTTTTTTAATATATAATGTTGTTGTTTCACCTTCAACTGTGGATTTTAACGCTAGTATCAACTCAGGATTTTCTAGTGATTCAACTCTTTTAACTAAACTTGCTAAATTTATATTATCTGGGCCAATATTATCCGCCGGACTAATTAAACCATTTAAAACATGATATACCCCATTATAATTACCTGCCTTTTCGAAAGAAAAAACACTTTTATAATCTTCAATAACACATATTTCATTTTTATTTCTAGATTCATCAGCACATATATTACATATATCATACTCTGTCAAATGACCACAAATACTACATTTATGTATCTTTTTAGTATCTTCTATAGCACTTGCAAATTTATCTATATCATCTTCTTTAAAATTTAATGTTGCAAGTGCTAATCTTTCAGCATTTTTTTCGCCAATTCCAGGTAATTTTTTATAATAGTTAATAAGTTTTTCTAATGATTCAGGATAAATCATTTTAGAACAACCCACTCATTGATGAATATTGACCTAATTTATTTTCAGTTTCTTTATCAATCTTAGCAAAAGCATCTTTTATAGCAAGCATAATCATATCTTCTAATATTTCTTTATCTTCTTCATCAATTACTCCACTTTTAAGTATCTTAAATGATTGTATTTCTCTTTTTCCATTAAATACTATTTCAACCCATTCAGAGTTACCAGTAAAACTCATTGAATCAATTTCATTCTTTTTCTTTGTAATATCCCTTTGCATTCTTTGTGCTTGTTGCATAATTTGTTGCATATTCATAAATTTTTTTCCTTCTTTCTTTTATTCAACTTCTATTTTATCTATATCAAATATATCCTTTAATTCAGACATATTAATTTCATCTTTATTATCTAATTTAACTTCATCTTTATAAGTATATTTATAACCATTCTTTATATTAGTTATATATGAAGTTTTTTCTTTATTCCATTTATCAGTATCAATAAATACTAACTTATACTTCGTATTATTATATTTATTAAATAAATCTTCAATATCATTTAATTTATTATTAATTTCTCTATCTTTATGAGGTATTGTAACTTCAACAATTGCATATGTATCAGATGCTGTAACTACTAATGTATCAGTTACTATCCCTTTAACTAATGCATCTTCTATATTACTAACAAAATCAATCCATAACTCTTTTAACTTTATTAAATAATTCTTTGATGCATTAACAAAACAATTATTAATTCTTATATCAATATTGGTTGTATCTTCTTCAATTTTTTTTGCAAAATTTACTTCAGTTTTTTCCTGTTTCAAGCTTGGTTTGATAGCTTCAACAATTTCTTTTTTTTCAAGTTTTGGAACAACCACTTTTTTAGTTACTTCAACATAATTTAACACAATCATTTTAATAAGCAAATATGGACTTATACTTACATTTATTTTCATAATTACATCATTTAATTCCATAACTAAATTTTTAACATCATCATATGATAACCTATAGTCATCTGGGTTTCCCAATATTTTAACACCAACACTACTTAATGAAGCAATCATCTTCTTAATAAATACTTTATAATTTAAACTAGTACTTTCAACTTCATTAAATATAGCTTCAATATTATCTATATCATTATGATCTAAATAATTAATTAGTTCATCAATTTTTTTATTAGAAATACTACCTATTTCATTAGAAACTAAAGTATTTGTAATAACTTCTTCATTCTTAGATAATTGATCTAGTATACTTAAAGCATCTCTAAGTCCTCCATCAGCAAGTATTGCTATTTCTCTAAGTCCATCTTCTTCATATTTTATTCCTTCAGAATCACAAACATATTTTAATCTATCTACGATATCATCTTCAGTTATTCTATGAAACTCAAATCTTTGACATCTAGAAACTATTGTAATTGGAACACTTTCCAAATTAGTTGTAGCAAGTATAAACACTACATGTTCAGGTGGTTCTTCAAGTGTTAATAATAAAGCATTAAACGCACTTGCACTAAGCATATGAACTTCATCTATAATATATACTTTATATTTCAAAGATGTTGGCATAATTTTAACGTTATTTATAAGTTCTCTGATTTCATCAACACCATTATTTGAAGCGGCATCTATTTCAATAATATCAGGATTTCCATTAAAAGTTAAGCAACTATCACATTCCCCACATGCAAACCCCGATTTATTATTACGACAATTAATCGCTTTTGCCAAAATTCTAGCAGTTGATGTTTTTCCAGTTCCTCTAGGTCCAGAGAATAAATATGCATGTGCTAATCTATTTTCTTTAATAGAATTCTTAAGTATTTCTACTATATGTTTTTGTCCTATTAAACTATCAAAACTATCTGGTCTATATTTTCTATATAATACTTTATAATTCATGTAAAAAACCTCCTACAAATAGTGTATCAAATTTTGCTTAAAAAGTCACGACTTTAAGTTAAATTTTTTTATAAAAACCCAACAAAAAAACACAAACTAATTCCGTGTTCTTTCTACCTATTTTTTGTCCCTTAGCTTTTTAAAAAAATCACTAAGTTTCATCTCATAATCTAACTCATTTATTTCATCATTTATTTTTTTAAATTCTGTTTTAAAATATTCTTTCTTAGTCTCTGGTTTATCCAGTAGATAATATACTTCACTTATTCTTGATTGCTTAATTATTTCACTACACATACTGCATGGTTTTAATGTTACATACATAACAGATCCAGAAAGATTCCAATTACCAAGAATCTTTTGAGCTTCAAGTATTGCATTTACTTCAGCATGACCAAGTATATTTTCATCTCTTTCTCTAGTGTTATAACCAGTTCCAATTACTTTATCCTTATATATAATAATAGCACCAATTGGTATATCATCAGTTTTCAAAGATTTATCACATAATTCAAATAATGTTTTCAAATATTTTGATTCCATAATTCCTCCAAAAAAAATGTGCACACAAACAGAGGCTGATGTGGCTGCTATTTTCCAATCCTGACCAAGTTACAGCATATTTGTTGCACGATTAAATATTAACAAATTACTCTCCATAAGTCAATAGAAATATTGCAAATAATTTATAATTTAGTTTTGAAATTGAAAAAATAATTGTGTTGATAACTCAAATTTTTTTAAAAACAAAGTGATATTTTTAGGCATATCTTAGCCAAATTTTAAATATTAATATTTTTTATAAAACTCCAAAAAATCAAAATATTATTATGTTAACCAATTATTTCCCGGGAAATAATTCCTTTATTTTTCTATATTTTTTTGAAATTATTATGTTAACTAAATATTTCCCGGGAAATATTTTTTGATATAAATAAATATATTTATAGAAAGATTTATTTTACAAAACACAATCATATGTACGTATAATGTTTCACGTGAAACATAACTTTTTAAAATCAATTATAGGTTATTTAAATTATTCATTAATATAAAGTAACAAACTATCAACAATGTTTCACGTGGAACATAGCATTTTGGAATCAATTATAGGTTATTTAGATTATTCATTAATAAAAAATAACATATTATCAACAATGTTTCACGTGAAACATAGCATTTTGAAATCAATTATAATTTATTTAGATTATTTATTAATATAAAATAACATTTTATTAACAATGTTTCACGTGAAACATATAGTCTATTACATAATAATATAAGAATAATAAGAAAATAAACAATAATTAATTTAAATATCTGACGATGTTTCACGTGAAACATCATTACCTACTATTAAAGATAAAAAAGTATTATAAAATAATGTAACAACAATTGTATTGTTTCACGTGAAACAATACAATAATAAAAAATATTGTTAATAAGATAACCAACTAGAATATCCATGTGAAACATAGTGTTATAAAGTATTCCAAAATAAAAGACATGTTTCACGTGGAACATATCTTTATTAGTAAAATACTGTTGATAAGTTAAATTTTTACACATCAAAAAGTTGTTGATAATTCATAAGTTATACTTTGTATATACGTAAAATTTCTTTAAAAAAGGCTTATTTCTAAGCCTCTTCGTTATTTTCTATAGGTTGTTCTACCCTCTCTTGTACCATATCTGATACACCTTCTTGTGTAGATTCTTCTACTACAGTTTCTTCTTCTTTATCTACTAAACTAATCGTAGAAACCTTTTGGTTATCTTTTAAGTTAATAAGTCTTAAACCTTGCGTAACACGTCCAAGAACTGATATTTGATCAAGTGGCATTCTCATCGTCATACCAGAGTTAGTCATTATAACTAATTCCTTACCTTCATGAACAATCTTAACACTTACTAAATTACCATTCTTTTCAGTAATATTCATGGCTTTAACACCTTTAGAACCACGTTTTGTTTGACGATATTCACTTACCTTAGTTTGCTTTCCGTAACCTTTTTCCGTAACAAGTAAAATTGTATCATCTTCACTAACTATTTCAGAACAAATACATTTGCCACCATCAAGTGTTATACCACGAACACCAGATGCTGTACGACCCATTACTCTGATTTCATCTTCATTAAACTTAACCATTCTACCAGCATCACTACCAAGTAATACTAAATCACTACCAGTAGTCTTTTTAACATCAATTAATTTATCGTTTTCCCTTAGAGAAATACAAATCTTACCACTGTTTCTAATGTTATCAAATTCACTAATTAAAGTCTTTTTAACAACACCACCTTCAGTTGCAAATAATAAGTATTTACTATTTTCTTCACGAGTTATTTGGATAACCGCATTAACTCTTTCATCTTTTTCAATTTGAAGTAAATTAACAATTGGAATTCCTTTAGATTGACGTGAAAATTCAGGAATTTCATAACCTTTAAGTCTATAAACTTTACCTTTATCAGTAAAGAATAAAATATAATCATGTGTTGATAAGTTAATCATGTGTTCAACAAAGTCTTCATCATTCGTAGACATTCCTTTAATTCCAACACCACCTCTATTTTGTGACTTAAATGTATCAGATGTAGTTCTCTTAATATAACCTTTATTAGTAAGTACAACTAAAATATTTTCTTCTGGAATTAAAGATTCATCTTCAATATAATCTATTGCAGTCATATCAATTTTAGTACGTCTTTCATCACCATATTTATTTTTAATTTCAGTCATTTCATCTTTAATGATACCTAACACCTTATTATTATCCGCTAAAATGCCACGTAAGCGTTCTATTTCAATTCTAAGTGCATTTAGTTCTTCTTCAATCTTTTCACGTTCTAGACCCGTTAAACGACGTAATTTCATTTCTAGAATATTATCAGTTTGAGCTTCAGTTAAACCAAATCTTTCCATTAACTTAAGCTTTGCTTCTCCATCAGCCTTAGATTCTTTAATAATCTTAATAACTTCATCTAAATTATCAAATACTATTTGGTAACCTTCTAAAATATGTACTCTTTTTTCAGCTTTATCAAGTTCAAATTGAGTTCTTCTAATAATAACTTCTTGTTGATAATCTACATATTTACTAATAATATCTTTTAAACCTAAAGTTCTAGGTACACCTTTATCAAGCATCAAGAATATAATACCAAAAGTTGTTTGAAAAGCAGTATGCTTATATAAATTATTAAGTACTACTTGTGGATTAGCATCTTTCTTAAGTGTTATAGTAATCTTTATACCATCCTTTAAATCAGTATGATAGTCAGTAATACCTTCAAGTACTTTATTATGTACTAAATCTGCAACTTTTTGTTTTAAATCAAGTGTATTAACACCATATGGAACTTCTTCAATAACTATATAATGTCTTCCATTTTTTTCTTCAATTGTAGCTTTACTTCTAATAGTTATAGAACCTCTACCAGTTTCATAAGCTTTCTTTATACCAGAATTACCTAATATAATACCACCAGTTGGGAAATCAGGTCCTTTAATATGTTGCATTAATTCTTCAGTTGTAATATCTGGATTATCAATATAAGCAATACATCCATCAATAACTTCACCTAAATTATGTGGCGGAATATTTGTTGCCATACCAACAGCAATACCCATTGTTCCATTAACTAAAATATTTGGAAATCTTGAAGGTAAAACTTCAGGTTCTTTAGTTGATTCATCATAATTTGGTACAAAATTAACAGTATTTTTATTAATATCCCTTAAAAGTTCCATTGAAATTTTAGCAAGCTTACTTTCAGTATAACGATAAGCAGCAGCTCTAGGATATTCAATATTACCAAAGTTACCATGTCCATCAACAAGTAAATAACGATAGTTAAAATCTTGTGCCATTCTTACCATAGCATCATATATTGATGAGTCTCCATGTGGATGATATTTCCCCATAACATCCCCAACTATCGTAGCACTCTTACGATGTTTTTTATCTGGTGTCAAACCATTTTCCAACATATCATAGATAATTCTTCTATGAACTGGCTTTAAACCATCTCTTAAATCTGGTAAAGCTCTGGAAATAATAACACTCATTGAATATTCAATAAAAGATGATTCTATTTCATTTACAATATTATTTTCTTGTAATCTATCTCTACTATGATCCATATTAACCTCCTAAAAATCCAAATTCTTTGCATAAGTTGCATTTTCTTCAATAAACTTACGTCTAGGTTCAACTTCTTCACCCATTAATTTACTAAATGCAGCATCAGCACTTATAGCATCTTCTACAGTTATCTTACGAAGAATTCTATGTTCAATATCCATAGTTGTTTCATTTAATTCTTCAGCATCCATTTCCCCTAAACCTTTCATTCTTGATACATCATATTTAATATTCTTTTCATTTAAATTTTTAATGTATTCATCTCTTTCATCTTCATTTAAAACATATTTAATAGTTTGTCCATGTTTTATACAGAATAATGGTGGTTGTGCAGCATAAACATAACCAGCTTCCACAATTGGTTTAAAGAAACGATAAAACAATGTTAAAAGAAGTACTCTAATGTGAGATCCATCTACATCGGCATCACTCATGATAATAACTTTATGATATCTCATTTTACTTAAATCAAATTCTTGACCAATACCAGTACCAAAAGCCGTAATAATAGTCTTAATTTCATCATTGCCAAGTGCTCTATCTAGTCTAGCTTTTTCAACATTTAAAACCTTACCCTTCAAAGGAAGAATAGCTTGAGTCATACTATTTCTACCCTTAATTGCAGAACCACCTGCACTATCCCCTTCGACTAAGAAAATTTCACATACACTTGGATCCTTTTCTTTACAATCAACAAGTTTTCCACCAAAATTAACTATATCTAAATCACTTTTTCTTCTTGTTGCTTCTCTTGCTCTTTTCGCAGCAATTCTACCACGAGATGCACTAATACATTTTTCAACAATAATTCTAGCTTCTGCAGGATTTTCCATCAAAAATCTTTCAAAACCTTGAGAAAATACGTCACTTGCAATCTTTCTAACTTCCGTATTACCAAGCTTAGTCTTAGTTTGTCCTTCAAATTGAGGATCTGGATGCTTACATGAAATAATCATTGTTAATCCTTCCCTACAATCTTCCCCAATCAACGGATTATCATTATCTTTAAGTAACTTAGCACTCTTTGCATAATTGTTAATAACTTTAGTTAAAGCAGCTTTAACCCCATCTTCATGAGTACCACCTTCATAAGTATTAATGTTATTTGTAAATGAATAAATACTTGGTGAATAAGTTTCATTATATTGACAAGCTACTTCAAGTTCAATACCATTCTCAGATCCATCCATATAAATAATATCATCATGAATCGGAGTCTTACTCTTATTAAGCATTTCAACATATTCAATAATACCCCCATTATAAAGGAAAGTATCATGCTTTTCAGGTTGAATTCTTAAATCATATAAATTAATTCTAAGTCCTTTATTTAAGAAAGCAATTTCTTGTAATCTTTTATACAATGTATCATAATTATACACTGTAGTTTCCGTAAATATTTCTTCATCTGGTTTAAATCTAATTGTACTGCCAGTTCTCTCTACATCACAAGTATCAACAATTTTCAAAGCATCAACTGGATGTCCACCATTTTCAAATCTTTGATAGTATACATTACCATCACGATAAATTCTAACTTCTAACCATTTAGACAAAGCATTAACAACACTAGCACCTACACCATGAAGACCACCAGATACTTTATATCCTTCTCCACCAAATTTACCACCAGCATGTAATACCGTAAATATTGTTTCAACTGTTGATAACCCAGTCTTAGAGTTTATACCAGTTGGAATACCTCTACCATCATCTCTTACTTCAATGATATCTCCTTTATCAATTATAACCTCAATATCATCACAAAATCCTGCTAATGCTTCATCTACTGCATTATCAACAATTTCCCAAACTAAGTGATGAAGACCTCTCTCACCAGTTGAACCAATATACATCCCAGGTCTTTTACGAACTGCTTCAAGCCCTTCCAAAACCTGTATATCATTATCAGTATAATGTGTTTCTTTCATTTTTTACTCCTCCTCTAATATACCATCATATACTTTAATCTTTTTAGCATCTTTAATTATCTTTTTACTAACATTTTTTAAATCCGTCGTCGTTATAAATGTCTGAACATTTCTATCTAACATACTTAGTAAATTACTTATTTTAACTTTATCTAATTCACTAAATAAATCATCTAAAATAAGTATCGGATAATACCCTTTAATATCTTTAATAACATTTATTTCTGCTAACTTAAATGATATTATAGCATTCTTCCTTTGTCCTTCACTTCCCCATTCTTTCAAATTATTATTATCTAGCAAAAAAACTAAATCATCGTGATGAACACCTTCTAATGTTTTACCAATACTTAATTCTTTTTGATAATTATCTTTATATCTTTTAAATAACTCATCTTGACTCTTATTCTTATAAACAGAACTATATCTAACTTTTAATGTTCCACAACCCGCAATAGATTCATAATTACTAGTAATATACTTATTAATATTATCAACAAAGTTACTTCTATATTTAGATATAACACTTCCATATTCAATTAATTTCCTAGTTAATATATCTAAATATTCACTTGTGTAACTTCCATTAACATACATTCCTCTTAGATAAAAATTTCTCTGTTTTAAAATACGTTGATAATTTGTTAATATAACTAAATACTCTTTATAAATTTGACTTATTTCAATATTTAGTAATTTTCTTCTCTCACTCGGTGCATCACTTATTAACATTGTATTTGATGGTTCAAACAAAACTATATTAATTCTAGAAATATAATCACTTATTTTATCTTTCTTCTCTTCATTAATACTAACCACTTTACCATCCAAAGTTATTTCAACGCCATAAAGATTACTATCATTATTTTTTAAAACATTTCCATTTACTTTAGCTTTAATTTTTCCCTTTTTAATTAAAACTTTGTCATTACTAATTCTAAACGACTTAGATAGAGCAAGCAAATATATAGCTTCAATCAAATTGGTCTTCCCACTTCCATTTAAACCATATATTATATTAAGAGCATCTGAAAAAGTAA
The DNA here is from genome assembly GCA_000438075.1 of Clostridium sp. CAG:609. Lineage (GTDB taxonomy): Bacteria > Bacillota_I > Bacilli_A > RF39 > UBA660 > Onthocola_B. The sequence goes on along the minus strand of FR903525.1, from coordinate 33,784 downwards.
CATTTAAATTATCATAATTTCTAAAATTAGTAAGACAAATATTCTCAATTTTCATAAATACCCCCTTTTTTGCCCTACAATTAAAATACAAGGCACAATGGTATACCTATACACACAATAATTATACCATAAAATAGACCTATTTAAAAGAAAAAACTAACTAAAATCATTATTTTCTTTCTAAATATTCTAGCCACAATCTACTACACTTAAGCATTTGATTATTTACCACTCTATATGAAACAAAAATACTTCTTTTATAACCATTTTTAAATGTAATTATTGTATGATTTTCCTTTTTTTCAAATGATTCTATCATATTAAAATTAATCCAAAAATATTTATTAACAGGAAAAAATATTAATCTATTACTTTCACTAATAATAATAGGTAACTTATATCTACATTTTAGCAAATCTTTACTACCTTTTAATCTACCATTTAAAGAACTTCCATAAAATATACAACTCTTATTCAAAATAGATCTAATAAAATTTCCATTAATAATTATTTTACCATCAGTATTTATCATTACAGTATTAAAATTATTATAATAAATAATCAATGTTTTACCATTAATTCTATCCATAATACCTCCTGTAGCTACCTATAATACCACAAAAAAAGTGAAAAATTTGTCGAAAAAAAGGAGCAAATCTAAATTTGTTCCTTAATATGTCTTAATTGGTAAAATTAATTCAGTTAATGACTCATCAGTAACAGGTTTAATAAGTATTGGTTTATCATCAGTATTAAGAAGTAACAATATATTTTCTTCTTTTATAACCTTTAATGCATCCATCATAAACTTACTAGAAAATGATACTTCAATCTTTTCTTTATTATTACAATCAATATGTAATTTTTCTTCCGCATTTCCTAGCTCATTGCTAGTAGACGTAATAACCATTTCTTTATCTTGTATATGCATCTTTATAATATTCTTTTCTTTATTCTGAGCAAGTAAAGCAGCTCTATCTACTGCATCATAAAACTCTTTCATATTAAGATTAATCATATATGCAAAATCATTTGGTATAAAATGACTAGTTTCTGGATATGTACCACTTAATAAATTACTTTGAACATATATATTTTTATAAACAAATAATATTTTGTTAGTAAATACATAGACTTCTACATTAACATCATCTGCAATAATCTTTTCAAGTTCAGTAATACTTCTTCCTGGAATAACAATATTAACTTGTTTATTAACTGGTGTTGCCAACTTAATATTTTTCTTTGATAATCTATAAGAATCTGTACAAATACATTCCAAGATATCACCATTAATTTTTAAATTAATACCAGTTAAAAGTGGTCTTACTTCTTGTGTTGATAACGCATATGAAGTTTGACTAATAATATCTCTTAAAGTAGAACTTTCAATATTGATAACATCTCCACTTTTTTCTAAAGAAATATTGGGATAATCATTCGGATTATAACAATTTAATCTATATTGATTATTCGGAGTACTAATCTTTATTTTAAGATTATCTTCAACTTCAAAATCAATTAAATCACTTGGCATCTTTCTAATCATATCAACAAAGTACTTACTTTGAATAATAATTTTACCACTACCTTCTAAATACTTAATATCAGTACTAGGTATAATAACCTTAATAGTTAATTCAGAATCACTTGCAAGAAGTTCAATTCCACCTTCACTAACATCAAACACAATACCATTTAATACTGGAATTGTTGTCCTTTGACTTAAAGCTTTAGTAACATTATTTAAAGCTTCTAAAATAACATTTTTTTCAATTGTCCATTTCATAATTTTTCATCCTTCTTTCTTTTTATTATTTATTATTATTTTTATTATAGCGTTGATAATGTGGATAACTCACAAAAATCAGCATAAAATCTAGAAAAAATTGTTAACATTATCCCCAAGTTATCAACATTTTATTGTAATTTCATTTTGATATCTTTGATAACATTGTTTAAATTAGGATTTTTTTCTAACTCTTCTTTTATCTTATCACACGCTGTACTAACCGTGGAATGATCTCTTCCACCAAATTCTAAACCAATCTTCATTAAGTTCTCATCAGTTTCTACCCTGCATAAGTACATAGCAATATGTCTTGGCTTAACAACTGTATTAGTTCGCCTCTTACTTTTTAAATCATCTACCGATATTTTAAAGTATTCTGCGACTGCACTTTGAATCGAGCTAATAGAATTGTTGATAAATATGTTGGTATTAACATAATCATTCAATGCTTCATTTGCAAAATCCAAAGTAATTTTATCAGGAACCATCATTGCTGTGTAAGCTAGCAACCTGTTTATAGTTCCTTCAATGTGTCTAACATCATTAACACATGAATTAGCTATATATTCTATAACATCATCATTTAATTTATTCTCTATACTTGTATTTTTAACCTTTGATCTAATTATTTCACATCTAAGATTAAAATCTGGAGGATAAATATCAACAGGAAGTCCCCACATAAACCTGCTTCGAAGACGTTCCTCTATCTTTTTTAAGTCATCCGGACTCTTATCACTACTAATAATAATCTGTTTATTTGCTTGATGAAGTGCATTAAATGTATGGAAGAATTCTTGTTGAGTTTTCTCAGCCTCTACTAAAAATTGAATATCATCAATTATCAACACATCAACATTTCTATACTTATTTTTAAAATCATTAGCATACCCTATTTTATTATTACTATTAGCAATACCAGTAAATTCATCCCTAAATTCATTACTTGTTGTATATAAAACTTTTAAATTTGAATGATCCTTAATATAATTACCTATTGCTTGCATCAAATGTGTCTTACCTATTCCACTTCTTCCATATATAAATAAAGGATTATGAATAGTTCCGGGTGCCTCAGCAACAGCCCTAGCAGCTACAAAAGCAAGTCTATTTGAATTACCAACAACATAATTATCAAAGGTAAACTTAGGATTTAAGTTAGTATTCCACTCAATTTCCTTTTCTTCAACTTGTTCTTCCACAACAGGTTCCACAAATGTTTCAACTTCATCTTCAGTAATATACTTAAATGTATAGTTGATTCCTGTCATTGCAAAGAATGAAGCATCAATAATATCAGCATAAGTATCAGAAAGCATTTGTTTATGTATTTCCATTGGAACCTTGATAGTAACAACGTTATTAACAATTGACAAGAGCTCTAGTTTCGAAAACCATATTGTATATGCATTCTGACTAACTTGAGTTTGTATATCATTCAAAAATTTGGTAAATAATTCATCAGTTTTCAAAACCTCACCCCGCTTCACTTAAATCTGTATCTAAATTTTACCCCATTTTTGATAAAAATAAAAGAGTAAATTAACATATTTTGATAATTTTTTTAAATTAACATTTTATCCACAAAGTTATCCACATAAAAATTCCCAGAAATATGCCTATTTACAAGAGTTATCAACAAAACTAACAATTTTTTATAAACACATCACTTACTAACATTTTATCCACAAAGTCACTTTTGATAAAATGTTGTTAATTCTGTGGATAATTTTTTTAAGTTATCAACAAATTATCCACAATCCACAAAAAGGGCTAGTTATCAACAAAAAAGTATGTTATAATGATTAAGATGTAAGATGGAAAAAGTTGCAATATTAAATGATATCCACGGAAACTATTACTTATTAACAAAAGTATTAGATTATTGTAAAGATATGAATATATCTAAATTTTTAGTATGCGGAGATTTTTTAACTGATGGACCAGATGATAATAAAATAATAGATACTTTACGGAGCCTAAATGCTGAAGTGATCCTTGGAAATCGCGAAGAATCAGTATTAAATATAACTCCAAGTATGTCCAGTGAAAATGAAAAATACTACCCATTATATTATACAAAAAAAAATTTGACTGAAGAAAATTTAGAATATTTAAAAAAGTTACCAACATCAAAAATGGTAACAATTAATAATAAAAAAATACTTTTATCTCATGGAAGTCCATACAATACAAAAGATATAATAAATCAAACATCAATATCAACATTTAATAAGCTACTTAATGATTATGATGCAGATATATTCTTATTTGCACATACACATAAATACTTTTATAAAGAATATAAAAATCATTTATTTATTAACACCGGTGCCATTAACACATTTCTTGGTAAACCATCTACTTCAACTTTTGGTATTTTATCAATAAATGAAGATATAACAATTTATGAACAAATTGAATTACCATTTATCTTTGATGAAGTTAAAAACTATTACCAATCTAGTAAATACTATGAAGAATGTCCAGAATGGTCTAACATTATATTATATATATTAAAAACAGGCATCGATTATAATAAAAAATTTACTAAAAGCTATGACTTAAATAAAAGCATGAAATCAAATTACTACAAATTTACTTTTATATATAACTTACCTAAAATATATGCAAATTAAAAGAACCCTCAACGGATTCTTTCAGATTGTTGACAAACTATCTTTTTTGAAAAAATTAGTTTTAAAAAAAGCAAAGTGGGTTAAATTGTTTAAAAAAGAGCAAATATTAGGTGCTTAATCCCTAAAAAATGTTTTTTTTTATATCTTAGTGGGAGAAATATAAAAGGCTGTGAAAAAGCCGATTTGAAAAATCGACTTTGTCAACAGCCTGAGATGATTACGAATTGTAGTCATCTTTTAAAATTATTTATGTACTGTACCACTATTTTTAGGAATTAAACTATCAGCTAAATTTGGTGCTATCTTATTTAATCTATTAGTTATTAATTCAATACCTTTAGTATAATTTGCAGATTGTGCAATATTGTATAAACTCATTAAATCAGTAATTTCATTTTCTAAATCTGCTTGTTTTTCCGCTTCTACTGCTTTGAAATGTGATTCTGGGTTATTCCACATTTTTTCACTTCGTGCAGTTCTTATATTTGTTCTTAGTCTTATATCACTGAGATTTTTAAGCATTTTTGTGAATGTTATTGTCATAACAGGTTCATATTGAATTAAATTTGCTAATTGAAATAACCCTAAATTATCATCAAATTCCATTTTTAAATCTGTTACTTCTTCTAATTGTACTGCCCTAAGATGTGATTCTGGGTCATTCCACATTTTTTGACTTCTTTCAAAAGTTATACTTTTTTCTTTTCTAATTTTTCTTAATTCTTCATCTATCTTATTAAAAATTTGATTAATTGTATTTTGATCCTCTTTAACAACGGCATTCATTAATTCTATTGAATAAGTATTATAATTTGGTAAATTTCTAATTTTATCCATGATTTCACCTCGATTAAATTATATCATATTTTTATTTTTTTTACAAGTTTAGTATGTTTCATGTGTTTATTATAAAAAATTTAATCTAATTTTAATTATGTTTTTATTTGTGTGTGATGAGTACAAACATTGTAAAGTTATGTAATATTCCTATAAATTCTGTAAAAAAAATGTTATAATTATATTATATGGAGTTGATATTATGGCAAAATTTGTACAATTTGACGTAGGAACTGATGAACCAACTTTTTATGAGGTTGAAGATTTCTCACTTGAAACTATTAGAAAATTACCACTTTATAAAAATACTTGGTTAAGAATGTCATTTTTAGATGGTGAAAAAAGAATGTTTGATGGAAAAATATTGGATATTTATCCATCTGAATTAGTTAGTATGATATATTATGGAAAAAAGGTTAGTTATGATGAGGTAAAACAAATAGTAGAAGATGATTTGAGCTACAGGGATTTACTTCGTGATATGTATATAAGATTTGAAGATAGCTTTTGTAACTTAAATTTAAAATTTATGGATGATGATGATTACAAAAAACAATACGAAACTTATAAGGAAAAATTTTATAAGACGCATTATTGCTTATTTACATTACCAAATACTTTTTCTACTTATCCTTTAAGTGGTGCTAAATCTATAACTATTGAAGATTTTGATAGTGATGTTAAATTGGATTATAGTAGCGTTTTAAACAATATTAAATTTAATGCTAGTATGGGAAAAGACTATTTTAAAGAAAATGAATCTGCTTTATATTTGTTTAAAAATTATTTTGAAATGTTACAAAAAATTTGTAAAAATAGCACAATAGATGATAGAAAGTTATTATTTGGTGTTTTACGTTTTCATTTTGAATGTATAGCAAACTTACAAACAATTGATGAAATAAATTTCTTTTTGGATATTTCTAATTATGTTTATAAATTCTCAAATACTAATAGAGAAGTATTTGATCAATATAAAAGTTTTATCAATGAACAATATAAATATTTAGGAAATGATAGTAATTTAGGTTCTTATTAAATTTTAATATAATTTTGACATATAAAAACCTCGCTTCTCTTTTGTCCAAGAAACGGGGTTCACATCATTGAAAACACACTTTTATTACTTAATTGCACTTATTTGTGCACTTTAGAATGATTCAACGTTTATAAAAACATTTCTTCATTTCTTTTTTTAAAATTATCATAATTTTCTACTCTTAAATAGTAGATTGATATTTTACTACATAAAAAGTAAAAGCCAAACTGACTTAATGAATAAAGTCTCAGATTGTTGACAAACTATCTTTTTTGAAAAAAATTAGTTTTAAAAAAAAGCAAAGTGAGTTAAATTGTTTAAAAAAGAGCAAATATTAGGTACTTAATCCCTAAAAAATGCTCTTTTTTTATATCTTAGTGGGAGAAATATAAAAGGCTGTAACAAAGCCGATTTGAAAAAACGACTTTGTCAACAGCCTGAAAGAATCCTCAACGGATTCTTTTTTATCTACCTCTTTCAGTATTTTCTTCTAATTCTTCTTCGATTACATAATATTTTTCTGGATTATTCATTATTTCTTCTTTAATTTCATCATTACAATCTATATAATCAAGATCAAAACCTGGATGAAATTTCAATCCTTCCGCAGATTGTAAACTATCTAAGTTAACGGCTTCAATAATTTTCTTTGGAATGATTAATCCATCAGCACTAACTAATTTGGGCAACCATAGTTCACCCACTTCATCTTTTGGAAGTACAAGTCCATCAGGTTTTGTTAAACTATTTAAACTTAATAAACCAACTATTGTATCAGGAAAAACCAATCCTTCCGCAGAAGTTAAACTATTTAATTCAATAGATTTACATATCTTAGGTAAAACTAATCCTTCCGGACTTATTATTCCATTTAAATTTAAATCACCATTAATAACTTCAGGTAGAACTAAACCAACTGCACTAGTTAAACCATTTAAACTAAGATTTCCATTAATAACTTCAGGTAGAACTAAACCAACTGCACTAGTTACACCATCTAAATTTAAATCACCATTTAGTTTTTTTGGAAGATTTAATCTCGAAGCATAAGTTACTTTATTAAAGTTTAAATCTCCATTATATTCAACATTTTCACTTTTTTGTATACTTTTACCATTTTCTTCTTGAACTCTTTTTTTCAAATCTTCAATTTGATCAACCATATATCTGCTATCAACATCAAAAAATATAGCTTTATCTTTGGCATTATTTAAAAACTTTATTTCGTCTTCATCAAGTGCAACTCCAAGATCTAATTTTCTGGTAATTAGTTCAATCATCCTTTGACAATATATTTCTTTTAAACTTGTATTTCTTCTTTCATAAAATTTTTCATTTATATCCTTTTTTTCTGGTAAGTCCACAAAATACTTAGTTGGGTTTTGCTTAATTTCATATAATACACTTTCATCTTCACATTGAATCTTATCTAAATCAAAATCATATGGTATTTTTAGTCCCTTAGCAGAATGTAATCCATTTAAAATTACTGCATCTTCAACATCACAAAGTTGTAATCCTTCTGCATCATGTAAAAATTCTAAATCTAAGAATCCATTAATGTATTTAGGAAGAACTAATCCCTTTGCACTTTTTAAATTACTTAAATACACGTTACCATTAACTACTTCAGGAAAAACAATACCTTCCGCGGTTGTTAAATTTTCATAAATTAAATCTCCTTCATAAACATTAGCACCAGCTTCAATATACTTTTTTAGTTTATCACTTTTATGTCTCCAATTACGGTCATCCGATACATCATCAAACGGATTTATATTTTTGTTATCCATAACTATCCCTCCAATACCAACATAGCACATAAAATATTTATAGGCAACAAAAAATATCTTTTTAAAATATATTTTACGTAAAATAAGTTTAATTTCTCACAAAAACATGGTAAAATATACTTAAATCGGAGGGAGTTTTGTTATGAATTCATTATTTAATACAAAAGCAAGTTTAAAATGTCTACTAGAGACCCACAAAAATACTTTATCTAAGGAAATATATGATTACTTAAATTCATTAATTGAACTTGAGTTTTCAGTAGTGGAAGAATATCTTTCTAAAAGTGATATTGATAAAATTTCAGATACATCACTATATTATAATGTTGCATTATATAATATTTATCATCGTATCATGAATATAATTCGTTCACTAGATGTTTTACCAAGCTTAAAATACACAGAAAAATCAAATACCAGAGCATACTATGAAACATTATTTATAAATGGAATTTATTTAAATTCTAAAACATATTTTGAATATCCACTCCTAGAATTAAACTACAATTACCCAGATGAAAATAAAATAGCTATTAATTTATTTAGAAAAGATATTCCAGTAAATACAAATAGATCTAATCTTTCAAAAACAGAGAAAGAATCAATTATAACTTCAGAATTAGTAAATAGATTATATCAAGATTATCATATTTCTGAAGAAGATTTAGAAGAGGTAACTTTAAAAAGAACAAATAAACAACGTATGCGTATTTACAAAAGACCTAATATCATTATAACTGAAACGATAAATTAAGTTAAACTGCAAATTTTACACATTAAAATTGCAGATAAAACTAATATAATGTATAATAAAAATATAATGATAAGGAGAAAATGTATGAAAAATCATTATATACATCATACTTAAAAGCAAAAAAATTATAAATATAACTTAGAAAACATCGGTAAAAACAAAATTATTTACACAATTGTTCTGATTTATACCGATTTTTCTTGACTTATTACTCATTTTAATATTATAATAATAACGCTATTAAAGAAAAGGAGAAATTATATTATGAAAAGAACATATCAACCAAATAAAAGAAAAGCAGCTAAAAAACATGGATTTTTTGCTCGTAAAAACACTGATATTCTAAATAATCGTCGTAGAAAAGGACGCAAAGTTTTATGTAAATAAAAACCACTTTAATGTGGTTTTTTTCCTAAACTACGTATTATGAAAAGATATGAAATGGTTAAATCTCATGAAGACTTCCATGAGATAATTAATAGTGGAAACAAACTTAAAGGAAAATATTCAATAGTATTTTATAAAGAAAAAGAATTTATAAAGCCTAACTTTGGTATTGCCGTAGGTAAAAGGTTAGGAAATGCTGTTGTAAGAAACAAATTTAAACGACAATTTAGAAATATTGTAGATAATAACAGATTTCTCTTTAAAAATAATCGTAATTATATTATAATGATTAAAAGGGAAGCAAATAATGCTTCATATAATGATTTACAAAATGATTTAGTAAAAGCATTAAGAAAGGAAAATCATGAAAAATAAATTAATGATCATAACACTAATAAGTGTATTGTTATTAACTAGTGGATGTGGTAGTAACAAATACATTAAAGATAAAGACAACAAAATAGTAACATATGAAGAAACAGGTCAAATGCTTGAAAAAGATATCGTATGTTTACCTGAAAAAGATGGTGAACTATATAACATATATAAAGAATATAAAGACCAATTAAATGTTGATTTTGACGAACTTCCATCTTGTGATAGTTTTAAAGTTAATTCAAACGAATCATCTGGTCTATGGGAATTTCTATTTGTAAAACCACTAGCATTCCTTATCCTTGCATTAGGCAAGTTAGTTGGTAATCTAGGTATTTCTTTAATATTAATTGGTTTAGCAATACGTATCATTTTGTTGCCATTTACAATTAAAAGTACAAAACAAACAATGAATATGAAAAAAGCTCAACCTGAAATAGAAAAAATAGAAAGAAAATATCGCAATAGAACAGATAATGAATCATTAATGGCAAAAAGTCAAGAAACAATTCTTGTATATAAAAAGTATAAAGTAAACCCAATGGTAGGTTGCTTAATGTCATTCATTCAACTTCCATTATTCTTTGCTTTCTTACAAGCAATTTATAGAACACCAACAATATATGAAGAAACACTTCTTACATATAACCTAGGTATGACACCACTTGTTGGCATTAAATCTGGTAACTATCTATATTTATTATTACTATTATTAATTGCCGTATCAACATATTATTCATTCAAACAAACAATGTCTCAGGCTGGAACTCAATCACCTGAAGCCGCAAAACAAATGAAAATTATGTTATATGTTATGTTATTTGTTATAACTTATGCATCAATGACCCTTCCAACTGCATTAGCATTCTACTGGATTGTAACATATGCATTCATCGCTGTTCAAAACATAATAATTAATTTAGTAAATAACAAAGACTTAACTAATAAAAAGGATAAAACAAATAAAAAAGATAAAATTAAAGATAAATTAGTTAAGAAAGAAGGTATGAAGTATGGAAAAACTAACTAAAGAAGGAAAAACTGTTGAAGAAGCAATAAAGAAATTAATGGAAGAAAATAATCTTTCCAAAGAAGAATTTCTTTATACATCAACAGTAAAAAAAGGTAAATTATTTCAAGGAACAATCTATGAAGTAACAGCTTTCTTAAAAAGTGATATTAACAATGAATTAAAAGAATTTATAAGAAAACTTGTTGAAAACATGGGACTTGAAGTAACAATCGAAGTTACCAACAAAGATGACAGATTAACAATTAGATTATTCTCAAATAAAGATAAGATTCTAATTGGTCGTGAAGGAGCAACACTTAAAGCTATTGAAACTATAGCAAAACAATATATTCAAAATGTAACAGGAATATATTATAAATTTAATTTAGATGTGTCAAACTATAAAGAAAAGAATCAAAAAAGATTAGAATGGTTAGCTAAGAAAACTGCTAAAGAAGTCGTAGAAACAAAAATGCCTGTTTCTCTAGATAATATGACGTCATATGAAAGAAGAATTATACACAATATATTAACAGACTTTAAAGGAGTTAAAACAGAAAGCGAAGGCGAAGAGCCAAATAGACACGTTGTTATTAAGCCTCTATAAAGAGGCAATTTTTTTTGCAAAATAAATACAAGTTATACTAAATATAAGTGTAGATTGTTTCTAATATAAGAAATACTTATTTAAAATATAAATTATTATTGTAAAATTATTTATGGAAGGAATAATCTATGGAAAATTTAAGAATTATCAGAGAAAAGAGAAACAAAAGTCAATTAAATGTAGCTATCAGCATCGGAGTTACTCAAGAAGCCATAAGCATGTATGAATCAGGTCAAAGTTATCCTAAAGCAACAACTTTAATAGATTTAGCTAATTATTTAGAAACAAGTACTGATTATTTACTAGGTTTAACAACTGATGATACACCGATAAAATATATGAATAAAACATTAAATCCTAAAGAACAAGAATTAATTGATATGTTTATTTATATGAAAAGTGAAGATCAATTAAAACTCATAGGTTATGCAGAATCTTTAAAGGATAAAGTTAAAAATTAATAAGTTTGTTATGAACTTATTTTTTTAGCACAAAAATGTCGCCCAAAATACCCTTTATATTTAATCAAATGTATGTTATAATACTTCCGATGAAAGGGAGTATTTTTTATGGATGATACAATATGTGCAATATCAACGGCTATAAATGGTGCAATATCCATTGTTCGTTTAAGTGGTGCAGATTCTATAAGTATAGTAAGTGGTATTTTTACTGAAAAAATAACAGAAGAATCACACAAAATATATTATGGACACATTAAAGATGAAGATGAAGTAATAGATGAAGTTCTTGTTATGGTTATGAAGTGTCCAAGAACATATACAACAGAAGATATCGTAGAAATAAATTGTCATGGAGGAATAACAACCACTAATAAAGTGTTAGAGTTACTTCTAAAAAAAGGTGCAAGACTTGCTGAACCTGGTGAATTTACAAAAAGAGCTTATTTAAATGGAAGAATAAATCTTCTTGAAGCAGAATCAGTAAACGACTTAATAACAGCAAAAACTGATGCAGCTAGAAAACTAGCAATTAATAATGTAGATGGAAAGTTAAGTAAAAAAATATCTAACCTAAGAGAAAAAATAGCAAAGATACTTGCAAACATCGAAGTAAATATTGATTATCCAGAATATACTGATGAATTAGATGTAACAAATGAATTAATGCATGATTACCTAACAGACATAAAAAAAGATTTAGATTCCCTAGTAAATGGTGCCAAAAATGGAAGACTTATTAAAGAAGGCGTAAATGTTGCAATTATTGGTAAACCAAATGTAGGTAAAAGTAGCATATTAAATAGTTTATTAGATGAAGATAAAGCAATAGTTACGAATATTCCAGGTACAACGAGAGATATCGTCGAAGGAACAATTACCATAGATGGCGTTGCAATTAATTTAATAGATACTGCAGGTATAAGAAAAACAGATGATTTAGTAGAACAAATCGGAGTAGAAAAAAGTGAAAAAACTGCAGATAATTCTGACATAATATTATTTGTTTTAAATAACAATGAAGAATTAACTAATGAAGAAGAAGTTATGTTAAATAAATATAATTCAGATAAACTAATACTTTTCATAAATAAAACAGATTTAGAAAAGAAATTAATTGTACCTAATTATATCAAAGATGTAATATACGGTAATACAATTGAATTAAATGGTTTAGATGAATTAAAAAATAAAATATCAGATAAATTGAATTTAAAAAATGTAATAAATAAAGATATGAGTTATTTATCGAATGTCAGAGAAATAGATTTAGTTAATAAAGCTAGTGATTCTTTAAAAAGTGCACAAGATAATTTAAATGCAGGTTTTCCAGTTGATGTTGTTGAAATCGATTTAAAAAATGCTTGGGATTATCTTGGCGAAATAATGGGAATGAGTTATAAAGATGAATTAGTAGATAAAATATTTAGTAATTTTTGTCTAGGAAAGTGAGGATTAATATGTATGATGTTATAGTAGTAGGTGGTGGACATGCCGGAATTGAAGCAAGTCACATCGCTGCAAAATTAGGTAAAAAAACATTATTAGTAACAGGAAATATTAATAATATCGGAGATATGCCATGTAATCCATCTATAGGTGGAACAGCAAAAGGTATAATTGTAAGAGAAGTTGATGCCCTAGGAGGATTAATGGGTAAAGTAGCAGATAAAACTCACTTACAAATAAAGATGTTAAATAATTCAAAAGGACCTGCAGTAAGAAGTTTAAGAGCTCAAGCAGATAAAGTTACATATCCAAAAAAGATGCAAGAAATATTACTTAATATGCCTAACTTAACAATAAAAGAATCATTAGTTGAAGATTTAATTGTAGATAATAACAAAGTTAAAGGTGTAATACTTGAAAATGGAGAAAAAATTAAAGGAAAAGCTGTTATTTTAACAACAGGTACATATTTATGTGGTAATATTTTAGTGGGTAGTAAAAATACTCCGGGTGGACCTCATGGTGAAAAAAGAAGTAACTATTTATCAACAAAGTTAAAAGATTATGGTTTAAAAATAATTAGATTAAAAACAGGTACACCTCAAAGAATTAAAAAAGATTCAATAGATTTTTCTGTGATGGAAGAAGAAAAGGGAGATAACACTTTCTGGACTTTTTCTTATGATGATGAACCATCTTATAAAATCGAAGACCAAAAATCATGTTACCTTTTATATACAAATGAAAATACTCATCAAATAATCAGAGATAATTTAACTAAATCAGCAATGTATGGTGGATATGCAACCGGAGTTGGTCCAAGATATTGCCCATCAATCGAAGATAAAATTGTGAGATTTAAAGATAAAGAAAGACATCAATTATTCTTAGAACCTGAAAGTCTTTATTATGATGATTGGTACTTACAAGGTTTTTCAACAAGTATGCCTGAAGATGTTCAAGAAAAAATGGTTCATAGTCTTCATGGATTAGAAAATGCTGTAATAAGTAAATATGCTTATGCAATTGAATATGATGCAATAGATCCATTACAAATAAAACCAAGTCTAGAAAATAAAATATTAGAAAATTTATTTACTGCGGGACAAATTAATGGAACAAGTGGTTATGAAGAAGCTGCAGGTCAAGGAATTATGGCAGGTATAAATGCATCTTTAAAAATTGATAATAAAGAACCATTAGTATTAAAAAGAAGTGATGCATATATCGGTGTTTTAATTGATGACTTAGTAACAAAAGGCACAATTGAACCATACCGTATGCTAACATCACGTGCAGAGTTTCGCCTTATATTAAGACATGATAATGCAGATTTAAGACTTAGACATTATGCTAAAGAGGTTGGTACAATTACTGATGAACAATATAAAAAATTATTAGAAAAAGAAGAAGCAATAAAGAACTTAACAAACTATTTAAAAGATAATACTCTTCATTTAAGTGAAGAAGTAAAAAATATATTTGTTACAAATAACTTAAATGTTCCACTAACAGGTTTATCTTTTTATGACTTATTAAAAAGACCAGAAATAAATATGGAGTTCATTAAAAATTTCATTGAAATAAATTATAATCCCTTAGTGATTGAACAAGTTGAAATAAATGCAAAGTATCAAGGATATATTAACAAAGCTTTAAAAGAAGTTGAAAAGCTTGAACGTATGGAAGAAAAACAAATACCAGATGATATAAATTATGACTTAGTAACAAACTTAGCAAGTGAAGCAAAACAAAAATTATCAAATATTAGACCAAAAACAATAGCTCAAGCATCTCGAATCAGCGGAGTAAATCCAGTTGATATTTCCGTATTAACTGTTTATTTAAAGAAAGAGTATGGTAAAAATGACAATAGATGAATTTATAAATAATACAAAGTTACTTGGTATTGATGTAAATAAAGAACAACTTGACAAACTAAGTATTTATGCATCATTTTTAATGGAATATAACGCTCATACTAATTTAACTGCTATAAAAACAATAGATGAAATATATTTAAAACATTTTTATGATAGCTTAACTTTAACAAAAGTAATAGATTTAAATACTTGTGATAATCTACTTGATATTGGTTCAGGTGCAGGTTTTCCAGGAATGGTCTTAAAAATATTTTATCCAAATTTAAAAGTAACTTTGTTAGATTCCAACAATAAAAAAACAACATTTTTAAAAGAACTCGTAAAAAAAATAAATGTTGATAACGTCGAAGTTATCAACATCAGAGTAGAAACTCTTACAAAAGAAAGATTAAACTACTATGATGTTGTAACAGCTAGAGCAGTAACAAATATGACTATTTTAACTGAACTAGCTATGCCTTTGGTAAAAAAAGATAAATTTTTTATAGCTTTAAAGGGAAGCAACAAAGAAGAAATAACTCTTGCAGAATATGCAATTGAAAAAATGAATGGTAAAATAGAAAAAGTAGAAAGTTTCGAACTTTACAATGATACAGGAATGAGAAACATTATTAAAATAAAGAAAATAAATAAAACTTTAAGTAAAGATGTAAGACCATATGAAAAAATTATAAAAAAGCCATTGCAAAAAAAACTTAAATAAGGTATGATTATATATGATAAGGGTTGATATATGTGAATAATAAAATTGAAAATACTATATTACAAGTTCCTATCGAGGACATAATTCCTAATCGTTTTCAACCACGATTAGCTTTTGATGATGCATCACTACAAGACTTAGCTTCATCAATTAAGCAACATGGAATTATTCAACCTCTTGTATTAAGAAGAAAAAACGATAAGTATGAAATTATCGCCGGAGAAAGAAGATATAAAGCAGCAAAACTAGCAGGTCTTGCATCAGTTCCAGCAATAATATCTAACTTAGATGATAATGCTTCTGCAGAAGTTGCAATTGTTGAAAACATTCAAAGAAAAGATCTAACAGCAATCGAAGAAGCTAAATCATATCAAGCACTCTTAGACAAAGGTTACATGACTCAAGAAGAATTAGCTAGAAAAATGGGATTATCTCAATCAGCAATTTCAAATAAACTACGTTTATTAACATTAGATGAATCTGTTCAAAATGCTATTTTAGAAGGAAAAATCTCTGAAAGACATGCCAGAACTTTACTAAAAGTATCAAATCATGAAACTCAAAAAGTGTTATTAAATAAAATTATTAATGAACGTCTTACAGTTAAACAACTTGAAGATGAAATAAAAAATATAGAAAATAGCGAGGTTAATATGGAACAAGAAGAAGTACCTATTATAAATAATATGCCTAATATAAATAATGTTGTTAATAATGCTATTGACATAAATAGCTTAAATAAACCAGAACAAATAGAACAACTAACTATTGATGATAAAAAAGAACAAAAGGTAGTTACACCAGATACATTCTTTTCAAATCCTGAAAAGATGCCTAACAAGTTCTTTAACTTTCTAGAAGATTCCGCAGCAAATATGAATACCGAAGAAATTACACCAATCGTTACATCAAAAACACCTGAGGTTAAAGCTCAAGAAAATTTAATTAATAACACAGAAAATATTGAAATGCTTGATGATTTCTTTATTCCTGAAACAAATTCTAATATTCCAGTTCAAAATGAATACTTAGATACTGTTATTAAAACAGTTCGTGGACTTAACTTTGATTCAAATAAAGTTACTATGGAAGAGATGAACTTACCAACAGAATATATAATAACTATAAAAATTAAAAAAGATAAAATTTAAGTGGCTAGATAATCTAGTCATTTTATTTTGTTTAAAAATTAACAATCAAAAATGACTAGAAAAAACTCTAGTCATTTTCACTTCATACGAACATCTTTGTAGGAACTATAAGAATTTTTGATAATTTTAAAGTTTTATAAAATCATCTAAGTTAAAATTATAGATTGATATTACATCCCCTTTAAAGTTAATCTCAGTGAAATTATCTATAATATGATAGTCAAGATTATCAAGACTCAATTTTAATAATACTTCATATTGAGGAACCACACTTATTCTGCTACATTTAAGTGGTGAGTCTTTTTCAGTATCATAAAAGAATAACAAATTTTTATCAGTAAGCATTATATTAACTAATAATTTTTTGTTTCCAAAACTAACTAAAACTTGTTCCTTTTCATTAATAGCATGTTCCTTGTCTTTTAAAAAATCATAATTATACATAACTCCACCCAACTAAATTATATAACAATAATATTTATATGTCTATCACAATATGAAATAAAATTTGCAAACTTTACAAATTACTCACCACTCATTACATATTGTTCCGGAGTAACCCCAGGTTCTGAACCCTTTACAAAATAATACAAAGCAGTTTTATTATTATCTTTTGGTACATTTCCCGTAACAGCATCTAAAGGAATTGCCACAACATTTTTCGGAGTTTCATACCAATCATCTTTATCTTTTGTTGCATCTTCAATTACTTCAGCCCATATTTTTTTAGCTTGATTTCTAACACTTTTATCACATTCTCTATTATCATCATAACCCATCCACATCATAACAAGTGCATCTGGATTATAACCAACAATCCAATAATCAGTATTCGTAGAACCAGTCTTAATAGCATATTTATGTGTTAAACTACCACTTATATTTAATGCCGTCGGAGTTGTATAATCCACAAAAGCATCATTCGTCGTACTAGTTAATGCTTCATTTAATATATAAGTATAATTTGGATTAATTACTAAATCTTTTTTATCTTCATGTTCATATAAAACATTTCCATCTAAATCAGTCACTTTTCTAATAAAATATAAATCTTTTTTATACCCCCCAGTTGCAAAAGTATTATAACCAGTTGCAAAATCAAGTATATTTATTTCACTAGTGCCCAAAGGAAGTGATGCAACTCCCTGAAGTTCTTCATTTATCCCAGTTCTTTTAGCAACATCAATCATCTTATCAACACCCAAAAATAAATTGGTTTTAACTGCATAAATATTATCTGATAAACTAAGTGCTGCGGCCATTGTAATTTCTTTACTTGCATAAATACCTCCAGCATTAGATGGTGAATAAGTTTTTCCATTTGATAAATTAAATGTAGTTTCTTCACTTCTAAAAGTACTTGCCATAGTCATATTATTTTCAAGTGCAGCATAATACAAAAAAGGCTTCATCGTTGAACCAACTTGTCTTTTACTTTTTAATGCTCTATTATACTGACTTTTAGCATAATCTATACCACCCGTTAAAGCTCTAACCTCACCAGTATCAGGATTAACAACAACACTAGCAACCTGTACTTCATCATCACTTTTTTTAGATAATATTGCATCTTCCATATTCTTTTGCATTTCCATATCTAAATTAGTATATATTTTTAAACCACCAGAATTAATCAAAGATGTAGGTATTTCTTTTATATTATTAAGTTCATTTAATACAGCTTCTTGATAATACATAACCATTTGTAAATTATTAGTTTTATTTTGTCCATATATCTCTATTTTTTCTTTATACAAATTATTATAAGTTGCCTCATCTATATATTTGTTATTAAGCATAGCTTTTGCAACAACTTTTGCTCTATTTACTGATGCTTCATAATTATTAACAGGATTATAACCAGATGGATTTTTAGGAATACCTGCAAGCATAATAGCTTCCTCTAAAGTAAGTTCATTAGGTTTTTTATTAAAATAATAACTTGCAGCATTAACAATACCCATATTACCTTGACCATAATTTATTGTATTTAAATAACCCTCAAGTATATCATCTTTATCATAATGCACTTCCAGTTCAAGGGTTAAAAAAGCTTCTTCAATCTTTCTTTTCCAAGTCTTATCAAAATCTAGATAAAGATTCTTAATATATTGTTGTGATATTGTTGATGCTCCTTGAACTATTTTATTTCTTCTTATATTCGTAGCCATTGCTTTTGCAATTCTTAAATAATCAAAACCATGATGATCATAAAAATTTTTATCTTCAACACTTATAACAGCATCCACTAAATAAGGACTTATATCACTTAAATTAGCCCATTCATTATTTCTAGAACCTTGATATAACAACTCATCTTTATTATCATATATATATAAACTACCACTTTTCTTTAAATCAAGCTTCGGACTTAAATAAGCATAAGTATATAAACCAATTAATATAACAACAAAGGATATAAACAAAAATATCATACTTTTTAATGTGATTTTTATTATTTTCAAGGAATATCACCTAGGTATTATTATGATGTAAAAATAAAATTAATATACACTATTGTGAAAAATAATAATCTATACTATAATACATGTATAAAAGGATTGATATATACGATTAATTATATTAATTGTGGGAGTTAGTTTAACTGGTTCTAAAAACGAAAATAATTGAAAAAAGTGATATTGAAAAAAATAATTAAATAGCACTATACATTTATAAGAAAGTTTGTTATAATATGTGAGAAAAAAAGAGGTGGCTAACCATGAAAATTGATTGGAAACTACTTGATAATGGAGAAATTGTTATCGATGAAGTAGATAAATTAACTAAATTTGAAAACAATACTATCTATTATGAAGATGAATATGGTATCCATGTAGTGGATAGAACAAATAGGATTTATGAACGAAGATGCCCAGATGATACATTTCGTGTTGATTTTAAAAATAATTTATTAACAGTATCATTTGGGAGTAATAATTTAAAATATGATATAAAAACAAATTACGAAGAAAAAGATGAATTAATAATACTTACTTATGAATTAGGTAATGAACAAAAACAAATAATTATAAAAAGGAAAGAGGAAATATGAAAAATTTATTAATTGATGAAATTAAAAAAGCATTAGAAAAATTAGAAATAAGTGGAGTTGATGTTGAAATAAGTAAACCAGCTCAAGCTGAAAATGGAGATTTTTCAAGTAATATAGCTATGAAACTTGCTAAGAGTTTAAGAAAAAATCCGATGGAAATAGCAGATATGATTGCTAAAAATATTGATAATGAAAATATCAAGAGTATTGAGATTAAAGCCCCAGGTTTTATTAACTTCTTTGTATCAAAAGAATACTTACTTGAAAATATTAACAAAGTTTTAGAAGAAAAAGAAAATTATGGAAGAAGTAATATTGGTAATGGTAAAAAAATAAATATTGAATTTGTTAGTGCAAATCCCACTGGTATACTTCATTTAGGTAATGCTCGTGGTGGTGCATATGGAGATTCTCTTGCTAGAATAATGCGTTTCTGTGGTTTTGATGTAACAACAGAATATTACATTAATGACTTAGGTAGTCAAATTACTAACTTAGGTTTATCAATTATAGCTCGTTATAAAGAAATATGTGGTCTTCCATTTGAAATGCCTGAAAATGGATACTATGGAAAAGAAATAATTGCCATTGCTCAAAAACTATATGATGAACATAAAGATACATACTTAGATAAAGAACTTGATTACTTTAAAAAGTTAGGTACTGAAGAAATGGTTGGTCATATATTTGATGACTTAAAAGAATATAGAATAGAATTTGATGTTAAATCAAGTGAAAAAGCTTTATCAGAAAAATATAATTTAATGGATGTTGTGGATATCTTAAGAAAAAATGGATATACTTATGAAGCAGATGGAGCAACTTGGTTTAAATGTAGTGCTTTATTTGATGAAAAAGACCATGTTTTAATTAAAGAAGATGGTAATGCAACATACTTCTTACCAGACATAGCATATCATATGGATAAATATAATCGTGGTTTTGATAAAATGATTGATATATTCGGAGCAGATCACCATGGTTATGTTGCTCGTTTAAAAAGTAGTGTTAAAGCACTTGGAAATGACCCAGAAAAACTAGAAATTAAACTATTACAACTTGTTAGATTAGTAGAAAATGGTGAAGTTGTTAAAATGAGTAAAAGAACTGGTAAATCAGTTACTTTAAAAGAATTAATTGATGAAGTAGGGGTTAATGCTGCAAGATATTATTTCTCAAGATATAGCTTAGATACTCAAATGGATTTTGATCTTGGTCTTGCTAAAAGTAAGTCAAATGAAAACCCAGTATTTTACGTAAGTTATGCATATGCAAGAATATGTTCGATACTAAATTCACAACAATTTGACAAAAAATGTGAAAAATATATTGCAATTAATGACGATACATCATATAATGTTTTAGAAAAAGTTTATGAATTTCCAGAAGTTGTTAAAACTGCAGCAACTAAAGAATTGCCACATTTAATAACTAATTATGTATATGAATTAGCAGGTCTATTCCATATGTACTATGCTAAAAAACGTGTACTAACTGAAGATGAAGAAGAAACTTTGGAAAATTTAAATTTAATTAAATGTGTAAAACAAACATTATTTAATGCACTAAATTTAATCGGGGTAATACCACCAGAACAAATGTAATGTAAGGAGAATGATTTTATGAAGCTAAAAGATATACCTAAGGAAGAACTAGAACTAATGGGGTATGACGATATTGCTTTATTAATATTACAAGAAAATGGCAAGAAAATGAAATTGCGTGATATATTCGCAAAAGTTTGTCAAGTTCTTGAATTACCAGAAGAAACCGTAGATAATGAAATAATGGATTTCTTTGAATTAATGTCAATCAATAAAAAGTTTATCATGTTAGATAAAGGTTATTGGGATCTTCAAGCAAGACATAAATTAGATATCGTATTCGAAGATGAAGAAGAAGACGAAGATGATTTAATGGAAGAGGATGAAGAAGAAAATAATAATGACATTGAACGTGAAGAAGATGACGATTTATTCTACGATGAAGATGATGATACTGTTGATGATACAGAAGATGATTTAGCAGACCTTATGGTAGTTGATGATTTAGAAGAAAGCAATATGTAACAATTAAATATTTATTTTTAAATAAGAAAGCGAGGATAAAATGTTTAATAGATTAGATGCAATCGAAGAAAAATATAATGAATTAACTACTAAATTAAGTGATCCAGAAGTATTAAGTAATTTTAATCAAGTTAAAGAATTATCTAAAGAACATAGTGATTTAGAAGAAACTGTTAAAACATATCAAGCTTATAAACAAGCAAAAAATAATTTAGAAGAAGCAAAAATGATGGTGGAAGACCCAGATTTAAAAGAAATTGCTTTGGAAGATGTTGAAAATTTAACAAAAGAAATAGATAGATTATATCATGAACTTGAAATATTACTAGTACCAAAGGATGAAAATGATGGTAAGAATGTAATAATGGAAATAAGAGGAGCTGCCGGAGGAGACGAAGCTAATATTTTCGCCGGAGACTTATTTAGAATGTATTCTTATTATGCAGAAGCTAATGGATGGAAGATTGAAGTTATTCACCAAATTGAAGGTACAAGTGGAGGTTTTTCACAAATTGAATTCATGGTAAAGGGTGCTAACGTATATAGTAAATTAAAATATGAAAGTGGTTCTCATAGAGTTCAAAGAGTACCTGTCACAGAAACACAAGGAAGAGTTCATACATCAACATCTACTGTGTTAGTTATGCCTGAAGTTGATAATGTTAATATTGATATTAAAGAAAGTGATTTAAAAATAGACGTATATCATTCAAGTGGAGCAGGTGGACAATCAGTTAATACTGCCAATTCAGCAGTTCGTATAACTCATATTCCAACTGGTGTAGTGGTAACTTGTCAAACAGAAAGAAGTCAACTTCGTAATAAAGAAAGAGCAATGCAACTTCTTAAAATCAAAATAAATGATGAATTAATGCATGAACAAGAAAGTGCTATCGGAGCAACAAGAAAATCAAAAATAGGTTCCGGAGATCGTTCTGAAAAGATAAGAACATATAACTATCCACAAAATAGAGTAACTGATCATAGAATCAATTTCTCAATTATGTCACTAGATAGAGTTATGGATGGAGACTTAGAACCTATTATTGAAGCACTTATAAATGAAGATTTAAAATTAAAATTAGCTGGAATGTCTTTAGAATAAGTCCAGCTTTTTTTAGATATAGAAAGGTATTTTATGAAAAGAAAACTATTAATAATAATTATATTGCTGTTATCAACAATAATACTAGTAAAATCAAATATGAATAAAGATATCAAATTTAATTATCATCCAATATTGAATGTGTATGATATGTCTACTCCAGAAAAAGCAGTTGGTGCTGTAGACTATGTTTTCGTAGCAAAAATTAATTCTATCAAAGAAACTATATATAGTGATTATGAACCATACACAGTGTATAACATAACTATATTAGAAAACATAAAAGGAAATTTATTAACAGATATAACATTAACTCAAATGGGAGGTATTTCCAAAAGTAAAAAAGAATACATATTACCAAGTGATACAAAACTTCTAAAACAAGGAAAAACTTATTTAATACTTTCATATGTACCAGAATATAATGGGGATTTACAAATTAATAGCAATTATAACTACATAGAACTTAATGATTCTAAAGATGAATTAATAACAAGATATCAACAAGCATATAAAAATGAGGAAGTACCAGAACAAAAGAAAGATAGCTTTATATCAAAATATGATATTTCATTAAATCAATAAATATGTGTTAAGTAGCATCTCTGTTCTATTGACTTTTCAAAGTATATTCTGTATATTATAGTTGGAGTGATGATAAAAATGAATGATTTAGAAATAAATTTGTTATCTATTGAACAAATATTTAGAGATGAAAAATATATATTTGACAGTTACGGATATGATATATCAAACACAGATTTATCTATTTTAACAGGTGCATATATATATTTTGGTGCATTAGCACGTGGTTGGTATTGGACTCAAAATATCAGCGGAAATGAAAAAATAGGTTGCATAAATAACAAAGGTGAAATGGTTCCTACTTCAAGTTTTCTTCGTAGAGGTACGATACGTCCAGTTCTATCATCTACTGAACTTTTAACAAATGGAACTTTAAAAAGAGATACTACAATAACTGGAGTAGATATCGTTGAATTTGGTGAATATCCTCAATATGCGGCACCATCAAGTATGCAACAAATACTAGAAACAGAATTTTACAAAGGACTTAAAAAAACTGGAAATACTTATACATTCGATGGTAACAAAAATCCTGATTATTATTATAAATTTATGCCAGTAACTTATGATGAATATGAGTTTGGTGGAAAAAAATATATTCGTATTAAAGCTCAAGCTTATAAAGATTGTTTTGAACTTTCAAATGGTATTAAGTATTTAAATGATAACCATGTCTGGGTTGAAGTTACTCCAGTTAAATGGCTAGTTGATAATAAAAATGGATTGTTAATATCAACACGTGGGTTAGCTTCAGGTATAAGATATGCTGGAAATGGTGCGCCAGACTTAAAATATAGTACATCTGAAATGAAAGAATATCTTGATAAATATATGTTACATGATTTAACACAAAATATGGTATTCATTAAAGCAGATGATATGAATAAAGAAAGAGAATCAACAAATGTAAAAGTAAAAAGAAATTCATATGGATTATCATTTGATAATGTTAGTGAAGAAGATATAATAAAAGGAGCTATTGAAAGTGGTGTAGCGGTATTTTTACATGGCCCTTCATCCGAAGGTAAATCTGCCAGAGTAAAACAAATAGATCCAACATGTGAAATAATATACTTACGTAATGCATCTCCTGAAAGCTTAAATGGTAAAAGCGTTTATAATGCAAGTACTGGAGAAATGATTGATGTTAAACCATCATGGCTTAAAAAACTTGAAGCTAAATGTGAACAAGAACCAGAAAGGCTTCATGTATTATTCTTAGATGAAATAACAAATGCCTTACCAAGTATTCAAGGTATAGCATTTAATATAGTTTTAGATAGAGAAGTAAATGGGATATGGAAATTGCCTGATAATGCTAGAATTGTTGCTGCAGGAAATGACATGAAAGATTCTTTAGCAGCTAACCAATTAGCGGAACCTCTATTTAATAGATTTGCACATGTATATATTAAAACAACAACTGAAAGTTGGTTAAAGTGGGCAAGTGAACACAACATTCATCCAGCAATCTATGCATACATTGCATATAAAAATGGTCAAACATTAAGAAGTGAATATAATGGTGAATACCCCAATGCGGATCCTAGAAAATGGGAAATGGCTTCAAAAATGCTTTATAAAACTCAAAATCCAAAGATGCTAAGAGCTCTAGTTGGTGAAGATATAACAAATGAATTTGTAAGATTCTGTAATCAAAGAGTAATAACTCTAGATGATGTATTAAATAAAAACTATGATGAATTAGAAATAGCTTCCCTAAACACTGCTGAAAGATACGCAACAACAATGGGATTATCTCGTGTAGATGAACAAAACTTAGAGAATGTAAGGGATTTTGCAGGAATGTTAGGAAACGAATTTAAAGCAATTTTTGAAACATTATGGACTCATGGTGATGAAAAAAGATTAGAAATAATAGCTGAAGCAAAACTTGCCGAAGCAGAAGTGGGAGATAAAAGTCTATGACAGAAGATAAAAAAGAATTATTATTTTCATATATAAAAGCAAATGTAGCACCCATACTTGTGGACTTTATAACAAGTAAAGATGTTAAAAATGCAATAGTGTTACCAGCGTCAATTTCATCAAATAATTTAAATGGTCACTATGAAGAAACAGAGTTTTTACCTCCACAATGGCTAAGAGAAATCCTAAACTCAAAAGATGCAAAAATATTAGTAATTGATAACATAGATTCTATCTCTAAAGAAGAACAACTAAAGTTTAGTGAACTTTTAGAACATAGAAAAATATCAACATTTAATCTACCAGATAACTGTGTAATAATTGTTACTGCTAAAAATATAAATAAAGATACAATAAATGAAGAAATATTTTCATTACTAGCACGTATTTAAGGATAAATTATGAAATACGATATTGAAAGATTAAAAAGAAAAATGTTCGTTAAATATCCATTCTTTGGAAGTGTAGTAGCTAATGTTTCATATAAAGAAGATACTACAATAAAAACAGCAGAAACTGATGGAAAGACAATCTATTATAATCCAAACTTTTTAAATTCCCTTAATGTCTCTGAACAGACATTCGTTTTTGCACATGAAGTTTGTCACGTAGCATTCAATCACATATTAAGAAGTGAAGGAAAAGATGAATACACCTGGAATATTGCAACTGATGGAGTTATCAACCAATTTTTAAAACGTGATGGATTAGAAATGGTCGAAGGTTGTGTTGATATCAAAGATGCAATTAACTATGATGCCGAAGAACTTTATGAAAAACTAATAAAAGACAAAGAGCAAGAACAAAAGAAAGAACAAGCTGGACACGATTCACACAACATGTGGAAAGATGCTATAAAAAAATTTAAAGAAGAAACGTCTTTAACTGAACAAGAAAAACAAATCAAAGAAAAACAAGAACAAACTAAAAAAATGGGTGAAAAAGATTCATTCAAAGAAAATCTTGCTGAGAAAAAAAGAAAACTTGAAAAGTTAAAAAGAGAAATATTAAAAGAAGTAT
Source organism: Clostridium sp. CAG:609 (assembly GCA_000438075.1). Classification (GTDB taxonomy): domain Bacteria; phylum Bacillota_I; class Bacilli_A; order RF39; family UBA660; genus Onthocola_B. The sequence goes on along the minus strand of FR903525.1, from coordinate 7,139 downwards.
CACAAAGGGGTAAAACATCAAATAGTGTTATTAGAACTATTAATGATATAGGTAAATCAAAACCAATAGTTGATTGGCGATACATCTTAAAAGAAGCAATAACTTATAATGCTGATTGGTCTTATAAAAATGCGGAAATTGAAGATGGTGTTATATCTGCTAACCTAGAAGAACAACCTCATCCAGAAACAGAAATATTACTTGATACAAGTGGTTCAATCAGTGACTTCTTACTTCGTGGTTTCCTTCGTGAATGCAAAAATATATTACATACTTCTAGATTAAAAGTAGGTTGTTTTGATACAAAATTTTATGGTTTTAATGAAATAAGAACAGAACAAGATATAGAAAACATGCAATTTGAAGGTGGCGGAGGAACTGACTTTAATATCGCAGTTAATTCATTTACTAAAAGAGTAGAAAACAAAATAATATTTACTGATGGACATGCTCAAATGCCTGATACTCCAATTGATGCTATATGGATAGTTTTTGGTTTTGAAAAAATAAGACCTAAAGGTGGCAAAGTAATATATATTTCGCCACAAGATTTAGATAAATTGTATACAAATGAACTTCAAGGAAGATCCAGATAAAGAAGGGAAAATAATGAAACCAGATTATATAAGTAAACCCGATTGGGATATATTAACAAGTAAATATTCTAAAGAAGAATTAAATCATTTATTATCTACTGGGGTATCACCCCAGTACTTAATTGGTAATGTTGAATTTTTAAATACAACAATTACCATAGATAAAAGAGTACTAATACCAAGATTTGAAACAGAATACTTAGTTGATAAAACAATAAAATATGCATCCAATATATTTAATAAAACAATAAATATAATTGACTTAGGAACGGGTTCAGGATGTATTGCTATAGCACTTAAAAAAAATCTAAATGCAAACATAACGGCATTAGATATCTCTAGTGATGCACTAGAAGTCGCAAAACAAAATGCTATACTTAATAACACAGATATTACATTTGTTAATCAAAGTATGACAGAACCACTAAAAAATAACTATGATATAATTATATCAAACCCACCATATATTCCGTATGATGGATATGTTCAAGAAATAGTAAAGAATAATGAACCACCCCTTGCTTTATATGCAAATGATAATGGTCTATACTTCTACAAGTATATTTTAAATAATCATTTAAAAAACTTAAATAAACCAGGTTTAATAGCATTAGAAACCGGAGATAATCAAAGAAAGTCTCTAGAACCTCTAGTAGACAAATTAAACCTAAAATATAGTTTTGAAAAAGATTTACAAGGTTTAGATAGATATTTATTTATATTTTATGAATAAGACATATGGGTTTCACCCATTATCTATACAGGTGATAAAATTTGAAAAAAATAGTAATAGTTTTATTCATAATAACATTATTAGTTATATTTTCAACAAGTGAAGAAAAAGTAATAATACCAGATAATGCAATTAGATTTAGAATAATTGCAAATAGTAATAACTTATCTGATCAAGAAGAAAAAATAAGAATAAAAAATGAATTAGAGCCTGTTATAAGTGATATATTAAATAAATCAAATAATATCGAAGAAAGTAGATTAAATATAAAGAGTAATATAAAAAATATTAACAATATAATTTATAAGTATAATACAAATTATAATGTTAATTATGGTATAAATCATTTTCCAGAAAAAACATATAAGGGAGTAACTTATAAAAGTGGAGATTATGAATCATTAGTAGTAACATTGGGTGATGGTTTAGGTGATAATTGGTGGTGTGTATTATTTCCACCATTATGTTTAATTGAAGCAAGTGAAGAAGATTATGATGAAATAACTTACACTTCATACATAAAAGAATTAATAGCAAAAAGTAACTAAATAAGCGAGATAACATCTTGCTTATTTTAGTGTAGTATTTTACAATATTATTAAATTATGAAAATAATATAAGTTATTCACAAGCTAATAACATAAAAACGCAGATGTGTTTATTGACAGAATCAAAAATTTAAGTTATAATGTTATTGAAATATGAAAAAAAGAAGAAAAAATAATAAAAAGATAACAAGGAGGAAATATGAATTATAATCAAGTATTAACAAATTATATAAATTTATGTCCATATGATGAACCAATATTTATTGAAGACATAAAAGAATATTTTGTAAATGAATTAAAATGTGATATAAGAAAAATTATAAAGAAAATTTATGTGTATATTAATAGACTAGTAAAAGAAAAAGTAATACTTCAATTCATGAAAGGAGTTTATTATAAACCTACAAAAGGTATATACGGAAATAAAAAACTAAATGTTAATAAAGTTATTAGCAAAAAATATATTAATGATAACAGAAATTTAAAAGGTTATATAAGTGGTGCATACGTTTTTAATAAATTGGGATTAACAACTCAAATGCCTAGAGTTATTACTATAGTTACCAATGAATGTCCAAATAAAAATGACTATTATAACGAAAAACTTGGCGTTTTAATAAGAAAACCAAAAGTAGAAATAAATAAAGATAATTATTTATATTTACAACTATTAGATATTCTTCTCAACAAAGATAATGTTCCAATAGAAGCAGAAAATGAAAGAGAAATCATATACAAGTTTATTAAAGATAATAATTTGGATTTTGAAAAAATATTTGAATATGCAAATAAGATTGGAAATATAAAACCGATTAAAAAACTGTATGAATTAGGGGGAAAAAATGAATAAGGAACTATTAGAAGATTTGATATACATTACAAGCGAAAGAAGCAAAATAAGAGGTGACATAATAGAAAAGGATTATTATGTTTGTCTAATACTAAAGGAACTTGCTTCAAAACAAAAAGAATATTTTGCATATTTTAAAGGTGGAACAGCAGTATATAAAACGTTAAATGTAATGAAAAGATTTTCAGAAGATATAGATTTAACAGTAAAAGTAATTAAAGATGACTCCAAAAATAGTAATAAAAATAGATTAAAAAAATCTGCGTTAAATTATAAAATAGATGGGCTAGAATTAATTAAAGATAAAACCATAGATAAAAAAGGAAGTATAACATCATTTTATAAGTACGACAGTGTTTTTAACACAAAAGATTTATATAAATCTGGAGAAATACAAATTGAAGCGACATCGTTTACTGTGTCTGAACCGGTAAAAACATACTATATAGAACCATTAGTTTATAAATATGCCACGGAAGACGAAAAAGAAATATTAAAAAGAAATTTTGATATAAGCGGATTTAACATACAAATGATAGAATTGGAAAGAATATTTGTTGATAAAATCTTTGCTTGTGAATTTTACTACATAAGACATAACTATAAAGATGCTGTTAAACACTTATATGATATAACAATTTTATCAAATAATGAAAATATAGTTAACTTATTAAAAAATAAAAATAAACTATTAAAATTAATAAATTATAAAAGAGAAGAAGAACGTCAGAGAATTGGAGGAATAGAAGAAAACAAAAAAATAAAAAATTTTGAGTATATGAAAGCATGTTTTGATAAAGAATTTATAGATTCATTTAATAACATGCAAGGACTCTATGTTTTAGACTTGGATGCAATTATAACAATTGAAGAAGCAAGAAAAAATCTGATGAAGTTATTAAATATATTCAAAAAATTAGATTAATTAACATAATAAATAACATATAATTAAAATGGTGATTGCATGCAAGAGTTTATATCATTGTTATTAATCGGAGTATCTTTATCTATGGACACATTTTCTTTATCATTAAGTCTTGGCTCTGTATCTAAAACTAGTAAATATCTAAAAGTATTTCCATTTCTTGTAGGTATATTTCACTTTTTTATGCCATTGTTTGGAAACATACTTGGTATAACTATAATGAATACATTTAATATTGCAAGTAATATTGTACTTGGTTTAGTATTAATTACTCTAGCAGTTAATCTAGCAATTCATTACTATAAAGAAGAAAATGTAAATCTAAATCTAAATTTATTAAGTGTATTATTTCTTGCATTTAGTGTATCAATAGATTCTTTTACAGTAGGTCTTGGTATTAGTGATATTACAACTAAACATTATTTAGCAAGTTTTATCTTTGCAATATGTAGTTTTACTTTTACCACAATTGGTTTGTTAATTGGTAAGTATTCTTTTAAAGTAATTGGCAAATATGCAAGTTTATGTGGTATTTTTTTATTACTCATCCTTGGCATATTCTACCTTATTTGACACTTATTAACAATAATAAATAGTAAAATAATTGATATTGTGTTATAATCAAGAAAAGGAAGTGAGTACTACGGATACAATGATGATTGCAATAATAGTTATAGCTGTATTAGCTTGTTCAATTATTATCTTTGTTATATTATCTTTATTTAGTCCAAGAGTTCAAGGAAAAATGATGAGTAAACAAATAAAGTCAGTAAAACATATGATGGATTATAGTAAAGATGATTTAAAAGAATTAATGAAGACAACTGCTAAAACAGGGACTATAGCTGAAAAAGAGATACTTGATGAAAATGAAGATATAATGTCTAACAACGAAAGAAGGAAAGCAAATATTAAAAAAGAAGGTATTGAAGTAACAGCTAGAGCTATAAAAGATGGATTAACAAGTAATAAAATATATTGCAGATATTGTGGTGCTTCCATAGAAAGTGACTCTAGGTTTTGTAAAAATTGTGGTAAAGAACAATAAATTACCATAAAATTTAAAGAGGTGGGAATTTTGAAAAGAATTATTATTGAGGGTAATAGACCTTTAAGTGGAAAAATTAAAATTGGTGGAGCAAAAAATAGCGTTGTTGCATTAATACCAGCATCTATAATGGCAGATGGAATAGTCCATATAAATAATGTTCCAAATATATCTGATAAAGATGCATTAGTCGATATATTAAAACATTTAAATGTATCAGTAAAAACAGAAAAAGATAGCATGACTATTGATGCAAGCAATTTAAATAACAAATTAATAACAGAAGAATTAAGTAATAGATTAAGAGCATCATATTATTTTATGGGAGCCCTACTTGCAAGATTTAAACATGTAGAAATGTATTTTCCAGGTGGATGTAATATAGGAACACGTCCCATTAATTTACATTTAAAAGGCTTTGAAAGTCTTGGTGCTAAAGTAATTAAAGAAGAATCAAAATATATAATAACTGCAGATGAATTAAAAGGTGCAGACATATACTTAGATTTTGCATCAGTTGGTGCAACAATAAACATCATGTTTGCAGCATCAATGGCAAAAGGAATAACTACAATAAATAATGCAGCCAGAGAAGCAGAAATATCTAATATTACACAATTACTTAATAACATGGGTGCTAAAATAAAAGGAGCAGGAACCGAAAAAATAACAATTGAAGGAGTCCCAAAACTTCATAGTGCAGAAGTTAAAGTAATACCAGACCGTATTGAAGCAGGTACATACATTATAATGGGAGCCTTACTCGGAGATAATCTAGAAATAGATGGAATGGTACCAGAACATAATATATTACTTTTAAATAAACTACAAGAAATGGGTGTAAGTTTTGAAATTAAGAACCATAAAATAATATTGAATAAAATAGATAGATTATTACCAACTAATGTAAGAACTAGTGAATACCCAGGTTTTCCAACTGACTTAGGTCAACCAATATCTGTGTTATTAACACAAGCCGAAGGTACTTCACTTTTTGAAGAAACAATCTGGGAAAATAGAATGGGTCACGTAAAATATTTAAATATGATGGGTGCTAATATTGCAGAATCTGGTATGCGTGCAAAAATTACTGGGCCAACAAAATTACATGGCACAGAAATATCGGCAACAGATTTAAGAGCAGGTGCTGCCTTAGTAACCGCAGGTTTAATTGCAGATGGAACAACTATTATCAATAATGCAGATTATATATTAAGAGGTTATGAGAGAATTATCAACAAACTTTCAAAAGTTGGTGCTAATATTAAGATAGTTGAAATATAATGTAAAGAGAAATCTTTACATTTTTATTTGCGGAGGAACCATGAAAAGAAGATATAAGTTAATTATAATCATTTGTATTGGTATTATCTTAACAATTATTATTAATAGTTTAAAAGTAACATCAAAAACATCAATAGTGGCACTCGGAGATGGCTTTAGTGAAGGTATGACTCCATATAATGTCGCAGGTATGAGTTATAATGATTATCTAAAAGAATTATATCTTAAGGATAATAACCTAGATGATTATAACCATGAATTTACCGAAGAACATTTAACTATTCATATGTTAAATGAAATAATATCTAATAATAAAAAAGGTAAATTAACTGGTTTACCTATAAAACAAGTACTTGCTAAAGCAGATTTAATAACTATATCAATTGGTTTAAATGAATTTGCAGAAAAATCTATATTAGAAAAAATAAATAAAGACATGATAGATTCTTATATAGATGAAATAAATATTTTATTTTCATCTATCAGAGAATTCTATCAAAAAGATATAATCTTTATTGGGTTATACCCAGCTGTCAACTTTAAAAAAAGTGACGTTGTGGAAGTAAATTCCAAATTAAAATTATTATGTGGTAAATATAATATAAATTTTCTAGATATCTTAGCTTTATCACTAAAAAAAGACTATTACCTAGAAGATAATAGTTATTACTTAAATTATAAAGCTCATGAACAAATAGCTAATTTAATTTATGATATGTATAAAAAATAATTACAAATTTCACTTCATATGATATAATTTAATCATACTAGAAGGTGAATGCATGAATAAACGTAATAAAATAATATTAATAAGTTTGTTATAAACAATATTTGTAATGGTATTAGTGATTGGAATAACAAAATCATTTAAAAAACAGGCATTTCTTGTAAATATAATGATTTGCTCATTTTTGCTGTCAAAGTCAAGATATAACACAACATAAAAATCTTATAGACTGAGGGCTGGATTAATATATAAAATAGGACTAACTGTAAAAATTAGGAAGTTCAACATGTTTTATGGTAATAGTAATTTTTTATTTAATAATGTTTCATTTCAGAAAAAAGTTTAAAAAACTATTGCAAAGTAAAATAATAAATGGTAAAATTTTTATAGAATAGAGGCTTCAAGAATAGAGGCTTCAAGAATAGAGG
>FR903524.1 GCA_000438075.1 Clostridium sp. CAG:609 | reverse complement strand
TTTCGCTTCGGCTCCGTGTTTTCCACTTAACCTTGCACAATACCATAACTCGCCGGCTCATTCTGCAAAAGGCACGCTCTCACCCGTTAATGGGCTCGAACTTTTTGTAAGCATATGGTTTCAGATTCTCTATTTCACTCCCCTCCCGGGGTTCTTTTCACCTTTCCCTCACGGTACTTGTTCACTATCGGTCATTAGAGAGTATTTAGCCTTATGGGATGGTCCCCACAGATTCCGACAAGATTTCTCGTGTCCCGCCGTACTCAGGATACACTATAGAGGTTTCATGATTTCGCATACAAGACTATCACTTCCTATGGTCACTCTTTCCAAAGTGTTCTGCTATCATAAAACTTGGTAACTCCGTATATTAGTGTCCTACAACCCCAGTCCTAAGACTGGTTTGGGCTGTTGCCGTTTCGCTCGCCACTACTCAGGCAATCGATTTTTCTTTCTTTTCCTCCCGTTACTAAGATGTTTCAGTTCACGGGGTTGACTTCAATAAAGCTATGTATTCACTTTATGATACCCTAATGGGTGAGTTTCCTCATTCGGAGATCTCCGGATCGTAGTTTACTTACAACTCCCCGAAGCAATATCGCTGTTTGTCGCGTCCTTCATCGTCTTCTAATGCCAAGGCATCCACCATACGCCCTTAATAATTTAACTTTTCGTTAAACAATCACTTACGTATTATTCACCATTATTCCTAATTAAATGAGTTTTGAGATCTTAATGTCAATTACTAGGACAGTAATTGACTACTCAATTTTGCATTATCTAGTTTTTCAAAGAACAAAATCACTAAACCAATTGTGGTTTAACAATCTGAGAGAATGATCTCTCAAAACCAAGTAAAATAGTCCGCAGCTTCTTGATTGAAACCTTTTCACATAAATGTGCTAGCCCCGAAGGTTTCATACGGTTGTTTTTCTATAAAATATCTCCATAGAAAGGAGGTGATCCATCCCCACGTTCTCGTAGGGATACCTTGTTACGACTTCACCCCAGTCACCTGTCCTACCCTGGGC
>FR903523.1 GCA_000438075.1 Clostridium sp. CAG:609 | reverse complement strand
TGCAAAATAAATGTGAAGTGAAGAAATTGGCGTGGTGGAAGACCTCAACTGCCGAGTCTCGCGGTTTGTGCGAGGTGAGGCAGCAGTGCCAAGTTATCAACAAAAATATGTAAAATAATAGGCGTTTAACGGTAGTTTAGTTAATGTAAGACCTAAAATGTTAGGGTAATCTTGTGGATAAATTTCCCGTAATGCGGACAATTCGAACAATGCGTTCAATGTGAATAACACTGGTAACGTGAACAACAACAATGTTGGCAACAATGCGTACGGGGTTCGGCCAGAGACCTTTATAGTTCTAGTGATTATAAGATTAAGGTTTTATAGTGAATGAGATAGAGGACAAAGATTATCCTGTGGCTAAATGCTGCGAATGAGGAGTGTGGACGGGTATTGCATACGTGCGATCCCTGCCAGCCACACTATATATTGCAATTAAAGGAATTAAAGAAAGTAAAGGAGTAAAAAGTGGAAAAAAATTGTGTGGTTCTGTATAAAGCAGGAAAATTTTATAGTGCATATGGGGATTGTGGTATCATTATTCATAACTTAATGGGGTATAAATATGTAGAGTATAAACACTCAGCAGGTTTTCCAGAAAGTTCTATAGCTAAAGTAAAAAAAGCACTTGAAGATGCCAAATTACCATATATGATATATGAAAAGGAAACACTAATTGAAGAGTCTAAAGGACTTAAAAAAAATTATAATAATATATTAAAAGAATCTTTAAAAAAAATGGAAATGGAAACTAGACTTAATAGATTACAAACTAAGCTTGATAATTTTTCTTTAAATGACTTAGAAAAAGTTGTCGAAGGTATAGAGGATAGTACTATTAATGAATAATGATAAATTCTTGATAATTAAAAATATCAAGATTTTTATATTGAGTTTAGAAAAATTATTAATTACGTTTCCTAAAAAAGATATGTTTAGTAAAAATATGGTATATCAAGATGCCCTAGATATCCTAGAGCTGGTTACTAAAGCTAACTATGAAAATAGGATAGATTATAAAAAGACATTTCAAATAGAAGCTTTATCTAAGATAAATAAGATAGATTTTTATTTAGAAAGAGCATATAAATTTAGATATATAAGTGAAAGACAATGTACTAATGCAATAAATGATTTAGAAAAGATAAATAAAATGATATATACTTGGTGTAAGAATGAAAAATAGTATATCTTTAGATAATTTGTTATTTATATATGAAAAAGAGATTAGTAAGAATATTAAGAATAAGAAAAAATTATATGATTTTGAAATAAATAAGATGCAGTATATAGAAAATATTATGTATATGCTTAATAATGGTTATGTAGGACATAACCATTATAATATATTTTTAATATATGAACCTAAATGTAGATTAGTTATGAGTTTATCTGTTAAAGATAAAGTTATAAATCATTTTGTTACTAGATATATACTAGAAAATAAACTAACTAAGTATTTAGATGATAGAAATGTTGCTACTAGAAAAGGTATGGGTACTGATTATGCAGTTAAGTTAGTTATTAAGTATATGAATAAGTTAAAACAAAAATATGATAAGTTTTATGTTCTTAAACTAGATATTAGTAAGTATTTTTATAGTATAGATCACGAAGTTTTAAAAAACTTAATGATAGATAAATTAGATACTTATGAATATGATATTATTAATAAAATAATAGATAGTACTAATAAAAAGTATATTAATGATACTATTAATTATTTAAAACTTAAAAAGAATGTAGATATACCATTATATGAATATAATAAGGGTTTACCTATAGGTAATATGACTAGTCAGTTTTTATCTATATATTATTTATATAAGTTAGATCATTATATAGTAAATAATTTACATTTAAAATATTATGTTAGATATATGGATGATTTTATTATATTTGATAATGATTTAAATCATTTAAAAAAGTGTAAAGATATAATAATAGATATTCTAGAAAATGAATATAAATTAAAGGTTAATAAAAAAAAGACTTGGATATGTAACATAGATAGTGGTTTTAGTTTTTTAGGATATACATGTAAAGTGATAGATAATAAAACTATTGTTAGAATAAAGAAAAGTAATATAGATAAAATAAAGAAAAGAGTTAAAGAAGTAAAATATTTATATGATAGTAAAAGAATGGACATTTATAAAGCTTTTTGCACTATTATGACCTATACTTATAGTTATAAGTTTAGTGATAATAAAAAAATAAAGAAAGTTATAAATAGGTATTGGTATGAAGAATAAGTATTATTTTTTTAAAAAGGTGTATAAAGAATATGTTGTTATTATGAAGATTAAGGGTAAATATAAAAGTTATGGACATGATAAAGAGTTAATTAAATATATAAAGAATAATGATATAAATTATGTAATTGTGGATAGTGATTTTAAAGTAAGTGTAGTGCAAGTAAATCATATTAATAATTATAAGAAATATTTAATAATGAATTGGATTAAAAATAAATGTATATAAGTATGTGATGGAATGATATTTAATTGAGTTTTATGTAAATTTAGAATAAATTTTCAAATTTCATTTGTAATTTTCTCTTGAGTGTTATATAATTTATTTGTGGCAACTCCTTTTTATTTTTTTTGTATATTAGTATTTTAACATTAGAGTTGCCACCTTAGTAAGTTTTAGAAGGGTTTGATATAACATGATTGTTATATCAAATTTTTAATTTATAAAGATAAATTAAGTTAAAAACATGGCAATGTCCATGTTTTTTTGATATAATTATTTTAGAATTGAGGTATAAAAATGAATGAAGAAGTAATAAGTAAAGTTAGTAAAAAAATAAATTTGAAGGAATATCAAATTAAAAATGTTATTGGTATGCTTAGTGAAGGAGCAACAATACCATTTATGGCTCGTTATAGAAAAGAAGTAACTGGTAATTTAAATGAAGATGAATTAAGACTTATTGAAACTGAATATAACTATATGGTTAATTTGCAAAATCGTAAAGAAGATGTTAAGAGATTAATTAATGAAAAAGGTATGCTTACTGATGAGTTAGTTAAAGCTATAGATGAAGCCACTAAGTTAAGTGAAGTCGAAGATATTTATGCTCCATTTAAAGAAAAAAGAAAAACTAAAGGTACTGAAGCTATTAAACTTGGACTTGAACCTTTAGCTAAAATAATTATGACTTTACCAAATAAAAGTAGAGAAGAAATAGCTAAAGAATTTTTAAATGAAAATGTTAAAACTGTGGATGATGCTATTACTAATGCTGGATATATTATTGCAGATTGGATTAGTGATAAACCAAAGTATAGAAAATTTATTAGAAAATATTATTGGTATAATGGTCTTGTTAAAGGTAAATTAAAAAAAGGAGCAGTTGATGAGGCTAAGGTATATGAAACATATTATGATTTTGAATGTAAGATAACTAGTATTAAACCACATCAAGTACTTGCATTATCTAGAGCTGATAAAGAAAAAGTTGTAACATATTCATTAAGTGTTAAAAAAGATGATATTATTAAATATTTAGAAAATGAAGTAATAGGTAATAAGAAGTCACCATTAGTTAATGATATGATGGTTTTTATTGAAGATGCTTGGAAGAGATTAATTGAACCATCAATGGAAAGAGATATTAAAGCAGAATTATATGATAAAGCTAGTGAATTTGGTATTGGTGAGTTTGGAAATAATTTAGAGAATTTACTTCTTACTCCGCCGATTAAAGGTAGTGTAGTTTTAGGCTTTGATCCAGCATTTAGAACTGGATGTAAACTTGCGGTATTATCTGAGACTGGTGAAGTTTTAGAAATTGGAGTTATTTATCCACATGAACCTAAAAAAGAAGTTGATATGGCTGAAAAGATAATCTTAGCTTTGATTCAAAAACATAATATTAAGATAATTGCTATTGGTAATGGTACAGCTTCACGTGAAAGTGAATTGTTTGTTGCTAATTTAATAAAAAAATATAATTTAGATGTTAAGTATGTCATTGTTAGTGAAGCAGGTGCTAGTGTTTATTCAGCAAGTCCTTTAGCTAAAAAAGAATTTCCTGATTATTCAGTTGAGCAAAGAAGTGCAGTATCTATTGGAAGAAGATTACAAGATGCTTTATCTGAACTAGTTAAGATTGATCCAAAGAGTATTGGTGTAGGTTTGTATCAACATGATTTAAAACAAAAAGAACTTGATGATGAACTTGGTTTTGTTGTTAGTAAAGTTGTTAATGAAGTTGGTGTTAATTTAAATAATGCTAGTGATAGTATCTTAAATTATGTATCTGGTTTAAATAAAAAAGTTATTGGTAAGATACTTGATTATAAAAAGAAAAATGGTAGTTTTAAAAGTAGAGAAGAGTTAAAAAAAGTATCTGGTATGGATGAAAAAACATTTGAACAATGTGCAGGTTTCTTAAGAATATTTGGTAGTAATCCTTTGGATAAGACTAATATCCATCCAGAAGATTATGAGTTAGTTTTAAAAATACTTAATGATTATAATGTTAGTGAGTCTTTGGTAGGTACTAAAGATATTGAAGAAAAATTAAAGGAAATTAAAACTAGTGATATTATAAATAAATATAATATAAGTGTGGATAAATGGGAAACAATTAAGAATAATTTAGTTAATGGAGTAATTGATCCAAGAGATGAAATTAAACAAATGAATCTTAGAAGTGATGTTTTAACAATTGATGATTTAGAACTAAATATGAGTTTGGAAGGAACAGTTAGAAATGTTACATCATTTGGTGCTTTTGTGGATATTGGGCTTCATGATGATGGTTTAGTTCATATATCAAAAATGAGTAAGTCATTTATTAAACATCCAAGTGAAATATTAAAGGTTGGAGATATTATTACTGTATATGTAATAGGTATAGATAAAGATAAAGGAAGAGTAAATTTATCTTTAATTGAGGAATAGGTATGAAAGCAATATTTAATTTAATAAGAGTAGCTATAATATTTTTACTTATCGGAGGTGTATTTTTTCTTCTTATTAATGAGACATTTATTAATGAAGTTTTTAAAACTGAGGCAATGGATGGTGATGGAATAAGTATTAATAGATTTATGTATTTAGTACCAAGTGATAACAAAAATGAAGCAGTATTTTATACACCGATATCTTTTAGTAAATTGGAAAGCAAGAAGAAAAACTATTTAAATAGTTTAGAGTCATGTTATGGAATATATTATTATGATAAAGATAATGATATAACTATTACTAAGTATGATATTGATAATAATAAATATTTAAAGAAAGTTTATATAAGTTATTCAAGTGGTAATTATTGTAGTGGGGATTATAAATTAACTGATATGTGGGTTTATGAATATATAAATTTAAGTAGCTTTATAAGTGGGGATATAACTGAAAAAGCTATGAATGGATTAATTGATACAATTTATAAAAGTAAAAAGGAAGATAATCCGGTGATAAGTAATTATAAAAATACAATAAGTATTAATGTATTATGTAATAATAATGGTAAAGATTATAATTTGTATTTTGAAGATTTTAGTGATAATCAATTGATTGTTAAGAAAGAAGAAAAAGGTGTAGTTAAATTTGCAGTATATGATATAGATAATGTTAAAGATTTACTTAATAGTTTAGAAAAAAATAAATAACACAAGCAAGAGCTTGTGTTATTTTAGTTAATGAGAAACATCAAGGAAAATCCCTTGGTAAAAATATGAAAAAGAGATGTTTCTCATTAGTTAATTATATTTTATATTTTGCTTCTTGTCAAATAAAATTGCAATTTTTTTTAAATTATGTTATAGTATTGTTGCAGGAACGAAATAAAAAGCACAATAAGAGGAACTGAAAAAAGATGCTAGAGAATTCTCTAGCTTTTTAAAAAATAATTGGACAAGGCTTTTGCTATAATTACGTTTGTTAAATGAGAATAAATTATAGTATAAGATATGGAGGTATAAAATATGTATAGAGATGATTTTCCAATGTTAAATAAAGATATTATTTATTTTGATAATGGTGCTACAAGTTTAAAACCTAAATGTGTTATAGATAAAATAAAAGATTATTATGAAAATTATAGTGCAAATGCTCATAGAGGGGATTATGATATATCGTTTAAAGTTGATGTTGAATATGAAAATGCTAGAGAAGAAGTAATGAATTTTATTAATGCAAAGAAAAAAGAAGAAGTAGTTTTTACTAGTGGAACAACTGATTCTTTAAATATGATTGCTTTTGGTTTTTTTCAAAAATATTTAGAACCAAGTGATGAAGTGTTAATAACAACAAGTGAACATGCATCAAATGTATTACCTTGGTTTAGATTAAGTAAATTGATTGGTTGCAAAGTTAATTTTATTCCTTTGGATGAAGATTATCATGTAACTCTAGATAATGTTAAAAAAAGTATTACTCCGAATACGAAGGTTATTTCTTTAGCTGGTGTTACTAATGTTATTGGAGATGTTCGTCCGATTAAAGAGATTACTAGACTTGCTCATGAAAGAAATATATTTGTAGTTGTTGATGGAGCTCAAAGTGTTCCTCATATTAAGACTGATGTTCAAGATTTAGATATAGATTTTTTAGCTTTTTCTGGACATAAGATGCTTGGACCAACAGGTGTAGGGGTTTTATATGGAAAGTATGAATTATTAAATGATTTAGAACCTGTTAGAGTAGGTGGAGGAATGAATGAATCTTTTGATACAGTTGATAGTGTATATTATAAAGAAATACCTACAAGATTAGAAGCTGGTACTCCGAATATAGCCGGTGTTATAGGGTTAGGAGAAGCAATAAGATATATTAAAAAAGTAGGTATAGATAAAATACATGAAAGAGAAATATACTTAAGAAATTATTTAATTGAAAAGCTATTACCAATGGAACATATTGATATTATTAATTTAGAAGCTGATAGTGGAATAGTGGCTTTTAATGTTGAGGGAATATTTAGTCAAGATGTTGCTTATTATTTAAATAAATATAATATATGTGTTAGAGCTGGTAATCACTGTGCAAAGATACTTAAAAATGCAATAGGGGCAACAAATTCTTTGAGAGTTAGTTTATATTTTTATAATACTGAGACTGAAATAGATGAATTTGTAGAGTTACTTAAGAATAAACAAAAAATAGAAGATGAAATGATTTAGTCTTCTATTTTCTTTTCTATTGCTTTATGATATACCTTTAGTATGTCTGATGCAAATACTTCTTTTGAATATTTGTAGGTGCTGTTTTTAGCATTGGTTGACATTTCTTTGTATAGTTTTTTGTTTGTCAAAAGTTTTAAAATGTCATCAATAAATTCTTTGTCACTATTAAATAAGTATCCATTGTAGTTTGGTATTATTGTTGCTTTAAATGATTCATCGTTGATACATAATGTTGGTTTTGATGATGCTAGTCCTTCGATGATTGTTAAACCTTGGGTTTCTGTTTTAGAAAATGATGCAACAACATTAAATAAATTGTAGTATGATGGAACTTGGTCGTATAAAACTTTATCTGTGAATATTACATTGTTTGTTAAATTAAGTTTTTTTGTTAATTCTTTTAAGCTATCTATATCTGGACCACCACCAACTAGCATTAGTTTTATGTTTTTGTTTTCTTTAACTAGTGTAGTCATAGTACTAATTAGTTTATCAAAACTTTTTTCTGGTGCTATTCTTCCTACAGAACCTATTAGAAAATCATCATCTGAGAGATTATATTTTGCTTTTATTTTTGTTATGTTTTCTTTCATTTTGCTATTTAAACTAAATTTATCTATGTCTATACCTGTTGGTATAACATTAATATTCTTCTTTATATTATATTTGTTTATAAATAATTCTTTTATTTTTTCAGTTGGCACAATTAGTTCATCACAATGTTTTTCACAGTAATATTTAGTTATTTTGATTGCTAATTTTTTTGCTGCATTATTAAAGTGTCCATGCGTTATGTAATGAACATAATCTTCATATAATGTGTGATATGTATGCACAACAGGTATATTTAGTTTTTTTGCTACTATTCTTGAAAAATAACCAATACTAAATTCTGTTTGTGAATGTATTACATCAAGATTCCAATCTTTTATTATTTTCATAGCTTTATTTGAATAAATACCTGTTAGTTTTGTTCCATATATACCTGTTTTAATCCCTGGTAAGTATATTATTTTGTTTTCTTCATCATATTTAAATTTATTACTTATTAAGTTGGCAGTTACAATGTAAACTTGGTGATGCATTTTTTCTAATGCAGTTTTTAACATTTTGATGCTTGTTGTTACACCGGAGATGTGGGGCTCATAAGCATCTGTGAATATTCCTATTTTCATTTTTACCTCGCTTTATATATTATAAGTATAATATATTTTGTTGCTTTTTTCAATTTAAAAGTGTATGATATAGATGGTGGTGTTAGTGAAATACGTAAAATTAATAATAAAAGTAGTTTTTATTATAATAATTATTTTGTTGTTAGTTATACTTGGTATAAATTTTTATGTTAAATTAAGTAGTAAAGGTGATATTGTTAATAATCCAGATGAAGGAAAAGATGCAATATTAGTACTTGGTGCTGGTCTTAGGAATGGAAAACCTAGTCCGATACTTAAAGATAGATTAGATACGGCGATTAAGTTATATAAAGATGGTGTTTCTAAAAGAATAATTGTTAGTGGAGATCATGGTAAAAAATATTATGATGAAGTAAATGTTATGAAAGATTATTTAATTGATAATGGAATTGATTCTAATAATATATTTATGGATCATGCTGGTTTTTCTACATATGATAGTATTTATAGAGCTAAGAATATATTTCAAGCAAGTGATATTGTGATTGTTACGCAAGAATATCACTTGTATAGAAGTTTGTATTTAGCTAAGAGATTAGGTCTTAATGCTGTGGGTGTATCTGCAACACTTAGAAATTATTCAGGTAGTTTAAAGTTTGAAGCAAGAGAAATTCTTGCACGTGATAAAGATTTTGTTAAAGTTATGTTTAAACCAGAAGCTGATGTAATGGGTGATGTAATTCCTGTTAATGGTAATGGGGAAGTAACTTTTGATAAATAAGGAGAAATGTATGAAATATTTAATTAATGCTTTTTGGGGTTTTTGTATGGCTTTAGCTGATAGTGTTCCCGGGGTTTCTGGTGGAACTATTGCTTTTATTTTAGGGTTTTATGATAAGTTTATTAATTCATTAGATAGTTTGTTTTATGGAGACTTTGATGAAAAGAAAAGAGCTTTTTGGTTTTTACTTAAACTTGGAAGTGGTTGGATTGTTGGTCTTTGTTTAGCTACATTTATTTTAACTAAGTTTTTTGAAAGTAAGATATATGCAGTTAGTTCATTATTCTTAGGTTTTGTTATATTTTCACTTCCTTTGATTATAAAAGAAGAAAAGGATTGTTTAAAAAATAATTATAAGAACTTAATATTTAGTTTGATTGGAATACTTGTAGTTGTTTTAATTTCTTATTTTAATCCCGTTAGTGGAGGTACATCAGTTAATATAGCACATTTAAATATTGGACTTATTCTTTATATTTTAGTGGCTGGTATGGTTAGTATATCTGCGATGGTATTACCTGGTATATCTGGTTCAACACTTTTATTAATATTTGGTTTATATATTCCAATTATTAGTGCAATTAAAGAATTTTTATCATTAAACTTTACTTATGTACCTGCATTATTTGTATTTGGTATTGGTATACTTTTAGGTATTGGTTTAGTTATTAAGATTATTAAAGTTTGTTTAGAAAAGAAAAGAAGTGCAACCGTATATTTAATACTTGGACTTATGATTGGATCATTATATGCAATTATAATGGGACCTAAGACACTTGAAGTACCAAGGGATGCACTTAATATACATACATTTAATATAATAATGTTTATTATAGGTGGTGTAGTTGTAATGGGACTTGAAAAAATAAAGAATGTTTTAAAAGAAAAACATATAGAAGGATAGGTTATGAAGAAGTTTAGGTATGTTTTAGCTGGTATTTGTTTTATTATATTTTTATGGATTATGTATAGTGTTTTAAAATATGATAGTTTAAGTATAGATACTAGTGTTTATAATTTTATTAGTAATAATATAATGGCTAATGGGTTACACCCATATGTCAAGGTAATTACTGAATTAGGTGGAGTTGGATTTACAGTAGTACTAACACTCTTAATTATTATATTTAGTAAAAAATATAGATGGTTTATAGCTGGTAATGTAGTTGTTACAACATTAGTAAATCAAATAGTTAAACATATAGTAAGAAGACCAAGACCAAGTGTTTTAAGATTAGTGGAAGAATCTGGTTATAGTTTTCCATCTGGTCATTCTATGGTAAGTGTTGCTTTATATGGTATTATTGTTTACACAATATATAAGAATGTTAAAAATAAATATGTAAAATGGATAAGTATTGTATTACTTAGTTTATTAGTTTTATTGATTGGTTTTAGTAGAATATATGTGGGTGTACATTATTTTACAGATGTAGTAGGTGGATTTACATTAGGTTTAGTTGTATTAATTATATATATTGATATATATGATAAAGTAAAGGAAAAATATGAAAAGTAATAGTTTATTAGATAGTTTTAAATATGCATTAATGGGTATAGGGGAAGCTTTTAAGCAAGAAAGAAATTTAAAAGTTCATACTTGTATGATGATATTAGTTGTTATAGCAGGTATTTATTTTAAATTAAGTACTTGGGAATGGATTGTTTGTTTAATTACTTTTGCATTAGTTATTGGGGCTGAAATGATTAATACTTCATATGAAGAAATGGTTAATTTGTTATCACCAGAGAAGAGATTGGAAGCAAAATATGCTAAAGATATAGCTGCAGGAGCTGTTTTAGTGTTTGCATTTTTTTCAGCAGTTATTGGGTTAATTATATTTGTGCCAAAGATTATTGAATTATTTTAA
>FR903522.1 GCA_000438075.1 Clostridium sp. CAG:609 | reverse complement strand
TTATTAATGTCTACTTTAAGGGATGCATTTCAGTGACTAGTCTCTTTATAATTCTTCGCGGTCTATGTTTTTACTTGTTAAGATTCTATTTTTGTTTTTATAATTATGTTGGAACAACTAAGTATTCTTGTAAAGATACATATTATGATACGTATGATGCAGCTTATGATGTATGCAAAAATTATTGTAGTTCTGGTACATATTATAATGGTAAATGTTATAAAATAAGTTAAATTTATTAAATATTAAGGAAATAGTATTCTATTTCCTTTTAAAATATGATAAAATAGTTTGTATTGAAAGGACTGATGGTGGTATGAAATTAAATAGTAAAGATGGAAGATTATATAATAGTATAATTGAAGTAATTAATCAAGTAATGGATAATTATGATTATGACTTTTTAGTTGGATGTAATAGTAATAAATATTATACTTATGATTATGAAAATATTACAGTTATAAATAATAATGATAATATAATTAATATAGTGGAATTAATAAGTCTTGGGTACTATCTATTTGAAAGGTTAGGTTTAGAAGGTATTGAACTTAATATAAATTGTAATAAAGAAATAAGTAATATGCTTATGAATTTGGATATAGATTTAATTAGTAGTGAAAGTGATAATTTAAGTTTTGAATACTTAGTAGATGATGAAGTAATTGGTAATGGTAGTAAAGATAAAATTAATATAAGTGTAGAAAAATTACTTGAAGTTATTAGAAAAAGACTTATTAACAATGCATTAGATAAAGTTATTGATGTAAATATTAATGCATCTGGTATTGAAGAAGAATATCATGCCATTAAGATTGCTCAAGATTTAAGATTAAATAATATAAATGTTGTTATAAATAAAACAGGTGCTAAGTTTGATATATTGTTAGATCAAGACAATTTAAATTTAGGATTAATACTTGTTAAAGATAATAAAACTAATGAGGAAATTAAGTTAGATGAAGCTGAAATAGTAGATTATATGTTAGGAAATATTTAGAAAGAAGGAATTAAAATGACAGTAAAAGAATTATTAAGTGATGGAAGTAAATACGTAGATAAAGAAATTAAAATAAAGGGATGGATTAGAAATCATAGACCTCAGAAGGAATTTGGTTTTATTGATTTTTCTGATGGTACTAGTTTTAAACACTTACAAGTAGTTTACACAAATGCTTTAAGTGATTTTGATAAAATTATTAAATTACATAATGGAAGTAGTATTGAAGTTGTTGGGGACTTTGTTAAATCTGAAGGTAGTGGACAAGAATATGAATTAAAAGCAAAGAGTGTTACTTTACTTGGAGATTGTCCAGAAGATTATCCATTGCAACCTAAAAAACATAGTATGGAATTTTTGAGAAGTATAGCATATCTTAGACCTAGAGCTAATACTTTTCAAGCAGTATTTAGAGTTAGAAGTGTAGCTGCGTATGCAATACATAAGTATTTTCAAGATAGAAATTATATTTATGTTCATACACCACTTTTAACAACTGCAGATTGTGAAGGATCTGACCAAATGTTTAAAGTTACAACACTTGATATGAATAATTTACCTATGAAGGATGGTAGTGTTGACTTTAGTAAAGATTTATTTAATAAACAAACATTTATAACTGGTTCTGGACAACTTCATGGCGAAACATTTGCTCTTGCTTTTAGTAAAATTTATACTTTTGGACCAACATTTAGAAGTGAAAACTCAAATACTAAGACACATGCTAATGAGTTTTGGATGATTGAACCTGAAATTGCTTTTGCAGATATAAATGATTTAATGGATATTGAAGAAGATTTCTTAAAATATATTGTTAAGTATGTGCTTGATAATTGTCCAGATGAAATTAATTTCTTTGATAAGTTTGTTGAAAAAGGATTAAAAGAAAAACTAGAAAAAGTGGTAACTAGTGATTTTGTTAGAATTGATCATAAAGATGTAATTGATTTACTTAAAAATAGCGGAGAAAAATGGGAATTTGAACCTGAGTATGATGAAGACATAGCTAAAGAACATGAAAGATGGTTAACTAATCATTTTAGTGTTCCAGTATTTGTTAAAAACTGGCCAAAAGATATTAAGGCATATTATATGAAACTTAATAGTGATGGTAAGACTGTTGCTGCTGTTGATTTAGAAGTACCTGGGGCTGGTGAATTAATGGGAGGCTCTCAAAGAGAAGATGACTTGGATATATTAATAAAACGTATGGATGAAATGGGTACAGATAAAGAATCTATTAATTGGTATTTAAATTTAAGACGTTATGGTGGATGTGTTCATTCAGGATTTGGAATGGGATTTGAAAGACTTATTTTGTATTTAACTGGTATGGAAAATATAAGAGATGTTATTCCTTATCCAAGAACACCAGGTTCATGTGAATTTTAGGAGGACTTATGGGTAAAATTGTTGCAATTGTTGGAATGTGTGGTAGTGGTAAATCTATCGCTAGTAAGTATTTTGAAGATTTAGGATATAAAAATGTATATTTCGGGGGAGTAACTATGGAAAAATTAAAAGAAGCTGGTTTAGAAGTTACTCCAGAGAATGAAAAAATGATGAGAGAAAAACTAAGAAAAGAACTTGGAATGGGAGCTTATGCAAAAGTTCTTCTTCCTAGAATCTTAGAATTATCTAAAGATTACGATGTTGTTTTGGATGGTCTATATTCATGGAGTGAATTAAAAATTTTAGAAGAAGAATTTGATATGAGAACTATTGCAATAGTTTGTGATAAAAATTTAAGATATGATAGACTTTCTAAAAGAGATATAAGACCTTTTAATAATGAAGAAGCTAAAAAAAGAGATATAACTGAAATAGAAAATATAGAAAAGGCTGGACCTATTGCTTACGCAGATTATTTTATTTATAATAATGGGTCTATGGAAGAGTATTATAAAAGATTAGATGAAATAATTAAATTATTATAGGAGTGATAAATTTTGAGTAAATTTACAAAAGAAATGGTAGATGATTATGCTAATAAGTTGCTTATTGGTTTAACAGATGATGAAAATAAAATGGTTTTAGATGAATTTGGTTTAATTGAAAAACAAATGGAGATAATTGCAAATATTCCCAATATAGAAAATGTTGATGCAATGACTTATGCTTTGGATGATTTTTGTTATGAATTAAGAGACGATGAAAAAATCTCTGAAGTTGAAACTGATAAGCTATTAGCTAATTGCGATTGTGTGGAAGATAATTTAGTAAGTGTTCCAAAGGTGGTGGGATAATGATTAAAAATGGTATTGTTGAACTACATGAATTGTTAGATAATGGTAGTGTTACTTGTAGTGATTTAGTTAATGAATCAATAAGGGAAGCTCATAATTTACAAAATAATTGTAATGCTTTTGTTACAATTATAGATGATGCAAAGAATGATTGTAAGTCTGATAGCATACTTTGTGGTATTCCTTTTGGTGTTAAAGATAATTATTCTACGAAAGGTGTTTTATCAACTGGTTCAAGTAATACTTTGAAAGATTACGTACCATTTTTTGATGCTACTGCAGTAGAAAATTTAAAAAAATGTGGTGCTGTAATGGTTGCTAAAACTGCATTAGATGAATTTGGTATGGGTGGTACTGGTACAACTGCACATACTGGTGTTATTAAAAATCCTTGGGATAAGAAAAGAATTTGTGGTGGTTCATCAGCTGGATCAGCATGTAGTGTTGCTGCTGGAGTTTATCCATTTGCAT
The DNA here is from genome assembly GCA_000438075.1 of Clostridium sp. CAG:609. GTDB lineage: Bacteria > Bacillota_I > Bacilli_A > RF39 > UBA660 > Onthocola_B. Next base: position 11,583 of record FR903522.1, on the reverse strand, counting down.
TTGGTAGTGATACAGGAGATTCTATCCGTAAACCTGCTGCTTATTGTGGTGTTGTTGGATATAAGCCTACATACGGAATGATTTCAAGATATGGTTTATTTGCATTTGCATCTAGTTTAGATACATGTGGTGTATTTACTAGAAATGTTAGGGATGCTGCAATAGTAGTTGATGCTATGAAAGGAATAGATGATAAAGATCAGACTACTTGGGATTCAAGTGACATTAAATTATATGAAAATTTAAATAATAAAGTTGATGGTAAGAAGTTATTTTATATTAGTGAGTTAGTTGATATAAATAATTATAGTAATCCTAGTGATGAATTAAAGAAACATTTAGAAGAGTTTCATAAACTTATTCTTGTATGTAAGAATATGGGTATGAAAGTTGAAGGTGTTAATATTGATAAAACATTACTTGATGCAATACCTAGTGTTTATGTGTGTATTTCTTGTGCTGAGGCAACAAGCAATATGTCTAACTTAACTGGATTAATATTTGGACCTAGAGGTAATGGTGTAAATGTAGTAGATATGATGAAAGATTATAGAACTAAAGGATTTTCTCCTCTTATTAAAAGAAGGTTTGTTATTGGCTCATATGTATTACAAAAAGAAAATCAAGAAAGATATTATTTAAATGCATGTAGAGTAAGAAGGTTAATTGTTGATAAATTTAAAAGTTTATTTAAAGAATATGATGGATGTATAATGCCTGTAGGTAGTGGAGTTGCTCCATTAATTAGTGAAGTTAATAATACAATTACTGATAACGATGTAAATGTATTAGAAAATCACTTACAAATTGCTAATTTTGGAGGTTTTCCATCAATTACAATACCAAGTGGATTTATAAACAATTTGCCAGTGGGTCTTAATATAACTGGTGATTGTTATAAAGATCAAGAAGTATTAAATATAGCATATGCAATTGAAGAAAAGTTAGATTATAAAAATGTAATAGCGAGGGATTATAATGAATAGTAAATATAAAGCAGTAATTGGATTAGAAATGCATTGTGAGATGAAGAGTAATGCTAAAGTATTTTCTAGTTCTAAGAATAGTTATAGTGAAATTCCTAATATTCATGTTAATGAAGTAGATATGGCTTTTCCAGGAATTCTTCCCACAGTAAATAAAGAATGTGTTCGTAAGGCTTTACTTATGGCTCAAGCTATTGGATGTAAAACACCTGAATATATGTATTTTGATCGTAAGAATTATTATTATCCAGATTTACCAAAAGGTTATCAAATTACTCAGATGCATAGTCCAGTGGGTGTGAATGGTTGTGTTACTATTGATGTTTTAGACAAAGAAAAAAAGGTTTATATACATGATATTCATTTGGAAGAAGATTCTGCAAGTATGGAACACTTTTCTGATGCATCATTAATTAATTATAATAGAGCAGGAGTTCCTTTGCTTGAACTTGTAACTGAACCTTGTTTAGAAAGTGCTGAAGAAGCTGTTGCTTTCTTAGAAGAAATGCGAAGAATATATCAATACTTAGATGTGTCTGATGCCGATACTAAAAAAGGTCAAATTAGATGTGACGTTAATGTATCCATTATGGATAAAGATAGTAATGAATTAGGTACAAAGGTTGAAGTTAAAAATGTTAATTCATTTGGTAATGTTTACGAAACAATTAATTATGAGATAGAAAGACAATCTAAGTTGAAAGATGAAGGCAGATACGATGAAGTTGAACAAGAAACCAGAAGGTTTGATGAAGAAAGTGGCACAACGATTAGAATGCGTAGTAAAGCTGATGCAATAGATTATAAATATTTTGTAGAACCGAATTTACCTAAGTATAAGATAAGCCAAGAATGGTTAGAAGAGATAAAAAAAAGCATAACTATGTTACCTAGGGATAGAAAATCAAAATATGTAAATGAATATGGTTTATCATTATATGATGCAAATATTATTATTAAAAATAAAGAATATGCTGATTATTTTGAAGAATGTATTAATTTAGGTATGGAAAAAAAAGTGGCAGCAAATTGGTTATGTGTAAATATTATTGCTTATTTAAATAAAGAATTAATTAGTTTAGATGAGTTCTATCTAAAACCTGCTTTGTTAAATCAAATAATTAGTGAGTTAGATAGTGGTGTTATTTCATCTAAACAAGCTAAAGAAATATTTAACAAAGCTTTGGAAGAAAAACGTGAACCAAAACATTTTATAAGTAAAGATAATGCTCAAGTTAGTGATAAAGATGAGTTAGATAGTATAATTAATAAAATAATAGATGCTAATAGTAGTCAAGTTGAAGCTTATAAAAATGGTAAAACTAATCTTTTTGATTACTTTGTTGGTCAAGTTATGAAGGAAACAAGAGGTAAAGCTAATCCATCAATTACAAAAGAAATATTAAAGAATAAGTTAGACAATTAAGGAAGTGAATTTATGAATGATAAGTTAAAAAATGCATTTATCGCATTGATTGTTGTGGTTGTTATTGTTGGTGCTGGTGTACTTGGTATGGTTGTTGGAGGATTCTTTAAAAAAAGTGACGAAGTAGTTAGTGTTGCTAATGGTATCGTTACTGATAAAGATGTTAGTATGAAGGAAGCTAGTGTATTAACTACATATGAAGAATATACTAAATTACTTGAAGAATATGATAGTAGTGATGTAGTTTTATTAACTAATAATGATTTTAATAATAATGATTATATTGTTGATTATATTTATTATGATAAAGATGTTTTAATAAGTAATATTGATTTGGAAGTATTAGATGAAGGAATAACAATTCATTATGAAGTTAATAAGGAACCTGATAAGAGTGATAAATATTTAATATATTTTATACCTATTGAAAAAGGTATGTTAAAAGAAGTAAAAGTAAATAGCAGAACATTTGATGTAAAATAGCTTTTACTTTTTTTATTTTTTTGGTATAATTGTAAATAGTAGAAGGATGTGATAAAAATGTTTGGTAAGATAGTATATATTGGTGAATCTGAAGCTCATGTAGAAAACTTACAAAAAGATAGTACTTCATCTGATTTAATGAATATGAATGTTATTTTTGAAGCTGAAAATCAGAGAATACTTGGAGAAGTTCAAGAGTTAGGTAGTGATGTAATTAAAATTAGATTCTTGGGTGAATATATTAATGGAAGATATGTTAATGGGGTATTAAGAAAACCATTGTTAACTTCTAAAATTAGAATGATTAATAGCGAAGAATTAACTGAATTAGTTGGTACTTATAATGCAGATAGTTTTATTTTAGGCGAAAGTGCTATATATAAGGGATTTAATATTAACCCAAGTATTAATGCTTTATTTTCTAATCACTTAGCTATATTTGGTAATAGTGGTAGTGGTAAATCTTGTGGGGTTGCAAGAATTGTTCAAAATATATTTTCATCTAAGTATCAAGTTCAATATAATGCAAATATATTTATATTTGATGCTTTTGGTGAATATAAAAATGCATTTGGCAAGTTAGATCAAATTAATTCAAATTATTCGTATAAATTTATTAGTACAAATCCTCAAGATTCTACAGATGAATTATTGCAAATACCAGTTCCTCTTTTAACTCTTGATGATATGGCTTTACTATTACAAGCTTCAAATCATGCTCAGTTACCTATTATTGAACATACAATTAAACTTGCTAAAATATTTGCAACAGATAGTGAAGAAGCTAGAAATTATAAAAATCATTTGATAGCTAAAGCTTTACTTGCGGTTTTGTTTAGTAATGAAACTGTATCTAGTAAGAAAAATGAAATATTTACAATTATTGAAGTATGTAATACACCAGAGTTTAATTTTGATAGTGTTATACCTGGTCTTGGTTATACAAGAACATTTAGTGAATGTTTTGAAATTGATTCAAATGGTAATTTTGGTGAATCAGTTTTGATTACAAATTATATTTTAAGTAAAATTAACGATGATTTAGATAGTATTAAAGCACCTGATGTTGCATCATTTACATTGAAAGATTATGCTAAAGCTATGGAATTTACTTTGATTAGTGAAGGATTCCAACATAATCAAAATTTACATGATGATGCTGTAATTCTAAGAGTTAGACTTAATAGTATAATTAATAGTAAACTTTCTAATTATTTTACTGGTGCTTATATACCTGTAAAAGATTTTATAAAAAATTTACTTGATAATAAAGGAAAAAAAGCTCAAATTGTTAATATAAACTTAGAAGATATTGATGATATTTATGCTAAAGTTTTTGTTAAGATTTTTTCAAGATTGATATTTGAACAAGCTAAGGGCAGTGAAAAAAGAGCATCGATTCCATATCACTTATTCTTAGAAGAAGCACACAGATATATTCAAAAAGATAATGATACATTCTTACTTGGTTATAATATATTTGATAGAATTGCTAAGGAAGGTCGTAAGTATGGGGTTATTCTTGTTATTATAAGTCAAAGACCTGTTGAAATTAGTGATACAGTTATTGCTCAATGTAATAATTTCCTTATATTTAAGATGACACACCCATTAGATATTAAGTATATCGGAGAAATGCTTCCAAATATTAGTCAAGATATTCTTGATAAGCAAAAAGTATTACAACCTGGTACTTGTGTAGGTTTTGGTGGAGCTTTTAAAATACCTATGATTGTTAAAATGGAAATGCCAAATCCAATGCCTTATAGTAGTAACTGTGATGTTTCTGGTTGTTGGAAAATGAATGGAAATGAAAATGTAGAAGTAAAGAGTAATTTGAATAGTGGTGTAGTAAATAATTTTAATAATGAAGAAGTATTAAACATTGAAGTTGGAGATAATACAACTAGTAATATTGAACATTTTATATAATTTAAGTTTAAAACGGACCCGATTTTGGGTCTTTTTTAGCACATTTTAACCGACACTTTTATATATAGTGTTGATTTAACTTTGTATTTCTGTAAACTACAATTTTTCAAATTTTAAAAATTTACCCCCATTTTTGCAAAAAACTGTCATTTAAATGCTTTATAGTGCACAAAAGTGACAGAATTCTTGCATTTTTGGAGGGCTTGCATTTTTATTTTTTTTCGTTTATAATGCAAAACGTGGAGGAAATATTATGAAACAGTTTAACGAAAAATTTAGTTTTTTATGAAAAATGCTTATAATTTTCTTAAAATTAATGAAGAATTTGAATTGTTACAAATAATCAAATAATTATTTTAAAGACCATAATAATCATAGGTATGGATAATGAAAGAACTGTGATTATTAACAAATTATATTCTAAAAATTATAGTATTCAAAATATTTAAGTTTCGTTAGATATTCTCGTCGAAGAAGTCAAACGTAGACTTACACTTAAAAAATAGTATACTCATAATAAAACTGTGTTTATATTATTTCTACCACAAAATTATAGCTCTTTATTAATAAAAATTAAAAATAAGTAGGGTCGGCTGGATCCGAAATTGGTCTGTGGAGGGAGAGTTCCCCGGTGAAGCAGAAATGCTCTGTCGTGAGGCAGGACGAATAAATTATGTATCTTTGATTAATACTATATAATAAGTGTTTTATATCTCACATTAGACACAAATTTGACATTTTTCATAAAATATGATATAATTTTAGCATATTAATCAAAGGGAGAGTATTAATATTATGATAAATTATATAAAAAACAATAAATCAAAAGTAATGAAGTTTATTGTTCTAATAGTGGGTATAGTTATATTACTTGTTCCCCATAAAGGTGAAGTTCTTCAAGTTGAAGAAGTTAATTTAAGTACAAAAATTGAACTTAGTGCTAAGAAAGAACTTACTGAATCTGAAAAGGTAGAAGCCTTATTAAATGAAAATTTTGATGAAATATCATTTTTTTCTAAAGTATTCCAAATTAATGAAGAAACATTAATAGATAAATTAACTATAAATTATAAAGAACTTAATTTATTAGATGATGGAATTATTTTTAAAAAGATATTAGTAGATTATTTATTTAATCTAGAACAATCAGAAAGAGAATTATTCGGAAAGAATAAAGTTTATTGCACAAAAGATTCGGGTTACATTATTAATTTAATTAATTATTATACCGACATATACGATAATGTAGATTATAGCATAGCAAGTGCAATCGGTGAAATTGAATCTGGATTTACATCTAGATATATGCTTAATAACAATAACATATTCGGTGGAATGGCCAATGGTCGTTTAATTAGTTATAAAAGTATAGAATATGGTACACTAATGTATATAAAGATGCTAAGTGATGGCTACTTTGGAAAAGGGTTTAATACTGTTGAGTTAATAGGTATAATTTATAATCCAATGTTTAATGAAAACGGTGTCAAAGTTGCAAAACCTACCTGGGTAAATAACGTAAAAAGAGCTATGGAAAAGTATAGTGTCAAGGAAAAACTTGATGTAACTGTATTTAATTAAGTACTAAGTGAATATTTAGTACTTTTTTTGTAAAATGTCTTAATTTGGGTTTTCAAATTCAATATAATTTGGTATAATAAAGATACCTAGAGGAAAATGTCTATGTCTATTATAAAACCGACTAGATAGATGATAAGGGAATCTAATTGGATTGTGGTGTAGAAGACTTAACCATTAAGTGAGTAAGGATCCTAAAATAGTTCATGTGATGCCCACCTCGCGAGAGCGGGTTTTTATCAAAGCAGGACACCTTTGGGTTTTATTTTGGAGGAATTCATGTTTAATAGATTAGAATTATTAATTGGTAAAGAGAGTTTAGAAAAATTACACAATACAAAAGTATTAATTGTAGGTGTTGGTGGCGTTGGTGGTACTTGTTTGGAAGCTTTAGTTCGAAGTGGTATTGGTCACATTACAGTAGTTGATGGTGATGTGTTTAACGAATCTAACTTAAATAGACAAATTATTTGTACAATCAGTAATCTTGGTTCTAAAAAGGTTGATGAAGCTATAAAGAGAGCCAAAACTATTAATAATGATATTGATATTATTGGTTATGACATATATTTAAATAAAGATAATATTAATGTGTTGGAAAACTACGATTTTATAATTGATGCATGTGATGATGTACCTGCTAAATTATTACTTATGAAATATGCTGAAGATAATAATATTACCTTAATTTCATCAATGGGAACTGGAAAAAGACTTAATCCTAGTGAAGTTATTGTTACTAGACTAGATAAAACTTCTGGTGATCCTTTAGCTAAAAAATTACGAAATGAAGCTAGAAAACTAGGCTTAAGTTTAAAAGTAACTGTTGTGTGCAGTAAGGAAGAAACTTTAAATAATGATAGAGTAGTGGCATCAAGTATTTTTGTTCCATCAACTGCTGGCTTAAACATTGCCTACGTTGTATTAAAAAAAGTAATCGGTTAAGATTACTTTTTTTCTATCAAGAACTTTGCTAACGTATTTGGATTATCTTCATTATATACGATATCATATATGCAATTTATTAGTTCAATATTAATATTTTTTTTCTTTAACATCTTATATATGGTATCTAGGGTATTATATCCTTCAACAGTATTATTTTCTAAATACTTTAAAATTTTCTTTCTGTTCTTTGTGCTTCCAATTAAGTACCCGAATGAGAAATTACGACTTTTAGTACTTGTGCAAGTTAACATTAAATCTCCGATACCTGCGAAAGATAAAATTGTTTTTGGATTACCACCAAAATAATATATCATATCTTTAATATCATGTAGTGATTCATTTATTAAAAATGCTTGAGTCGAGTTTGAATATCCAAGTCCCATTAAAATACCTGATGCAATGGCAATAACATTTTTTATAGCACCGCATATTTGAATACCAATAATATCTTTTGAAACCCTTAGTTTTAAAGTTTCATTTGGCAAAGTTTCTAATACTTTATTTTTTGCTTTACCACTCATACTTGCAAGAGCTAAAGCGATTGGTTCATTATTAATTATATCAATTGCAAAAGTTGGTCCAGATATTACCGCAATATGATTTGTTTTTAAAGCATTTTTAACTATATTTGATAATAACTCTTCTTTAGATTCTTCGATTCCTTTACTAGCGATGCAAATCGGTATATTCTTTTTATAATATGGTTTCATTTTTTTAGTGATAATATCGACATATTTACTAGCTGTTATTAAATAGATTAATTCTGTATTTTCAAGTACCTTTTCTAATGATGTACTTATTTTTATATTTTTAGGAATTGGTGTATCAATTATTGATGATACTTTTTTTGTTTCTTTGAATTCTTCACACTTTTTATTATCTTCGGTCCATATCCATATTTCATTATCCTTTTTAGCAAGCATTTTACTAATAGCTAAGCTATATGCACCAAGACCTATTACACTTATTTTCATTTTTTACCTCCATTTATCATTTCATCATGTAATTTATTTAAACCGATTTCAACTTTATTATTTTTAGCTATGTAATATTTTTTACCAACCAGATTTTTAGGCATATAATTTTGCTTAACCCATGAGTTTGGGTAGTTGTGTGGATATATATAATCTGGACTATTAGTTTTTATATTATCTGGAACATTACCTGTATTTCCTTTATGGATATCATTTATAGCATTTTCTATCGCCATTACGGTGCTATTACTTTTGGGGGATAAAGCCATTTCAACTACAATTTCTGCTAAGGGTATTTGTGCTTCAGGTAATCCAACTAAATCAGCAGCATGTATCGCAGCCATAACTCGTGGACCAATTCCTGGATTTGCAAGACCTATATCTTCATATGCTATAACACTAAGTCTTCTAAAAATGCTATCTAAATCACCTGATTCAATTAATCTTGCTAAATAGTGTATTGCTGCATCAACATCACTTCCTCGAATTGATTTTTGTAATGCACTTAAAACATCATAGTGTCCATCACCATTGGCATCACTAAAAAATGCAGGTTTATTATTTATCTTTTTTACATCATCTAAGATTATATTACCATTTAATGAATAATATGAAACCTCAAGTAAATTCAAGGCAAAACGCATATCACCACTTGCTAGATTAGCTATATAATTAATTGCATCATCACTTATTTTTATATCACTAAATTTACTTTTAGCCTTTTCTAAACCTTTTTTGATATCGTTACTATCAAGCTCATGAAGTTCAAATATTTGACATCTACTTCTTATTGCTGGATTAATCTTGTGATATGGATTTGATGTTGTTAATCCGATTAAAATAATGGTACCATTTTCTATATAAGGAAGGAGTAAATCTTGCTTATCTTTATTCATACGATGTATTTCGTCAATTATTAAAACCATATCATCAAACATTTTTGCTTCCATAATTGCTGCATCAAAATCACTTTTGTTATTTACTGTTGCATTTAGAAACTTGTAATGCAAATTTAGTTCATTAACTAATGCACTAGCAATACTTGTTTTTCCAATACCAGGTTTTCCATATAAAATCATCGAAAAAAGTTTCTTGTTATTTACAAGATTTGTAAGTATTTTTCCTGGTCCAATTAAATGTTCTTGGCCAATTACATCATCTAGTTTTTGAGGTCTTAATTTATCCGCTAAAATTTCCATAATCAATCACTATTAAATTATAGCACAAATTACAAAAAAGCGATATAATATTAATAGAAATTAGGTGAAGTTATGAGAAATATTATTAATTCTATTGAAGATAAAGATGTATTATCGTTCTTGGAGTACTTAAAATATGAACGAAGATTATCTGTTAATACAATTGATTCTTACGGAGAAAATCTTTTACTTGTGAGTAAATATTTAAATAAAGATTTGATTAATGCTACCAGAGATGATATTAAAAATTTCTTTGATAATTTTGATGGCGATGTAAAAACTAAAGCCCATTATTTAACTGTTTTAAATTCTTTTTATAAGTATCTTTTATTTATGGGAAAATGTAGTATTAATCCCTGTGATGGAATAAAACATCCAAAACTTAGTAAAAAGCTTCCTGAATATTTAACAGGTGAAGAAATAAATAAACTATTTGATATTAGATTAACTAAACCAATTGATTATAGAAATAAAGCAATGCTTGAAGTTTTATATGCAACAGGTACAAGAATAAGTGAATTAATTAACCTAGAACTTAATCAAATTGATTTTGATGAATGTATTATCAGAGTAACTGGGAAAGGTAAAAAAGATAGAATAATACCTATCGGAGATACTGCGATGGACGCTTTAAAAAATTATATTTTAAATTATAGAATATTTTTAGTTAAAACAAATGATAATAATTATGTTTTTCTAAATAAAAATGGTAGTAAAATAAGTAGACAAGGTTTCTTTAAAATACTTAAAGGTCTAGCTTTTGATGCTGGAATAAAAAAAGATATTAGTCCACATACTATAAGACATTCTTTTGCTACTAATTTACTTAATAATGGAGCTGATTTAAGAATTATTCAAGAGCTTCTTGGCCATGAAAACTTACAAACTACAGAAATATATTCCCATTTAACTAATAAAAAAATAGAAGATGATTATCAAAATCATCCTCATGCTAATAATTAATTATTTGCTGTTGTCGCTGTTTTTAGCATTATTACGTGCATTACTTCTTGCACTATTTTTGCAAGTTGATTTTCTTGCTTTGTTTCTAGCATTTTCTCTAGACTTATTCATTATAATTTTACCTCCTAGTACTAGTATGCACCCAATTATATAAATTACTCATATAATTAGGTGGTAATAAAAGGTATTTATTAAAACATTTACAACCAAGATCATTTATAAATCGTGCCATATTGTATTTTTGTAAGATTGTCAATTAGTTAATGTATTAAACATATAATTTATTGGTGAGTTTATGAATAATATCTTATTTGCTTTAACATTATCAACAATGGCAGGGTTATCGACTTTAATCGGGACAGTATTCATATTCATTAAAATAAGTAATAGAAATTTAAATAAATTTATTAGCTTTTGTTTATCTTTTTCAATTGCTGTAATGATTTCTATAAGTATTTTAGATTTAATACCAACTTCATTTTTTGAAATAACTAATGTCTATGGAGTAGGGAAGAGTATTCTTGTTTTAATAATATCATTTTTTATAAGCTATATTATTATTACATATCTTAGTAATTTAATTGATAAAGAAAATAAAGGTGTTGATTTATACAAACTTGGAATTTTAAATATGATTGTTTTAATTTTACATAATTTACCAGAGGGGATTGCAACTTTTTTAAGTAGTTATCATAGTACTTCATTAGGAATTAAATTATCACTAGCTATTATGCTTCATAATATACCAGAGGGTATTTCTATAGCAGTGCCAATATATTATGCTACTAAATCAAGAAAAAAAGCTATTATAGCAACTATTATATCTGGTCTATCTGAGCCACTCGGAGCAATTCTTGCATTTTTATTTTTAAAAAGATTTGTATCAGATGTTATGATAAGTATTGTTCTTATTGTGGTAGCAGGTTTAATGATTACTTTATCTATTCAGGAAATGTTTCCTAAGGTAGTTAAATATAATGAAAGAAAATATTTATATCTAGGTTTAATTATTGGAACTATTTTAGTTATTATAAATGTATTAATTAGCTAAATAGAGTGGGGTATATTGATATGGATATAAATATAAATGTAAT
>FR903521.1 GCA_000438075.1 Clostridium sp. CAG:609 | reverse complement strand
ATTTTAGCTCCCCACCAGATTTCGATGAGCCGATAATACAAAAAGATAATAAATTTCATTTTTTTCTAAAAGTCATCATTAAAAAAACTCATCAAATGATGAGTTTTTCATATCTATTAAAGGATTAAACCAAATATACTTAATACAAATATATTTAATACACCAATAATAATAACAATTTTAATTGCCCATTTGAACCAAGTAGAATATTCTACTTTTGCAAGAGCAAGTCCACCCATTATAGCACCACATGTTGGAGTAATTAAATTTACTAAACCATTCGCAGCAACCATAGTCATAATTGCAACTTCAACACTATATCCAAGTTGTGCAGCAATTGGTGCAATAATTGGAGTAGATAATGTAGCAAGTCCACTTGATGATGGAACTAAGAATGATAATATAACATGTAATAAATAGTTAAGTGGAACGAATGCTACTTCTGGTAATTTAGATAAAGCTTCTGCAGCATTATAAACAATATAATTATCTAAATGAGTTTGAGTCATTAATATACTAGCTCCTCTTGCAATAGCAATAACTAGTAAAACTCCAACCATATCTGCAGCTCCAGAAACAAATGCATCAACATATCCTTTTTCACCTAAACCATTAATTACAGCAATAATGATAGATAAAATTAAGAACCATAATGCAGAATCATAGAAATACCATTCACCTAATGGTGCTCCTGTTAATACATTACTCCAGCCATTAAATAATGTAACACCAAATTCACCCCAAGGGATAAATCCAATAATCATTACCACGAAAGCCAAAGCAAATACAATTAATGTAGCTTTTTGTTTTCCAGATAACTTAGGTTCTTCTTTTTGTCCTTCAGCAAAATTACCAAATGCATTTTCAGCATTTTTTTGTTCTCTTAGTGATAAGAAAGTAGAACCTTTATCTTTTTGAACTTTTTTAGCATAACTCATAACAAATATAATTGAAACTATTAATGAAGTTAGCCACAAGAATACTGCAATTAAAATTACTAAGCCATTATCTGCAGCAATTCCTTCTGGAAGAGAACTAAGTGCAACACCTGTTGCAAATGGGTTAACAGTAGAACCTAAACAACCAGTTCCTGCCCCAAGTAATACAATAGCAGAACCTACTAATGGATCCATTCCTGCAGCCATCATAGTAGCAGCAAGTAAAACATAGAACCCAACAGTTTCTTCTAACATACCGTATGTAGTTCCACAAATAGAAAAGATAGTCATTAATATTGGAATTAACCAAATTTCTTTACCTTTCAATTTATGTACTAAAACTTTAATACCAGTTTCTAAAGCTCCAGATTGATTAACAACCGCAAGCATTCCACCAAGTATCATAATGAAAATACCTACATCTACAGCATTTTCAAAACCACTAATTGGAGCCATTAATACTTGAGATAATGTTGCTCCAACAGTACCACTTCCATTAACAATTTCTTCACCAACGAATTTTGCATTTGGAAGTAAATGTGATAATATTCCAAGACCAAAAATTAGTATTAGAATAATTGAAAAAGACGATAACATTGTTTTAGCCTTTTTCTTAGCATTTGCCATATTATTTTTCCTCCTTTATAACAGTACCAGTAATACCATTTATAGCATCACTTGCTTTTTCTAAAGAACTTATAATCGCTTTATTCGGAGAATTTTTAACAAAATCTAGGCAAGCTTCTACTTTTGGAAGCATACTTCCTTTAGCAAACTCACCAGATTCCATATACCTCATTGCTTCACTCACACTCATAAAATCTAAATCAATTTGATTTTCAGTATTATAATGAATAGAAACCTTTGGAACTGCTGTTAAAATCAATAATGTATCTGCGCCAATAAGCTTTGCAAGTAGTGCGGCTGTCCTATCTTTATCAATAACGGCTTCAACTCCATAAAGTTCACCACCATTATCAACAACTGGAATACCTCCTCCACCTGCAGCAATTACAAGTGTATTATTATTAACCAGATTTTTTATAACATCATGTTCAATAATATCTATTGGCATCGGAGATGGTACTACTCTACGATACCCACGTCCTGCATCTTCAACAAATTGATAACCCTTTTCTTTTTCAATTTCCATAGCCTCTTCCTTACTATAGAACATTCCAATTGGCTTACTTGGATTTTGAAAAGCAGTATCATGTGAATCAACAAGAACTTGTGTTATTAAAGTTACACAATTTTTACTAATACCTTCTCTTTTCATTTCATTTTGAAGACATTGTTGCAATTGGTAACCAATATAACCTTGACTCATACTTCCACATTCCGGAAATGGAACCTTCGGAGTACCTGCTCCATTAATTGAAGAGTACTCCATTCCCAAAGCTATTTGACCAACTTGAGGACCATTTCCATGTGTTAATACTATTTCTTCACCATTTTTAACTAATTTAACAATATTTTTAGCAACATCTTTTAATAGTAATAATTGTTCTTCAGGACTTTTACCTAAAGCATTACCTCCAAGTGCAATAACAATTTTACTCATTATCGCTCCTCATTGTTGCATAAACTACAGCTTTAATAGTATGTAATCTATTTTCAGCTTCATCAAAGACTTTTGATTTAGATGAATTAAATACTTCATCTGTAACTTCCATTTCTTTTAAACCAAACTTATTATAAATATCTTTACCAATAGTTGTATTTAAATCATGAAATGATGGTAAACAATGTAAGAAGATAGCATCTGGTCTTGCATTATTCATAACATCCATATTAACTTGATATGGTTTCAAAAGATTAATTCTTTCATTCCATACATCATCTGGTTCTCCCATAGAAACCCATACATCTGTATAAATAACATCAGCATCTCTAGTTGCTTCCATTACATTATCATTCATTTCAATAGAACCACCATTTTCTATTGCTATATTTTTACATTTATTAACTAAATCTTCATCTGGCCATAAATTCTTAGGACCACATGCTACAAAATGCATACCCATTTTAGCACATACAACCATTAAAGAGTTAGCAACATTATTTCTAGCATCACCCATAAATACTAGCTTGATACCTTTTAAATGTCCAAAATTTTCTTCAACAGTCATTACATCAGCAAGCATTTGTGTTGGATGGAATTCTGTAGTTAAGCCATTCCATACTGGAACACCAGCATTCTTTGCAAGTTCTTCAACTATAGCTTGATCATATCCACGATACTCAATACCATCATACATTCTACCTAGTACTTTTGCAGTATCACTAATAGATTCTTTCTTACCCATTTGTGATGCACCTGGATCTAAGTAAGTAACACCCATGCCTAAATCCAATCCAGCAACTTCAAATGCACATCTAGTTCTAGTTGAAGTCTTTTCAAACAACAACACAATATTTTTACCCTTTAAATATCTATGTTCTACACCATTTCTCTTTTTATCTTTTAATTCCTTAGATAAATCTAATAAATATCTAATTTCTTCTGGTGTATAATCTAGAAGTGTCAAGAAATTTCTGCCTCTTAAATCAGGTTTACTAACATTTTCCACCTTAATAAAATCTTCTAATTTAATTGATGGAATAGCTTCATCTTTACGAACATTTTCTTCATTAATAGTATCTTCATCAATATCTTCACGAACTAAAGGCATACTCATACATCTTGGACCACCTCTACCACGAGAAAGTTCCGCACTACTAACTTCAATAACTTTTAATCCATGTTCTCTTAAAATATTATTAGTAATGTTATTTCTATCATATACTACAACTACACCCGGAGCAATACATAATGTATTTGTTCCATCATTCCATTGTTCACGTTCAGCACTAATCTTTTCTCCACCTGCACATGGAATAAGTGTTATCTTTCTACCTAAATATTTTTCAAGTATTTCTTCTAATGAACCATTTACTTCAACAACATTTAAATCTTCATCAGAATCAGGAATATCTCCTTCAGTTATTTCAAAAACTTGTAATGTATCCATTATACCTGGATGATATGTAAATTTATCATAATCAATTTGAGTAAATACAGTATCTAAATGCATAAATGCACGAGATACAGGTATATTAAATGCAAGTATTGTATCAATCTTACAATTAGGATCTTTAAAACAATTCTTAGCAAGTTCATCAATTGCTGCAGCTTCAGTTCTTTGAGAAATACCAACAGCAAGAGTATGACTATTTAAATTAAGTACATCCCCACCTTCAATATGATATGGTAAATATCTATCATAATACTTATCAATCATACCTTTAAAATCTGGATGATAATTAAAGATATATTCAGCGTAAATAGTTTCTCTATTTCTAGTTACTGAATACATTCTATTTAATATTACACCATTACCAGCACTAGCAAATGGGTCTCTTGTAAAATATAAATTTGGCATTGGATCTGCTAAAAAATCTGATTCTTCACTAACTAAGTCAACTAATGATTTTTCAACATCTCTTTTAGCTCTACTTATTTCTTCAAGTTTTATCCCTTCCATTGTTTTTAACACAAGTTCTTTTTTATTATTAAAACTCTTCAAATAATCAAAAACAAGTGTCTTATACTTCGGAGTTGTTATACCAGCCTCATAGATAAATTGTCTAATAAACTTATCTTCAACATCTCCATTTAGATTTAGTACATCAGCCATTAAATCTTCTAGATAAACAACTTCTATACCATTTTCTTTTAGCCTTGTGGCAAATTCATCATGTTCTCTTTGAGCCTCAGGTAAAAAAGGAATATCATCAAATAGCAATCTACTTAAAGAATCTGGCGTTAAATTTAATAGTTCATTACCAGGTCTATGTAACAATACCTTTTTTAAAGGTCCAATTTCACTTCTAACGTTTATAGCGTTCATTACTTTCCTCCTTATTTTTATTCTATAATCATTATAACAAATTAACAATTTAATTTCAATTTATTTATTTACTTTTGCTAAAAAACTATTAATTCTATCATTTTTGTTTTTGAAAAATTCTTTTGTACTCCCATTAAATTCTAGTTTTCCTTCATCTAAAAATAATACCCTTGTTGATACATTTTTTACAAAATTCATTTCATGAGAAACAATAATCATAGTTTTACCAGATGCTGCAACATCTTTAATTAAATCAAGAACTTCACCAACCATCTCAGGATCAAGTGCACTCGTAGGTTCATCAAATAATATAATATCTGGATTCATCATTAATGTTCTAACAATGGCAATTCTTTGTTTCTGCCCCCCAGATAATTTATTCGGATACTCTAAAGCCTTATCTTTTAAATCAATCATTTTCAAATATTCATAAGCCTTCCTTTTAGCTTCTCCCTTACCTATAATTCCAAGCTTTACCGGAGCAAGTATCATATTATCTAAAACCGTTAAATGAGGAAACAAATTAAATTATTGAAAAACCATACCCATTTTTGCCCTAACTTGTGATAAATTAGTTTTCTTATCAAGCAAAGACTTTCCTTCAAAAACAATATCACCACTCGTAGGTACTTCAATTAAATTTAAACATCTAAGCAATGTACTTTTTCCACTACCAGATGGACCAACTATTGCTACAATATCCCTATCATTAACATCAAAACTAATACCTTTTAAAACATTAACATCATCAAATTTCTTTTTTAAATTTTTAACCTTAAGCATTATTAAGTCTCCTTTCTAAAACATTAACTAACTTAGTTAATCCTAAAGTAAGAAGTAAATATATAATTGCAATAATTAATAATGGAAAGAAATAATCATATGTCCTAGATGCAATTATATCACTTGCTTTAGTAAGTTCCATAATACCAATGTATGCACCCGTAGACGTTTCCTTAATCAAAGTAATAAATTCATTACCTAAAGCAGGCATAATATTTTTTATTGCCTGAGGCATAATTATATAAAACATTGTTTTATTATAGCTAAGTCCCAAAGATAAACCTGCTTCCATTTGACCTTTATCAATCGAGTTAATACCACTTCTAATAATTTCAGAAACATAAGCTCCTGAATTAAGACCAAAAGCAATAACACCAACAATAATTATACTTATATCAACACTTTTAAAAATAACATAATATATTATCATAAGTTGTAACAATACCGGTGTACCTCTAATAATATTTACATACCAAGTTACTATTTTATTTAACACTCTAAATTTTTTATTAACTTCATAATTATGTCTAACCAGTGCAATAAGAATACCTATAACTATACCAATTATTACGGCAAAAAATGCAATCAATAACGTATTAAATAATCCCTCAAAAATATATTTATACCTATCATCATATATCACACTATCATAAAATTTCTCATACAAGCTACTCATATAACCACCTATTCTTCTGTATGTTTAATTATATATTCATCAATCTTTCCTTCATTTTTTAACTTTTCTAAAACTTTATTTATATTATTAAGTAATTCTTTATTACCTTTTTTAACAATCATACCATAACTATCTTCCACTAAAGCTCCATCCAATATTTTTAAACCACTATTAGTTTTAAGAATTTGTTCTGCTGGTAATAAATCCATAACAACACAATCAACTTTACCAGTGTTCAAGTCTTCAATCGCAGCTAAATACTTCTTTTGACGTACAACACTTGCATCTTTATAAGTACTACTTACATAAGTATCAGCAATGCTACCTAGTTGAACAGCAATCTTTTTGCCATTTATATCGCCAATATTAGTAATACCACTGTCATTTTTAACTATAACAACTTGTTTACTCGTAGAATAATTAATTGTAAAATCAACATTCTTAGCTCTTTCTTCATTATAACTTATTCCTGCAGCACCAAAATCAGCTTTACCAGTTTTAACTTCATTAATAATTGAATCAAAAGCTATATCTTTAATTACTAATTCTTTTCCCATTGATGCAGCAACTTCTTTTGCTATGTCAACATCAACACCAACTATTTCTCCATTAGAATAGTATTCATACGGAGCAAATCCTGCTTCAGTTACCATAATGAGTTTACTATCATCTTTCTTGCCACAACCAGCAACCAACATAATCATACATAACAACACAATAATTTTTTTCAATTCTAAACACCTCTACTTTAATTAATTATACCATTATTTTTTATAAAGAAAAAGAAAAAGATTTCCTATTTTTAGAAAATCTTTATATTTGTTAACAAAATTATGCTTTCTTTAATACTTTTTTATCTATCATATTAAATTTATCTAACACATCATCATTAATACTATTAATCATTTCATCAAAGAATAATTCATTATTTAATCCCATATTCTTATCTCTATCTTTATATATTTTAATAACATTTATAATATCATCTTTAGTAACTATAACATTATTTATTTTATTTATCCTAACCATTCTAACCTTTGCAATACGCAAAAAGTCATATAATTCTCTATCCATAGTTACTTCATCAATACCATATGAACCCACATAACCATATTCTTCAAGTAAATATTTAGTTATTGCAATAGCTCTTTTCTTAACATAATAACTTCTTACTTTACAATTAATAAGTATTTCTAATTCCAAGTTAGATAATAAAGCAAATTCACTACTTAATTTTTCATCATATTTATTCATATCTATTCCCCCTTCAAAGGAACACCTATTATAACACCAAATATATGCATTGTAAAGAAAAAATAGTTCACATTATATGAACTATTCATTAAATTCCAATTGGCAGGGGCAGAGAGAATCGAACTCCCATCAAAAGTTTTGGAGACTCCTATGCTACCATTATACCATGCCCCTAAATAAAATAACAAATAGATTATAACATATTAATTACTAAAATGCTAGGTCTTTTTACACAATAATTTTAAAAAAACATAAAATATACCAGGTGATATTATGCTTTTTAACTATACAGACAGGGAATTAGATTTACTTGCAAGAATAATGCGAGCAGAAGCACTTGATCAAGGTAACCTTGGAATGTTAATGGTTGGTAATGTTGTTGCAAACCGAGTTTTAGCAGATTGCTTAACATTTAAAAATGTAAATAATCTATATGATGTAATATTTCAACCAAATCAATTCGTAGGTACAAAATCATCTCTATTTAATGCTCAAGCAACAACTCTAGAAAAAAACTTAGCCAAAAGAATTGTCCGTGGTGAATATTATCATCCCGCTACTAATGCATTATGGTTTTATTCGCCATCAAATAATCAAGCGTGTAAACAAACTTGGTATAATCAAGATTTATCAGGCAGTTACAAAAACCATTGCTTTTATAATCCGGATTCTGGTGTATGTAAAAAAATCCATTAAACTCGTGAAAAATCAAATAAAATAATGTATAATATTGAAAAAGGAGTTTTATTATGTTCTATTCATATTGTATATTATTTTTTATTTATTCATTAATCGGATGGCTTATGGAAGTTTTACTAACTTTATATAATGAGCACAAATTTGTAAATCGTGGATTTTTACTTGGTCCTTGTTGCCCAATATATGGCTTTGGTTGCATCATTCTTTACCTATTATTAAAGCCATACACAAATAACGTAATTGTATTATTTATATTAACACTTTTTACATGTTCAGTTATTGAATATATAACAAGTTACTTTATGGAAAAAATATTTCGCTTAAGATGGTGGGATTATTCAAATTTAAAATATAACTTAAATGGAAGAATATGTCTTGAAACAATGCTACCTTTCTCAGTACTCGGAGTATTATCAATAAAATATATTACACCATTTCTTCTAAACATAGTAACTATTTCAAAACTAACAATAATTATAACAATCATTCTATTAACCATATTTATTATTGACATAACTATATCATTAACTATTGTGTTTAAATTAAAATTTGTATCAAAGAAAAATACTGATGCAACATATGATATTAAAAATGCAATCAAGAAATTTATTAAAACTGACGTTTACTTATATGAAAGAATAATTGAATCATTTCCAAACTTAACAAAAATAGCAAAAAAGATAAGAAATAAATTTTAAAAATCATTTCCTATCTTTTTTTTACAAAGAAAATATTTACTCCCTTTTTAAACAAAAACACACTTTTCGTAACAAGAATTAGAAATTTATTATTTTTTACTAGCTACAAATATAATATTAATAACTTGCATACATAGTTTCATTATTTTTAACAAAGGTAAAATTAAATATATAAGTCCACCACTTTATAAACCATATATTAAAAACGTAATACTGTATCGCACCTTATTTAAGGCAGCAATAACTTTTGACCAATTGATAAATTTGCATTAGACAAGTTATTTAACTTAACTATTGCATCCACTGTTGTTTTATTATTTTTGGCTATACTCCACAAGTTATCTCCCTTTTTAACTGTATAAATAACATTTGTTACCTCACCACTATTTGGTATTTTTAACACTTGACCAACACTTAACACTGTACTTTTTAAATTATTTACACTCATTAATTCATCAACACTTACTCCATATTTTCTTGATATACTATATAAGTTATCTCCACTTTTAACAACATATTCATTACTATTTACTTTATTATCAGGTATCTTTATTATTTGACCAATTGATAAAGAATCAGTACTTAAATTATTATAACTTTTTAAATTGTCAACACTTACATTATATTTATTAGCAATACCATACAATGTATCTCCTTTTTTAACAACATATTCATTACTACTTGTATTATTCTTTTTACCAGGTATAATCAAATTTTGACCTATACTTAATAAATTACTAGATAAATTATTAACTTTCTTTAATTCATTAACACTTACTCCAAATTTTCTTGAAATACTCCATAAGCTATCTCCACTTTTAACTGTGTAATAATTTGAATCCAATGGTGCAACATACTTACCACCTGCATATTCAACAATTGCTTTAGTAACAGCTTCAGCTAACTTTTCCCAATCATTTTTAATTAAATTAGCATCACTAATTGTATCAGCAAAACCATATTCAACAATAACTGTTTCATTATTCGGAGTATCTCTCATTATATAATAATAATCCTTTGCCGGATTACTCGGCAATCTTCTTTGATAATACTTTCTAACACTTTGACCAGCATTTTCAAATTCAGTTGCCAGTTTCTTAGCAAACTTATCATTATTTCTTAAAGCATAAATAATTTCTGCACCATCACCACCACCAGCATTAATATGATTTGATACAACTAAAACATCACTACCATTCCCATAAAAACTTTGAATTTTCTTTGGCCTATCACTTGCAGATAACATAACATCACTAGTTCTACTCATTTCATTAGGTACTCCCATTTCATCTAATCTATTATGAATATAATTACTAATTTTCAAAGTATAATCTTTTTCAGTTATTCCATTAGCAATAGTACCCGGATCATCACCACCATGACCAGCATCAATAACCACTTTTTTTATAGTTCTTTCATCCATGTTAATCACCTAGAATATTATATGAGTATTTTAAATTACTGTTATTAATTTTATCTACTATAATAACCATTTATTAACGTATTTCTCTCTATTTCTTTTTCTATTATTTTATTAGCACCATCTAAACTTAATAATAAACCTGGATGTTTATCTATTTTTCTATTAAAAGAATTTATTAATCTTTTCTTTACATCATCACTTACATCCATCATAGATACTTTTCTATAATTAGTTCTAACTAAAAACTCACTTATATTTTTTATAACTTCATTTAATATCTTAATATTTTTCTTATTTAATTTATTTTCATCGTTATATTTTAAAACAAAATCTAAATCTTTAATAAATATCCTTATTTCATCTTCATAAGCATATCTTTTAAGTATACCCATAAGTCCCTGAAAATCAGCTGTCAAATAAAGTTTCTCCATTACATCTTTTTCCACAATTTCTTCTATAAAAGATGCTATTAATATTTCAAAATCATAATCAGATTCAAATACTTCAACATTACCAAAATATCTCTTGGTTAAAAGGTCGGTATATCCTTCATTTAATCCATCACCAAAATCTTTACTATCATCATTTTGATTACTATAACTAAAACCACTAAATATATTATTATTATTATCAACATAACTACTAGCCATATGAAATAACTCATGATATAATGTTGCTCTTTTATTCTTCTTATATAACTTAATTGAATTATCTTGATTATAATATATACCCAATGTATCAGTTAAATTAAATAAATCATCTAAAGAATCGATATTATCTTTAACAATTAAACTATTAATATTTTGATAAAAACAATTCAAAGTATCTCTATCAAAATGATTAGTTAAAACAACACAAAAATATGTTATTGTATCTTTAAACTTATTTTCATTAATTCTATCAAAATCAATAGATTTACTTTCAACTAATAATTCCTTTGGTAAATGAATCATAACTACATTTTTATCAAAAAAATCTTTATCAAACTTATAATTAGTTTTAATTTTATCACTCACTTTAAAGACAACATAAAATGTATAAATACTAACAAATAAATGTAATAAACTACTTACTATTCCTAACGGCATCTTTAATCACTCTTTCAATTTCCATCCACTCTTCATTATTCTTTATTTCATCAAAATCACTTGGATCTAAAGGATTATAACTTAATGCATAGTATACATAACTATTATCTTCATCCTTTTTATTATCAGTATACACTAAATAATGTTTCTTATTCTTATTAGAATAAAATGAAACCACTACTTCATATTCTTTAATATTTCCATCTTTATCTTCCATTTTAATTGTTTCCATTTTTACATCTCCAACAAATTAATTATAACTTAGATAACAACATTCTTCAAGCAAAAACAAAAATTACCAAATATTTGGTAATTTCCGAAGACACCTCTTTTTCATATCTATAAGTATTATAGCTCTTTAAACTCTATAAAATATAACCTATGCTTGTATTTTCTCTAAATATCTTTGATAAGCTTTATTCCAACTATCATACTTCTTATCATTTTTATGACTCTTTAATATATTTAAACTATTTAAATAATCTCCCATATAATCAGTTATCTTAATTGCACCATAATAATTTAAATGATCTCCAGCATCCCTAGAATCAATATCCCAATCAATTCCTAACTTATCGACTTCTAAATTTAAATCTAAATATGTAATATTCTTATTATTTGCAAAATCTAAAACTGCATTATGTCTTTTATAATTCCAATTCTTAACACTCGGAGTACTATAAAGTATCAATTTAATACCATTATTATTACAAACATTTACTATTTTTTCTAAATAATATTTATTTAATGAAGATATTTCCTCACGACGATTATCATATGACATATATCCATCTGTACTTACCGGAGGCACAATGGTTTTTTTATACCAAAATCCTTTCATCTCATCTGTATTTGTGTACTTAACTTTATCTATAAAATCTCTACCATCCATAGTTTTCCATCTATTATGATACTTAAGTAACGGTGCAATATCACTAGCCAAACTAGATATAACATTATCAAAATCCATTTTTCTATATATTGCATTCGCTTCAAGTAAAACAATCTTCGGCGATTGATATTCTAAAACCATCTCTAAATACTTTAAAGTATCAACCAAATATTGACTTGAAACCCCACCATTAAACATTGTAAACCCATACTTATCCCAGATTGGCAAAGGTGAAATACTTGTAAATGATTCACTATCTCCGATAACTAAAACATCAATTGTATTCTTTTCTTCTCCAAGTACTCCATTAGCTCTAGCATCCATCATACCTTTCAAAGCATTATTATCTTTTGGAACAAACCATTTAGTTATTAAACAAATAATAATAAAAAGTATACCCAAAAATAATATAGAATTAACTATTTGTTTTCTCTTTTCCATAAGACCTCCCTAAAAATTAGCATACAACGGATCAACTGGTTTATAGCCATATCCATAAGCTCCAAAAATAATGACCATAAGTATTAATGCATAATATAAACTCCATCTAACAACAACTTGCTTTTTTGCAACTTCTTCTCTTATATGGATTCCTCGTTCTTTTAATATACTTATCACAAACACAATTACACAAACTATAGCAATTATCAACATATCATGTCTATCTAACCCTAAATTAAATATTGCCCCATTTTTGATAGATAACAAATTAAAATCTGTAAATATTTTCTTTATACCTAAAAATGCACTTTCTAATGTATTTACTCTAAATATAAGTTCACCAAACATAATAAAGATACATGTTTTACAAATTTGCAATACTTGATATACAATATTTTGACGATTAATCTTTAATTTTTTACATAAACTTACAATAAATGGTGTAAAAATATTACCAAGAACAATCAAACAAAAATGATATAACCCAAAGAAAATATATGTCCATGCAGCACCATGCCACAATCCATTACTAATCCATACCAAGAATAATGCAACACTACCAGCAAGAACAGCACCAAAATGTTTACCTAAATGTTTTCTAAAAACAAGTGTTACCTTCTTCATTGGTTTAGATAATGAAACTGGATAAAAGATATAATCTTTAAACCAAGTCCCCAAAGTTATATGCCATCTTGACCAAAAATCAGATATATTCTTTGAAAAGAATGGTTGTCTAAAGTTTTCAGGTAACTTAATACCAAACATTTCTGCAACTCCAATAACCATATCCATTGTTCCAGAAAAATCCATATAAAGTTGTATCGTATACATAATAGCACCCATTAATACAACAAACCCATCAAATTTATCAATATCAAGAAAAATTTTTTTAACAAATGGATTAATTCTATCAGCTACTACCATCTTCTTCATCATACCCCATAGTATTCTTTGAATTCCAAAAGTAATATTTTTATATTCAAGTGACTTTCCTTCATATAAATCTAATGCTATATCATTATACCTACATATTGGTCCTTCCATTATACAAGGAAAAAACGCCATAAATAATGCAAGTCTTCCTAAATTAGAATCAGCATTGATCTTTCCTTTATAAACATCAATTATATATGATAAACCTTGTAAAGTATAAAAAGATATACCTATTGGTATCAAAATCTTTTCTATTTTAAATCTAAAAGACCATCCCATTAGTTCAAATAATGAATTAAAATTCATACCAAAGAAAGTACTATACTTCAAATACAACAATAAACCAATGTGAATAACTACTGCTAAAAACATTATTCTCTTAGCTTTTCTATCATATTCTTTCTTTATTAACTTTTTTTCTTCTTTATCTTCCGTTGCAATTGCAACTTGTCTATCTTTATATAATTTATCAAACCACAAACCAAAATGATGAATTGAAAGTGTTGAAAACAATAAATAAATTAATAACTTACCACTTAATGACCAAAAGAAAATATAGCTTGCAATAAGTAATACAAGCCATCTTTTCCTTCTAGGAATAACACAATAAAATAATAATGTAAGTGGCAAAAAAACTCCCAAAAACGCTACACTACAATATTGCATACTATTCTTCTTCCTTTAACTTTTCTATTAAAGCCCAAAGACTTTTCGCAGAATTAAAATTATCAGGTATAATTTCAACTGTTGGTATCACTACATCAAACTCTTCTTCAATTTCCGCTACTAAAGAAAGAATTGCTAAAGAATCTAAATAATGACCATCTATTAAATTAGTACATGTATTATAATCAACTTCAGGATTTAAATCTTCTAATATTTGAATTAACTTTTCCATTAATTTTCACCTCCTTTATTTGGCATATTAAGTTTATAAGTAGGAATATTTTCCCTTACAACTTCATATTTACCATCTTCATAAAACAACACCTTAGGTAAATCTCTACTTAAAAACAAGCTAATACCTTCAGTCATTGAATAAGCACCTGTATTTTTAAAAACTAATATGTCTCCAAGTTTTAAATTAGAAACACTTAACTGTTTAACAATTAAATCATTAATTGTACATAGTGACCCAACTATATTCCATGATTCTTCATTTATTTTATTTCTTTTTGGTAATATATCCATCATTGGTTTTTTCATCGCCATCATTTGACCATAATAAACTAAATGATTCATACCTCCATCAACTATAGCAAAATTACCTTCTTTATTAGTTTTCATATCAACTACTTGAGTATAATACTTGCCACACAATGCAGCTATACTTCTACCAAGTTCCATTGTTATATGTCCTTGATACTTCATATTTTTAATACCATCTGCTATAGCCATTAAATAATTATCTTCTAAAAAATCTTGTTCTTTTTCAAAATACATAACTGGAAAACCAGGTCCAAATTCTAATTCTTCAACAATAAAACCTAAATCATCATTTAAATGTTTAACAAAATTATCTACATATTCTAATTCTTTTAAAATTCTTCTTTCCAATTTTTTTTGTGTTCCAGAAAAATACTGTATTCCCATTATATTTAAATAGTTATATTCATCTCTATTATTTAATATGTGTTCTATTTCTTCTTCAGTCATCCCAAATTGATTACCACTTGTTAATCTAAGAATACAATCAATAAATACTTTTTTATCCTTAGTTATTTTATCAAGTAACTTTAATTGATTAACTGATTCAACTGTAAATACTTCACCATTACTTTTATTATTAATTATATCTATCATTTCTTCTTCATTTTTATACACACCAGATATAACCATCTTACTTGCATCAACCATAAGTCCATGGGCTATGCTCCATTCGCCATAAGAACATATTTCATATTTTTTTATAACATCTTCTATTTTTTTTACCACAAATGGATTAGCTTTCATTGCATAACATAATTCTACATTACTTGGCATCATACTCTTTAAATAATTAATTCTTTTCTTTAAAACATCAATATCAAATACATAAAAAGGTGTACCAATATTTCTTACTTCTACTTCGTTCATTCACATCTTCTCCTCTAATGCTTTTCTATCAATCTTTCCGTTCTTAGTTAAAGGCATACTATCTAATTTAATAAATCTATTTGGTACCATAAACACCGGTAACTCTTTTGATAAAATTTCATGTAATTCTTTAGTTTCTATATCACCAATATAAAATGCACATAATCTATTCTTTTCTTCTTTAAATATTGTACATACTCTTTCAACTTCTTTAATATTACCAATTGCTTTATCAATTTCTTCAAGTTCAATTCTGTGACCTAGATACTTAATTTGAAAATCTTTTCTTCCTCCAAAATACAAATCATTTTCATGATAATAACCTAAATCCCCAGTTCTATAAATATATTCAATATATCTATCATTCAAAGGATTTTGAACGAAAGCTTTATTAGTTTGTTCACTATTTTTATAGTAACCTAATGCTAAAGCACTACCTCTAACACAAATTTCACCCTTTTCATCTTGATTAGTTACTAACTCATTTTTATCATTTAACAAAAATACTTCTTCGTTATTAAAAGCCCCACCTATAGGTATCTTTTCATATTCTCTATCTCTATTTATTATATGATATGAACAATTACAAGTAATTTCAGTTGGTCCATATAAATTAACAAACGTTGTATTAGGTAAATGATTCATCCAATCTTTTAAATGTTTCATTGGCATTACTTCACCACTAAACATAATTCTTTTAACAGTGCTTGGAACTTTATAATCAAGTCCATGAAATGTTGTAATCAAACATAACGCAGATACTGCCCAAGTCATAGTAGTTACTTTGTTTAAAACTAAGAAGTCAAGTAATTCCGCAGGTCTTGAAAACAATTCTTTTGGCACAATAACAAGTGTTGCTCCAGTTTTTAATGCTGGATAAATATCTTTAACTGACACATCAAAATCAAACGGAGCTTGATTAGCTATTATATCAGACTCATTAATACCAAATGTATCAACAAAATTATCTATAAAATCTATAATTGATTTATTACCAACAACAACACCCTTTGGCACTCCAGTTGAACCACTTGTAAAATTAGCATAAACCGGATCAACATCTAACTTTTTACTTCTAATGCTTCCAAGTAATTCTTCATCTATATCACCTTTAACTAATTCTTCATACACATATATTTTTTTATCACCAAAATATTTCTTAGCATCATCCAAATGTTCTAAATCAGTTACTATATAACTAACATCTAAAACACTAATAATTTGATTAAGTCTAGCATCAGGTAACCCAACATTCAAAAGACTATAAAACCCACCTGCATATAAAGCACCAAAAAATACTTCCAATGTACTTATACTTTTTTCCATATATACTGGAACTGGATCATTATTTTTAACAAAACTACCTAACTTACTACCAATAACTTTAGCATTTTTTAAAATTTCTTTATAAGTTCTACTTCCAAACTTATCAATAACCTTATTATCATTTTTAATATTTTCTAAATATTCTAATACACTTTTCATAACTTACCTCGTGTATTCATTATATAAAACTATAATAAATTAAACCTAAACTAAATCTTAATTTTTATTAAGAATTCAGTTTTTAAACCTTTTTTACATTTTTTAACCAAAGTAATACTTCCATCATGCATTTCAACTAAATTTTTAACAATAGATAAACCTAAACCAGTACCATTCCCACTAGTTCTTGCTTCATTACTAGTTACAAAAACATCAAACACTTTATCACCTAAACTATTATCTATACCAATTCCATTATCTCCAATAATAATGTATAAATATTCATCAATACCCATTTCAAAATATATCTTCGTACCGCTTTTATTATACTTAATTGAATTATTTATTAAATTTTCATATATTCTTCTAAACTCTTTTTGGTCTATATAAACCATACATTTATCTATTTTAATATTTACATCCAAACTCATTTTACTAATTTCAATTTCATTATATTTTAAAGCTAAATAATCCCTCGTATACTTAACTATATCAATATATTCTTTATTTAATTTATATTCAGGATGAGCCATATTAGCATACAAGAAAAGTGAATCAATCGAAGATGTTGCAACCATACTCTTCTTATAAATAGTTTCAATGTATTGTTTTTGTTTATCACTTGGTACTAAATCATCCAAAAATGCCTTTGAATATCCCCCAATAACAGTAAGGGGTGTCTTCAAATCATGTGATAAATCGGCAATAATCCTTTGTTTATCTTTATAAATATTAATATTTTCAGCTTCACTAACTTTTAATTGTTCCATTAAATTAGTAAAACTATTTAAGACACTTTCAAATTCTTTTGGCAATTCTTCTTCTATTTTTTCTCCATATTTATAAGAATTAATTACATTATTTAAACTATTTAAACTTTTCTTTAATTTCTTATTAAAAAAGTAAGTTTCACCAAAAATTATCAACATCAAAAAAGGTATTGCAATTAACCACGTCATTTCATTTGATTTAACTATATCATCATATGAACTACTTGTAAATGATGGTGACATAAATAATAATGTTCTATTTTTTTCTTTATCTATTGTTTTAAACTCATACTTTTCCACCATTTGTTCATCACTATAATACCCTTTTAACAAATCTAATTCTCTATCTGTTAAAGTATCTTTTTTTTGAAACAAAGTACCACTTTCAACCTCTAAGTCACTGTTTAAAACAGATGACGCCACAACTACATCTTCATCCATATCACTATCATACATAGTTTTATATATCTTTATTATTTTATTATTCTTTTTATCCACTACATTAAGTACATCATAATAATAATTACTACTATAATCATTTATAAATTCTAAATCACTACCATCTATATTTAAGGCAATATCACTATTCGTAGCATAAATAAGTTCATTATCTTCATCATATATAGCAAAATCACACCCAGGAAACTTACTCATTGGTATACTTCCATAATTTTCATATTCTAACATACTTTCATATTCTAAAAAATCATCAATTACTAAAAAACTATTATTAAGTTTCCAGCTGTTATACAAGTTAATTAATACAACAAAAAGAAATATTATACAAGTATATATAATAAACTGAATAATAATATATTTATTTAAACTAAACTTCTTTTTTGTTTTCAAATTTATAACCTAACCCCCTAACTGTTTTAATATATTTTGGTTTTTTAATATCTTCTTCAATCTTACTTCTTATATTTGATATATGAACCATCATTGTATTATCATCGCATTCATAAAACTCTCCACTAACACATTCATAAATTTGTGATTTAGTAAATACTTTACCTGGATTTTTCATCATCATAGCAAGTATCTTTAATTCAGTTGATGTAAGAGGTACTATTTTACCCCCAAGTTTTAAAATACACTTGCTTAAATCAAGCTCCAAATCCCCATGTCTGATGATATTATCATTAGTCAAATTTCCAAACTCACAATATCTTCTTAACAAAGCTTTAACATATGCAATAACTTCCAATGGATTAAAAGGTTTCGTAATGTATGCATCAGCTCCAATATCAAGTCCCAACACTTTATCACTATCCATATTTTTAGCAGATATAATAATAATTGGTATATCACTTTTTTCCCGAATACTTTTAATAAGTTCATACCCATTCAATCTAGGCATCATTAAATCCGCAATTACAATATCAACATCTTCATCTAACTTAGATAAAGCTTCAAGTCCATCATAACTAACAGACACAATAAAGCCATTAGATTCTAGATAAAGCTTCAAAAGTTCCACAATATCTTTATCATCTTCAGCAATTAAAACATGATTATGCATAAACATCACCTCAAATTCAAGACTTATTATACCACCAATCTTTAAGGTTTTAAAGAATTAATTGGTACAATATAAATACCAGTTTCAGAATCAACATAGGCACCACCACCTACGCCAACTATAATACACAAAAATTCTGGCTTTTTACTAACAGTTTCTTTAAATCTAAGTAAACCTTCTTTTGCTTCATTAATAGCTTTTTCATTATAAGAAATTTTTACTTCAATAGCACCATATCTTCCATCTGAAAGTTCCACAATTTCATCTATTTCATCTCCAGATGTATTATCTCTAAAATGATATACTTTACCACCTAAATAATTCATATAAATACATAAATCTCTATACACTAAAGATTCAAATATCAATCCAAAAGTATTTAAATCATACAACAATTTTTCAACATTCAAATTTAAAACAGCACAAGTAAGAGACGGATCAACTAAATGTCTTTTTACACTTTTACCTATTCTTGATGAAGATCTATAATTAGTACTAAAAGCAGGTTGATTATTAATTAAGTACAAATCCTCTAAAGCCTTTAGATAATCCTCTAAAGTTCCTCTACTATCAACACGTTCATCTTCTGTTTTAAATTCTGAAGTATCATTAAGCAAAGTATTCATACTGGCAACAGTTGATTCATTTCTTGCCAAAGATTTTAAAATAATCTCCATTTTTTCAGAACTTCTTCTTTTATCTTTTCTTTCATGAATATCCTTTTTTAATAAAATGTCAATATAACTTTCAGGAATCTTTCCAGCTAGTTCACGAGTAACCCTAACATTCGCAGGCCAACCTCCACGAATTACTAAATAAGCAAGATATCTTAAATCAATTGCATCAGTTTTTGCAGAAATATTCTTCTTATCAAACATATCCATTAAAGAAACGCTACCATTAGAATCTCCAGATTCATACAAACTCATTGGATACATTTTCAACAGCAAAAACCTACCTGTACCTGAATGATAAACTTCATCTTCATCTTCTTTTTGCAAAGTAGTTGAGCCAGTTAAAATAAAATTCCCACTAACACCAGATAAATCGCACTCTAATCTAACAGCATCCCAAACACATGGAGCAAGTTGCCATTCATCTATAAGTTGTGGTCTTTCATCATTAAAAATCAACTTAGGATCATTTAATGCTAAAGTTCTAACATTTTTATCTGTCAAATAAGACACACTTTTAGCATGCTTTAAAGATGTCCAAGTTTTTCCACACCATTTTGGACCTTCAATAACTATTCCACCAAATACATTCAAATACTTATCAATAGTTTCATCAATTAATCTTTCTTTATACGATTTTACCACATTATTTTCCATATAATCCTCTTCTTTCAAATTAATTATAACACACTCTTAGTAAGTTTTCAACTATTTTATTATACAATTTTCAGTCGTTTTATTATACAATTTTCAGTCGTTTTATTGTACAATTTTCAGTCAAACTAAAAAGGACACCCGAAAGTATCCTATAATTTAAATTGAGAATTATAAAGTTCTGCATAAAAACCATTTTGTTTCATCAATTCTTCATGATTACCTTGTTCAATAATATTACCATTATTCATAACAAGTATTAAATCTGCATTTTTTATTGTTGATAATCTGTGAGCAATTATAAATGATGTCTTACCAATAGTTAATTTATCCATCGCACTTTGAACTAATTCTTCAGTTCTTGTATCAACATTACTAGTTGCTTCATCCAATATCAAGAATGGTGCATCTTGAATCATCCCACGAGCAATAGTTAAAAGTTGTCTTTGACCAGCTGACACAGAATCATTATCACTAAGTACAGTGTCATACCCATTTGGTAATGTTTTAATGAAGTGATCAAGCCCAACTGTTTTACAAACTTCTCTAACATCATAATCAGTTACATCTTTACTATTATAAACAATATTTTCTTTAATTGTTCCATTAAATATCCATGTATCTTGTAACACCATTGTAAACAAACTATGAACATTTTCACGAGTTAACTTCTTAGTGGAAACACCATCAATTAATATTTCTCCATCATTTATATCATAAAACTTCATAAGTAAATTAACCATTGTTGTTTTACCTGCTCCAGTTGGTCCAACTATTGCAACCTTTTCTCCAGGTTTTGCAACAGCACTAAATCCATTTATTGTTGGTTTATCATTTCCATCATATTTAAATACTACATTCTTAAATTCAATATTACCTTTTACTTTATCTTTATCAAGAACTTCCATATTTTTTTCTACAGGCATTTCTTTTTCATCCATAAATTCAAATACTCTTTCACTAGCAGCAGCTACAGATTGCATACTAGTCATTGCTTGAGCAATCTGAGAAAGCGGAGAAACAAACAATCTAACATAAACAATAAATGCAACAATAACCCCAAAACTAATATTACCGTTAATTGCAAGTAAAGCTCCAACTACACAAACAGCAACATAACCAAAGTTACCAATAAATCCCATCATTGGCATCATCAAACCAGATAAGAATTCACTCTTCCAATTTGCTCTATATAATTTATTATTTAACTCATCAAACCTTTCATTTGATATCTTTTGACCATTATAAGTTTTAACTACATTAAGTCCTGAATATACTTCTTCAATATGACCATCTAAATTACCAAGTTCCTTTTGTTTTTCAACGAAATACTTTTGACTCTTCGATAAAACCACAGCCATAAAAATAAATCCAAATAGACTAGATAATATTGCAGTTAAAGCCATAATAGAATTTGTTACAAACATCATAATCACTGTTCCAGCAAATAATGTCAAAGCACTTACTAATGATGCTAATGATTGATTTAATGATTGACTTATCATATCAACATCATTTGTAACTCTGGATAATGTATCTCCTATTGAATGTTTATCAAAATATTTAAGTGGCAATCTATTTATCTTACCAGATATATTACTTCTTAATCTTCTAGCAAAATTATTTGATACATCAGTCATAGTAATTTGTTCAATATATTCAAATATTGCACTTACTAAGTAAATAGTAACAAGTATTAATGCTATATGTTTAATACCATTTATATCCATGTTTGGTTCAACTATCTTTTTAATACTATCCGGTGCATCATCAATTGTTTTATACAACTTAGTTACATTACTATAATCATCAACAGTGCTAATACTTTCTAAAAACTTAGCTTGATCTAGAGCACTTATTTTAACACCATCAATAGTTATTTCATCAAATAATCTATTAGCAACACTCTCTGGTATTACCAGTACTTTATTATTAATACTTTCCATAAATTTTAAAACATCTTCATCTTTAATCAACACTTCCAATATGGAAGATGGCATATTACTAAAATCTTTATTCTTAATTGCTTCATTAAATATATTTTTATCATCTAAACTAATACTTTCATCAAGCATTATCTTTTTAATAACATCTTCATTAATATTTATACCAGTCGCTTTAATAATATTTTCTTCATTTAACTTACCAGTAACTTCTTTAGTAAGATACTCTAAATTATCTTTATTAACTACTAAGCCATCAGATATTTTATCTGTTAAATCACTTAATATATTCGGAGTAACAATAGTAAGTATTGCCCCTAAACAAGCAAGCACTAGTGATATCACTAGAAGTCTTTTAAATGGATTTAATTCTTTTAATAACCTTTTTATTGAACCTTTAAAATTCTTAGCTTTTGTAACTTTTCTTTCATGTCTAGGCATTATCTAATTCCTCCTTTGACAATTGCGATAAAGCAATTTCTTTATAAACATCATTACATTCCATTAATTCTTTATGTGTACCAATACCAACACAAGTACCTTGATCAAGAACTAATATCTTATCAGCATTCATAATTGTACCAATTCTTTGAGCAACAATTAAACTAGTAGCATTATTTGTATATTTCTTTAAATTCTTTCTTAATTCTGCATCAGTCTTATAATCAAGTGCAGAAAAAGAATCGTCAAAAATATATATTTCAGGATCCTTAGCAATAGCTCTAGCAATCGCTAGACGTTGTTTTTGTCCACCAGAGACATTTGTACCACCTTGAGCAATATGTGAATCATATTGATTATCCATCTTTAATACAAAGTCTTGTGCTTCAGATACTAATGCAGCTTCCTTAATCTTTTCTAAAGTTACTTCTTCCTTACTTTCACCATAACTTATATTACTAGCAACAGTTCCATCAAACATTACAGCTTTTTGAGGAACATAACCAATTTTTTTATATAACTCTTTCAAATTATAATCTTTAATATTAACACCATCAATTAATATTTCACCATCAGTTACATCATAAAATCTAACAATTAAATTAACAAGTGTTGATTTACCAGAACCAGTTGAACCAATGAATGCAACAGTATCTCCCATATTTGCTTTAAATGATATATTTTTTAAAACATATTCTTCAGCATCTGGATATTTAAATGATACATTCTTAAATTCAACAGTACCAACTTCACTAGTAACACCATCAAAGTCCCCATCAACAATACTTACTTTTGTATCAAGTACTTCATTAATTCTTCCCGCAGAAACTTGTGATCTTGGAAGCATAACAAATATAAATGCAAGCATTAAGAAAGACATAATAATTTGCATTGCATATGATGAAAATACTACCATATCACCAAATAAACCAATTTTATCAACAAGACCTGCATCTTTAATTAAATATGCTCCAATAAAATATATAATAAGTGTTAACATATACATAATTAGATACATAACTGGGGCCATAATTGACATAGTTTTTTGATTAAATAATTGTAAATCAGTTAAACTATTATTAGCACTTTCAAATCTTTTTTCTTGATAATCTTCAGCATTAAAAGCTCTAACTACTCTAATACCAAGCAAATTTTCTCTTGTCACTTCATTTAACTTATCAGTTAACTTTTGAACCAACTTAAACTTAGGTAAAACAATTAACACAAGCATTCCAATAATTGATAACAAAATAATAACAGCAACACCAGTTACCATACTCCATTCCCAACTTTTATTTAATATTTTTGTTATTGCCCATATTGCAGTAACCGGAGCTTTAATTAATTGTTGCAATCCAAACCCAATAAACATTTCTACATTTGTTATATCATTTGTTGTTCTAGTAATTAAACTATTCGTAGAAAACTCTTTTATTTCATTCATTGATAAAGATTCGACTTTTCTAAATAATTTACCTCTTAAGTTTCTAGAAAACCTAGATGCCAATATAGATATTAAATATCCAACTATTACTGCCCCAACTAAACTACCAAAAGCACAAAGAAGCATATATCCACCATTTTTTAATATATCAGACATCCTACTTCCTTCAGTTTGAACTAAAACAGTAATTTGGGACATATAATCAGGCATTTTTAAATCAAGCCATACTTCAAGTACAATAATAATGGCACTAACTAAAACTATCAACCAATCTTTTTTTCTAAAATTTTTAATTAATTTTATCATAACTATCCTTTCCTAAATATGCTATTAAATTATTACGCATACTATCTATTATATGATTAAACTCATCAATTTCTTCTTTGCTCAATCCCTTTTTTACAACCTCTTCCAATTTTAAAAACTCTTTTTTCTTTTCTTCAAACATATTTATTGCATCACTTTTTAATACAATTTTTTTACACCTAACATCTTCTTCACATATAACTCTTTCAATTAAATCATGTTTTTCCATAGTTTTTAAAACACCAGAAACAGTGGCTCTTCTTAAATTTAGTATATCCTCTAAATCTTTTTGATATACCCCGTCTCTATGATGAAGTAAATAACTCATTATAATCATTTGACTAGCACCAAATTTATCTACAAGCATCTTTCTACCAATCAATATATTTAATGAATTCATTTTATAAAGCATACCTTCATTCATAAAACCACCTAGATAATATTACCCCATCACTTGACATTTGTCAAGTGCCTAACAATCAAAAAACTTGACAAATTGTTAAAATTGAGTATAATAGATATCACTTAAAGGGGGAAAGCACAATGAAAGATTATTGTGGAAATTGCGAATATTTTGATTTAAATCAAAAAGAATACTGGGGAGAACGTTACTACTGTTCAAAAACTTGTAAATATAAATACAAGAATGAAGAATCATGTAGATTATACATAGAAAAAAAAGATAATGGCTATAAACCTGCAGGTTGCTACATAACCACTATCGTATGTTCAAAACTTGGATACAGAGATAATTGCGAATTTTTAAGAAATTTAAGATTTCTACGTGAAAACTATTTAAGAAAATCACCCGAAGGAATTAATTTACTTCGTGAATATGATGAAATTGGTCCAGTAATTAGTAAACAAATAGAAGACGCTCCAACAATCGAAGCATTAACATTAATGAACAAATACATCATTCCAGCATCAGACTATATTTTAAAAAACAACTATGAAAAAGCTACTTTAGTTTATAAAAACATGGTTAATGAACTAAAAGAAAAATATAGTTATGAACTAGCATGTACAGAAATAGACTACAGCATCCTAACACCAGTAAAAGACATGGGCAAAGGAAGATTAAGACTAAAACCAACAAAATAACTGAAATGCACCCTTTAGGGTAGACATTTATAAAAAAACTTAAGTATGATAGAATACACTTCCGAAAGGAGGTGTTT
>FR903520.1 GCA_000438075.1 Clostridium sp. CAG:609 | reverse complement strand
TTCTTTCATGTTATTCCTCCTTTGGTTGAATGAATCTCCTATCAATAATTATAACATACAATTAATGATTTATAAAAGAAATAAGCATCTTTATTTTCATTATATTTTATATTTAACATCACTAAATCTATATATCTTTCTACATTTATGACATATTAATGCTATTATGTCATTCCCTATTATTAGTTCACCATTACCTTTTTCTAATGATATATTTGAACCATTACAAAAAGGACAATGAATATTTTCATAATCAATGTCTTTCCTACTTAATGCATTTTCTATTACTTCAAATCCATCTGTAGTTATCTTTACTAATCTTCTAATGTTTGATGATTCTTCATAATCATCTTTATTTCCAATTCTTTTTAAATAATCATGTCCACCAGAAATCTCTATTTTTCCACAAGAACATATCTTATAGTCATTAACACTTAGTGATTCAATAATATCTTTACAATGTTTGCATTTAACTTTATTTTTATTAATCTGTTCTATTATTTCTTTCATATGTCCTCCTTGATCAGTGATATTATTCTTCTAAAATATTAGACATTTAATTTTTTGTTCTTTT
>FR903519.1 GCA_000438075.1 Clostridium sp. CAG:609 | reverse complement strand
AAAATTTTTTCGCGTAAGTGGTTGTAGGGCGAGTCCGCAAGTTGTCCCCTCCACTTAACAAAATTATATATAAAATATAAACTTGCAATTACGATATTACCACATTTTTGTCTATTTTACAAGAAAATTCGTATAATTTTGCATTTTTTATTGGAAATAATTAAAAAATATGGTAATATTAATTAAAGATAGGGATGATTTATGTGGCGAAATTTTTTAATCAAAGAGTAAAAAAAAGTGGTGCATCTACTGGAACAATAGTGATTGCATCGATTGTTGGAGTATTAATCGTTATTGCAATCGGAGTACTCATTAGTGTAAAGAGTAAAAATAATCACAAAGATGCCGTCATTAAAATAAGAGATAGCGTAGCAGTCGAGGTAAATAGCAAACTTCCTGATAAAACATTATTCTTTTCAGAACTTGAGGGTGTCAAAGAAAAAGATATCAAAACCAACTATGATAAAGTTAATTTAGAAAAGGTTGGTACTTACGAAGTAAAGATAAAGATATATAATGAATCTTATACATCAAAACTTGAAGTTGTAGATACCGAAGCACCAGTTTTGAAAACAAAAGATGTTAATATTGCAATCGGAGGAACTTATAAACCTGAAGATTTTGTAGAATCTTGTAAAGACAATAGTGATACTGATTGTAAAATAGAATTTTATGATTTAAGTTTAACTCAATCTGGTGAAAAGATTGATTATAGTGCATTTACAGCTGAAGGTGCTTATACAATTCAAATAGTTGCAACGGATGATGCAGGAAATAAAACAAGTCCTCAAAGTGCAACATTAAATATTGGAAAGAACAATGTTAAAAGTCCAACTGTTTGTAAGTATGGAAATGATTCTTATGATACAAGTAAATATATTTTAGCAGTTAATGTTACTGAAAATGGATGTGGACTTGATTTAAATGTTTATCAAGATGAAGCAAAATTAAAACTTGTTAATTCAATTGTAGAAAATGAAAAAGCTAAATTAAAGAAAGAATTTAGTACAATAAAATTAAATACTACTGATATTTATTTAAATAGTGATATTGGTCCAGTATTAAATATGTCTGGTACTGGTCTTGTTGGTTATACTTTAAAAATAACAGTATCTATTAATAAAGGTACTGCAAATGAAGAAGTAATCGAAGAATACTTTGTTAATTTAAAAGGTGAAAGACAATATACAATTAATAAATATCTATAATAAAGACTTGCGTAACGCAAGTTTTTTTGTTGCAAAAGAAAAAAGGCTTAAAGCCTTCACAATTATTTTTTTCTTGATAGAACTACTAGTCCACCAAAACCTAATACAATAACTCCAAAAATAATACCAATTACTGCACCATCACTGATTCCACTTTTTGAATCTGCTGTTTTACATTTAATACCTGATACATCACAAGCATCAACAAATGTAGTTTCTTTTGCATCAATTTTTTTATCTTTTTTAATTTCAGCAACTATATCTGTGTAATTATCATCTTGATATGCATCTAATGCAGCTTTAGTTATTTCTTCACCAGCATCTCCACCAAATCCTAAGTTATGGTATGTATTACCTATTATTACTAGTGGTACATAACCTTGATCTTCACCAGTTTTTTCAGCAACTGCTGCAGATAGTTTTGAATTATCTTGATTGTTATCAACTTGATATGTAACAAATTCAAAGTAATCAGTATAATCTAAGTATTTTGAACTAAAATATTTTAATAGATTATGGCAGTTACCACACGTACTACTATAGAATAAATATACTTTAACTTTTTCGTGATCTGTTTTTTCTGGCAAATCAACTTTAGCACTAACAGTTGGCATTAAAAATATTGATAAAGCAGCAATTAGTGTTAATATATACTTCTTCATTTCTTACCTCCATTTTTATTATACTTTTTTTATTGTTTGTTGTAAAGATTATTCTTTTATTTTTTCTAAATCTTCACATTTTGTATGGAGTTCAACATTATTTTTGCTGATATATGATATGTATGCATCTTGAATTAATGGATTCATGAAGCTTTCTTTTATATTTGATTCATTATCCTTATTATATATGCTATCTATTCTCGATTCTCGTATTTGTTTACTATTTTTAATTGATTGTAATGGTTGACCTCCG
The DNA here is from genome assembly GCA_000438075.1 of Clostridium sp. CAG:609. Taxonomy (GTDB): domain Bacteria; phylum Bacillota_I; class Bacilli_A; order RF39; family UBA660; genus Onthocola_B. Next base: position 23,724 of record FR903519.1, on the reverse strand, counting down.
CCACCGATACATCCACCTGGACAAGCCATAACTTCTACAAAATCATATTGTTTTAACAAGTCATATTTTTCTTTTACTGTTGATATCTTGTTTACAACCGCTACTTTAACATAGTATTTTTGTAAATCTATGGTAGCTGTTTTAAAATCTTGCTCATGACGAATTTCATCAAAGTGATAGAATTTCGCCGGAGCTTTTTTACCATTTAACATGTAATATGCCGTTCTTAAAACTGCTTCAGTTACACCTCCGCTTGCACCAAAAATTAATCCACTTGATGAAGAACTTCCAAGTAATTTATCAAATTCTTTATCCTTTAATGATTCAAAATCTATATTTGTTTCTCTGATCATCATAGCGAGTTCTTTTGTAGTTAGTGCAAAATCTGTTTCAGGATATAACTTTCTTTCATATTTTTTAGCAACACATGGTACAAAAGATACTGTTATTATTTTGTCTTTTTCTAAGTTATACATATCTTTAAAATATGTTTTAATCATTGTTGCTTCCATTGAAAGTGGACTTTTACATGTACTTAAATTATTAATGTCTTTTTCATGATAAGTTTTAAAATATTTTACCCAGGAAGGACAACAACTTGTAAATAATGGCTTTTCTTTTCTTTTTAATTTTTCAATTAGTTCATATGATTCTTCCATTACTGTTAAATCTGCTCCGAATGTTGCATCAAAACAATAATCAAAGCCTATTTTTTTTAAGGCACTTACCATTTTTCCTTCTAGAAATGTACCTGGTGCATAATTAAATTCATCACCGATAGCAACTCTAACCGCCGGAGCTGTGAATGCTACTACACAATAATCAGTATCATTAATATAATTTAATACTTTTTTATAATCATATTTGGGCACTAAAGCTCCACTTGGACACGTTAAAATACATTGACCACAATTAATACAATCATTATCAATGTTATTTATACTTTTACATGTTTTTAAACACATTCCACAATTAAGGCATTTTTCTTCGATACGATAAATGCTTATGTTATCACTACTTATATTTACCTTATTATTCATTATTCTCCCTTTGTTAATGCTTTATATAATTTGACTAATTTGACTAATATTTCATTTTTATCAATTGTTATTTCATTGGTTGCTATTAATGTTGCAAGACCATTTGCATATAACCATAAATTCATAAATAAGTTTTTAGCTTGTTCAAAAGATAAACCATGCTTATTAACTAAATTAATTATTGCACCTTGGTTCCATTTTTCATCTAAAACATTTTCAATTGATTTCCATTTTAAATTGTTGCTTAAAAATAAACTAATAAACAAGTTTTTGTATTCTTGAGCAAATTCTACATATGCTATGCATAAAGTAAGTAATGCTTTTTTTGAATCTATTCTACTTGTGATAAATTCATCATATTGATGAGATATTTCTTTATAAATATCTTCTTTTATTTCATCCATATTGTTATAAATTCGGTATAATGGTTTGGTTGATACTCCGAGTGCTTTGGCTAAACTTCTGGCATTTACACTTTCCCAACCCTTATCATTTACTATTTTTACTGCGACTTTTACTATTCTTTCTTTTGATAATTCTACTACCGCTGGCATAACATATCTCCCCTTTCAAGCTAGTGTGGTAACTTATGTTTCTATTATAACATAAAGACATTCAAAAAAAAAGAGGTTTCCCTCTTTATTCGTTAATACTATAACCATTTTCTTTTAAATGAGCTATAAATCTTTCTTTAAATGTTTGTAAATCTTTTTGTTCAAGTGTCTTATATGGACTACCTAATACATATTTTATTGTATATTTATTTTCATAGATGCTAACTAATTCATTTCTTTCAATTAATTTACTTTTAAATTCTTTTAATACTTCTTTTAAGTCTTCATATTTTTTATCAGTTGGCATAATTATTGTGTAATCAAGTTCTACACTTGGATATTTACTTACAACTTTTTCCAAGATTATATCCTTTTCTAATTTGGCATATTTATCAAAATCAATATCAATACATACAATGGCTTTTTTCTTAGATAATTTATTTGTATAAATCTTATCTAAAACATTAATAGTACCTATTTTTGTATCATCAACATTAATTATTTTACCTAAGTTTTTATCATAGTATTCTTTTTCATTTACGTTATTTGAAAGTGTTATTTCTTTATGTTTTAAAGCTTTAAAAATATAACTAGTTACAGTCTTAGCTTTATTATAAAGTTGTTCAAGTTCTTTTTCTTTACCACATAAAATGATACTTAATACTCTTTTATTTTGGTTACTTTCAATTATTGTACCAATTTCAAAGATGCTAAATTCAGAGAAGTTTTTGAAGTTTTCTTCGACGATATTTAATAAAGAAAAACTTAAGTCATCACGTAAGATATTATTATCTGATTTACCAAGAAGTTTAACACCATCTTTTTTAATTCCAAGAGTTTGTAATGTATTTGTATCATACCAGATGTAACTGTTTACTTCATTCATATCATATTTTGTTGCAAGAAGACTTTTAACTTCATATTCTTCATTGAATGTTTTTTCATGTTCAGTTATTGTTAAATCTAGTTTTAATGGTTTTGGAGTAAAGTTTTCAAGACCGTAGATTCTAGCAATTTCTTCGATTAAATCTTCTTCAATGTTGATATCTTTGCTATGTCTAAATGTTGGTACCACAACTTCATATGAATAATCAGTATTTTCTACTTTGAAACCAAGACTTTCTAATGTATTTATTACACTTTCATCACTTAGAGTTGTTCCCATGTATTTTGAAAGTAAGTCTTTATGCAATGTGATATTTACTTCATTTAAGACATTCGGATAAACATCTGTTAAATTTGATGCTATTTGCATATCTGGATTTTCTTTTCTTAGTAAATATACTAGTCTTTTGATAGCTTTATCTGTCATGTTTGGATCTAGTGATTTTTCATATCTAGCTGATGCATCTGTTCTAAGTCCTAGGAAGTTAGCAGTTTTTCTTACTGAACCAGCATTAAATGTGGCAGATTCTAAGAATATTGAAGTTGTATCACTTAAAATTTCACTGTTTTTTCCACCCATTACACCTGCTATTGCAAAATATTCATTATTATTTTTAATCATTAAGTTTTCACTAGATAATTTTCTTTCTACACCATCTAATGTTGTAAATAAATCTTTATTATTTGCAAGACCTACTTCAATATTTTTTACAACTCTAGAATCAAATGCATGCATTGGTTGACCTAGTTCTAACATTAAATAATTAGTTAAGTCAACAATCAAAGAAATTGAACGCATACCTGTGTAGTATAAAAATATTTGAAGTTCTAATGGGGACTTGTTATTTTTAATGTTATCTATTTTTAAACCAGTGTATCTATAACAAAGTTCAGGATTATTTATTTTTATATCTAAATCTTCTTTATCATTTTTAATTTCTTCCATTTCAAGTGGTAACATTTCAGTGTGAGTAATTGTTGCTATTTCACGAGCAATTCCATAATGTCCCCATAAATCTGGTCTATTTGTTAATGATTTGTTATCAATTTCAACAATTATGTCTTTTACTGGTAAATAGTCTTTAATATCTGTTCCAACTACAACATCATCAGGTAGTTCAATAATTCCATCATGATCATCACCGATGCCAAGTTCTCTCATACTGCAGCACATTCCATTTGAAAGAATACCTCTTAAAGGTTTTGCTTTAATTTCAATTCCATCAATGTGTCCACCAACTTTAATGTATGCTGTTTTTAAACCTACACGAACATTGTAAGCACCACAAACAACTTGAATTGGTTCACTTGCACCATAATTTACTTTTAAAATGTGCATGTGGTCACTATCTGGATGAGGAATGCATTCAACTATTTGGGCAATAACAACTCCATCAAATTTGTCACCAACTTCTTTAACATTTTCAACTTCCGCAGTTCTAATAGTGAATTTATCCCAGACTTTTAACCAATCTATTTTTTCACTATCCTTAATATAAGTTTTTAATTTATTACAAGATATTAACATTTTAATTCCTCCTTATTTTATCCCAAAATTACTTAGGTAACGAATGTCACCTGAGTTAAGGGGTCTTATATCACTAATTTTATATTTCATCATTGCAAGTCTAGTTAACCCAATACCAAAGGCAAAACCACGATATTTATCTGGATCAATTCCACCAGCCCTTAAAACATTCGGATGAACCATACCACAACCAATGAGTTCTATCCATCCAGCATTTTTACATGTTGGGCAGCCTTTTCCGCCACAAATTAAACATGACATATCCATTTCATAACTAGGTTCTGTGAATGGGAAGAAACCTGGACGTAAACGAACCTTTAAGTCATCTGTTTTAAAGATGCTTTTTAAAAGTTCTTGCATGATGTACATTAGATTTTCTATTGATACATCTTCATCAATAACCATTCCTTCGATTTGAAAGAAAGTATTTTCGTGATTTGCATCTAAATCTTCATTTCTAAATGTTCTTCCTGGAGCACAAATTCTAAGAGGTGCACCATAGTTTTCCATTGCATGAATTTGGTTATCACTTGTTTGTGTTCTTAAAACCGTTCCATTATCTAAGTAATATGTATCTTGCATATCACGAGCTGGGTGATCTTTTGGTACATTTAATGCTTCGAAATTATAATATTCTGTTTCCATTTCAGGTCCACTTACTACAGTGAATCCCATTTTCTTTAAAATATCTGTTATTTCTTTAGCAACAATTGTAACTGGATGTAACGAACCAACTGGAACATTAAACTCTAGGGAATCATCAAATGCTATATTTGATTTACTTTCTAGACTAATTATTCTAGCACTAGTCATTTCTTCCATTTCTTTTTTAGTGTTGTTAATTAAACTTCCATATTTTCTTTTGTCTTCCACACTCATGTCTTTTAAGCTGCCTAGAATTTCGGCGATGCGACTTTTTTTACCAACATAATTTGCTTTAATATTTAAAACATCAGCCTCTTTTTGACATTCATTTAGTTTTTCCTCTAATTCTTTTTTTAGTGTTAATAATTCGTTTTCCATATTTCCTCCATTAAATTAAAAAAAGTCCACAAACTAATTAAGGACGAGATTTCCCGCGGTACCACCTTAGTTCATGAACTTTATTCATACACTTTAAATTGATAAGGGAATTACCCCGTTTATACTCCACAAATGAAATTCATTATAGTATTCATTAAAATAATCTCAGCTATTTATTTTATCTCTGTAAAGAATTTAATCTATAACTACTTGCTTTGCTTCTTCGTATTATTTTCTTTTTTAAACCAACCTTTGCCTTCGACAAGTCTTGTAACCATCATGGCAGAAGCTGAATCTCCAACAACATTTAATAATGTAGCTGGGGCATCTATTATAGTTGCAACAATTGTTAATATAGGTAATGCTGCAACATTATAACCCATCATTGTAATAATTAACATTTCACTAATTGTTCCACCACCAATTGGTACTGCTGTTACAAGTAATGTAGCAAGTAAGGCAACACCTAATACTTGAGCAACACTTCCAAATGATGATAGTGATGTTCCAAATAAACATACAAGGAACATAATTTTAAATACACTTCCTATACAAGAACCATCTTTATGGAAACTTGTTCCTAGAGAAACTGTAGTTTCTGCAATGTCGTTTGGTACACCAATTTTTTTAGTACATTCAATATTTACTGGTACACTTGCTGCAGATGAACATGTTCCAATACTTGTTAATGCTGATGGAATTATGTTTTTCCAGAAAGCTTTTACTCCATCTTTTCCTGCAGATATAAATGCATAAAAACTATAGAATATTGCCATAAATAATAAACATACTACTGTATATACTACGAATGTTTTTAGGAATCCAACTGCTATTGTTCCTCCTAAAGTTCCAACTAAACTTGCGAAATAACAACCAAGTCCAATCGGAGCATAATACATTATTATTTCAATTAATTTGTACATTACTTCACTAAATTGATCAAATAGTTCAGCAACTTTTTTTCCTTTATCACCAGCTTTATTAATTGCTATACCAAATAATACTGACATAACTATTAATGCTACTAAGTTATTTGTTGATAAAAGGTTTATAAATGAATCTGTTGATAAAACACTTACTGTTCTTTCTAATATATTTAATTCAACACCTTCATCAATTGAATTATCGAATACTTCTTTGATAGCGTTTGTATCTTTTGGATTAACTAAATCTACTGCTGCAGTTGTTGCAAAACCAAATAATACTGCTACTACTGATGTTATCAAAAATATAATTATTGTACTAACTAAAATTTTACTTAATCTCTTTTTTTCATTCATCTTAGAAATAGATGATGTAATGGTAAAGAATATTAGTGGAACGATAATAACTAATAAAAGATTTAAAAATAAGTCTCCTAAAGGTTTTACTATTTCCGCTTTTTCTTTAAAGATTAAACCACAAATAGCACCAATTAATACACTACCTAGCAATATCAATGTGCTCTTATAATTTTTAATAATTTTTTTCATAAATATCCTCCTTCTTAAATTATTAAAACTATTCTAATTTGATATATAAGCTAAGCATTCCTCCTTCAATTAGAATAATCTTACCACATTATATTATTTTCGTCAAATTTTATTGTCTTAATTTTCCTTATTTTTGACAAAAAATTAAAAAAATGTCACTTTTTTGACATTTTCTGTTATCTTAAAGGCGGTAAATCAAAGTCATCACTATCTTCATCACCAAACAACTTGATTATTTTTTCTTCATCATTATTTACAAGTGGCTTTACCTCTTTTTTTACTTCTTCTTTTTTAACTTCAGGAGTGTATGGTAATAATTTACGTTTTTTAAATGATATTAATGGACGATTTAAAAATCTACTAAATTTATTGTTAGCTTCACTATTTTTTAGTTTAATAAGTTTGATTACATCTTTAAATATTATGTATAGTGCTGGAAGTAATACTAGTAGTAACCAACCCATACTGGTTGCCATAAAACTTTGAAGTCTTCCTAGTTGAGGTATTCTTAAACTTACTTTACCAACAATATCATCAAAAGATACATCAACACCGTCATCAACTAGGTTGTAGTCACCCTTTGTTCTATAGTGATATTCTCCGTTTGAATCAATGTTAATTGCAATAACACGGTGAGTAATTGTGCCACCACGAACACCAGGTATTGATGAGTTAAATGTTATTACATCATTTATTTTTATATCTCCAGGTTTCTTAACTTTAGTATCCACTACAACATCATAGACATTTATATTTGGTGTCATACTCGGAGTAATTATTGTGTATAGAGAAAATGCTGGTTCATGTCCTTCTCCTTTAGCAACATAGACGCGAATAGCAATAAAATAGTAAAATAATAAACAAGCACAAATAACTAGCAATACAAAAATTGTCCAACTGATAATGGTTGAAATAAATTTGAATATTTCCCGGAAATTTGTCTTCTTTTTTACATCGGTATTCATACCACACTTCCCTATTCTTTTTTATTATAACCAAATATTTTATAAATAGCAATAATACTTCCCAATTTAATTGTCAAAAATAGACAAATTTTTTAATTTTGGGGTATATTTTATAAAAATTGAACATAATTTTAAATATAAGTATAGTTTTTACTTTACAAACATTAAATTTTATTATAGAATAATTTTATGTGGAACCGTAGCCAAGTGGCTAAGGCGTGGGTCTGCAACACCCTGATCACCAGTTCGAATCTGGTCGGTTCCTCCAAATTTTAAACAAAAGCCCTTTTATTGAGGACTTTTTTATTTTAGATTAACTATAAAACTTTTATTTCTTATATTTATTAATAGATTTATTGTATCTGCATTTGCTACATCTCCATCAACTTCAAAGATAATTTTATCCTTTACTTTAGCTGGTGTTACGTATTTGATTTTACTTTTGTATTCTTTATTATTCTTTGTATATGTTAGTTCCATAAAGTTTTTAGCAAATGCTTGAGTATCATTAATATTTTGATATGGTGCAGCTTCTTTATCTAATACTAAATCATAATCCATTACTACCAAGGCACTTCTTGTTTGATAAGATGGGTCTGCTACTACAACATCATAATATGTTCTACAAGTTTCTTTGTAACAATCTTCATATGTATATTCATATCTATTTGATATAAGTGCTGATTTAATTGTTAATGATGAGTTATTTAATGCTGTTGTTGATAAAGATATATTTTCATTTAAAGATACTTTTGTTACTTCGTTAATATCTTCGATTGTTTTTGGTTTTAATTTAACTGTTATTGTTTTTGCTAAGAAGTCACTACTTTTGGTTGCTTCACCAGTAAATATTACTATTTTAAAATTCTTATTTTTATACTTTTTATCAATTTCATATGGCATTATGTAAGTTTTTGTTTCTCCAGCTTTGATAACATTGTTCATAAATGGTTTGCCATAGTCAAGGAAACTATTACCCATGTCAAGTTTTGGATATACAAATTCGTTACCATAATACATTTTAAAGTTATTGTAATCTATTGTTAAATCATTTTTTGAACTATTTTTAACTGTGAATCTTGCTACGATATAATATTTATCTTCATTTATTATTTCTCCTTTTAAGTCAATGTTTGAATCCATACTATCGATGAAATTAAGACTTAAGCCTTTATAACTGAATGATGTATTTTCTTTATAAGTATATCTTACTTTTTCATAGTTTTTAATTGTAAAGAAGGATATTACTACGACGATGATACCAACAATTAAATAAACTATTCTTTTGTTTTCCAGATAATAATACTTTAATTCACGAATTAATCTACGGATTGTTCTTTCAGCTTTATATGTTTGAAAATTTAAATTAAGTTCTACTTCTTCGCTATCTTTATCCGTTAATTCAAGTTCTTTAATATCATCTTTGAAATTAAATTGTTTGACATTGAACCCAAGTCCACGAGCTAGTAATATTAGAACAAATAAAAAGTTTGGATAATAAATTAATCTTGCAAAATCACGGTATGTTCTTGCACTGGCAGTTTGCCATAGTCCTTTTGATAAAGTGTTGATTAATACTGCAGCAACAATTATAAATATTAATAATAAAACATAATAAAAACATGTAAAAAAGTATGTTTTAGTTGGTTTCTTTTTTTGTTTTAACAAAATAAATACTGCGATTAGTATAATTATTGTTATAATGAGAGCTGGGTAAATCCAGGGATTAATTGTTTCTCTTAAAAGGGTGTCTGTTACTGTTACACTATAGTTATTTGCTACATATTCATTAAAGAAATTTAGAATATTGTGAGCTTCAATAGATATAAATATAGTTAAAATGGTTAAAATGATATGTATTTTTCTGAAGTTTTTTATTAACATTCCATATGGTTTTTTTAAAATCATTTTATATCCCTCTTTCTATTATAATAATACAAAAAAAACAACCTTTTGTAAAGTTGTTTCTATCTTTTTGATACTAATATTTGATCTTTAAGTAAATATATTGTCTCATTTTGATTTAATAAATCTGATTTACTTATTTTAAACATTTTACTAACATTATCTATTGTATCACCTTCAGCAGTTATGTAGTAACTATAGTTATTTTTAGGTATTAATATTTCTTGTTTAGGATAGATATAATCTTCCATATTTAAACCATTTAGGCTTGCAAGTAATTTTGGATTAATATTGTATTTTTGAGCAATTTTATATAGAGAATCTCCTTGTTCAATTATGTATGTATTAAAGTAAGTTTCTTTATTTTTAGGCACAATTATATCCATACCTGCCCTTAAGTCACTTTCATAATATAGGTTATTTAATTCCATTAATTTTCTAGGGTCAATATTAAACTTTCCAGATATTGTTTTTAGATTATCTGTTGGTTTAACTATATAATTATCAAACATTTTACCACTCCTAGTATAGGATATGTTTGTTTTAATAATTTGTTAAAAAATAAATATCATGTTGGTGTTATTAAAGTTCCATTCACTATATTTTAATAATGGAGTCTCACCAGAATATGGGTTAAAGTGATACAGAGTATCTTTTTTAATGTAGTAAACATCCATATCTTCTGTTTTAATTATTTTAGAAACATTATCTGTTACTAGATATTCATTTTCATATTTTCCATATAATTTATTGTTCTTTATAAAGTAGGTAAATATTTCTTCATTTGTAAATGTTAATTTATTGTTTTTAAGTTTTTGATTAGTGATAGTTTCCCACTTTCCATTTATAAGTACCTTGTAACCAGCTTTATAAATTTCATTCTTTTTTAAATCTAGATAAAAGACTTGTTCTTGTTTTTGGTCATATAAATAACTACGATTTTTGTAATTACCTAGAAAATAACTATCAAAATATAGTTCATAACGAAGATTAAAATCTTTAACTTTTGCGTTGTTTGAATTAATCATGTATATTTTATCAAACTTATAGTTTTGGTCATAATCTGGTACTAATAGAAAGTTATTGATACTCGTTATTAAGTTTAGATTATATATATCTTTGTTAAATAAGGAAATTGTTGTTTTCTTTTTGTTATTTAAGTAAATAAATTCATGATAATTCCATAGTAAATAGGTTTTGTTAAATAAATTACCTATTTCAATATTTTTGTATGAATCATTCTTGTTAAATTTGTTATCTTTAGTTTCATAGAAATATTCTTTATCATTTTTACAAACATTATATAAATTAACATGAGTTGTATCAAATGATAAGCAATGGTCTAAATTACTTTCATTAACTGTAATATCTTTGATTAGTTTTCTTTTGTTGGTGTATTTACTTTTGTTGATAACTTCATAAGTGTTATCTTCATATTTTATTTTAAAACTGTAATACTTAGCTTTTTTGTGGTATTCTTCGATGATGTTAAAATTATCTATTTCATATTCTAGCTTATAATGATGAGGATAAAAAAAGAAGAAAAGAAATATACAAAATATTAATATTAAAAATAAAATTAGATTTCTTAACTTCTTCATAATTATTCCATTTCACGTGGTATATATTTTTGTTTTTCACTCATCATCATTTCTGTTATATTTGTTTCGATTTCATCAAGACCACTTTTTGGTAAATTAGATATTGTTACTTCTTCTTTAACAGTATCAATTTTTATTTGTCCCCAGATTAAACCTTGATAAACAAACAAGTCATTGTATAAATCTGGTGTAATTGAACTTAAGAAATAACCCCAGACAACACGTTTTTGACCAATTAAAATTCTTTTGTTAGTAAGTACTACTACACAAGTTTGAAATATATCGTAGAATTTATCATTTTTTTGACCAGCAAAAGCAAATGTAACATATTCACCTGGATTTAAATGTTTTTCCACTACAGCACAATGGTCTTTAAGATTCCAAATGACTCCTCCTTTGTGTCTGCGTTTAAAATCTAATACTTTATCATATACTTGACCCATTATTATCACCTATCTATATTGTATAATAAATTTTAAAAATTAGCAATTGTTACTTTAAATATTTTGTTGATACATAGCGATTATTGTAAATTTCAGTCCAACCATTTTTTTGTTTATAACTTGTTACAGTGGTATTTTTGGGTATAACATAAAGAATTTTGCCATTTGGTTTTGCTCGAACATTTAAAAATGATGCTGTAGTTTTCTTTGATTCATATATTATACTTGGTTTATTCTTTGTTATAAAGTTTTTTGAAACGTATTCTTTATCACTTATTTTTGCCCAGTTACCTGTGATGCTTAGAACTTTAATTTTTGTATTCTTAATAATGGTATTTACTAGTTTATATTTTGTACCTGGACCAAGTCTTATATTTAAGTTTGCTGTTGTATAATATATGTTATCTTCATCCTTATTATATAGTTTTATGAAATTTAAGTTTTTAGTATTTTTTATTGTTGTAAAGTTTTCATCAATAAAGAAGGCTTCTTCAGGTTTAACGTTTTCTTTAGTTGTTTTTAATATCCATAAACCAAGGTTATTTTTTGACCAACCACTAGATATAAATTTTCCTCGACCTACGGTGATATGAAAATGAGGTCCAGTTGCATTACCATCTTTTCCTTTTGGAAATATTTTATCATTTTTAGAAAATCTTTTACCGATATATAAGTTTTTTAAATACTTATCTTCGGGGTGAACAATCATGAGAGTTACATAATCATTAAATGTTGGTGTTATTACTGGAGTTGTACTTTCAAGCCAGATAGTATTTGATGCTTTTAGACCAACGCCATATACTTTTTTTACAATCATTTCATCACATGGACAATAAAAATAACTATCGTTACCACTTCCACAAGCATCATCAATCGGGTAATCTTTTGTATTTCCTTTTTGATGTCTTTCATGAGTATAATTACCTTTGTAACTTTGAGTTATGTTCATAACTTTTAAAGGATATGTTAAATAATTCATAATTCTCCTTTCAATATAGTGTATGAACTTGTCCAAAAATGAATAATGTTATTTGTCTATATTAAAATTAAATGCTATAATGTTTATGAGGTTGTTATGAAAAATATATATTATTATGAAGATTTTGATAGTGATGTAGTTACATCTAAGAATCAAGATTTTAAATTAAAGAAAAATTATAAATGGGTACATCACAATATATTTTATAAGATTAGTTCTTATTTACTTTATTATATATTTTTATTTATAAGTTTTATCTATGTTAAATTAATTTTACATGTAAAATTTGTTAATAAAAAAGTTTTAAGTGGTAAAAAGAATTATTTTTTATTTATAAATCATACACAGGAAGTGGGAGATGCATTTATACCTGCTTTAATCACATTACCAAAAAGACCATATTTTATTGTTAATAAAGCAAATTTGGGTATACCTTTTTTAGGAAAACTTTTACCTATGCTTGGTGCTATTGTGGTTCCTGAGGATTTACACGACTTTAAATACTTTAGAGAAGCAATTAATAATTATGAAAAAAATCATCCGATTGTGGTTTATCCCGAGGGACATGTATGGCCATATTATACAAAAATTAGACCTTTTAAAAAAGGAGGTTTTCAACTAGCAATAGATGAAAATAGTGAAATTTATTCTGCAACAGTTACTTATCAAAAAAGAAAATATAGTAAAAAACCTAGAATTGTTATTTATATAGAGGGAGGTTATCAAGTTAATAATCTATTAAGTAAAAAAGAAAAAGTTAATGATATTATAAATAAAGTTAGAAATAGCATGATTATTAATAGTGGCAAATCTAATGTAGAATATGTTACATATAAAAAGAAAGATAATTAAATATCTTTCCAACCTGCGATATCTTTAATGTCAAATTTATATATTAACTTTTTATTATAAGCATTTTCATATGCTTTTTTCTTTGATTCATAATCTATGTTTGCCATGTTTATTGAATCACTTTTTACTGTTTCATTTATTTCAGGATAAATAACTTTGTTAATATTTAAGATGTAGTTTACTTTATTAAATTCGTCATTATCTTTAATAGAGGTATCATGCATAATTGTAAAACATGATATTACTGGAACATCAAGTTCATGAGCAAATTGATATGCACCACGTTTACACGGACGAGGAAGTCTATAGTTAAACCACATTTCTTCTTCAGGATAAATAAGCACAATATCTCCGTTTTTTAATATTTTTTCAAGTTCTGGAATGAATTTTTTTATTATGTAATTTGGACTTTTACATAATGGGATAACATTTATATTGTTAAATAGAAAACCTAATTTACCAGGCATAGCTAGATTAGTATCTTGAATAACAATATATAATTTTTTATTTAATTTTTGTTCAACTAATTTTCTAACTGTGAAACTGTCTAAAGGATTAAAATGATTGCTTGTTATAATTGCACCTTTGTCTAGATCAATGTAATCAAGTCTTTCTAAACCTTTTATTTCTATGTCAGGATATATTTTTTTACCAACATTTTTAACTATCTTATTAGCTATTTTATTTTTTATTTTGTATATTGGTTTATCTTGATTTTTATAAAATTTAATTATTAAATGTTCTAACTCTTCATCAGAAATGCATGGATCATTTACTTCGACTTTTTTATTTAATTCATTATTTTTAATATTAACTTTAATGTTGTTAATAACTTCTTTTTTACTTCCTCCGACAATCATAATCTTTGTTCCTTGCCAGTTTCGAAAACATTTTTTAATGTTTTTTGTTCTTTAGTTAGTGCATATGCTCTTTCTACCATTTGATTCATAAATTTATTATCTTGTTTTTTATCTTTTTCGCTGTAATTTTCTTTGATATTTTTTATTTCATCATAATACGGAGTATCTTTTGCATATTTCCAAAAATAATCTTTATATTGTACTTCGTCATATTGCCATGGCTTTAAAAATAAATTGTAATGAATGATGATTGGATTTTCAATTTGCCTATTGTTTGGATTTGGCATAGCATCGTATCTATCACTTAGATATTTAATGTGATTATAACACATTGCATTTATATAATCTTGATCTGGTGCCACAACATCAAATTGATATTTTGTGTAAAGATTGAGAAACTTACCTACAAAGTTTAGTTCTCTAAGTTTTTTAGTATCCATTAAAAGAACACCAGAGTTAATGTATTTATCTCTTGGAACACCTATGACATTCTCAAAATAACTTGCTAATTTTTCATTATCATTTGTTGATTTATCTACAACACATCCAAGATAGTTACCTTTCAAGTCTTCATTATATAATAAAGATATATCTCCGGGTATTATTGTATCAGCATCAATATAAATACATTTATCATATTTTGGAAACATTACAGGTATAAATAATCTAAAGAATATTGTTAATGTAAAGGTATATTCTCGTAGACGGTTACCTAATCTGTCTGTAATCATCGACAAATTTTCATTCATTTCTGTTAAAATTATATTTACATTTTCTGTTTCAAGTGATTTTAATATTTTGGCATTTTCATCACTTAGATTTTCATAAATAACATTTATATCATATTTATAACCTTTATTTCTATTTGCTATTAAAGATTTTATTGAAACATAAACAAATTTAGAATAGTTATCATCAATAGCATAGAATATTGGAATAGTTATCATTTTGTTTCCTCCTTAAATTTAAGATAATTGTTGATTATATCATCAAACTCATAATATTTTAACACTTCATGAAGTCTTTCAATATCCCATGGTTTAACTTTTTGAGTTCTAAAGTATGGAAAGAACTTGAATGTTGTGGTAAAATGTCTCATTACTGTATCTTTTTTCAATGCATGTTGTTCATTGTATTTCCTTTTTACAATTAATTTAGGTTTACAAAATTTGTTTAATGCTGCTTGATCTGGCAATAACATTTTTCTATTTTGGCACATTTTTCTACATTTTTTAAAACTTCCACTTTGTTTAATTAATTTTAGGTTTAATAATAATACACCAGAATTCAAATAATCTTTTTTAATTCTATTTTTGCTATAGAAATATTTTCCATAAAAATCTCTGGCACCAGCAATCTCATATTTAGTATTATCAATATTATAAAATTCTTTGATTGATTTACAAGCAACAACATCATTATCTAGATATAATATTTTATCTGGTAAGTCATCTAATAAATCTGCATATAATCTTAACATGCAATATGGGGTAAACAGTGAATTTAAATTACTCGTCGGGGTATCAGCTAAAAAGAGAGCTAAAACATCAATAAGTTTGATACTACTTTTTTTATTTGTATCTTTTAGTAATTTATCTAACTCTTTTATTGTTTTAGATGATACGCTTTTTTTATCATTATAGTCCATACTTAATACATATATATTTAATGGACATTTATCATATTTTATAATCGATAAAATTGATATTATTAATCCATCTTCAATGTTGGAATCTCCACAGTACAATATATTCATTTTACACCTCACATACTGCTATTAGATAATCATTGTAATCTATTATTTTTGCATCTATTTTTGTTGTATCAACATTTTCTTTACCAAAGTTTAGACCAGTGCCTTTCATTTTTAAATATGCTTCCTTTTTTACCCAGATTTTAGTAAAGTCATATTTTAAATTATTACTTTTTGCCATAATTTCTTTTTCAGCATCATAAAAATATTTGTTGATAACTCTTTCATTATAATTTAGATATTCTAAATCTATCCCGATTTCTGAAGATGAAATAGCAATTGCACAAGTATCTATATCATGACTTATACTAAAATATAATTGATTATCTTTTAGATATGGTTTACCAAATTCATTTTTTATAATAGTAAATGAATCTATGTTGTATTCTTCTTTCAGTATTTTTTTTAACAAGTCATGAGAAGATATATTTTTTTCAATATATAACTTATACATTTTTACTTAAGTAGTTAACTATGTCTTCGACAGTTTGAATTTTTTTAATTTCCTTATCAGGTATTTCTAAATTATATTTAGTTTCTATTTCTGATATAAGTGTTACAAGGTCTAAAGACTCAAGATCTAAATCTGCGATTAAATTTGTTTTTAAATTAATCTTTTTTGCTGGTACTTCAGATACTTCTGATATTATTTTAATTATTTCCTTTTCCATATTTTTCCTCCATAAATTTATTTCTTAATATTTTTTTATTATTGTTTTTTGGAAACTCATTGTTTCTTAAAGTAACTAAGGCAATTTGATGATTCTTTGGAACTTTGCTATTGTATTTATAAATTAAATCATCAAAGTATGATTTGTTACCAAGATATTCTTCGCGTGGATATATTTCAGCAAGTAATTTGTTATTATTTTCATAAACTATTATTTCACTTACTGCTTCATCATGAGATAACTCTTCTTCAATTACTTCCGGAGATATATTTTCACCATTACTTAGAATTATTAAATTTTTCTTTCTACCTGTTATAAATAGAAAACCATCTTTATCTATATAACCAAAGTCTCCGGTATGAAAATATCCATCTTTTAGAACTTCATCAGTTGCTTTTTTATCTTTGTAAAATCCTAGCATTACCATTTTGCCTTTTACTAAAATTTCATTTTCTTTGATTTTTATTTCGGCACCTTTTACAATTTGACCTACGGAACCATCGCGGTAATAATGATTTCTGTTTACTGCAACAACCGGAGAACATTCTGTTATACCGTAGCCATTTAGAATATTTATTCCGATACTTCTAAAAAATATTATGTATTTTGGATCTAGATAAGCTCCGCCGCAGATAATGTATTCTATATTTCCACCGAAACTATTATGAATTGATTTAAATAATTGTTTTCTTAAATCTATTCCAATTTTTAATAACATTTTACTTGTTTTAATCATACTTTTTAAAAGATGTGTCTTTTTATTTTTTTTAGCATTTTTCCATATTTGTTTATAAAACGTTTCTATAAATGTTGGTACAACAAACATGGTATTTGGTTTACTTATTTTTAAATCCGTTAATATAGTTTTTAAACTATTGTTGATAAATATAGTTTCATTATAAAAGAATGGTTTTAAAATACTTGTTATTAAGCCAAATGCATGATGAAATGGAAGACATGCAAATACATCTCCGTTTGGTTTAAAAATACTGCATGCACCATAGATATCACTTAAAATATTTTCTTCACTTAACATGACACACTTATTAGCACCAGTTGTACCTGATGTAAAAAACAATACTGATTCTTTACATTTTTTCTTTGTTTCTTTTTTATTTAGTTTTGGAATATCTAAAACATTATCTATTTCATATGATTTATATTTCTTTATTATTCTTTCTAAGTCACAATGGTTTTTGCTATAGTATAAAACTTTAGTATCACTTTGTTTTAATAATTTTTTTATTGATTCTTCATCTAGATCCTTATCTATTAAAACTGCAATATTGTTACTTATTATTATACTAAAAAATAATACTATGTAGTTGTATGAATTTTCACTTATAATTGCTATACGCTCATTATTATATTCGTTGGTTAAATAATTTGTTAAATATGTTACATCTTTATAAAAGTCTTTATATGATTTGTTGATAACTTCTTTATCTATTTTATAAGTAAAGGCTATTTTATCAGGATTTTTTTTATAATTAAGACTAAGTAATTCAGAAAAACTACTTAATAAAGGATGTTCATAATAATCATATGGTTTATTCATAATTTCAACTCCATATCTAAAGTCTCTATACATAATAATAACATGAATTTCTTACTTTGGAAACCATTTTTTTCAATTAAAAATTTGTAAATGTTTCAATTGTCTTTAGTTTTATATAATAAATTTCTGATTCTTCGGTGAATTTTTCATTATACATTTTGCTTTCTTCTTTAAATTCTTGTTTTAAGTTATTCTTGTATTCTTTAAAAGATTTAAATCCGAGTAATTTAAAGTTTACCATTTCTTCTTTTAAGTCTTTGAACTTTATTACTTCTTCGCTTTGGTTTTCTACGACTCCAATAAATATTCCATTACATATTATTAAACTTTTTTTATTTTTACTTGGTTCAGAAAATGAATATTTTACTTTTATTGTATAGTCTTTTTCTCCGTTTAAGATTGATTTAGCAACTCTTTTCTCACTTACATTGATTGCACTATATGATAAATATTCTAAGACTTTGGTATTTGTGTACCTTTTTAGATTATCTTTATATTCTTGCTTTCTACATTTTTTGTGATATGTCATCATGAATAATTTGTCTTTGATAGTTTTATGCTTTTTATCATAGATATAGTCAAATCTGTTGTTAATATCTTGCATTTTTTTGCTTTCGGTATAGTCTCTTAAACCAATTAGATGAAGATAACTTTGAACTTGTTTTAAAAATAATATTTCTTGGTTGCTGTATTCAGATAAAAATTCATCAGGAATTATAAAACTTTCTGGATATTTATATAATGATTCGATAACTTCATCAAAACTGTGACAATGTTTTATCTTTTGTTGTTTGTAATGATATATTACTCCGGTTCTTGCAAGATTTTCGATTGCATAAAGAAGACTTCTATTGATATCATATTGTTTCTTAATGTATGTAACCCACTCAAATGTTAATCTTTTTTCATCAAAGAATGGGTATGGTAAAGTACAACTTTTAAACTTTTTATATCTTTTATTTTCTTTGTGTTGATAAAGATAAAGTTTTATTCTATCGCTTGTTTTCATATGAGTGCCTCCGTTTATAAGTGTTTTTTATATTCTAAAATTATCCAGTAAATTAATAAACCATAAATATAATTCTTTTCATCTTTGGTTAGTTCTTTATTCATGGGTATTTTATGCCACTTGTAAAGACAGGTTCTACAACAACAAGCACATGCATGCATTGCTATAAACACAGGATGATTCTTCATTGGTGTTTGCTTTCCATCATTTTCAGGGTTTGCTGGTGCTAATTTTTGATTTATAAAATCTACAGCATGTCTTTTTATCATTGACATTCCCTTTTCATTAATATAATCTATATCCTTTTGTTTTAATTTAAATGATGATCTGAACTTTGATTTTTGAAGTTTATTTATTACATTATTATAAATAGTTAGATTCATCAAAATATTCCCTTTTGGTTATTAAAGTAACTACCCAAGTCATTGTTATTTTCTTCTTTTTGGGTTTTTCTTAAATAAAATCTATTAGTTTCGAATTTATTTCTTCCAATGAATTTCATTTTTTCTCCTTATGGTATTAGTGTTTTAACTAACTTTTTACTTTTATTGTTTTCAATTGCTAGTTTTTTATCAAGATATCTTTTTTGAAGTTCAATAAATATTTCTATGATAAATGGATAATTCATTTCTTCCATATAATCAATTATAGCATCAATATTTTCTTTTATTAATGTAACATTTTCTCCTTGTTCATTTATAATTGTGTATGAATCTAGAAAATATGTCTTTTTCAATTCTTTTTTAGTGAATTCAGGTATTCTATATAAACCATTTTCCATCATGTATTCTTTTAAGGTACTTACCATTTCTGGCATTTCTGCTTGAGCAAATTCTAAAATTTTTCCATATATAGTTAAAGGTATTGTTTTAATGTTTGGATTTAATTGTTTAAGTTCAAAAAACGATTGTCTACTTTTTTCTTTTTTAGCAAATGGCATGTTTATTAAAAATTCAAACTTAGAAAATTCAGTATTATTTTCTTTTGCATCCTTGATACGTTCATATAGAATTTCTATTTTTCTTTTAGTGATTTCATATCTTGTTAATTTATTTTGGTATACTTTATTTTCATATTCTTGATACAAACATGGTTCTAATTCTTTAACAACTGTTAAGCAGATGTTAAAAATTGTTTCATTTATACCTATTTCTTCACAAATATCTAGTAAATCTATTTTTGAACTTGCTAAAAAGTATTCAACAACAAATTTTGAATAATCATAATTTTCAAAATAATAACGAAAGTTTAAATAATAATTTACGCTTGCAAATATTTTCTTTTCTTCATATTCTGAAATTATTTTACCAACACGAGCAATTATTGGAATATATTCTTGATATTCTTCATTTGTTTTTGCTTTTTTAATGATTGATGCATAAGCTTTTTCAAACTTTTTGCTACTCGTGTAGTATTCACTTAATAAAAGGGCTGTTTTATATTCATTTTCATTGGTGCTAATGATTGTTACCATTTCTTTTAATTTTTCTAATTTTTGTCTTAATATTTGATTATTTTCCATATTTCCCTCTCCTTTTGTATTTGGTATTTTATCATAATGTAGTTAGAAAGTCAATTTTTTAACCAAAATAAAACTCGATTGTCTTGATGACTCGAGTTTAATATCAATTTGGTGGAGAAGAGGAGAATCGAACTCCTGTCCAATATACTCTATATCACAACGTCTACAAGTTTAGGTAGATTTAAATGTTCTTGTAAAAATGGCTCTACACTAACCTATTTACAAGTAAGTTTAGTAAAATTCAATACATAATCCTAAACAAAAAATGCATTATATCTTATATTTATTAACCCCTAATTCAACCTATAAGAAAAATTGAATAGAAGTGCTCCCTTAACCTCTATTAGGCAAAAGCAGGAGCGAAACTATAATTAGCTTCGTCATTTAATTTTAATTGTGCACTTAAGGTATGCCGACCACTTGCAGTCATGCCTAGTTATACATGTCGAAACCTGAACTTCCCCATGTGACATAATTATAACAAACAATTTGCATTATGTCAAACTTAACAAACATCTGCTTGAGATTCCCCATTCAAAGAAAAATCTGCAAATTCTTGTTTTAAATATAATGGGTAAGCTGCCGCACCTATCATTGCTGCATTATCTGTACAATATATAAATTCAGGTATTGTAAGTTTTGCATTGTTATTTTTTGCAACTTTTCCGATTTCTTGTCTTAAATATTTATTAGCGGATACTCCACCTGCTACAATTACATTTTTTATACCAGTATTTTTTAAAGCCAGATCAGTTTTACGTGCTAGTTCATCTACTGCTACATATTGAAAGCTAGCTGCCAAATCAGCTTCACGTATTTCATTTCCCCTTTGTTTTTCATTATGAACAATATTAATTATTCTACTTTTTAAGCCACTGTAGCTAAAATTGTATGTATTATCCATTACTGGTCTTGGAAAATCATATGTTACTTTTCCTTCGAGAGCTTTTTTTTCAATACCAGGTCCACCCGGATATGGAATATTTAATATCCTTGCTACCTTATCATATGCTTCACCAATTGCATCATCTAGTGTTCCACCTAAAAATTCAAAATCATAATCGTTTTTCATAATTATTAGTTCAGTGTGCCCTCCGCTTACAACTAAAGCTAAAAGAGGAAATACTAACTTGTTGTTGATTGCATTAGCGTAAATGTGACCTATTAAATGATTTACTGCTATTAAAGGTTTCTTATAAACATAGCTTAATACTTTAGCAAATTCTATGCCAACTAGTAAAGAACCTAATAATCCTGGTTTTTGAGTTACGGCGATTGCATCAACATCAGCTACACTCATATTAGCTTTTTTTAGTGTTTCTTCAAGTACCATTGTAATATTTTCGGTATGCATTCTTGATGCTATTTCTGGTACTACCCCGCCAAAGTTTGCATGTGTGTATATTTGAGTTAATATAGTAATTGCTACTACCTCACAACCATTTTTAACGATTGCTATGCTTGTTTCATCACATGATGATTCAATAGCTAAAATGTATACGTCTTTCATATTTAATTCCCCCATTTCATTAATATAGCATCGCTATTTTCATAATAGTTTTTTCTTACATATATTTCTTTGAAATTATTTTTAGTATATAAACTTATTGCTGGAGTATTATTTGATGATACTTCCAGTGTTATCGTTTGATTCTTAGCGATACTTTTTAATTCTTGTAATAATTGCGTTCCAATGTGTTGGCAACGCATGTTTTTATCAATAAATATACTTAGTAAATCAATATTATCTGGAAATATTAATGCATATAGATATCCCACTATGTTATTACCATCTTGAGCTACCAATACAATCGCATTTTTATTACTTATTTCAGTTTCAATATGAAATAATTTTTCAAAGTTATTATGTAATTGTTTTCCAAGTTCATTTATTTTAGGTACATCCTTAATTGTTGCTTTTTTTATCAAGTTCAACACCTATTTTCTTTATGTAAATTGGATTTACTCCGTGAGCATTAGTTTTTTTCTTATTTTTCATATAATTATATATTGATTCTGGATCAATGGTATATGTTTCATTATACAAAATTCCATTATTTAAATTGTGATAATCTTCATTGTTTAAATAAATGTATTCCTTCTTAGGATTTAAATTCTCATCGTATTCTGCAATATAATATCCATTTCCATCTGAAAGAGCTATATTCTTACATTTTGACCCTAGGGCTGCGACTTCCAGTGATGTAATTGTTTTAATAGAAATATTTAGTGTATATGCCAAAGTTTTTGCAATAGTTACTCCGAGACGTACACCTGTGAAAGATCCCGGTCCATTTACAACAATTATTTCATCCAGTTTTTGATTATCTATTACTTCTACAATTGTGGGAAACATAAACTCACTATTATTTTTTTTGTTGATAATTTCCTTTTTATTAACAACTTTTCCATCTTCATAAAGAAATACTATTATATCGGATAAATGTGTGTCTATAAATAAAGTTTTCATTATAAAACCGCACTACAGATTTCTTCGTATTCTTCGCCATGGGGCATGAATACTAAAACTCTGGTATCTTCATCAATTACTTTAAATTTAATATCCAATCTTTTTTCAGGTAATTTATTTTTTATAACATCTGCCCATTCAATAATGGTTACTCCACCTTTATTGAAGTAGTCTTTTATACCAATAGTGTCATCATCTTCATTTAAACGATAGACGTCCATATGATATAATGGTAGTTCTCCTGTTGTATATTCTTTAATAATATTAAATGTTGGACTAGTAATTGTTTCATCAATTTCCATTGCACTTGCAAATCCTTTTGTGAAGACAGTCTTACCACTTCCTAATTCCCCATATAGGCATATTACCATATTGGGAAATTTTTCGCTCTCTAAGTCTTGAGCTACTCTCAATGTGTCATTTACTGACCTTGATGTATATCTAAAATCCATTTCTAATCACCCTATTTCTATTATAAATAAAATCTATATTTAATACAAGCATTATGACAATATTTTACGTAAATGTTATACATATTACTTAAATTAAAGAATTTAAAGCAAAAAAAAATTGGCGACTACCTATCTTAGCATTACACTATTTTCGGCGTATTAGGTCTTAACTTCTCTGTTCG
>FR903518.1 GCA_000438075.1 Clostridium sp. CAG:609 | reverse complement strand
AAACTTATTATTAGGTAAGAATAATAATTTACATTCAAAAGATTTAATTGTAGAAGAATTATTTAATAAAGATAATTAAAAAAAGACGCTAGTACAGGCTTATTAAATTAATGAGTTTTTGTATTGGCGTTTTTTAGTAGTAAAGGAGTGTTAATGTGATTAATAAAATTACCATAGAAAAAGTTGCTAGCTATAAAAAAAGGTTTCATTATTAACTGATAAAATAATTAATTTAATTTATGGTTTAAACGGAACCGGAAAAAGTACACTATCAAATTTTTTCTATTTTCCTATAAATGTTATTACAAAAACTGATATAAATTAAAAAATAAGTACAATTAAGTACTTACTTCTTTAAGGTTAGGAATATATTACTTTTATTTTATTCTTCCCTACTTTTTACTTATTCTTTTATAATACTCGAAACGCTTCATAGCATTTTCTTTTTGGTCTTCTAATAATTCTTTAGCTAAATCTTTATCTTTAATTTTTAAGGCATTAAATCTTACTTCATTATCTAAGAAACTTTCATACTTTGAAAAATCTGGTTCTTTAGAATCAATAATTGTTTCTTTATCGTGTCTCATCAATATTGTGTAACCACATTCAACTGCTAATTTTTCTTCGATACTTGATGTAGACATACCTGTTTTAATACCATGTTCAATACATGGAGAATATGCAATAATTATTGCAGGTCCATTGTGAGCTTCAGCTTCGTTGAAGGCTTTGATTGCTTGCATCATATTTGCTCCGAGAGAAATACTTGCAACATAACAATTAGGTATGCATGATGCAATTTTAAATAAATCTTTTTTAATAGTTTTTTTACCAAAGTTAGCAAATTCTGCCACTGCACCTTTTTTAGTTGATTTACTTGCTTGACCACCAGTATTTGAATAAACTTCAGTATCTAAAACTAATACTTTGACATTTTCATTAGAATGAAGAACATGATCAAGTCCACCATAACCAATGTCATAAGCCCAGCCATCACCACCGATTGCCCAGACTGTTCTAGCAGGTACATAATCAAGTAAATCTCTTAATTCATTTGGTAATAATTTTGTTGATAACTCTTTTTTTATTTTGTTAGTTATATTAAAATCATTTATATTTTCTAGCCAATTCTTAAATAATTCCTTAGTTTCATTATCAACAGATTCTATTGCACTTTCCATAATATGTTTAATTCTCTTTCTTTTTTGTTCATAAGATATGTGAATACCTAAAGCAAATTCAGCATTATCTTCAAATAGAGAATTTGCCCATGGAATAGAATAAGGTGTTGATGGAGTTGAACCTCCGTAGATACTTGAACAACCTGTTGCATTGGCAATAACTAATTTTTCTCCGAATATTTGGGTTAATAACTTGATATAAGGCGTTTCTCCACAACCAGCACATGCTCCGGAAAAAGCAAATAACGGCTTTTCTAAAGCAACTCCTTTTATAGTAGTCTTTGGTAATGGATTAATTATTTTGTATTTATCAAAATCAATTCCAATTTTTTTTTGTTTTTCAACCATCTTTAAGGCTTTATTACCCATTTTACCTGGACAAACACTAACACATACACCACAACCTGTACAATCTTTTTCACTTATTTTTATTGAATACATTAATCCATCTTTACCAATGAATGGTATTCCATCTATTTCAGTTTCATTTGATATAGCTCTGATTACAGCATGTGGGCAAGATAAAACACACATTCCACATTCTATACAATTTTCTTTTAACCAAGTTGGTACAACATTTGATATACTTCTTTTTTCGTCTTTTGTTGTTGCCCCAGGGAATCTTCCATATCTATAATCAAGTAACATAGATACAGGTATTTCATTACCCTTTCTTTCATTTATTAAGTTAATAACATTGTTATCAACAATTTTTATTGTTTCATCACAATTTTCTGTTATATTAAGTTCTTTTAAATTATCAAGAGATTCATGTATAGCTTTAATATTGTTATTAACTATGTCTTCTCCTTTTGTTTTAAATGTTTTTTCTATTGATTCTTCAAGAATTTTTGTGGCATTTAAAACATTTAATAAATTAAGTATTAATACTTCCATTATTTTACTAATCTTACCATTTATCTTGTTATTAGCTGCGATATTTTCAGCATCTATATAATATACTTTAATATTTTTGTTATAAATTATGTTCTTAACTTTACTTGGTAATAACTTTTTTAACTCAGCTTCATTTTTTATTGTGTTAATAAGTAAGATTCCATTTTCTTTAATATTATTAATTATATCAAACATTCTAAAATATATATCTTTGGTAACTACGACGATTTGTGGTTCTGTTACATAATATGGTTTATTAATATTTTTATTATCATATCTTAAGTGAGATATTGTAACACCTCCACTTTTCTTTGAATCATATTCAAAATATCCTTGAACATATAAATCTTTACTTGAATGAAGGATTTTTAATAAGTCTTTCGAAGCACTTACCATTCCATCACTTCCAAAACCAACTATTTTTATTTCTTTAGCTTCATTTTTTATTTCAATATGACTTGGTTTTAAAGAAAGATTTGTTACATCATCATTTATTCCAATTGTAAAGTTATGATGTGGATTTTCATCAAGCATTTTATATACACTATAAATTTCATCTGGTGTTGTATTTTTACTTGATAAACCATATCTTCCTCCGTAAACTTTGATATCTTTATCTTGAAGAATACTACATACATCTAAGTATAATGGTTCTCCGGTGGAACCTGCTTCTTTAGTTCGATCTAATACAGCGATATTTTTTACTGTATCAGGTAAGCAATCTAAAAAATATTTTTTGCTAAATGGACGATATAAGTGAACTGTAATTAAACCAACATTATCTAGTTTATCTACAACTTCTTTTATTGTATCAGTTACACTACCCATTGCAACAATTACATTTTTAGCTGTTTTACTTCCATAATAGTTAAATGGTTTATAAGATGTATTCATTATTTTATTTATTTTTTGCATGTATTCATTTACTATATCAGGCATCATATCATAATATTTATTACGAGATTCCATTATTTGAAAATAGATATCTTCATTTTGGGCCATACCATATTGATATGTTTTACCAACATTTAAGCATCTATCTTTAAATTCATTTATTTTTTTATGATTTACTAAAGTCAATAATTTATCTTCAGGTAATTCTTCGATAGTATTAAGTTCATGACTTGTTCTAAATCCATCAAAAAAATGAATAAATGGTAAGCTTCCTTCGATTGCGGAAAGGTGAGCCACTGCAGCAAGGTTTTGGCTATCAAAAACATTAGATGATGCTAAAATACAAAAACCAGTTGCACGAGTTGCATAGATATCTTGATGATCTCCGAATATAGATAAAGCATGAGTTGCTAGACTACGTGATGCTACATGTATTACTGCAGGTAACATTTCCCCCGCTATTTTATACATGTTTGGTATCATTAAAAGTAGTCCTTGGCTTGCTGTAAAAGTTGATGCTAGTGAACCTGATAATAAAGCACCATGCATAGCACCAGCAGCTCCAGCTTCTGATTCCATTTCTAATACTTTAGGTTTATCATTAAAGATATTAAGTAGGTTTGTACTTGTTAATTTATCAATATTTGATGCCATTGGGCTAGATGGTGTAATCGGATAAATACTGCATACTTCACTAAAGTAATATGCAACTTTACTACATGCACCATTTCCATCTGTTATTATTTTCATTTTTATCACCACTATTATTATAAAATAAAAAAGACTAAATAACTAGTCTCTTTTTAACTTTTCTTCAATTCTTAACAATCTATTGTATTTTGCTATACGTTCACCACGACACATAGATCCGGTTTTTATAAATGGAATTGCCATACCTACTGCTAAATCTGCAATAAATGTATCTTCGGTTTCACCACTACGATGAGATATTATTGTTTTATAATTATTCTTTTTAGCAAGCATTACTGTTTTAGTCATTTCAGTTATTGTACCAATTTGATTTGCTTTTAAAAGAATGGCATTACCTGCTTTCATGTCAATACCTTTTTGTAAGTATAATTCATTTGTTACAAAGTAGTCATCTCCCACAACCATGATTCTGTTATTTACTAATTTAGTAAATTTTGCAAGTGCATCAAAATCATTTTCATAAAATGGGTCTTCGATACTTAGTATTGGATAATTATTTATTAATTCAATATAGTATTTCATTAATTCATCTGTTGATAATTCTTTATTATCTAGTTTATATGTTTTAGCATCTTTATTATATAGTTCACTTGCTGCAATATCTAAAGCAATAAATATATCAACACCAGGTTTATATCCAGCTTTTTTTATAGCTTCCATGATAAAATCTAGAGCCATTTGATTATTTTCTAAGTTTGGGGCAAATCCACCTTCGTCACCTACACCTACTGCATAGTTATTTATTGAAAGTAATTTTTTTAATGTATGAAATACTTCAGATGCTGCTCTGATACGTTCTTTAATAGTTTTCATAACAGGCATAATCATAAATTCTTGAATATCTATGTTGTTAACTGCATGAGCTCCGCCATTGATAATATTAATCATTGGTATTGGAACAGATACACTACGATTAGAAACATATTCATATAATTCTTTGTTATTCGCTTCTGCTAAACATTTTAGACAAGCAAGAGAAACTGCTAAAGTAGCATTTGCTCCTAGGTTACTTTTATTTTCTGTTCCATCTAAGGAAATAAGTAAGTTATCAACAAATAATTGGTCACACTTTTTACCTATTAAAGCTGGTCTTATAATGTTGTTAACATTACTAACTGCTTTTAAAACTCCTTTTCCTTCATATCTATTTGGATCTTTATCTCTAAGTTCTAGAGCTTCCCTTGAACCAGTTGATGCACCACTTGGTACTGATGCTGTTTTAGTTATTCCATTATCAAGCGTCATATCAACTTCAACTGTAGGATTTCCTCTACTATCTAGTATTTCTCTAGCATGAATATCTTTTATTAACACACTTATCCCTTCTTTCTATATATAGTATACCAAAACTTGGGACAAATAAAAAGCAAAACGACGAAGTTTTACTTTTTATTTTACTTTATTTTACCAGAATATTTCCATTATTTCTTTGCTACGGTTTCTAAATAGTATTGTGTCCATAAAATCAAGGATACCAGTTATTATTAAGAATGCTCCGGCTAGTTTAGTTAATGTTAAACTTGCAAATGGATTAAATATTACTAAGATACCAACTATTGCTATAAGAATTCCTGTTGCTAATGTTATTAGCCAAGATTCTTCGTTTCCTCTTTTTAACCATAATGCATAGTTTACTTTACTTGCACCATTAATAATCATGTAAATTCCCAAGCAAACTGTTACAAATTCTACTACTGTGAATGGATAAAGAATTATTACTACACCAAGTAAGGCATATAAAACACCAAATATCAGATTTAAGTTATATAACTTTGCTCCTTCACGATGAAAATATTTGTATACGGAATTTATTCCTTCGATTAAGAAAATGATTCCAACAATTATACCAACTACTTTATTTGTTGCATTTGGTAATAATAGTAATACAATACCCATTATGATTGTTAATAATGCTGTTAATAATGAATAAATAATCATTCTTTTGTACATATTTTCAATACTATTTTTAAATCCTGACGCCATATTTTATCACTCCTACTTATATTATACAAAAAGATTATCTTTTAAGTCAATTGTTTTTTGATTTTTCAGTCAAATTATGGTATAATGTTGTCTTACTTAGGGGAGGTTTAACCATGAATATAAAAGAAATATCAATCGCTGAATTTAAAGATTTTGTTAGTTCTCATTTTATTGGGAATTTTCATGAATCAATTAATTATGCGATGATTAAAGCTGAAGAAGGTTACGACTATGAATTTATCTCTTATGGAGGAGATGAAATTGTTGGAGCTGCCCTTATTCTTTATAAAAAAATTGGTGGGTACTATTATGGATATTCTCCGCGTGGTTTTTTAATTGATTATTCAAATACTTTTTTACTTGAAGACTTTACTAAGAAAATAAAGGATTTTTATGAAAAGAAAAATTTTGTATTTATAAAGATTAATCCTGAAATAGCGATAGCTAAGTTAAATAAAAAGACTATGAACTTTGAATACAATGAAAATTACAGAATTGTTGATAACTTAATTAGGTGTGGTTATAAAAAGTTAAAGGATAATATGAATTTTGAATCTTTACTCCCACGTGTTAATGCAATTATAAATTTAGATGAATTTGATGTTAATAAGTTAAATAAGAATACTAGAAATAAAATAAAAAAAGGATTAAGAAAAGGATTAGTACTTGAAAAGTGTGATCATAATAAACTTAATATCTTTTATGAATTTATAAAAAATAAGATTAAAAAAGATGAATATTATTATAATGATTTTTATAATGTATTTAGTAAAACTGCTGATGTTGATTTATTACTAGTTAGAGTTGATTATAAAACATTTTTAATCAATTCAACCAATGCTTATAATAATGAAGCTAGAATAAATAACTATTTAAATAATAAATTACTTTCAAATAACAATAGTAATGTTATAAATAGTAAAATGAATTCAGATAAGACTTTGCTTTCATATAAAAATGATATTGCAGAAGCTAGT
Organism: Clostridium sp. CAG:609; assembly: GCA_000438075.1. Taxonomy (GTDB): domain Bacteria; phylum Bacillota_I; class Bacilli_A; order RF39; family UBA660; genus Onthocola_B. The sequence continues at coordinate 396 of FR903518.1, read as the reverse complement.
AAATATTTAAATACAAATACCGAAACTTACTTAGCGGGAGCTTTAGTTATTAAATATCAAAATAGAGTTATCATTGAAATAAGTGGTTTTGATAAATCAATGGGAAGATATTCACCGAATTATTTTCTATATTATGCTTTAATTAAATATTATAGTAAGAATTATAAATATATTGATTTAAATGGAATTACCGGAGACTTAAGTAAAGATGGATATTATTATGGTTTAAATAGATTTAAAATGGGATTTAATCCAGATGTTTATGAATATATTGGGGAATTTGATTTAGTAATTAATGAAAAATTATATGATAAATTACTTAAAAGTGGTGCATTAGCTAAAGAATTTAATAAATAAAATAAAGACTATACCATGACATTTTAGTATAGTCTTTTG
>FR903517.1 GCA_000438075.1 Clostridium sp. CAG:609 | reverse complement strand
ACATCTTCTGTGAACTATGCATCGGGAAGCGGCACAGCCGCTGATCCGATTTTGGTAAACTAGGATTTGACTTGCCGGGGTGCAAAATAAATGCGAAGTGAAGAATGCGGTGCTGAGTTATCATCAAAAATATGTAAAATAATAGGCATTTAATAGTGGTTTAGTTAATGTAAGACCTAAGAAGTTGGGGTAATCTTGTGGATGAATTTCCCATAATTAGACCCAATTAGAGTAAACTAATGCTTCGGGAAAGGACAAAGTCATTAATAGAATAGAAAGGAATGAAAATGAATATAAGATATTTACCAATAGGTAGTGTAATAAAACTTAAAAATAATAATAAATCAATAATGATAACAGGTTATTACTCTGTAGAATATGCTAGAGATTTAGAAATATATGATTATTCTGGTTGTGCATATCCTGAGGGAGTAATGATTAAAAGTAGTTGTTGTTCATTTAATCAAAGTGATATTAAAGAAGTATTGTTTGAAGGATATAAAACAAATGAATATAAGACTTTAACTAATGGGTTAAATGAAATAGATGAAGAGATAATGACAGGTGGCGAGTCACAGGTGGTTGTACTTGATGAGTTAGATAGCGATAAAGAAAAGAAAAAAGAAGATAAATCATTTAAACATTATACTTTTGATGAAAATGGAATATTGATTAAATAGAGCGAAAGCTCTTTTAATTTTGAAAAAAATATAGTAATATATATGCGTGGTGGTATATGTGAAGAAAGTATTAGTTACTGGCGGAGCCAGAGGGCTTGGTAAAAGTATTTGTCATATGTTTGATAAACATGGTTATATGGTTATAATTAATTATAACCATAGTGAGGATGATGCTATTAAGTTAAGAGATGAACTTAATAATGCTTTAATATATAAGGCAGATGTATCTAATGAAGAAGAAGTTAAGGATATGTTTGATGCAATAAAAAAAGATGTTGGTAATATAGATTGTATTATAAATAATGCTGGTATATGTAAAGATAATATATTAAAGGATAAAGATAGTGATGAATTTTTAAGTGTTTTAAAAACTAATTTGGTTGGTACTTTTTTAGTATGTAAATATGGAAGTAAGTTAATAAATGAAGGAAATATTGTAAATGTTGCAAGTAATAATATATATAATGGAAGTTATATAGAAAGTGTTGATTATGATGCTTCTAAAAGTGGGATTGTAAGTCTTACACATAATTTTGCTAAAGAGTTTGCACCATTTATTCGTGTTAATGCTGTTGCACCGGGTTGGATTGATACTGACATGAATAAAGATATGATGACTTCTTACAAGAAAAGTGAAAGTGACAAGATTTTACTTGGACGTTTTGCAAATGCAAATGAGGTTGCTGATGCTATATATTTTCTTGCAAGTAATACTTATGTTAATGATTGTATATTAAAAATAGATGGAGGAATTAAATAATGGATGATATATTTAAAAAAATAGATGAAGTGTGTTTAGAAAATAGTAAGAAGGTACTTAATGCTTTTTGGAAAGAAAATTTAAGTGAATCTGATTTTAATAGCACAACTGGATATGGTTATGGAGATGTGGGTAGAGATAAAATAGAAAGAATTTATTCAGATATATTTAATAGTGAAGCATCACTTGTTAGAAATCAATTTATTTCTGGTACTCATGCAATATCTACATGTTTATTTGCATTACTTAGACCCGGGGATTTATTATTATCTATTACAGGTAAACCATATGATACACTTGATAGTATAATTGGTTTTAATGATAATAAGTCTAGTTTAAAAAGTTTTGGTATTGGTTATAGACAAGTTGATTTAATAGATTCTAATTTTGATTATGATAAAATTAAGAAATCATTAGAAAGTGAAAAAATAAAAGTAGTAGAAATTCAACGTTCAATTGGGTATAGTAATAGAAATACTATTTCAATTGAGAGTCTGGAAAAAGTAATTAAGTTTATTAGAAGTATTGATAAAGATGTAATAATTATGGTTGATAATTGTTATTGTGAGTTTGTTGGAGTAAGGGAACCTATTGAAGTTGGAGCAGATATATGTGTTGGTTCATTAATTAAGAATCTGGGAGCTGGTATATCTGAAAATGGAGCCTATATCACTGGAAGAAAAGATTTGATTTATTTATGTAGTGAAAGGTTAAATATGCCTGGGGAAGCTTGGGATGTTGGTCCAAGTTTAAATGCTAATAAAATGTTTTTGAAGGGTTTGTATTTTGCTCCATCAGTTGTTGCTAGTGCTTTAAAAACTAATGTGTATGCAGCATATAAATTGGAAAAAATGGGTATTAATGTAAGTCCTAAATATAATGAAGATAAAAGTGATATAGTATTAAAGGTTATATTTAATGATAAAGATAAATTGATTAAGTTTGTATCTTTAATACAAAAAAATAGTGCAGTAGATGCTTCTGTTTATCCGATTCCATCGAAGATGCCTGGATATGATGATGAAATAATTATGGCTTCGGGATCATTTACTCAAGGTTCATCAATTGAATTATCATGTGATGGACCAATAAGAAGTCCTTATATTGCATATTTGCAAGGAAGTTTAACTTTTGAATATGGTAAAATTGCGATTGATAACATTATTAATGAATTAAGTAAATAAAATTATTGTTGTGAAAAGTGTATACTTAAATTAAAGTGTACACTTTTTAACATTTTATGATTTACTTTAAAAAAACTTCAACTATGCTAATTTTAAAAATTTACCCCCTTTTTTGTAAAAAGAAGCAAAAAAATGATGGAAATATGCAAAAAAAGGCTCAAAAAATGAAAAATTTGCGATTTGCTCTTTTTAGATTGGTTCTTGTATAATGCTCTTCATGGAGAAAAAATTTATGAAAAATTTTAAAGGTAGTTTCAGTTTGATGCGAGATAAGCCTTTTAAGAAACTATTTAATGATAAAGAAATATTTTCTGATTTTATGAAAAGTGCATATGAATTTTTAAATATTGATGAAGGTTTTCACTTAGATAGTTTGAATAGTCAGGTACTTATTTCAGGTGGTAACATAAAAGTAAAAGACTTCTTTAGTGATGTGTTTGCAGTAGCTGGTGATATATTAATAATTCTAGAAGCTTACAATACTTATAAATTTTACGAAGAGACAAAGTCATTTTGTTATGCATCTAGAGTATAT
>FR903516.1 GCA_000438075.1 Clostridium sp. CAG:609 | reverse complement strand
ATAATACATGGAGTACAAGCACAACTAATACAATAAATTTAAATACAAATTACTTAACATATTTAGATAGTAAAAATACAAAATGGAAAACAATGATAGCAGATACAACATGGTATGTAGGTGGAATGACTGGAGAAAACGGAGCACTCTCAAATGCAAAAACAGCATACACTTATGAAGTTGGAGCAAATAAAGATGCAACAACAACAGTAACATCAAAAATAGGATTAATGTATGTAAGTGACTATGGATTTGCAGCAGCACCAAGTGCATGGACAACAATACTTTATAATTATGATGATGCAACCATCATAAATGAAAATTGGTTATATATAGGTTTATGCGAATTGACAATTTCGCGTCGTTCTGATGATTCCAACCTTGCGTTTGCTGTGCGTGACGCTGGTGATCTGGGTGGCGGTGCTGTTGACTCCTCGTATGGGAGTGCTGTTCGCCCATCTTTTAGTCTTTTATCTTCGATAAAATTTACATCAGGTGAAGGCACAGCCGTAAACCCGATCAGAGTAAACTTGTGATTAGGGGATTATGGAACCCATTAACTTAACTGTGTCTTTTTAAGAAATATATGTATAAATTAATAAATAATTTATTAATAAATGTAATTAATATACTACCATATATTTTGAAAAAGTCAAGAAAAAATGTTATGAAAATATATTGGTAAAAAAATAAAAATATTATATACTAATACGGCTGTTTGAGGGATAGGGCAACACTGAGGAGTGACCCTAGCATCAAATAGTGACAATACAAAAAGGAAGTATACAAAGTAGTTTTGTATCTTCTTTTTATTTTATTTCCTTTTTGATTGTTAAGATGCGTTAAACCTCAGGGTTTGGGGCAGAGCCCCAATAAAGAAAATAGTTGGCAATTAATTTTGATATTGACATTTATAGTAATGAGTTAAAATGTGGGTAAGAATATTGATTATTGTTTGATAATTTTGTATAATTAAAAAAGGAAGTGGTATTATGTTTAAAGAATTTAAAAAGTTTATTGCTAGAGGTAATGTACTTGATTTAGCTGTTGGGGTTATTGTTGGGGGGGCATTCTCATCAATAGTTACTAGTTTGGTAAATAATATCTTTACACCTATTATAGGTCTTATTGTAGGTGGTGTAGATTTTTCAAGTCTATCTATTACATTTAAAGATACAAAAATTATGTATGGTGCTTTTATACAAAGTGTTATAGATTTTTTAATCGTAGCATTTTGTTTATTCCTAGTAGTAAAAGCAGTTAACAAAGTAACTCATAAAGATAAAAATGAAGAACCCAAAAAAACAGTAGAAAGTGCAGAACTTAAGACTTTAAAAGAAATAAGGGACTTACTAAAAGATGACATACAAAGCAAGTAATAACAAAGAAATAGAAGTTGTAATAGTTAGAAAAAATAATAAACATATATATTTTAGAGTAAAAGAAGATTTAAAAATATATGTAACATGTCCAATATATTTAAGTGTAAATAATATCTTAAAAATGATTGGTGAAAATGAAAAAGACATATTAAGAATGTATGATAAAGCATATGAAAAAAGTAGAGATAATGAATTGTTTTTATACTTAGGTAAGAAATATTACATAGTAATAAAAAAAGATAATGTAGGTGTTACATTTGAAAGTGATAATGTAATTACACCAACAAAAAAAGCATTAGAATTATTTTATAATACTGAAGTAGATAGAGTATTTAAAAGTGAAGTAGAAATAGCTAAAAAGTGTTTTACAAACTTACCTGAGTTTACCTTGAAGTATCGTAACATGTTAACCAGATGGGGAGTATGTAATCCAAGTAAAAAGACAGTAACATTAAATACTGAATTATTAAAAAAAGATATAAACTTACTTGATTATGTAATCATTCATGAGTTATGTCACTTCTTTGAACCTAATCATAGTAAGAAATTTTGGAATTTAGTAGGACTTGCATATCCGGATTATAAAAATGCAAGAAAGGCGTTGAAATCATGATAATAACTAGTGTACACAATGATAAAGTAAAATACTGGTGTAATTTAAAAAATAAGAAATTTAGAGATAAAGAAAGAAAGTTTTTAGTAGAAGGTGACCACTTAATAAAAGAAGCTATTAAAAATAATTTAGTAGTTGAAACAATAAGTTGTGTAAATAAGAATGCTGACTACTTCATAACTAAAGAGATAATGGAAAAGATTAGTGAACAAAAATCAATTAGTTATGATATAGCAGTAGTTAAATTTATTCCTGAAGATAGTATAAATGGCAATATTATTATGTTAGATAATTTACAAGACCCAGGTAACCTAGGTACAATTATAAGAAGTGCAGTTGCATTTAATATTGAAACTATTATTATTAGTGATGATTCAGTTGATTTATACAATCCAAAAGTAGTTAGATCTACCGAAGGTATGATTTTTAATTTAAATGTAATAAGAAGAAATTTAAAAGAAGTAATACCAGTATTAAAAAGGCAAGGTTATAAAATAGTGGGTACACTAGTAAATGCTGGTGATGATTTAAAAAATATAGATAAAGAAAATGTCTGTATAATAATAGGTAATGAAGGAAATGGAATGTCTCTAGATATTAGGGATATGTGTGATAATTTTACAAATATTAAAATAAGTGATAATTGTGAAAGTCTAAATGCTGGAGTTGCAGCAAGTATAATAATGTATGAGGTAAATCATGAATGAAATGATATTTATTGGTAAAAGTACTAGTACCTTTGGAATAAAAGGTGAATTAAAAGTAAGAAGTGATTTTAAATACTTAGATAAAGCTTATAAAATAGGTAATGTTATATTAATAAATAATATAGAACATAAAATAAGTGGAGTAAGATATCATAAAAATCATGTATTATTAAAAATAGATAATTTAGAAAATATAAACGATGTATTAGATTATGTAGGATATAACATTTATATAAAAAGAAGTGATTTAAATTTAAGTAGTAATGAATACTTAGATAGTGATTTAATTAATAGTGATGTAATAAATGATGGTATTAATTTAGGTAAAGTAATTGATGTAATAAGAGGGGTTAATACCTTAATTAAAGTTAGTGGTAAAGTCATGTTTTACATACCATATGTAGATGAATATATAATTAATTTTGATTTAGAAAATAAGAAATTGTATACTAAAAATTGTGAAAATTTAATAATGTAGGAGGTTTTATGAAGATTGATATTTTAACACTATTTCCTGAGATGTTTGAAGGTTTTATTAATGCATCTATTATAAAAAGAGCAAGAGAATCTAAAAAAATAGAAATAAATTTAATAAATTTTAGAGATTATTCTCCTTTAAATAATAAACAAGTAGATGATACACCATATGGTGGTGGAGCAGGAATGATTTTAAGATGTGAACCAATATTTTTGTGTTTAGATAATATTGATACTAGTGATGCTTACATTATTTTATTAAGTCCAGAAGGTACAAAATATAATCAAGGCGTAGCAAAAAGAATAAGTAAAGATATAAAACACTTAATAATTATTTGTGGTCATTATGAAGGGTTTGATGAGAGAATCAAAACATTAGTAGATGAAGTTATATCAATTGGAGATTATATCTTAACAGGAGGAGAAATTCCAGCGATGGCTTTAATAGATAGCATTACTAGATTAATTCCTGGAGTAATAACAAGTGATTCTCTTGAAGATGAATCATTTAATGATTCTTTACTCGATTATCCAACATATACAAAACCTCAAGAATATCGAGGATTAAAAGTGCCAGATATATTATTATCTGGAAATCACAAAAAAATAGATGAATATAGAATGAGTGAAAGAATTAAAAAAACAAAAGAATTAAGACCTGATTTAATGGAGAATAAAAATGAATAGTTATATATTAAAGAAAAATAAAAAAGATGAGGATATACTACTTTTTCAAGAAAAAATAAGTTATTCTTTTACTCCGAAGAAGTCTTATAAATGGGTTAAAAAAGTTACAGTTTTAGACCCGGATATGTTAAGTAGCATCTGGGAAAATAAAATAATAAAAGAATATAATAAATTATTAAAAATAATATATGGTTTAATATCAAGTGATGAAACTGATAGTAGTAATGTTTTAGTAACATATACTGAAATAGAAAGATTAAAACAATATTTATTAAGTTTAGAGGTAAAAGGACTAAAAAAAGAATTAATTAATAAGTATTTAAAAAAATTATATATATTAGAATTAGAACTTAAGAAAGTTCATGTAATGGAATTAACTGAAGAAATAGGAAGAGGTAGATAAGTATGAAAAATAATAAAATTTTGTTATTGATATTAGGTAGTGTAATGGTGGTTATAAGTATTATTTACTTAACTTATTTTAGAAAAGTAACTGTGTCATTTACTGCCAAAATTGGAGCAGGGGTTGCACCAATAAGTGTAAGAATCGGAGAAAAGGTGGATGAACCAACATTACCAGATAATGATGAATATAAATTTGTTGGTTGGTACAAAGATGGAGAAAAATTTGATTTTAATACTCCGATAAAGAAAAATATAAATCTTGAAGCTAAATGGGAAAAAATAGAAAAATAATTTACACATATTTGTAAAACATGAGAATAAGTACTTGAAAAAATTATTTATTCTTGGTATTATGTTTTAGGATATGAGGTAATATGAAAGAAAAAAAGAATAGTGCTAAAGGAATATCAGTAATAAGTTTTGTATTATTACTCATATATATTTCTGTATTTATGGCATTTTAGTAAAACATTAAAGATTATCTTTGGTGTTTTTTTCATATAATTAACTGGTGATATTTATGAATCTTATTGCCCACCGGGGTATATGGAATAAATATATAAAAGATAATTCATATGAAGCAATAAAAAATGCAATAAAAAGCGATAAATATATCGGGGTAGAATTTGATGTAAGAACAACACAAGATAAAAAAATAATTATTTATCATGATGCTTTATATAATGGCACATTAGTTAGTAAGATGTTTTATAAAGATATGAAAGATGTATATTTACTTACAGATATATTAAGTATAAATACAAATAAGATATTATTAATTGAAATAAAGGATAGAAACATAGATAAAACTAAATTATTAAAAATATTAAATAGATATAAAAGAAATTATTATATTATGTCATTTAATACAAAATTAATCGAAGAACTAAAAGCATTAAATAATAAATATAAGTATGGTGTACTTAATTATGTTTTAAATAGTGATAGTAAATATAACTTAGATTTTATTTGTTTGCTTGATATTGTGGCTACAGATAAAATAATTAAAACTCTAGAAAAAAGAGGAATTGAAGTAATAATATATGGTACAATTAATATAAATAAAAGTGTAAAGTATATCGTAGATGACAAAAATTTATGAATATTTCACCAAATTGTTTTAATATTTTTAATATTTAGTGTATAATTAAATTAGGAAGTGAAATTATGAAAGTAATTATTTCTGCAGGTGGAACAATGGGTCACATTAATCCCGCTCTTGCAATTATAGATGAATTAAAAAGACACGATAAAAATTTAAGTGTAATATATATTGGGACACACAATAGAATGGAAAAAGATATTATACCTAAGCTTGGTATAAAATATATTGGTTTAGAAATATATGGTTTTAGTAAAAAAAATATAATCAGAGATTTTAAAAATATATTCTTAATTAAAAAAAGTATTAAAGAATGTATTAATATTATGAATGAATTTAAACCAGATATAGTAATAGGTGTAGGTGGTTATGTTACATATCCAGTTATTAAAGCAGCAAAAACTTTACATATTCCCTCATTTATTCATGAACAAAATAGTATTCCAGGTAAATCAAATATAATGTTATCTAAATATGCTGATTGTATTGGTGTATCTTTTAAAAATAGTGAAGCCTACTTTACTAAAGCAAAAAAAGTAGTCTATACTGGTAACCCATGTGGAGAACTTGCAAAAAAGCAAGAGACTAAAGATTTAAGTGAATTTGGTTTTAAAAAAAGTGATAAAGTAATTATTATAGTAGCAGGTTCTCTAGGTAGTGAATCATTTAATAATAAATTTAAAGCATATTTAAGTATGATAGGTAATGAATCATATAAAGTATTATATATCGCAGGTAAAAACTATTATGAAGAATTTATGAAAGACAATAATTTTTCTAAAAATGTTAAAGTAATTCCTTATTATGATAACTTATCAAGTATATTAGGTAGTGCATATTTAATTATCTCAAGGGCAGGGGCATCAACTTTATCAGAAATTGTGGCATTAAAAAAACCAAGTATTTTAATACCAAGTCCATATGTTGCAAATAATCATCAATATTATAATGCCCTAGATTTAGCTAATCTTGGTGTTGCAGAACTAATCGAAGAAAAAAATTTAAATGCAAACATGATTCAAGTAGCAATAAATGAACTTGTATATAATAAAGATAAATACAATGAAATGATAAAAAACTTAGATAAGATGAATGAAAAATCATCATCAAATATTATATATGATACAATAAAGGAATTGATAAAATGAATGAATTCGTAGAAAAAATGAATATTGATTTAAAAAACTATAATACATATAAAATCGGAGGCATTGCTAAATACTTAATTAAACCCAAATCAGCATATGATTTAAAACCTATTTTTGATGAGTTAAAGAATAAAAATATTCCATATCTTCTTCTTGGTGGTGGATCAAATGTAATACTTCCAGATGAAGACTTTAATGGAACAATAATAAAGCTTGATAACTTAAATGAAGTAGAGTTTAAAGGTAAGATTTGTTATGCTGGTGCAGGAATAAATCTAAATAAATTAATAAAAACCTGTATTGATAATGGTTATGTAAATTTAAAAAAACTATATGGAATACCTGGTACCTTAGGTGGTGCAATCCGTGGTAATGCTGGATGTAATAATGATGAAATATTTAATCATTTAATAAGTATTCTAGTTTATGATGATGGTGTAATTAAATATCTTAATAAAGAAGATATAGATTATAGTTATAGAGAAACTAGTTTTAAAAAAAATAATATGATTATTTTAGGGGCTATACTAAAAATAGAACTAGGAGATGCGAATGAAGCATATGAATATATTAAAGAGATATTCAATGATAGAATAAGTAAACAACCACTTGAATATCCAAGTGCAGGAAGTGTATTTAAAAATCCAAAAGGCAATTCTGCTGGTAAATTAATTGATGAATGTGGGTTAAAAAATTTATCTATCGGAGGAGCAAAAGTAAGTGATAAACATGCAAATTTTATAATTAACTATGAATTTGCTAAAAGTAGTGATATAATAAAGTTAATTGAAGAAATAAAAAAAGAAGTAAAATTAAAAAAGAATATAGATTTAGAATTAGAACAAATAATAATTAAATGGTGATTAGTGTGGCAAAGAAGAAAGTAAAAAGAAAGTTAAATAAAAAAGCATGCTTAGTTATGCTCTTGACATTATATTTAATTATAATGGCTTTTTACTATTGTCTTAATTTGCCAATAAAAAATATTGTTATCAAAGGAAATAACATAATAACAGATGATGAAATATTAAACGTATCAGAACTAAGTGATGCAAAATATATGTTTAAAATAAATTCAAGAAATATTAAAAAAAGAATAAAAACATTAAGTATAATTAATGATGTAACAATAAATAAATCATTAAGTGGAAAACTTGAATTAACCATAACAGAAAAAAAAGTATTATATTATAGTGTATTAGATAAATCATACATTCTAGAAGATGGTACCACTATGGATAATCTTGATATCGTAGGTGTTCCATTACTTGTTAATTACATTCCAAGTGATATAAAAACAACTTTAATTAAAAAAATGAATAATATTAATTATGATAATATCAGTTTAATAAGTGAAATAGAGTATAGTCCCAATATCAAAAATGATGTAACAATTGATGGTAATAGATTCTTACTTAGAATGAATGATGGAAATATTGTATATATTAATTTAGCAAATTTTGATAAGATGGATAAATATATGGAAGTATATGCCACATTAAATGAAGGACAAAAAGGGGTAATTTATTTTGATAGTAGCAGCGAAAGAGTGGTATTTCAACCATTTGAATTAATAAAAAAGAAAGAAAGTGAAAAGAATGAATTATCAGAATGAATTAAAAAAACTTATTAATTCACTAGATTATAAACCAACACTTTTACTTCATAGTTGTTGTGGTCCTTGTTCAACACAAGTTTTATCTTACCTTGCACCATATTTTGATATAACCGTTCTTTATTATAATCCCAATATTGAACCTAAAGAAGAATATGAAAAAAGAAAAAGTGAACAAATTAGATTTATCAAAGAATTTAATCATAATATAAAGTTTATGGATTGTGATTATGATAATAAAACATACAGATGTAGAGTAAAAGGTTTAGAAAAAGAACGTGAAGGTAAAGCTAGATGCCCGGTATGTTTTATGTTAAGAATGGAGTATACTGCAACACTTGCAAAAGAAAAAAACTTTGAATATTTTGGAACAACTCTAACAGTAAGTCCTCATAAAAATAGTAAGCAAATTAATATTCTTGGTGGTATTCTTGAAAAAAGACTTGGTGTAAAGTATTTATATAGTGATTTTAAAAAAGAAGATGGCTATAAAAGAAGTATAGAATATAGCAAAGTTTATAATTTATATCGTCAAGATTATTGTGGTTGTTTATTTAGTAAAGAAAATAATCAAAAATAGCTTGAATATTTCTAATAAATATTATAAAATTAATAGTAGGAGGGGTTATATGAAAATGAAAAAATGGGTGATACTTTATGAATAAAAAAATACAAAGATTGATGCTTATTGCTTATATTGGAGCATTATTAATTATGTTAACAGGTGCAACATATGCATATTTTACAATGATTAGGGTCTCTAAAATATCTCCGGTAGTGGATGTTAAAACTGCTACAACCAATTTTAGTTCTTTTGACTCAGGCAATCCAATATACATAAACCCAACCGTAGATAATTTTAAAGAAGGAATGGGCAACTTAACAAGTGAAACATTTGCAAGTGCTTATTTAAAAGTTGAAAATCCATCTGCTGAAAAAGAAATGAAATATAACTTTATATTAAATATTGAAACTAATGATTTAGAATATTCATCAGATAAACAAAATGCAGAACTTTTACTTAAGGTAACGGATCCTAATGGTGATGAATTAACGCAAATCGAAGGATTAAAATATGTAAGTGTAACAGATGGAAAGGGTGAAGAACAAACCGGTTTTGATTTAACAACAAGTCTTGGTAAATACTTTATTGCTAAAGATTATGTTTTAAAAACAAATACTGAAGTAACACAAAACTGGTATGTTAAAATAACTTATATCAATCTTGGTGAAAAACAAGATAAGAATTTTGATAAAAAATTAGAAGGATTTGTCAAAATAGAAAAGGCGGGTTAGTAGTATGAATGAAAGAATAATGAAATATCAACAAATTTTAGTGGAAGAGTATAAAAGATTACATCCAACTGAGGTTGAAAATTTAACAGATAAGGAAGTTGCACTTATGAATCCAATTACATCGGCTGATATTGAAATGTTTCTTTCAGTAGACCTAATGCATATCAAGGGTGAAATAAATGAATTACTTGATGAAATAAGTGATAATGAAAAAGTAATCAAAGATGTTAATACATATTCTGATTTAAAAAAAGAATGTCGTGATGAAAATAGAGAATTTCATCTAAGAATTCAAAGTCTTAAAAAAGATTATGAAGAAATAGAACAAATTTATAGAAGCGTGGTAAAAAATGAAAAAAGAGGAAGTATTAGATAATTTTTTTAAAGTATTAAAAAGTGAATATAATTATTCTGATTATACAATAAAAAATTATAAGTTAGACTTAACTCTTTTTTTTGACTTTTTAAATAAATCAAATATCAATTATTTATATTTAAATAAAGATAATGTTTTAGCATATTTAAAATATTTAGATAAAATGAATTTAAAAAATAGTACTATATCAAGAAGAATAAGTGCATTAAGAACATTTTATAATTATTTAATGAATGAAGGTTTAATTAATAGTAACATATTTTTAAATGTAAAAAATCCAAAGCTTGAAAAAAAACTTCCAAATTATCTAAATTATACTGAAATGGAAGAGTTACTTGAATCAATTGATATAAAAACTGATGAAGGATTAAAAAGAAGATTATTAATAGAAATGTTTTATTCAACTGGATGTCGTGTAAGTGAAATAATTAATATAAAAGTTAAAGATATTGATTTTAAAGATAAAAAAATAAGAATAATGGGAAAAGGTAGTAAAGAACGTATTGTTTATTATGGAGATTATGCTAAAAAATACCTAGATAAATACCTAAGTAAAGGAATGGATAAAGATTATTTATTTGTAAATAAACATGGTGATAAATATACAGTGGAAGAAATAGAATTAATAGTTAAAGACATAATGAAACATTTATCAATTAAAACACATGTAACACCTCATACATTAAGACACACATTTGCAACACATTTACTAAATAATGGAGCAGATATAAGAAGTGTTCAAGAATTACTGGGACATTCCAATTTATCAACAACAGGAATTTACACTCATGTTTCAAGTGATAGATTAAAAGAAGTATATTTCAAAACATTTAAAAGATAAATTGATAGAATACTATTGCAAATAAATAAAATAAATGGTAGAATTTTTATAGAATAGAGGCATCATAATAGAGGTTTCGTAATGGAAAGGAAGTCTTTTTAAATGGAAAAGAAAAAGGTAAAATTATTTAGTGCAATAGCACTAGTGGCACTAGCACTTCTAGTAGTCGGAGCAACATATGCATATTTTCAAAACCAATATGGCTCTGCATCAAATGCAGATGTTAATGTAATAACAGCAACAACTGATTTATTAACATTTAAAATTGATAAAGCCATTAATATT
>FR903515.1 GCA_000438075.1 Clostridium sp. CAG:609 | reverse complement strand
AACTTTGAAATCTTTATATTTAGAATTATACATGATATACTATAAACAGGTGATAAACATGGTAAAAAAATTAATATTAATAGATGGAAACAATTTAATGTTTCGTAGTTATTATGCAACTGCATACACAGGTAACATGATGAAAAATTCAAAAGGAGTACCAACAAATGCCTTATTTGGTTTCGTAAATATGATGAATAAAATAATATCTGAAGAAAATCCATCATACATGGCTGTTGCTTTTGACATAGGTAAAAACTTTCGTAAAGAAGAATATGATTTTTATAAAGAAGGAAGAATAGATACTCCGGAAGAATTAAAATTACAAATGCCTATAGCTAGGGAAATTCTAGATAAAATGGGAATCAAACATTTTGAACTTGCACCATATGAAGCTGATGATATCGTTGGTACTATTGTTAAAATGACCGAAGCAGATAAAGATTTTGCATCAGTCATAGTTTCAAGTGATAAAGATTTACTTCAACTAATCAGTGATGAAACTGAAGTAAAATTATTAAAACAAAATGGTTTTATAAGATATAATCATCAGGCTTTTGTTGATGACTATGGAATTGAACCAATAAAAATGATTGATTTAAAAGCTTTAATGGGGGATCAATCAGATAATATCCCTGGTGTAAAAGGAATTGGTGAAAAAACGGCATTAAAACTTCTTCAAGAATATAAGTCTTTAGAAAATTTATATGATAATATTGATAACATAAAAGGTAAAACAAAAGAAAAATTAGTAGAAGATAAAAAAATGGCTTTCATAAGTAAAAAAATAGCAACTATATATAAAGATGTACCTCTTAATATTGTGCTCGAAGATTTAAAATATGAAAAAAATATAACACCAGAACTTACTAGTTTATTTAAAGACTTAGAATTCTTTTCATTTTTAAAAAACATGGAAATAAAAAAAGAAACTAAGAATCTGGAATACTCCAGTATCAGTACCATAAATAATATTTCACTAGACAAAGATATATCTATTGATGTAATGCTAGATAATGAAAACTATCATCTAGCTAAGCTAGTGTCTATGTCTATAAGTGATTCTAAAAATAATTATATTGTTAATAAAGATGATATATTGAATGTCTTAAATGAAATAAAGGATTATAACATAACTACATATGATGCTAAAAAAATAATAGTTAACACAGGTATAAAGATAAATTGTGTAAATGATATAATGATTAGTGCTTATCTACTTAATTTAAATACTAAAGATGATTTAGCATACTTAGCAAATCAATCTAATAATGATTTATTATATTATGATAACTTAAAGAAAAATAACTTTAGTGATATAGAATTAGAAATGGTAAAAAGAAGTAGATATTTATTTTCTATAAAGGATGAACATATTAAAGAATTAGAAAATAGTAATGCACTAAGCCTTTACCAAAATATTGAAATGCCTTTATTATATGTTCTAGCAGATATGGAAAAAACTGGTATTATTTGTAACAAAGATATTTTAAAAGATATGTCACTTGAACTTGATGTAAAACTAGAACTACTTACTAAAGAAATATATAATCTAGCAGGTATAAAGTTTAATATTTCATCACCAAAACAACTCGGTGAAGTATTATTTGAAAAATTAGAAATAGCAAAGGGTAAAAAGAATAAAACAGGTTATAAAACAGACATTAAAGTATTAGAAAAACTTGTTGATAAACATCCAATCGTAGAAAAAATACTTGAATACAGAAATCTATCTAAATTAAAAAGTACATATATTGAAGGATTAAGTAATTATATTTTATCTGATGGAAAAATACATACGATATATAAACAAACTTTAACTAGAACTGGAAGATTATCATCAACTGATCCAAACTTACAAAACATACCAGTTCGTGAAGAGCTTGGAAGAAACATAAGAAAAGCATTTTTGCCTGAAAATGATTGTTTATTAAGTGCTGATTATAGTCAAGTAGAACTAAGGGTAATGGCTTCTTTATCAAATTGCAAAAGTCTAATCAGAGCATTTCAAAATGATGAAGATATTCATACTCATGTTGCAAGTGAAGTATTTAATGTACCCGAAGAAGCAGTAACAAAACAAATGCGTCGTTGTGCAAAAGCAGTAATATTTGGTATTATTTATGGTATCTCAGGTTTTGGTCTCGGAGAAAATTTACATATATCAAAATCAGAAGCAGATGACTTCATTGAAAAATTCCACAAGTTATATCCAGAGGTTAAAAACTATACTGATACTCAAGTAAGTCTTGCAAAAGAAAAAGGTTATGTCACAACACTTTTTGGAAGAACCAGAGTAATCGAAGAAATAAATAATCCTAATTATTTGATTCGTCAAATGGGGGAACGTATGGCAATGAATACACCAATCCAAGGTACAAGTGCAGATATCATGAAATTATCAATGATTAATGTTTATAATAGGTTTATGCGGGAGGGTATAACTAGTAAAATACTTCTTCAAGTTCATGATGAAATAATCGTAGATTGTAAAAATAGTGAACTAGATAAAATAAAGAAAATAGTAAAAGAAGAAATGGAAAACGTTTATAAACTAAGTGTTCCATTAAAGGTAGAAATAGATACTGGAATAAACTGGTATGAGGCAAAATAATGAAAAAAGTAATAATAATTTTATTAGTTATAATATCTTTATTTGGTATTATCTTTGGTATTAAAAAACTAAATACCAAAGATAATCAAACTCCAAAAGAAACTCTAGAAAGTGATGTAATAGTTTTTAAAGATAAAAATTTAGAAAATGCTATAAAAAATATAATGGGTACCGATGATATAAAAATAAATGATGCCCTAAATATAAAAAGTCTTTATCTAGATAATTTAAATATCAAAGATATATCAGGTATAGAATACTTTAAAAATCTAGAAGCACTATCCATGAGCCAAAATAACATCAAAGACATAAGTAAACTAAAAAGCCTTACTAAATTAAAAATACTTCTTCTTAACCTAAATAAAATCAAAGATATAAGTCCATTAAAAAACTTAACATCTTTAGAAAAACTTAGTTTATTTTCAAATGAAATCGAAGATGTATCAGCTTTAACATCACTAAATAATTTAACAAATATGCCAACACTTTATAATAACAATATAACTAATCTAGAAGTAATGGCACCACATTTAGATAAGATATTAAATAACAGTTTAAATAATTTTTATACATATGAATTTAAAGATAATGATATAATCTATAAAAAAGATTTTTCAAATCAATATCAAAGTGGATGTAATGATACATATGAAAGATGTGAAAGCTTCACCAATTATGAATGGAATAAAAATAATATAAAAACTTATAAA
The DNA here is from genome assembly GCA_000438075.1 of Clostridium sp. CAG:609. GTDB lineage: Bacteria > Bacillota_I > Bacilli_A > RF39 > UBA660 > Onthocola_B. The sequence goes on along the minus strand of FR903515.1, from coordinate 7,831 downwards.
GAAGCAAAAGAAGTTGCTAAAAATTTTGCAAGTACTTTAACTAGTGATATGACAGACTTAGATAAAGTTATTAAAATATCAGAATTTATAGTTAAGAAAATGGTTTATAAAAGTACAGATGGATTATATGACGGAACAAATGACTTATATTATCCTTTAGTTTTGGGTTATGGACAATGTCATAATTATGCTCAAAGCTTTAACTTTTTAGCTAATCTAGTTGGGCTAGTTTCATATTCAGCTTTCGCCGGAGCACTTCATGAATGGAATTTAGTAAAAATAGATGGAAAGTTTTATCACTTAGATTTAACCTGGGCAGATCAAGGAGATACCCTAGATTATAGATTTGTTAATGTATCAACAAATACAATTGATACTCTCCATGGATTTAAGTTTAATTATCCAACAGATATTGAAATATCTTCAAAAGACTTACAAGTGAAAGAAGGAATTTAATTATGCCAGAAATAGCAGAAGTAGAAACAGTAAGAAATACTTTAAAAAGAATGATTCTAAATAAAAAAATAATTGATGTTAATATAATTTATCCCAAGATTATAGAAAGTAATATTACTGATTTTAAAAACATCTTAGTGGGAAGAAGTATCATTGATATATCTCGCCGTGGTAAATATTTATTATTTGATTTAAATGATTATGTTTTAATAAGTCACTTAAGAATGGAAGGAAAGTACTTCATTAAAAAAAGCAATGAACCAATAGAAAAACATGAACATATCATCATATCATTTAATGATTTCACAGACTTAAGATATCATGATACAAGAAAATTTGGAAGAATGAATCTAGTTAAAAAAAGTGATGTAAATAATATTGAATGTATTAAAAAACAAGGAATCGAAGCAAATGATAAATCATTATCTAAAGAATATATTTATAATAAGATTCATAATAAACATATACCAATTAAAACATTACTTTTAGATCAAACAATAATCAGTGGTTTAGGTAATATTTATGCTAATGAAGTTTTATTTTCATCCCACATAAACCCAGAAAGAATGGGTTCATCCCTGTCTTTAGCAGAATGTGAAAGTGTTGCAAGATGTTCTAATAAAATAATAGATGAAGCAATCAAGTACGGTGGTACTACGATAAAAAGTTATACTTCATCACTCGGAGTAACAGGTAGATTTCAACAATTTTTAAATGTTCATAAAAAAGAAAATGAACCATGTCCAGTATGTAATACAAAAATAGTGAGAATAAAAATCGGAGGAAGAAGTACCTATTATTGTCCGAATTGTCAAAAGTGAGTTTTTACTCATTTTTTTTATTGTATTTAAATTCCAAACATGATAAAATCAAAGTAACAAGAGTATTATTGAAAGGAAGGTAAGAAATGGATTATATTATAACAATCGAAGATATTACTAAAACATATAAAACTAAAAAAAGAGATGTTGAAGTTTTAAAAAACATAGATTTAACATTTAGCTTAGGTAAGTTCTATGCCATAATGGGTCCATCTGGTGCAGGTAAATCAACTTTATTTAATATTCTTGGTTTAGTTGATACCCCATCAAGTGGAGCTTATAAAATAAATGGAATTGATACAACAAAATTAACTGATAAATCTTCATCAATAATTAGAATGAATAATATTGGTTTTGTTTTTCAAGATTTTAATCTTGATCCATATCTTAATGCATTAGAAAATGTAATGATGCCACTTTATTTAAATAAGAAAATTAAAAAAGAAGATAGAGAAAAAATTTCTAAAGATATCTTAACTAAATTAAACTTAGAAAATAGACTTGAACATTTTCCAAATGAATTATCCGGCGGAGAAGCCCAAAGAGTTGCAATAGCAAGAGCCTTAGTAAATAATCCAAATATCATTCTAGCAGATGAACCAACAGGTAACTTAGATGAAGAATTAGAAACAGAAATATTTAAAATATTAAAATCTTTAACTAAAGAAAATAAATGTGTAATAGTGGAAAGTCATAGTAGTAAAATAAAAGAATATGCTGATGTAGTGTATACCCTTAAAGATGGAAAGATTTTCTTATGAAATTAAAAGATACAATTAAATTAAATCTAATTCATATATTTAGAAATTCTAAAAATAAATACTATATCTTAGCATCAGTTATATTATCTACATTACTATTATTCATTTTAAATTTTAAAACCAATATGTATAACTATATAAATAATACCATAATTGAAAATGTTGGTTTTAGAACAATTCTTATTGGTCCTAATTATAATTATGATGATTATGGCTTAAATACAATAAAAAATATTGAACATATAAGTTATACTTATAGTTCTAAATATGCATCTACTTCTATAGAAAGTAGTTTTAAAAATAACTACTTTGATGGAATAATTACACTCATGCCAAGTAAATTAATAGATAATAATAACCTGTCAAATGGCGAAGCCATATGTCCAATTAACTTTTATCCATCATCTTCTGCAGATGAATTACTAGTTGATAATTCAAAGTCTCTTTCTGGAAGAAGTCTATTAAATAAAACATTTACTATTAAATATAATGATTATATAAAAGAACTAAAAATAATATCTTTATATGATTCAGTATCAACATCCACTATAGCAAATACTTGTTATGTTAGTGATAAAGTTATAAAAGAAATCAGAGATTATCAAGAATCATCAAATGAAGGTGTAATATATGGTATCATTGCAGTAGTAGATAAAAAAGAAAATGTAACTGATGTATTAAATAAATTAACTAATCTAGGTTTTGACGCAAGCATACAACTTGAGGCAGATACCTCGATGTTTAATAACATAAATATAATTTGTAATGCATTAACTATAATCATAAGTCTTGCATTAATATTAATAATATACTTTTATATAAAAAAGAAAATCTATAATGATAATAAGAATATTGGTATACTTAGAAGTATTGGTTTTAATAAATTAAGTTTATGTCTATATTACTTAAATGAAATATTACTATTAAGTCTTATATCATTTATAATATCAGTTATTATATTTACAAGTTTATTTTTCTTAATAAAATATATCTATATAAATAAATATATAAACAAAATAGTTCAAATATCACTTTACTTAAAAGATTTTATTATACCAATTATTATAATTATTATATTACCTTTATTAGCAACATCTATAATGGTAATTAAAAAAATAAGATGTAATATTATAACTTTAATCGGAGGCAAAAAATGATTATAAAAAGCTTTCTAAGAAAAAAAGATACTAAAATATATTTTGTAATAATTACAATAATTATATTAGTTATATCTATACTATTAAGTTTTATAAAGTATTATGAAAAAATAGTGGATGATATTTATAAAGAAAGAAGTACTTTAATTATAAAATCAGATAATGATTCACTTCCCTTTTTAAAAAAATATAGTTACCTAGATAATTTTAAAAGGGTAGTATTTGTAAAAGGTAACAAGAAAGACTCTAATATAACTAACAATGGATTAACTATAACAGAAAATAATAATGGATTAGAAAAAATATTTTCATATGGAAAAAATCAAAATGAAGCAATAGTTAAAAGTGATGAGACTTTAAATGATAACCAAGTAGTCATTGGTATACCAGATGTCGAATATAACAACTATTCTGATAAAGAAATATCACTAATATATGAAAACAAAACATATACATTTACTATCAAAGATATTTATAAATCAAAGTTATCAGAAATAAAAGTATCAAGTAATGTATTTAATAAATTACTAAGTAATACTAATTATTATTTATATACATCAGATATAAAGTCATATAATAAATCAAGAGGCTTAATAAATGATTTAAATAGTAATAAAAACTTAACAAATGTAGATGTTAAAATTGATTCATACTTCTTTGGTTTTGAAAGTAATACTTTATATAAATATAATGATTTATCAAATGTATTAAAAGTAATAACTTACATAATAATATTTATATTTATTATATTTACCATTGTTGTAAATAATAATCAAATTAATGATTTAAAAAAGAATTTAAATCTAGAATACAAAATAGGGTATAACAAATTACAAGTTAAATTAAATTTATTTAAAAGATTATTCTTATTACATTTATTATCAATAGCATCATCTACTCTGGTATTACCAGTAGCCATATTAATCATAAATAAATTATTTAATATAACCTTAGCTTTTCCAAATATGTCAATATTTATTATAATGTTTTTAATAATGGATATAATCATTGTTGTTCCTAAAAAAATGTGGTAATATAATAATAAGGAGAACGTATGAAAAAGAATAAAAAGAAATATGTAATAATAGCTATTATATTAATAGCACTTATAGTTGCTTTAATAGTAACTTACTTTGTTATGTTTAAGAAAAAAACAAGCAATAATGAAATTGATAACAATGTAACAAATTACAACTCACCATATGAAATTAAAGATAATACTTTACAAGCATTTGACTTATATTTCATGCAACTTGAAAATAACAAAAAGAATATGGTTTATAGTCCACTTTCAATTAAGTATGCCTTATCAATGTTGCGAGAAGGCACAATAGGTAGTTCAAATAAAGAACTAAATAACATCATAAGTAATTATGATATAAAAACTTATGATACAACTAAGAATTTATCGCTAGCAAATGCATTCTTTATCAAGGATGATTACAAAAAGAATATCAAAGATAGTTTCCTTAAAACATTAAAAGAAAAATATAATGCTGAAATTATTTATGATTCATTTGAAAGTACGGATAATATTAATAATTGGATTAAAGAAAAAACACTTGGATTAATACCCAATATCTTAGATGATGTTAAAGATAATACATACTTTTTAGTAAATGCTCTAGGTATTAATATGGATTGGAAATATGTTATAGAAGAAGCATATACAGAAAATAATAATTTAAATGTTTATGATGATGGACATAGAAATTATGCAGGTTTTGGTGTAAGTTATGCTCATGAAAATTATTTTGTTGGTGTAGATGTCATAAATGATGATTATTATCCAGTACTTCCATTTGATAACAATAGATTAAAAGTAAAATCAGTAGAGTTTGCATCATCGATTAATAACTATGACATTATAAACGAACTTGGGGAATCAAACATCAGAAAAATTGTTGGTGAAGAATATGAAAAATGGTTAGCATCTGGTGAATGTGGTGGAAGTGATGAGACAACCGAAGAACTACTAAATAGATATATTAAAGAATTATCTAAAGGTTATAAAGATGTTGGCACGTCTACTGATTATAAATTCTATATTGATAGTGATGTTAAAGTATTCCAAAAAGAATTAAAAAATTATAATGGTTTAGAACTTGAGTATATTGCACTTATGCCTAGAAAAGAACTTTTAAGTAATTACATAAAAAATATGGATAAAGATAAAATAAGTAATTATATTAATGATTTAAAATCAATTGAATTAAATAATTTTGAAAAAGGAAAAATTACTAAAATAACAGGTAAGTTACCATTATTTGAAATGACTTATGACTTAGATATCAAAAGTGATTTAGAAAAACTTGGAGTACAAAGTATATTTAAAGAAGGTTATGCAAGATTAGATAAATTAAGTACTGATAAATCATCTTACATAAGTACCATAAAACATCGTGCTAATTTTGAATTTTCAAATGAAGGAATAAAAGCCTCTGCAGCAACAGTAGGTGGTGGAGCAGGGGATATGTCTTGTGAATTTGATTATTTATTTGACGTCCCAGTTGTAGAAATAGATATGAATTTTGATAAACCATTTATGTTTATCTTAGAAGATAAAAAAACAAAAGAAGTTTGGTTCATGGGAACAGTATATGACCCAATAGTAGCAGATTATGAATAGGGATTAATTCTCTATTCTTTTTATATAATTTAATATGGAAGAATTAAAAAGATTAAAAGATATTAAAGTAGAAAACTACGTCTGGGTAATATATATATGTATTATTATTTTAAGTTGGTATGCTAATAACATAGAAAAAGATTATTTAATAAATAAAGATAATGAAAGTAAATGTTTGTATCAAGCATTAATGATTTTAATATTTAGTATACTACTTTTAATATATTCATATTTTACATTTGATTCATATAGTGACTATAAAAGTGTTAAAGAATTTAATAAGAAAAAGGTACTTAGATATGCATCATTTATTGCATCATTTTTAATACTTATTAGTGGTATTATCTTTTTAGTTATAGCCATCACAGATGATAACATAGATACAGAGATTGCATTTAATTAAAATATTTAGTATAATTAACTTGATAAAAACTTGAGGTGGAGTATTATGTGTGATCGCATTACTATAAAAAAACATGCTAAAGAAGATATGAAACATCATTACTTTAGAAATGTTTTTGTTACATTTATTTGTTTTATTATTTTATCCGGAGGATATAACTTAGGTAGAGATAAAGCTTATACCATTAATTATAGCAAGTTAAATAATACTCCGATAGTAAATAAAATGGGTGAAATCGAAGAAGGTTACCAAAAAATAGAACAAGAATTAAAAAATAAATATAAAAATGGAGTAATAGCATACTTAATTAATGAAACAGATTCAAATGGTTCATTTACATATACAATATTTAATGGTATTAATAAACTTATTTTTAGTGAAAAAATATCAACAGGTATAATTATTTTAATTAGTGGTATAGTATTCTGGACTATTAATATAATATTTTTTAAAGTAATAGAAATAGGTAAAAATAGATATTTTTTAGAAAAAAGAAGATATTATGATACTAAAATAGAAAGAATAATGTTTCCGTATAAAGTTAAAAAGACTTTTCACTTAGCATATATTTTATTTTTAAAATTAATTTATCAAATATTATGGTGTTTTTCAATTTATAATATTATACCAAAGTACTATGAATATAAAATGATTCCCTATATATTAGCAGAAAATCCAAATATTAGTAAAAAAGATGCATTTAGATTATCGAAAAGTTTAAGTGATGGAGAAAAACTAAATATGTTTAAAATGGATTTATCATTAATTGGTTACCAAGTTCTTAATTTAGTTACTCTAGGTATAAGTAAAATATTTTATTCTGATGTTTATATTAATTTTATTTATGCTGAATATTACATGAACTTAAGAAAAAAGGTAAATGATAAATTATTAAATGATGATGCTCTAGATATAGAATATGGAAAACATTTAGAATATCCATATATTCATAGTAAAAAATTTATAAATATAGATTATAATAAAAATTATGATTTATTAACTTATATATTATTCTTTTTTACATTTTCATGTTTTGGTTGGATCTGGGAAGTATTCTTAGAATTTGTAAAATCTGGTAATTTTGTAAATCGAGGAACAATGTATGGACCATGGTTACCGGTTTATGGCTGGGGTGGCATATTAATATTGCTTCTTTTAAAAAAATATCGCGATAAACCAGCATTATTATTCTTTTTAGCATTTACCTTATGTGGTATTGTTGAGTACTCAACAAGTATATATTTAGAATATGTTGTTGGTTTAGAATATTGGAATTATAGTGGTTATTTTCTAAATATAAATGGAAGAATATGTCTAGAAGGATTAATTTTATTTGGCCTTGGAGGTGTTGGTTTTACATATATTTTTGCACCTATTCTAGACGACTTTTATAAAAAAATAAATAAAACATTTAAAGTAATACTTGCATCTATTTTAATATGTGGTTATTTAATAGATTTAAGTTATACTCATGAACATCCAAATAGTGGAAGTGGAATAACTAGTGATTTTGTAATACAAAAAAGCAAAAATGTATTGACAAATATAAAGGAAAAATACTAAAATTTTATTAGAATAGAGGCTTCAAGAATAGAGGCTTCAAG
>FR903514.1 GCA_000438075.1 Clostridium sp. CAG:609 | reverse complement strand
TATTTCCTTCAGCATTAGTTATAACCTTTGGTTCTCCCCCTTCTAGTACTGCAACACATGAATTTGTAGTACCTAAATCAATACCTATAATTTTACTCATATATCATCATTCCTTTCATTTATTTTTCTTGAGCTTAATTATTCATTTACTTTTACCATAGCTACCCTTATAACTTTATCTTTATAAGTATAACCTTTTTGTAGTACTTCTAATACTACATTACTTGGTAAATTCTTATCACTTTCTGTAAGAACTGCTTCCATCTTATTCGGATCAAATTCAAGTCCTTTACATTCAATTTCTTTAACTTCTAATTCTTGCAAAATACTTACTAAATTAGTATATATCATCTTAAATCCACTTAAGAATTTAGATACTTCATCAGATAAATCTCTATCATCTAAGCTTATAGCTCTTTCAAAATTATCTACTATTGGAAGTAACTTCAAAATAAGTTTTTCTCCATCATATTTACATAATCTACTTATTTCTTCATCATTTCTTCTTTTAATATTTTGCATCTCAGCCATAAGTCTTAATACTTTTTCATTAAGTTTTGCATTTTCTAAAGCTAACTTTTCATCATGTACATGATTTTCTTTCTTACCTGTACTATCTTTCTTTTTAACACTCTTTACTTTTTGCTTACCTTTTTTTATTTTTTCTTCTTCCATTATGTATCCTTTCTATTATCAATAGCATCATCGATATACTCTAGTAATCCAACAATTCTTTGATAATCCATTCTCTTTGGTCCAATAACTGCTATTGTACCTTCTTCACCATTAACATGATATTTCTTTCTAATAATTGTACAATTAGAATCAAATTCATTTTCATCACCAATATAAACTTTAATATCATCTTCATCACTAACTTCTTCAACTTTAGTAATAAGGTTGTTATCTTCAAGTTTATTAGCTAGTCTTTTAAGTTCATTAATATCACTATACTCAGGCTGTTCAAATATCTTTGTTTTTCCTGTAACATGGATATTACTATTGTTATTTACAAAATCATTAAATGCATCATAGAAAATATTATACACTGTTTCATATTGTCTTATTTGATTTTTAATAACAGGTTTAACTTCTAACTCTAATCTCTTACCTACATCATTAATCGGAGTACCAACTAACATCTTATTAATTATTTCACTAGTCTTAATCACTTCTTTAACATTTATTGTATCAGGTAAATTAAATGTTTTATTTTCAACATTACCTTTATCTGTACAAACAACTGCTACTACTTGATTATTTCTTAAATCAATAATATTAATTTGTAAAAGATTATTATCTACACTACTTTTTCCTAAAACAACACTAGTATAATTAGTTATATCACTAATTATATCCATACACTTATTAATTGCATCACTTAACAAAATATCTGTATTAGCAAATATTTTTTGTAATTGTAGCATCTCACTACCAGTTAATTTTTCTGGTTCCATCAAATTCTTAACATAATATCTGTACCCTGCTTCACTTGGTACTCTCCCAGAAGAAATATGATTTTTTTCCAAATATCCCATTTCTTCAAGTATTGCCATCTCATTTCTTATCGTGGCACTCGAACACCCAAACAAATCACACAAGGCTTTTGACCCAACCGGTTTAACTGTTTTAATATAAGTTTCAACAATTACCTTTAAGAGATTATTTTTACGTTCATCCATAATTATACCTCTTTTAGCACTACTCTTTCTTTAGTGCTAATAACATTATAATACTATGATTAGCACTTGTCAATATAGAACTGCTAATTTTTAAAAATTTTTTGCAAAAAAAATAAAACCTATCTCTAAGTCTTATTTTCTAAAGTTACGCTTAACACCATATTACTTGTATCTAACACCGTACCAACATCAATACTTTGACTAGTTACATATCCATATCCATTATATTCAAGCTTAATGCCAAGTAATTCAGTATAAGTCTTAACATCATTTATACTCCAACCAGTCATATCTTCCATTTTAAACTCTAAACCATTACTAAGAAGAAAAACTTTACTATCAGCAAGAACCTTTTTTCCTTTCAAAGGATATTGATTAATAACATATTTGCCATTACCAATAACAATAACTTTTAATTTATTTTGTTCTAAATCAATTACACTTTTTTCAACTTCACGACTTATATAATTATTTAAATCAATTAACTTAGTTAAATCAGCATCACTCTTAGATTCAGTTAACTTAGCATATGATGCAATTTCTTCAATTGCAGTAGTTATAACTTTAGCCCAAGAACCTAAATTAGTTTCAGGTTTCTTTCCAACAACATATATAATGTATTTTGGATTATCACTAGGAATTATACCTGCAAATGACTTAATATAATCATAGGTACCATCTAAGTAACCACCCTTTGGTGATGCAATTTGTGCAGTACCAGTTTTACCCATTACATTTACATTAGATACATTCCATACTTTATTTATTTCAACAACTTTTTTCATAAGCTCATGCATCTTACTAACAGTATTACTTGAATAAACCTTATCTACAACAACTCTACCACCTTTATAAGTGACATTATCATCTTGATCAACTATTTTATCAACAACATATGGTTTTATAACAACTCCATCATTAGTCATTGCACTTAAAGCCTGAAGCATTTGAATTGCTGTAACAGAAACCCCTTGACCAAAAGATGCAGTTGCCAGTTCAGATTGATAAGTTATCTCAGTATCACCTACTGCTTCATTAGAAAGTTCAATCTCTGTTTTCTTGCCAAAACCTAAATTACTATAATAATCAGATAATTTATCAACACCTAGTCTTAAAGCAAGCGTTGTTGCTGCAACATTACTAGATCTAGCAAAACCTTCATCAAAAGAAATAGTACCCCATCCTCTTCTTTCTGAATCTCTAATAACTGTTCCATCATCTAATGTATAAGAACCCGATGTAAATAATTCATCGCCTTTATATTTACCTTCTTCAATTGCTGATGCAAACGAAAATATCTTCATAACAGATCCAGGTTCATATTGATAACTTATCAAAGGATTCATATATTCTTTTATTGTATTTGTGTCATTCGGATTAAAATTAGGATTCGTAGCACTTGCAACAATTGCACCAGTACTTGCATCCATTACAGAAAATACTGCCCATTCTGTATTAAATTTCTCTTGCATCGAAGAAACAGCTTTCTCCGCAATAAGCTGAATATTAGAATCAATTGTTAAATAAATTGATGAACCATCTTTTGCTTTTTTAGTATCCTCCGGTGTATTTGGAATCTTATAATTACTTGATGTATATTTTAAGTATTTTGTATAACCATTCACTCCAGATAATATATCATCATAATAACCTTCAACTCCAAGTTCTCCAATTAATTTTCCTTCATCATCCATCCTGGCATAACCAACTATATATGATGCAAATGTCGATTTACTATAATATCTTTTCTTACTATTTTTAATAAAATCAATACCAGGTAACTCTAACTTTTCAATTTTTGCTTTAACTACTTCACTTATATTTAACCCCCCAGGTCTAAGCTCCACCTGATATAAATTTTTATTAAGTAACTCAAGTAATTTCTCTTTAGTCATATTAAGTATTGGTGCTAACACTTCAGCTGTATAATCTTTATCTTTAACATTAGTTTTATTAGAATTTAAATATGCAATAACGGTATATGCATTAACTGTACTAGCAAGCTCTTCTCCATTAACATCATATATATTACCTCTATCTGCATAAAGTGTCTTTTTTGTAGTGGCTATACTGGATGCTTTTTCTTGTAAATTAATCCCATCAACTTTATCGCTCAATACAACATAACTAAGTTTACCAATAATTGCTACAAATAAAAAAGCCACAATTAAAATAACTATTTTAGATATTTTAACTGTAACTCTTTTCTTCATAAATCATTTCTCCTTATTTTTCCCCAACAGACTTTATATTACTATTATTATAAGAAAGTCCAAAATTATCTGCAACATTTTGAATATTTTCTAAACTAGCAAGCTCATCAATTTGCATTGATAATCCTTGATTAACAAGCTCTTGCCTTTCAATATTTTTTCTAATTTTTTCAACTTCATTATTTGTTTCAGATAACAATGATGATGTATAAACATTAAAAAGTGGAATAGCAACAATTAACACAAGTAATAATGTATACATCATTTTTTCACCCTTTAACAATTTAACCTTTTTCCCCTTTTTAGCCATATAATCATATCCTTTCAATTATTCTTAATTTAGCACTTCTACTTCTTGAATTTTCAAGTAGTTCTTCTTCACTTGGAAGAATAGGCTTTTTATTAACTAACTTAATTAATGGTTGATACTCTTTAGGTATATCTTTTAAACCACTAACAAGTTCATCTACTTCACTATATTTTTTAAATATATTTTTAACTATTCTATCTTCTAAAGAATGAAATGTAATAACAGATAATCTTCCGCCTTTTTTTAAGTGCTTTATTGCAACTGGTAAGACACTTTCTAAAACACCAAGTTCATCATTAACTTCAATCCTTAGAGCTTGAAATATCTTTCTTTCCGGATGCTGTTTATAAAAGTAATTTGAACCAACACTTCTTTTAATTACATCAACTAATTCCAAGGTAGTATTAATATTCTTACTTTTCTTTATACCACGAGCAATTACTTTACTTAGCTTCTCTTCTCCATATTTAAAAAATATTTCCGTTAATTTTTCTTCACTATAATTATCAATTACATCTTTTGCACTTTTTCCACTACTAGACATTCTCATATCAATGGGTCCATCATGCATAAATGAAAAACCACGTTCTTCATCATCAATCTGAGGTGAAGAAAAACCTAAATCAAATATAATTCCATCAACTAATAAAATATTCTCACTATCTAATGTATCTTCTAAATTAACAAAGTTAGTATTAAATATTTTAAAGTTACTTCCGATTTTCTTTAAAACATCAGTTGAATAACTAACTGCCCTTTCATCTTGATCAAACCCATATAAAAAACCATTTGGAATTCTTTTTAAAATTTCTTTTGCATCCCCAGCATAACCAATCGTACAATCAATATACACACCATCAGGAACAATATTTAAACTTTCAATCAATTCTTTTTTTAAAACACTATAATGCATCTTCATCACCTATAAACAATTTTTCTGCAATAGTATCTATTATATCACTATTTTCTAAAAAATTCTCATTAAATTTAACACTATTCCAAATTTCTAGATGGTCACCAACGCCGATTACAATACATTCTTTATCTAAACCGGCGTAGCTAACCAATGGGGAGGCAATACTTATTCGACCATTTTTGTCGAACTCACCCACAGTGGCTCCAGAGTATAAAAATCGTGTGAAGGTCCGAGTGACTTTTTTTGTGAAAGGTAGAGTATTAAGCTTATTAACTAATTTTTCCCATTCGACCATTGAATAAACATATAAACATTTTTCAATACCACGAGCAATTACAAAATTACTTCCTAATTCCTCACGAAGTTTAGTTGGAATAACTAGTCTATTCTTTTCATCTATATTATGATGAAATTCACCCAGTAACATATTATCCCCCACTTTCTCCCACAGACTACCACTGTCTACTAATATGTTACCAAACAAATAAAAAAAAGTAAACATTTAGTATTCACTTTTCATAAATTTTACACATCTTTACAAACAAATTTCTTAATTCAAATTAAATCATGTATTACATTAAAAAAGACTAATTACTTAGTCTTCTTATCATCCTTCATAACTTCTTTTAAAGTAGTACCAAATGTTGCAATACCAGATAATTCTGATGGAATAATAATTTTTGTTGATTTCCCATTAGCAACACTTTCTAAAGCTTCAAAAGATTTTAAACGAAGTACAGCATCATCTGCTTTAGCTTCTTTTAATAACTTAATACCATCAGCTTCTGCTTGTTTTAATTTTAACAATGCTTCAGCTTTACCTTCAGCTATTTTAATTTGACTCATCATTTGTGCTTCAGCTCTTAAAATAGCACTTTCTTTTTCACCTTCAGCAATTAAAATACTTGATTTCTTTTCCCCTTCTGCTTGAAGTATTTTTTCTCTTCTTTCACGTTCAGCACGCATTTGTTTTTCCATTGCATCTTGAATATCTCTAGGTGGTAAAATATTTTTAACTTCCACTCTATTAACTTTAATACCCCATGGGTCTGTTGCTTCATCTAATATTGCTCTCATTTTAGTATTAATAATATCTCTACTAGTTAAAGTTTGATCAAGTTCAAGTTCTCCAATAATATTTCTAAGTGTTGTTGCAGTTAAAGACTCAATAGCACTAATTGGATAATCAACACCATAAGTATAAAGTTTTGCATCAGTTATTTGAAAATATACAACTGTATCAATTTGCATTGTAACATTATCTTTAGTAATAACTGGTTGTGGTGCAAAATCTTTAACTATTTCTTTTAATGTAACCTTATTAGATATAGAATCTATAAAAGGTATTTTAAAATGTGGTCCATGTTCCCATGTTGTATAATATGAACCTAATCTTTCAATAACATAACACATTGATTGAGGTACAATCTTTATATTTGGGATAATCAAAACTATAATAATAACTAATATTGCAACTAAAATTCCTGGCATAACTAATCACTCTCCTTCTTAACTATTAATTTAACACCATCAATTGCTTCCACTATAACTGTATCACCTTTTAAACATTTCTTCTTACATACAGCACTCCATCTTTTTCCATCAACTTTCACTTCACCAACACTATTTTTAGTAATGTCTAAAGTAACAACACCTTCCATACCAATTATTCTATCTAAATTAGTTTTATCATTACTACTATTTCTTAACTTAGCAACAATAGGTCTAGTTATGATTAAAAACAATATACCAAGTATAACAAATATACTAGATAAAACTGCTGTATCTGTTATAATAAATGATAAAATCATTGTAATTATACCACTTATAACAAACCAAATAGAAACCAAATTAACAGTAACAGCTTCTAATACAGATAATATAATAACAAGTATTAACCAAAATATCCAATTCATAATTACTTCCTTTCTTACCATTATTTTATCAAAAACTAAGTAATAAGTAAATACTATTTACTTATTACTGCAAGTAAAAAAAAGTGTCATTTATAACTTTTATAATTATAATTTTTAAAGTTCCAATCTAATTGGATTACTAGAAGTACCATCACCTGAAGAAAATTTAACAGAAGATGAGAGATTGAAGACTGGCCGAACCCCGTACGCATTGTAGCCAACAAGGTAGTTGTTCACGTAACCAGTGTCATACACAAAGAACGCATTGTTCGAATAGCCCGCATTACGGGAAATAGTCCATTCTATTAGCCCCATGTACATCCAATTGACACTTGTGGCTGCTCTATAATCTTTTGATGCATCACTATTCGTACCTACTAATGTCCACTTATC
>FR903513.1 GCA_000438075.1 Clostridium sp. CAG:609 | reverse complement strand
GAAAAAGAGTTTTATAAATTTGAATGGGATATAAAAACGAAAGAGGAAAAACAACAATTTATATCAAAATATATAGATAATATTGTGATTGATAAAACTGATACAGGTAGTTTAAATATTAAGCAAATAAACTTTAGAAGTAGTTTTATTGATAAAGCAGTTAAATTAACACAAGTTGGTGCTTATGATTATAAATTACCATTTGAAGTTAATCATAAACAAGAAATGGTTTTAGTATCTTCACCAATGAAAAGAAAACAAGTAAATAAATATTTGGGTTATTTAAGAGAATATTTTGATATTGAATATCGTGAAGATAAGGGAGATAGAACTGAAAATGGTATGACAATATTCGATTCTGCAATACCAGATAATTATGAATTGTTGAAAGTGATACCTATAATAGATTTAAATTTATTTAAAGGTAAAGATATAACATTTGGATTATTATTTAGACCTACTATTAAAGAGATAATTAATGAAAAATAAGTAAGTAAATAATAAGCAGGATAAAGAGAATGATAGCACTGCCCTAATTTATTCTATATAAATATAGGAATAGTTGTTCTATCATTTCTTATTTTGCACTTGCAAAATTAAGTTAAAAATATGGAAGAATTCTACCATACTTTTTATTTAAATCAATTAATTAAATGGTTTGCGAAGTTTTATTTTACTTCCAACTGTTGGATATATACTAGATATGTTGGATGAATCTTGGATGTTTAAATTTAGTTTCAAAATATGTTGAAATTATGGTATAATTAAATATAGGAGATGATATACTATGTTAGTAATTTTTGAAGGATGAGATAATTGTGGTAAAACGACGTTAGTCCAAATGATAAAAGAATATTATATGAAATTAGATATTCCAGTAGAAATTTCAAAAGAGTTTGAAACAAATATTGGTAAGGAATTAAAACAAATGGCAAAAGCAGGAACATTAGATCCAATTTTGAAGGCTTATTTATTTGCAACTGATAGATATATAAGAATGAAAAATATTACTAATGACGATTTTAAAGAAAAAATAATGTTGTTTGATAGATATGTGCCTTCAGCCTTAGCTTATCGCATGGCTGAGGGTGTAGATAAGAATTGGGTGGCCAACATCAATTCAATTTTTCCAAAGGCTGATCTTGGATTTTTTATTGATATCACACCAGAGGAATCTATTAGGAGAAATACTGATACAAAATTTAATATTAAAGCGTCTGCTGAACACTTAGCAAAAGTTAGAAATGCATATTTGTCTATTATAAATGAGAATAACCTAATACATGTTAATGGAATGCAACCTATTGAGTATATATTTGATGAAGTAATTAGCAATATTGAGGAGTACAGAAAAAGATATGGAAAAAGAATTTAATGATTTAATAGAAAATATTAAAAAATGTGAAATTTGTAAAGATAAGTTTGGATTTCAACCACATCCTATCTTTTTAGGAAATATCAATTCAAAGATAGTTCAAATAAGTCAGGCTCCATCTGCTACCGTTCATGAAACATTAAAACCATTTACAGATCAAAGTGGGAAGAAACTAAAATATGAGTGGTATATGATAGATGATGACACGTTTTATAATCCAAACAATTTTTATATTGCAGCTCTAGCTCATTGCTATCCAGGAAAAGATAAAAATGGAAATGATAAAATACCGCCAAAGATTTGTTATGAAACTTGGATAAGAAAAGAACTAGAATATATTAATAACAAAATTTATATAATAATTGGTGCAAAATCAGCAAAAGTGTTTTTTCCAAAAGAAAATTTTAATGAATTAATTTTTAAAGATAATTACATAAATGGAAAACCAGCTATAGTACTACCACATCCTTCTCCGCTTAATATAAAATGGTTCAAGGATCACCCAAATTTTATGAATAAAAGAATACTAGAAATTAGAAAAATAATAAATGATGTATTGGAGGAAGAATAAATGATAGATTTAAAACAATTACAAAAAGATATTTATAAAAATAAATTGAATAAGGGATTTAATGTAACAGATATTAATAAAGAATTTTGCTTAACCTATGGTGAAATGGCAGAAGCATATGAAGCTTGGAGAAAAAAACAAACAGACGTAGGAGAGGAAATTGCAGATGTAGTAATATATTTGCTTGGATTATCAGAGATTTTAAATGTAGATTTAGAAAACGAAATTTTAAAAAAAGTAAATAAAAATAAACATAGGCAATATAAAATTATTGATGGAGTAAATACAAGAGTTAAAGAATATGGCGAAGAATAAATCTTAAACTTGTTGATAAAAATATAATTATAACGTTATTAAAATAAACAAATATGTTATACTATTAATAGATTGATTTAATCGATTACTTGTTTCTACTTTTTCGCAAATGACCCATGTCATTGCTCCATTGACGAATCTGTTCGAACTATTTAGTTTGAACTTGATATATAGAATCAATCGAAAGATTGATTTTTTTGTGTCTTACAAAGAAATCAACCTAAAGAAAGGATGGTGTTTATGATTAATATTATCAAGCAAGAAATACCTATTGATGAATCACTTAAAAAGAAATTAGAATTTATTTGCGATTTTTGTAATACTACTCCTACATTTATAAATGGAAGTATTAGAAATCTAATTTGGTTTATGTTGAACCTCACAAAGTAATTATCAATAATATAATGTTTCTTGTTTTTAATTATTCTAATGATGTTTATATCAAAAACTTCGGTAATAAAATTAAAATCAATGAATTAGAAGATTATTTAAAGAAAATTGTGTGAATTACTGAAATATGTGCTATAATGGTTTTAGGAGGGATATAATGGAACAAGTATTAGAAAAATTAGATATGGCTATGAAAATACTAACTTTAGATTTAGTAAAATATAAAGAAGATAGCCCAATATATCAAAAAGCTCTAGTTACACTAGCTAATGTTTATCAAGCATTTAATTCAGCTTATGATTTAGCAGCAACAGACAATAAAAATGTACCATATTATATTAAATATGCAGATATTGAAGGAATAAAGACATTATTAACAAATGCTGGTTATTTAGAGGAATCAAAAAAAAATGGAAGACGTTAATAATTATAATTATAGTGATTAGTTGTTTATCAACTTTGCTATTAGGAGTTTTGAATAACCTTTGGTATTGCTCCATAAAATAAAATCGTCGCACTAATGTGACGTTAATGATTAAATCAATCTGAAAAGATTGATTTTTTTGTGCGTTATTGCTAAGAAAGGTGTGATGTGATTAAAATAATTAAAAAGAAAATCAATATGATTGATGAACTCAAAACCGACAAATTAATTTACCGAGTTCCTACATTTTATTTTACCATTTACACCGAAGTTAAAGAAGAACCAAAACCTAAAAAAGAAGAATATATTATTGAGAATATTGCTAAGACACTAGAAGAAAATATTGAATGTTTAATTAAAGTTAAAAATAAATTTCGCTATCTTGGTTACTTTGAAGATGAACGAGCAATTGGTACTAAAATTGAATATTTAAAATTACAAAATACCATACTAAAAAATATATACATAATATTGAAAATGAGAAAGACAATGCCTACTAAACATTGTCTTTCTTAATAAGTTTTTTAGTAACTACTTCTTCGTAAGGTATGAATTGAAAATCAAAATATGTATAATATCCACCTTTTGGATAATTTAAATACTTTGTAATTTGATTGGCTGCAGTTTCCGATATCTGATTTATTCTAACAACTCCATCATCAGTTTGAACCAATGGTACAACATATCGTTTTTTAGATTTTATATTAACACAATATTTTTCATCAGCAGGTGTTGCACTTCTATAAACAGTATCAGCATCTTGGAATAACTTAAAAGTATCTGATAAGTATTTATCTTCACAAGTTAAAATTTTATCAATTATTTCTTGTTCTGAAAGTGTATATAGATCTTCTATTGTTAAATAACCAGCATTGTTCATTGACTTACACATATCTGCTAAAAATTGCATTACAGTTCTATCTTTATCACTTATCCATCAGGCCATAATTTTGAAATTGTATCTATATATTCTTCACAAACTTTTTTATCTTTAAAAGCAAGTTCTTGTATGCCATCTTCGTTTGTAGTTACTACAATATTATTATACATTTTTCTAATTTTATCTAATTCCCAAACTCTAAAAAAAGTTAAGCCACTTGCAAATGTATATTCAAATCTATCAGCAGATAATTTTGGAGTATCATTATCCGCAATAGGATAAATTTTATAGTCATCCACTTCTTCTAATTTTATACCATCTCTTTTTAACAAACTCATTATTTTTGAAGAATTTCTAATAATGTCAGATGTTTTTTCTTCAGTGGATTCTTGAGTTTCTGAATCACCATTCATAAAGTCTATACAATGTTTAAATACAGGTGTAGCTATATCATGAAATAAACCAGCTAATGTTTGCTTTTTATCGTGAGTAAAATTCCATATTATAAGTGCAACACCGACACTATGATCTAAATTAGAATACTAATATCTTACATTGAAACATTTGGAATAATCAGTTCCACAACTCATACTTATTTTTCCAATTCTCTCCATTTCAGGAGTATCAATATATTCTAATAACCACTCTGGAAATTCCGGTGATAAAATACTAAAATATTCTTTAACTTCATCATTTAATCTGTCATAATACTTATTCATTGTTATCCTTATCCTGCTTCTTTTTTATTTTATTTAAAATCTTGTTCCATTCCTTTGACCAAGCTTCGTTGTTTTTAAAAAATATTTTACTAGATGTTAAAATCTTACAATAACTTTTTAGACACTCATAATCCATAGTAGCATCTAAAATTAGTACGTTAGCATCTTTATTTTTTAAACCTACTACTAAAAAAATGTTTTGAAACTCTCTACATACCTTATCTAATTGAAATTTATAATAGCACAATTTTATAAAATAGAATAATATTTCTGCAGAAAATAAAGTTTGAGTTATAACTAATAGCAAATCCATATTTTCTATATTTATCATTAAAATAACATATAGTATTACAAGAATACATATTTTAAATATATTTTTTGGAAGCATTTTATTTACTACCTTATTTGTAAAAAATGCACTTTCATAACAATTTAGTCCCAATTTTTCAATAGATGGTTCTGCTTCATTATTATAGTATTTATTTGTATCTCTTAATGTAGTATTGACATCAAAAGATTCTTTTAAAAGTGACTTTCTTCTTTCATTTTCAGCAAGGTTGTTAAAATATATTTCATTTACATTTACAAGTATTACATATCCAATATTAAGCAATAAACTTGTAACTACAAATATGTCCCTATACTTAAAATTGAATATTAGTATAAATGAAATGGCTATGTTGACCAAAAACAACAAATCGGAATAGTTTGAGATTTTATTACATTTGTCATAAAGTTCTTGAACTTCATCTTTTCTTTCTTCATTCATTTTGCACCTCTCTCTTATGTTTTTGGAATTACTCTTTTAATACATTCTATAGCCAAATCGTAATCATAATTTTTTTCATATTTTTGTGCTAATTCAATATTATCTTTTGCAGTTTTGATTCTATTGCTTATATAATCATCATTTGTACTGTAATTTCCTAAATGAAAAAAAGCCCAATCTAAATAATCAAATTGATTATTACAATATAAATATGAAGTTTCAAACTTTTCTGTTAAATATTTTTCCAAAGAATATGATTTATATCTTCTGTAATTTTTCTTTACATTCCAATATTTAATTGTTCTAATAATTCTTTTAAACTCATAATTTGTAGTTCCATTCAATTTGTTCATTTTATCATTCAAATCTTTAGGATTTGTATATTGCCAATTGGAACTATCTTTTGCTATATATAAATTACCATAATCATTTTTATAGGCAGGAACTAGTTCAAATTTTATATTTTGTAATTCAATAACTATAGTAGGCAATGATTGTTTAACTAATGAGTTGGGATACCAATAATCAGCAAACCCCTTTAACCAATTCAAACATGTTTGTGGTGTGTATTCATTAGCATCTTCAAAAATAACCATTAAATCAATATCTGAATCTTCATCATATTTTCTTGAAAGCATAGTATCTCTGCTATAAGAACCGAAAATATCTTTTTTTATGATCTTATGAATGTTATGCTCTGGATTTCCAAAATAATATCCAAGTCTAGTACATATAGCATCTATTGATGTTTTTATTTTATCTTTTTCTGCGCCATTAACATATAAATCCGATTGTAATGATGTCAAATAACCATTTACTGTAGCCATAAATCCTCCTAATTTTTTACAAAGAAAAAGTATCATAATAAATGATACAAATCTATTATTATAATACCATAATTTAAGTTTATTTTAAATACTTACAATCAACTTTTTCAAAATTACTTTAATATTTTTATAAAATATGGTATCATTATTTTAGGGGTTAGTTGTTTATCAACTTTTACTATTAGGAATTTCGAATAACCTTTGTTATCGCTCCAGATTGATAGGAAACTCGGAAATTAACTTCTGAGAGTAATAAATACTAACTAGAAATAGTTAGTTTTTTTGTTATGTAAAGGAGTTGATTTTATGTTAAATATAGAAACAAAAGAATTAAAAATAAGTGATAAATTAAAAAGATAAATTGAGATGATTGGAAGATTTACTAATACTACTCCAATTATAAATAATGGTTCAATTAAAAATATAACAGGTACCAATGTTGCTTATGTTATGCCACATATCATCATTATTAAGAATAATAAATATTTAATGTTTGATGAATGTGACGATACTTATGTAAATACCTTTAAAATAAAAATATCATTTAAAGATTTAGAAGGTAAAAGCCACAAAAAAATTACAAACATCTACAATAAAGAAAATATTTTAGGTAAAACTTGGAAAGATTTAATAAGAATAATACCTATAAAAGATAATGATAGATTTAAAAGTAATCAATTAGAATTAGCAATTATAACAATAAATTTATCGAATATAAAAGGTATTAATGGTACTCCACTTTATAAACAAATAAAGTAATCTTTTAATACTTGTATTTTAATATAAATCATTGTTATTTATTTTTGACTCTATAGAATCTAGTTTCATATCTAGTTCATTAATTTTACTATATAAGCTTCCAAATCCATACTGATCTAATGCAGTATTAACCTTATATTCCATATCACTAATTTTTGAACTCATGCTATCATCTGATTCTGAATTCAATTTTGTTTCTATATCACATATTTTGTTTTCTATATCTTCTAAACTAGAAATTATGCTTTTAAATTCAATATCTTTATCTTCAATTCCAATTTTTTTATCTATTCTATTGATTAATTCAACTGGACTATCTTTATATTTTAAAATTGTATCATTCATATTTTCAGCAATATTTTCTAAACTATTACATCCTTTTTTTAATTTTGGAACAATATTTTCTATTTCTAATGAAATATTAGAGAGTTCACTTTTTGCAGAGTTAATTATAGAAAGTAATCCATTTATTTCTTGTACGTGAGTTTTTATATTTGCAACATCACATTTGAATTCGGATATTTGAGCCTGACTTTCCAAAATATTTTCACATAAAATTTTCTCTTTGTCATATATTTCATTTGTTATTTTATTCATTTCTTTAAAAATCATTTTATAATCCATAACAAAAGATATTTTTGAATTCAAATTATCTGTTCTTTTGTTTTGTATATTTAACGACTTTATTATTTCTACTAATAATTCTTTTTCAGTCATTTTTTTCAAATCTTTTTCATCTATTTCTATTTTACTTTTTTTAGATAAAAATTCATCTTCAGCATCATTTCTTCCTCTTTGATAACTTTCTTCAATTTTTCTTTGCCATTCTTCCTTTGATTTTTTTGTGTTAAATATATTCATAATAACTACCTCCATTACTAAAGTAAGTTGTACTTAAATTTATAATAAGACTTCTCTAATATTTAAATTTACATTTACTTTTTTTTCTTTTGATAAGAACTTGTTAAATCCATCATCTTTTTTAAATATGTATCACCATCAATTTTCTCTTTACTATACGATTTCATTAATCTGTCAACTTTACTCTTTAATTTTTTTCTTTCGTTTTGTTTTTTTGAATTTCCAAATAATCCCATAACAATTCTCCTTTTTTACTAAATCTGAGCTTTCTCTTTTTTTAATAATTATAATGATTATTATTTATGCTAAAATCATTTTCTAAGAAATAAAATGTAATTTTTATTTCCAAAACTTTTTGTGCTTTCTTTGATATTATTCTTTAGATTCCCATATACTACCCTTAACTTCATCAAGTCTTAAGAAATCATAAACAACCCTTTTTTGTTGCTCTAACTTTTTCTTTTGTACCATCCTTAAAAATTCTTTCAAAACTACCATCTGAATATTTTTTAGTAATTTTTCCTTTATCATTTTTACTAAACAGACCCATAAATTTACCTCCTCGACAAATTACTATTTATCTTTCTCTATATTATTTTTAGATATTGTTATTAATTCATATCTATCTTACAGCATCTCATTAGATATTTTTTCTACTTTTTTTACCATAGTGTCCGCCTTTGGAAAAAACTCCAAATTTTTCTACATCTCCCAATGCATAATAAACTAATAAATTACTATTTATAAAGACAAATAGTAATTATAACTTCAAATGCATACTTACAATTTTTTATATTCTAATCTTTAAACCATTTTACTAAAAATGGCTTAATTAATTCGTAAATAAATATTGCCATAGAGTTTATTAAGAATACTATTAATATCAAACTAATATCTATTGATGTTATACTTATTAATTTACCAATAGGTGTAACAAACACTATGAGTTCAATTAAAAATATCAATAGTAATCCGTAGTTCATTGCTTTATTAGAAAACAATCCCTGTTTAACAACTGACTCTTTTAAGTTTCTACAAGATATAGAATAAGCTATCTCCTGTACTACCATTGAAAGAAGTGCTAAAGACATAGCTGTTTCTTGCCCATACATTTTTAAACTAATAAAGTAAGTGAGAACTACAAATATAGTTTCAATGATAGCTGAAGATGCGATACATGATTTTATAAATGGTGTAAATAATGGTTTATTAATGCCTCTTGGTTTTTTATTCATTATGCTATCTTCACTCTTTTCAAAAGATAAACATATACTAGGAATAGAATCAGTTACCAAATCAATAAATAAAATATAAATTGGTAATAAAATCGTTGTTTTAGTAAGTAGTCCTATAATAATAGTAAATATTTCAGCAAAATTACTTGATAATGAAAATACAATATTATTTCTAATGTTATTATATATTCTTCTTCCTTCTTCAACTGCCACAACTATTGTTGAAAAAGAATCATCCATTAAGACTATGTCTGATGCAGACTTTGTAACATCAGTACCAGTAATACCCATTCCAATACCAACATGAGCATCTTTAATAGCTGGAGCATCATTTACTCCATCCCCAGTCATTGCTACAATTTTTCCGCTATTTTGAAGTGCAAAAACAATTCTTTCTTTATGAACTGGATTTACTCTTGCATACACAGAATACCTTTTAACAATATTTTTTAATTCTTCATCATTATATTTATCAAGTTCACTCCCAAGTATTGCTTCATTATCATTATCTATAATTCCAACATTTTTTGCAATAGCAGTTGCAGTATCTATAGAATCTCCTGTAATCATTATTGGTCTAATACCAGCATTTTTGCATAAAATAACACTTTTTTTAACACTTTCTCTTGGTGGATCTATTATTCCTAAAATACCAGCAAAAGATAAATCATTTTCCTCTTTTTCTAATTCTTTAATATCTTTTGGTATATAATCTAACTTTTTATAAGCAAACCCTAAAATTCTTAAAGCATTTTTAGAATAATTCTTAACTTTATCTAAAATTTGTTGTTTTTCAATCTTAGATAGATTTACTTTTTCAATTAAAGAATCCATACTACCTTTGCATAATATATATACATCATTATCAATTTTATTTAAAGTAGTAAACATCTTTCTATCACTATCAAAAGGTATATCTAATATTCTCTCGCATTTTTTTCTCAATTTAAGAGAATCGATTTTTTTATTATATAGATATTCATATAAACAAGTTTCTGTAGGATCACCTACATATTTATCTTCATAAATAAGGCCATCATTACAAAGAGCACATATATAATTAAGCATATTCTCATCTATTACATATTCTTCTTTAACAGTCATTTTATTTTGCGTTATAGTACCTGTCTTATCAGAACAAATAATATCTATTGCTCCAAGTGTTTCTACAGCTTGCATTTGTTTTACTACTGTTTTCTTCTTTGCTAAATTAGATATTCCAACGGATAATGTTATTGTAATTACAGTTGGAAGTCCTTCAGGTATAGCAGCAACCGCGAGTGATGAGCATAGCATTATAATTTCAAGTATTGTATATTTATTAATTAAAGCTAAAATAAATATAAAAATTAAAATAATAAATACTATAAATGTAATTTTTTTAGAAAGTTCTTTTATTTTTAATTGTAATGGTGTTTCTATTCTATCAATTTCATTAAGTGATAATGCAATCTTACCTATCTCAGTATTTTTTCCAGTACTTACAACTATACCAGTACTTTTTCCATTAGTAATGCTAGTTCCTAAAAATAACATATTTTTTTGTTCTTGAAGAATTAAGTTATTTTTTAAAACATCTGAACTTTTTTGTACTGGAACACTTTCTCCAGTTAATGCTGATTCATCTACTTTTAAACTTTCACATGAAAGTATTCTAATATCAGCAGGAACAGTTTCTCCGGATTCTAAATATATTATATCTCCTGGAACTAATTCTTTGGTATTTATTACTATTATTTTATCATCTCTTCTAACTTTACAAGTGCTGTTTTCATATTTTTTTAAATCTTTTAATACTAAAGTAGCTTTTTCTTCTTGTATAAATCCAACAATTGCATTTATAAAAACTACAAAAAGTATGACAATAGTATCAGTATACTCGTGAGAATAAAAATATCCATAAAAATATAAAAGTAGTGCAACTACCAATAATATGATGATCATGGTATCGTTAAATTGTTTTAAAAATCTTAAAATCCAAATCTTTTTCTTTTTATTTAGAATAATATTTTGTCCATAATCTTTTAACCTTTTCTCAGTTTCTTTACTATCTAATCCACGGGTATTACTATTTAAAATTTTAAATATTTCCTCTTCATTTTTAGAATACATTATATTGCTCCTTTTTACCTACATTTCTGAATCTCGAATGTATTTTCTGTATCATATAATCTTTCTTTTACATCTTAATTCTTATTTTTTGTTTATCATTAACATTTATATCTTTAATATATTATTCATTTTATTTCATCAAATAATTTCACCTATATCACTCCTCGTACTAATAAAAGTATACCATGTATAATTCTAAATATAAAGATTTCAAAGT
>FR903512.1 GCA_000438075.1 Clostridium sp. CAG:609 | reverse complement strand
TGTCCACTTTTTATTGACTTATTCAATTTTTAAAAAATTATCTTCTTTTTTTAATCGATATTTTTATTTTTAATAAATTCAGTTAACATTTTAGTCAAAGCTCTTTTTTCTATTCTTGAAACATAACTTCTTGATATTTTAAGCTCCTTTGCTATTTTTTTTTGTGTCATACCTTTTTTATTATTAAGACCATATCTTTTAATTATAATATCTCTTTCTTGTTTTTTTAAAAGCTTCAAATACTTCTTTAATAACATAATATTATTTTTTAAATCAAGTTTTTCAAATAAAGTTGTATCATTATCTTTGATTACATCAATTAAATTAATTTCATTTCCTTCCTTATCATGTCCGATAGCATCATTTAAAGATACCGTTGGACCATATTTTTTATTACTTCGAAAGTACATAAGTATTTCATTTTGAATACATCTTGCAGCATAAGTAGTTATCTTAGTTTTCTTATTATTTTTATATGTATCGATTCCTTTGATTAACCCAATAGTACCAATACTTATTAAATCATCTGTATTTTCTTCTTTTACATCAAACTTTTTAACAATGTGAGCAACAAGTCTTAAGTTATGTTCAATTAATTTATTTCTAGCATCAACACTTCCATTAAGCATATCATTTATAGCTTTTTCTTCTTCTTCCGGTGAAAGTGGTTCTAAAAAAACATTATTTGAGTAAGATCCTGTAAAAAATAACATATCCTTTATTATATTAAGTAAATTTAAAAACATATCAATACCTCTTTATTAAAATTATATATATTTTTTTTAAAAAATATGATATAATAGCTACCCAGGGGGGAATATGAAAGAAATTATTGCAAAAATTGAACAAGAAATTATAAATAAAAACATGAGTTTAAAAATACTTTTGTCATATATTAAAGATAGTGATAAAGATACTTTAGACATAGTTGATGAATTAACAAAAGAAAGTAGTATTATAACAAATTACTTAGAAAGCTTCTTTAGTCATATGCCAATTGTAACTGAAGAAAAATTAAGAAAGATGTATAGTGAAGAAGAAGCAGAGATTTTAGTTTTCTATTGTGTTTTAAAGGGAAAAATTAGTGATGAAGCAATAGATTATAAACTAGATAATATTAGTGTTAACTCTAGTTTAAAGATGTATCTTCAAGAAATAAAGACTTACCCAATACTAGATAATGAAACAATACTTTATCATATCAGAAAACATCATAAAAATATAGCATTATTTAACAATACAAATGATAAAACCTATTATAATAACGCTATTTATCATCGTGATATATGTATTTCTAGTAACCTTCGTCTTGTAGTGTATTTTGCCAATAAATATGGAAGTACAACAATACCAGTTCAAGATTTAATTGCTGAAGGTAACATCGGATTAATCAAAGCTGTAGAAAAATTTGATACCAACTTAAAAACAAAATTTACAACATATGCAAGTTTCTGGATTAATCAAAAAATAAATAGATACTTAAAAGAAAATGGTAAAATGATTAAAATACCAATTCATTCACAAGCAGAATATTTAAAATACAAAAGAGTAGTGGAAGATTATCAAAAAGTATATGGACATCAACCAAGTGAAGAAGAATTAGTTGATATGTTAGGACTTAATCTTGAAAAAATTAAAAGAATCGAAGAACAAACTGTAAATATTGTCTCATTAGATGATAAATTAGATGAAGATGATTCTCATAGTTTAGATAATTATAATATCGTAGCAAGTGGTGAATTTGAAGAAGATATAATAAATAAAGAAACAATTAAAAAACTACTTGATACATTAAATGAAAAAGAAAAGTTAATAATAACATACCGTTATGGACTTGTTGATGGCAGAGACTGGACTTTAAAAGAAATCGGAGAAAATTTAGGTATAACTCGTGAAAGAGTAAGACAAATCGAAGATAAAATAATAAAAAAATTAAGAAGAAGATATGCAGGAAAAAAAGCCTTTGTTACAATTCATGAATATTTTAAAAGAAATAAAACAGATATTAATAAAGCATTTAACTATTTAAGTGATATAGACAAAGAAACACTACAAAGAATATGTGGAAATGACTTAAGTAAACCAATAAATATTAAGTTATATACAAAAAGTCCATTAAAAGAAATAGTTAAGAATCTTCGTGATAACTTTAAGTATTTAAATCCTCAATTTATAGAAACAAACTTTAAAACTAAATATCAAGGAAAAAGGCTACTTGAAATAATATCACGTAGAAAGTTCGATGAATTAATTAAATTAGATCATACATCACTAGAATACACAAACCTTTCATTAGTGTTTGGTATAAATATATTATATCCAGCTAATTTTGATAATAAAAATATTGATGTAAACTTACTAATTAAAACTCTTGATATAAAGAAAAATGCTAAAAGTTTTTATGAAGGAAAAATACTTCCAGATATCATCGGTGATACTTTAGAAAATGTTTTATTTTATTTACAAGAACTTGGAACTGACTCCAAAAAATATAGATTAATGATTGATACATTCGGTCCAAATTTAACAAAAAGATATTTAATCCAAAGTAATGAAATTGATAATATTTTAAAAGAATTAATAAATGAAGTAATACCTGATGCAAGAAAAATAAAAGGAAAAACCTTACAACAAGTACTTAACTTAACTGATGAAGAATATTATTACTTTTTAGAAAATAGACAAAAGAGTGAATATAAATCAAATATCTTAACTAAGTTCTTCGGAGAAAATCTAACAGATATCTATAATAATAAGAATGCAAGTTCAAATGATTTAAAAATCTTACGTATTAGTTTAACTAAATTAATTAAAAAAGAAAAAGACTTATCTATTGAAAAAAATAAACTAAAGACAAGTTTTGAAAATAAAACATTGCAAGAATATCTTGAATTAAGTAATGAAGAATTTGAACATATCAAAACATTATTTAATAAAAAAGCAACATATTATAAAACATTAATGGATTGTTATAAAGATGATTTATCAAGTACTTATATAGCTCCGCGTTATTATGATACAAAAATAATAAGTATGCAAATAACACTAAAGAATTTAAAGGAAAAGTTGCATAAACAAAGTGTATATTATAAAAAGAGATATCATGATTTAATTAAAACAATGGACTTAACTAAATTTAATAAAGAAGAACTTGAAATATTAAAAAAAGCATTTGGTAACAACTTAAATATAGGTTATTTAAATACTTTATCAAATACTGAAGAAGAAAAATTTATAACCATCATTAATAAATATAACTTTGAAGAAGAAAAATCTAATAGTAAATTAAATGAAAAAATAAAAGAACTAGTAAAAGATATTCCAATAAATTATAGATTAGCACTTGATTTATATCTTGGTTTCTATGATGGTAAAAAATACACAGTTGATGAACTAAGTTTAATACTAAATTTACCAGCATATGAAATTAAAACAAGAATCAAAAATGGTATAATTTACATAAAGAATATTTTAAATACTAAAGATTTAGAATCACAAAAAGAACTAAATACTTTAATAAAATCATTATAAAGACTTGTAAAATTATAAAAAAGTGATACAATAGTATATCTAAAAAGAGGTGGATTATGGAAAAAAATATTAATGAAATTATTGTAAACTGGGAAAAAGAAATTACTGCCAAACAAAATACTTTATATAAGTATAATGAATTAACAATAAAAGAACTTGAAGAAATCATATCTAAAAGTAAAATAGTAAATGAATTTTTACAAAAGTTTATTAAAAAAACAATGACAGAAGATGAAATAATTAAAAAATATGGGGAAGATTGTTCTACTGTATTAGTTTCATATGCTTTAATTAATAATTTATTAAATGAACCAGTTATTGTTGATGATGAAGCTATGATGAATACATCAGATAGTGAAAAATTATATTGGCAGGATATAAAAAGACTTGAATCATTTACTCAAGAAAAAACAATAGAATATCTCGCAAAGTATACTGAATGTTTAAAAAAAGCTCAAGAATCTAGTAAAAAAGAAGAAAAAGAAAAGTATGAAAAGAAAGCAATATTCTATAGAAATAGTATCGTCGAAGGAAACATAAAATTAGTTATATCTGCAATAAAAAGATATCATCCTCAAGGTATGCAATTTCTTGATTTAGTAAATGAAGGAAATATTGGCTTAATCAAAGCAGTAGAAAAATATGAAATAAATCGTGGTTATAAATTTTCAACATATGCTTACGCTAGTATAAGAAGAAATGTAACTAGAGCCATCGCAGATAAATCTAGAGTTGTTCGTCAACCAGTTCATTTTACAGAACTATCATATCATGTTAATAAAGCCCGTGAAGAGTTTTATAATAAATATCATCGCGAAGCAACTGTAGAAGATTTAGAAAAAATGCTTGATGGAATAACTGTAGATAGAATTCGTGATGTATTCACACTTGATGTTGAACCAGTTTCCCTAGATAGTAAAGTTCATAATCAAGATGAAGATGAAAATGCAACATTAGGTAACTTTATTGCAAGCAAAGAAAAATCACCAGAAGAATTAGTATTTAGAAGTGATAACAAACAACAAGTAAGAGAAATGTTAACTGTTTTAACAGAACGTGAAAAGTATGTAATCGAAGAAAGATGGGGACTTAACTCTGGCAAAGTAAAAACTCTTGAAGAAGTCGGAGCAGAACTAAGTGTAACTCGTGAAAGAGTAAGACAAATCGAAGTTAAAGCCTTACGTAAATTACGTGGTTTTGCTAAAAGTAGTGTAAGTGAATACATTAATAATAATTCAGCACCATTTAATGTTGATAATATGTATAGTGGTAAAAAATTAATAAATATTCTAGGTTATACATATCCAGATTTTGAAATATATAAATCAAGACTTGATAAAAGTACTAAAATGTATGAAATACTATTACTATTATTTGGTAAGAATTTTAATGAAGTATATACATCTGAATTAGTAACAACTCATGAAATAAAATTATTCCATAACTACATTATAAAGTGCACAACTGAAAGAGCAAAACTAAAGAAAAAATATGTTAACAAAAATATCAGCGAAATATCTAACTTACCAGCAGAGTGTATTGAATGTTACTTAAAAGATATAGATAAGGATGATCCAAAATATATATTCTTAAAGAAAATGTTTGGTAATAAATTTAATCATCGTCTTAAAGAAGAAGAGTTATCTATTCCAGTTATGGAAAAAATAGATTATATAGTGATGGAACTTAAGAAAATGTTTGCTCAGGATGATTTAATTGAAAGATCAGGTTATCAAAATAAAACTTTAATGGGTATTTTAAATATCAATAGTGAAGATGTTGAATGGTTAATGAATAGTCAAAATAAATTAACAAAAAGTTATGAAATAATCGTGAAAGCTTTTGGATTTGATGGAATGAGTATTTATGATGGAACAAATTTAACAACTAATGAAAAGAATGTTTTATTTGCACTTCTTAAAGCTTGGAAGAGAAAAGTAATAAGAAGAAATATGGATTTAACGGAAAGTGAAATAGAAATCGGGGATACTCAAATATCCATTAAAGCTCAAGTTAAAAAAGATTTACTACCCGAAATAATTAAAATGTTACCAATGGATTGTAGAATGATCGTGGGCTTAAGTTTAGGTTTATATAATGGTAAAGCATATTCAGTTAAAGATATAGCATCTTTCTATCAAAAGAGTGAAGAAGAAGTAATAAGCCTTTTAAAAAAGGGACTTACAGGTATCGAAGAAATATTAAAGTATTATAAAACAATATATAATGGAAAAATAAATTATAGTGAAAAAGATTTATCTATATTAAAACGAGTTCAAGAAATTAAACGAAATTAACTCGTTTTTTCTTTATAAAGAAAAACTTGTGTGATTATCTAAGTTTTGTCAAATTTAAAAAAATGTGATATTA
>FR903511.1 GCA_000438075.1 Clostridium sp. CAG:609 | reverse complement strand
GAAATACAACTATTCCAACAAGTAAATCTCAAGTATTCTCTACTGCTGTAGATAATCAACCTGCTGTAGATATTCATGTATTACAAGGTGAAAGACCAATGGCTAGTGATAACAAGACTTTAGGTAACTTCCAATTAACTAACTTGCCACCAGCAAGACGTGGTGTTCCTCAAATCGAAGTTAAATTTGATATAGATGCTAATGGTATTGTTAATGTTACAGCTAAAGATTTAGGTACAAATAAAGAACAATCTATTACTATTACATCATCAACTAATTTATCTGATGAAGAAATTGATAAGATGATGAAAGAAGCTGAAGCTAATAAAGAAGCAGATGAAAGACGTAAAGAGGAAGCTGAAGTTAGAAATAATGCTGATAGTATTGTGTTTGCTACTGAAAAAGCTTTATCTGATTTAGGTGATAAGATAACTGATGATGATAAGAAAAATGCTTCAGAAAAACTAGATGCTGCTAAGAAAGCATTGGAAGGAAATGACATTGAAGAAATTAAGAAAACTAGTGAAGAACTTAATAAAGTTGCAATGGATTTAGCAGCTAAGGTTTATGAACAAGCAGCAAAAGATAATGCTAATAATACAGAAGCAAGTAGTGGTAGTGATAGTGACCATGAAAAAGTTGAAGATGCCACATACGAAGAAAAATAATTAAAAAAATAATAGGGATAAAAGAGAGCGTCTTAACTCTCTTTTTACCAGTTTAAAGGAGATACATGAAAAAAGATAAGTTAGAAAGAATGCTTGAAGCAATGATGTCTACAGGAGCTGATTTTGCTGAAGTATATGTAGAAGACAAAAAAACAACTATATTTAATTATATAGATAGTAATTTAGATAGTTATAGTACTAATTTTTCTAATGGTGTTGGTTTAAGAATAGCTAAAGGTACTGATGTTTATTATGCTTCAACTAATGATTTTACTAATAAAAATATAAATAAAATAATTGATACATTATGTAGTAATATAAGTAATAAAAAGACATATAAGTATGTATCACTTAATAGGGTTAAAAGATATAATAATTTAAGTAAGACACATTATACTAATGAAGATGTTAAAGCATTATTTAATTTATTGGATAAAAAAATAAGAAGTAAAGATAAAAGAATTAATCAAGTTAGTATTAGTTTACAAAATAATAAACAAGGTGTAACTATTGCACGTGAAAATGGTTTATTTACTTTTGAACAAAGAGAGAGAACTAGATTATTTATAATAGTAAGCTTTAAAGATAAAGATAAGACATGTAATATAAATTATTCATATGGATTAACTACTGGGTTAGACTTACTTGATAAAATTAATTATGATGAAGTAATAGATACATTGGTAAAAGAAGGTATTGATAAATTATATGCAGTTTTGTGTATTGGGGGAGAAATGCCTGTTATAATTGAAAATGGCTTTGGGGGAGTAATATTTCATGAAGCTTGTGGACATGCAATGGAAGCTACATCTGTTGCAGATGGTATTTCAGTATTAAGTCATGATTTAAATAAAAAAATTGCAAGTGAAGTTGTAAATATTGTTGATGATGGTACTTTAAAAAATGAATGGGGAAGTACTAGATTAGATGATGAAGGAAGAGAAACAAAAAGAAATGTTTTAATTAAAGATGGTGTTTTAAAAGGATTCTTAATAGATGAAGTAAATAGTAGAAAAATGGGTATGGCACCAACAGGAAGTAGTAGAAGAGAAAGTTATTTGTATGCACCAACATCTAGAATGAATAATACATATTTAGAAGCTGGTAATAGTAAATTTCAAGATATGATTAAAGATATTAAATTAGGTTTATATGCTAAGAAGATGGGAGGAGGTTGTGTTTCTCCTGAGACTGGAGACTTTAACTTTGCCTGTGATTTAGCATATATGATTCGTGATGGTAAGGTTTGTGAATGTGTTAAGTCTGCTAGTTTAATAGGTAATTGTAAAGATATATTACAAAGTGTTCTAATGGTTGGAGATAACTTAGAACTTGGTCAAGGTATGTGTGGTTCAGTTAGTGGTTATGTTCCAGTTAATGTAGGTATGCCAAGAATAAAGGTCAGTCATATTCTTGTTGGAGGTGAAAAGTGTGAATAATTTAATTTTACTTGGTAAAGAATATGGAATGGATATTGAAGTATTTAAAGAAAAAAATAATAGTACTAATATAAGTACATTAAATGATAAAGTTAAATTATTTCAAATAACTAATGTCGATACATATATTATTAAAGCCATTAAAGATAATAGATGTGTTAAGTTAGTTACAGAAAATATTAAAAAAACTAAAGAATTGGTTGAGGCTTTAAATGATATATTTTTAACTAGTGATAATAAAAATAGTAATAAATTATGTAGTGGTAATATAAAAAATAAGGTTAAAAAAGATGAAGATATAGATTATATCTTAGTTAAAAAGGATTTGGTATCTTTAAATCATTTAAAAAAAGATTATCCATGTATTAAGTCAATTGAAGCAGAGTTTTCTCACGTTTTATGTGGAAATTACATAACTAATTTAGTTAATGATTGTAGTATGGAAGATGAAGCTTACTTTGATTCTTATGGAGCATCAATAACTGTTGAAGATAATAACTTAACTAGAGTTTTATATGTAAGTTTTTATTCTAAAGAATATAATTTTAAAGAATTTAAAAATTATTTAATAAAAAGACTTGATACATTACTTATTAAGTTAAATAGTACATCAGTTAAAACTGATAAATATAAAGTATTACTTACAAATAATGTTGTTGAAAGTATTTTAACTACATTTGCAGGTTCATTTCAAAGTAAAGGTATTATGTTAAATGAATCAGTATTTGCAGGTAAGTTAAATAAAAAAATATTTAGTGATAAAATAACTATTGTGGAAGATTCTCCGAATGGAGTGTATAATACTAATTTTGATAGTGAAGGTGTTATTAAAGTTAAACAAGTACTTGTTAAAGATGGAGTATTTGTTAAGGAAATTAATAATATTGAATATGCTATTAAGACTGGTAAGGATGCAACTGGTAATGCAGATGGTGTAAATAATTTGTATGTAAAATGTGGTAATAAATCATTTGATGAGTTAGTTAAAGATTTAGATAATGGTATTATTATTGATGAAGCAGTTGGTTTTCATTCTGGAGTTGATAAAAAAACTGGAAATATATCTGTTCAAGCTGAAGGTTTATATGTAAAAAGTGGTAAAATTATTAAAGGTTTAAATATGATTATTTTACAAACTAATATATTTGAAGTATTTAGTAATGTAATTGAAATAGGTAATGATTTGTCTAAATCAAGTTTAAGTGTTTTAGCACCATCTTTATTACTTAATGATATTACAATTACTGGAAAGGAGTAAATTATGGATAAGAAAGATTATTATGAAGTCTTAGGAGTTAGTAAGACTGCTACAGATGAAGAAATAAAAAGAGCATTTAGAAAACTTGCTAAACAATATCATCCAGATATTAATAAAGAGGCTGGAGCTGAAGAAAAGTTTAAAGAAATAGGTGAAGCTTATTCTGTTTTATCAGATCCAACAAAGAGACGTCAATATGATCAATTTGGTCATGCTGCATTCCAAAATGGTGGAGGAAATGCCGGAGGAGCTGGTTTCCAAGGATTTAATATGGGAGATATTGATTTAGATGATATCCTAAGTGATTTATTTGGTGGAGGTTTTAGTGGTTTTGGTAATTTTGGTCGTGGAAGAAGTAGTCAAAATAGAGCATCAAAGGGTCAAGATATCAGAGTTGTTTTAAATCTAACTTTCGAAGAAGCAATATTTGGTTGTGAAAAAGATGTTAAATTGAATTTAACTAGTGAATGTTCATCTTGTCATGGTAAAGGTGGATTTAATGAAAAGAAATGTCATATTTGTGGAGGCACTGGTAAAGTATTAGAACAAGCTCAAACTATATTTGGGTATATGCAAACTCAAAAGACTTGTCCAGATTGTCGTGGAACAGGTAAGAGTTTTGAGACAGTTTGTGATGTATGTCATGGCAAGGGTATTGTAGATAAAACAAAGACATTGACAGTTACTATACCAGAAGGTGTTGATGAAGGATATCAATTAAGACTTGCTGGAAAAGGTAATGCTGGTGTTAATGGTGGACCTGCGGGTGATGTTTTCTTAGAATTTAAAATTAAAGAACATCCATTATTTGAAAGAGATGGAGCGGATATTTACTTAGAAGTTCCAATTACCATTGCAGATGCTGCTTTAGGTTGTAAAAAAGAAATACCAACTATATATGGAAATATTATTCTAGATATTAAAGCAGGTATTCAAAATTACACTAAATTAAAAATAAAAGGAAAAGGTATTAAATTACCAAATAGTATTACAAAAGGTAATATGTATGCAGTAATTAATATAATTACTCCGACGAAGTTAGATCGTAGGCAAAAATCTTTACTTCAAGATTTAGCTAAAACCGATCTAGAAGATTCAGTAGAATTTAAAAACTTTAAAAAATATTTAAAATAAAGACATCTTGCATTTTGCAAGATGTTTTTTTGTGGGTAAAATCGAAAAGTGGTTACAAAAAGGTGTAAGTTGAGGTAAAAAGTGGTTACAAAAAGGTGTAAGTTGGAACAAAAAGTCCCTGCAAAAAGGTGTAAAATGTGATAAATAATTAAGTAGTATTGCTTGAACATTGTTGAAAAAAGTTTAAAAAAGGGGTTGCACTAGCAACACCAATATGATAAAATTTTAATAGAATAGAGGCTTCAAGAATAGAGGCTTCAAGAATAGA